>NZ_JAMXBH010000006.1 GCF_023913735.1 Pseudarthrobacter raffinosi
ACCAGCGCAACGGCATCAGCCTTGAACTCATCGGAATAGGTTGGTCGAGCAGACATGGGCACAATCCTTTCAAACTGTGTCTCACATCAGTAGTACACCTCACTGGGTCCGGCCGTGCTCGCCACCGCCCCGGCGGGCCGGACAAAGCTCACCGCGGCCGGAAGCCCGGACGATGAGCGCATTGTGACCGGCGAACCGGCGGTTCAGTTCGACGTGAACCTCAGCCACGTCCTCGGGGCCGGTCCGAATCGATGGGTGAATCTGTACCGCAAGACCGATTACCTCGGCTTCCCGGTTCTCTATAAAGGTCCGGGAGGTGCCGAGAACGTCGGGACAGACCCCTACGCGCAGGAGATGGATCCCTTCACGTATCAGTTCCTCGTAGTAAGCCACAGCGACTACCTGCAGGCGCCCCAATACGACGCGGCGATTGCCGCCGTCGTCGATTCCCTGCCGGCTCCGGAGACGTAACCCGGGGCCTTGCGGTCTGTAGCGCGCGTCACAGATGGCAGGATGGTATGTATGACTTATTCAGCCGCGGAAGACCGCTATGAATCCATGCCCTACCGCCGCGTCGGACGCAGCGGACTGAAACTGCCGGCCATTTCCCTGGGACTGTGGCACAACTTCGGCGACGACAAGCCCTTCGAAGTGCAGCGGGCCATCCTGCGCCGCGCCTTCGATCTGGGCGTCACCCACTTCGACCTCGCGAACAACTACGGACCGCCCTACGGCGCCGCCGAGACCAACTTCGGCCGCCACTTCAAGGACGACTTCAAGCCGTACCGCGACGAACTCATCATCTCCAGCAAGGCCGGCTACGACATGTGGCCGGGCCCGTACGGCAACTTTGGCTCCCGCAAGTACCTGCTGGCCAGCCTGGACCAGTCCCTGGAGCGCATGGGCCTGGACTACGTGGACATCTTCTACAGCCACCGCCCGGACCCGGAAACGCCGATGGAAGAGACCATGGGCGCGCTGGACCAGGCCGTCCGCTCGGGCAAGGCGCTGTACGCGGGCATCTCGTCCTACACTCCGGAGCAGACCCTCGAGGCCGCGCGGATCCTGAAGGAACTCGGTACGCCGTTGCTGATCCACCAGCCGAGCTACTCCATGCTGAACCGCTGGACCGAGAACGGCAGCCCCAACCTGTACGAGGCCCTGGAGCAGGTGGGCGCCGGCTGCATCGCCTTCTCGCCGCTGGCCCAGGGAATGCTCACAGGCCGCTACCTCAACGGCGTGCCCGCGGATTCCCGGGCAGCGCAGCACAAGTCCCTGGACGAAGCCATGATCACTCCCGAGAACCTGGACCGCGTCCGCGGGCTCAACCGGATCGCCGAGGGGCGGGGCCAGACCCTCGCGCAAATGGCGATCGCCTGGATCCTCCGCGAGCAGGGCGAGGGCTCCTCCGTGACCTCCGCACTCGTCGGCGCTTCCAGCGTCCGGCAGCTGGAAGACACCCTGTCCGCCATCAACAACCTGGACTTCACCGCAGACGAGGTCAATGCCATCGACGAGTTCGCCGTCGAGTCGGACATCAACCTATGGAAGCAGAAGTAACAACGTAACGCTTCAACTGGCGGGGGCCGGGAACAATCCCGGCCCCCGCATGGTTGGGTAAGATGAAAAGGCGCCGAATGGCGCACTGCCAGCGTGCCGCCGTCGTACTTTCCGGTACTAACCGTCCTGGCGGCTGAAGTTGTCTTCAAAGGAGCTCCGTGTCTGCAAATCCGATTCGTGTTGCCATCGTTGGTGTGGGTAACTGCGCCGCCTCGCTCGTCCAGGGCGTGCATTATTACCGTGACGCCGATCCCCAGGCCACGATCCCGGGTCTGATGCACGTGGAGTTCGGCAAGTACCACGTCAACGATGTCCAGTTTGTTGCCGCCTTTGATGTTGACGGCAAGAAGGTGGGCGTGGACCTCGCCGATGCCATCCTGGCCAGCGAGAACAACACCATCAAGATCGCCGACGTGCCCCCGACCGGCGTGACCGTCCAGCGCGGCCACACCCTGGACGGCCTCGGCAAGTACTACCTCGAGACCATCGAACAGTCAACCGAAGAGCCCGTTGACATCGTCGCCGCGCTCCGCGAATCCAAGGCCGACGTTATGGTCTGCTACCTCCCGGTTGGTTCCGAGGATGCAGCGCACTTCTACGCGCAGGCTGCCATCGACGCCGGCGTGGCGTTCGTCAACGCCCTCCCCGTGTTCATCGCCGGCACCAAGGAATGGGCCGACAAGTTCACCGCCGCCGGCGTGCCGATCGTGGGCGACGACATCAAGAGCCAGATCGGTGCCACCATCACGCACCGCGTTATGGCCAAGCTCTTCGAAGACCGCGGCGTCACGCTGGACCGCACGTACCAGCTGAATGTCGGCGGCAACATGGACTTCAAGAACATGCTGGAGCGCGACCGCCTCGAGTCCAAGAAGATCTCCAAGACCCAGGCCGTGACCTCCAACGTTGAAGCCGAGATTGCACCGCGCAACGTCCACATCGGCCCGTCCGACTACGTCCAGTGGCTCGACGACCGCAAATGGGCCTTCGTCCGCCTCGAAGGCCGCAACTTCGGTGATGCCCCCGTATCGCTCGAATACAAGCTGGAAGTCTGGGACTCACCCAACTCCGCCGGCGTGATCATCGACGCCATCCGCGCCGCCAAGATCGGCCTGGACCGCGGCATCGGCGGCCCGCTGCTCTCGGCCTCGAGCTACTTCATGAAGTCCCCGCCGGAGCAGTTCAACGACGACCTCGCCCGTGACAAGGTCGAGGCCTTCATCCGCGGAGACCTCGAGCGCTAAACGCTCTCTCACCTTTGGTGGGTTTTTGCCGGACGCTCTCTCACTTTTTGGTGGGGGAGCGTCCGGCGTTTAAAGCCCCGTGCGACGCTCTCGCACCTTTGGGGCGTTTCTGGCGGACGCTCTCTCACTACATCGAATGCGAAAAGCCGGACACGACCGCGGGATCCACCCAGGCGGACCGCAGTTCCCTTTTGAGAATGCTGACGGCGCGTTCGAATCCATCGGCCAGATCCTCTTTACCGAAAATGAGGACCGTCCAGCCGGCGGCTTCGAAGGCCTTGTCCCGTCGCCGATCGCTGAGTTTCTGTTTGGGCATGAGGTGATGGCCGCCGTCGTACTGGATGGCCACGCGCCGATGGCGGTATCCCAGATCCGCCGACGGCGACAGCGGGTCTGCCTCGCGCAGCGTGAGCTGAAGCTGGGGCTCGGGGACCCCGGCGTCGAGCATTGCCAGCCGGAGCAGGGTCTCCGGGCCGGAATCCGCTCCGACTCGCATGAGTTCCAAGGCTTCGCGGGCGCGGACAATTCCCTGGAGGTTTTTGTGCCGACCCGTCAGGGCGCGCAATTCCTCAATGGTGGTGAACGGTACATCGCGGTTTTCAAACGCCTGCCGGGGCAACCGGATCAACTCGTCACCCAGGCATATGAGGTCCTTCAACGGCAGCACGCGGGCCATGTCCAGCCATGTGCGCGGACGCGTGCTGATGCGGATTCCGTCAACCGATTCGACCTCGTCATCAGCCGCGGTCACCGTATGTCCGATCACGCCTTTGCGGCGAACGCTCGGCAGGGACCGCGGCTTGCTCAGATGCAGTTCCGTGGAGTCAGAGAGCCACGGTGGAAGGCACGAACTGCGAAGACGTGCCGCCGTTACGTGCGAGATCCAGGCACCCGGAGTGGCTGCCGAGAGCGCGCGGGCGGCAGCCTCAAGTTCGAAATCCCAGTCTGCGGGACGGTACAGTCCGCGGCTGACATGCGCGACGTCGGGCCGAAGGAGACGATTCCGAGGTACGCCTTCGGCTGTGGCGTCCGTGAGCGTGAACGGGCCGGATGCCAATGTGGCGGGAAGCGCAGTCTGCGTGTGCATACCGGCATTGTTCCTCAGAGTCGCCGGTGCCCGCAGAAGTTATCCACAGGTGAGAGAGCGTTGCCTGGAAAGGCCCCAAAGGTGAGAGAGGGTTCGTTGGAAACCCACCATATGTGAGAGAGCGTCCGGGGTGGGGGCGGGATAGGTCAGAAGAGGCCGACCGGGTTGCCGTGCGCGTCGACGTCCATGCGCATCGCGGCGGGCTCCTTGGGTAAGCCGGGCATGGTCATGACGGCACCGGTCAGGGCCACGATGAAGCCGGCGCCGGTCTTCGGAATGAGGTCGCGTACGTGGATGATGAAGCCCTTGGGTGCGCCCAGCTGCGAGGCGTCGTCGGTGAACGAATACTGCGTCTTCGCCATACACACGGGCATTCCGCCCCAGCCGTGCTTCTCAATGTCGGCCAGCCTTTTGAGTGCCGGCACCGAGAACTCCACGCCGTCGGCCCCGTAGATCTCCTGCACAATCGTCCGGATCTTGTCCTCCACAGACAGGGTCAGCGGATACAGGTGCCGGAAGTCCGACGGCGCCGCCACCGCGGCGGCGACCTTCGCCGCGAGTTCATCGCCGCCGTCGCCCCCTCCGCCCCGGCCCCAGACGTCGGCGACCGCGGCCTGTACGCCTTCCCGGGCGCACCAGGCGAGCAGCCACTCCAGCTCTTCGGGCGTATCTGTGGCGAACTTGTTGATGGCCACCACCGGCGCGATGCCGAACTTCTCGACGTTGTGCACGTGCCGTTTCAGGTTCCCGACGCCGGCGGCCAGCGCCTCGACGTTCGGCTCCTTGAGCTGGTCCTTCGGGACGCCGCCGTGCATCTTGAGCGCCCGGACCGTCGCCACCACCACGACGGCGGACGGTGCCACGTCTGCGATGCGCGCCTTGATGTCCATGTACTTCTCAGCGCCGAGGTCCGCCCCGAAGCCGGCTTCCGTGACCACGATGTCGGCCAGCTGCTGCGCTGTCCGGGTGGCGATGAGGGAGTTGCAGCCGTGCGCGATGTTCGCGAACGGGCCGCCGTGGACAACGGCGGGCGTGCCGGCGATGGACTGGACAAGGTTGGGCTTGAGGGCATCCTTGAGCAGCATGGTCAGCGCGCCCTGGACACCCAGATCCGCCACCGTGACCGGCTGGCGGTCGTGGCTGTAGCCCACAGTGATGCGGCCTATGCGCTCGCGCAGATCGTCCAGGTCCGTGGCCAGGCAGAAGACGGCCATGATCTCGGAGGCCGCTGTGATGTCGAAACTGTCCTGGCGCGGCACGCCCTGCGCCGGTCCGCCGAGGCCGATGATCACCTCTCGGAGCGAGCGGTCGTTCATGTCCAGGACGCGCTTGAACGTCACGCGCCGCGGATCGATGTTCAGCTCATTCCCCTGAAAAATGTGGTTGTCCACAAGGGCCATGAGCGCGTTGTTGGCCGAAGTGATCGCGTGGAAGTCACCGGTGAAATGCAGGTTGATCTCGTCCATGGGCAGGACCTGGGAATAGCCGCCGCCCGCCGCCCCGCCCTTCATGCCCAGGATGGGGCCCAAGGACGGTTCGCGCAGCGCGATCATGACCTTGTGGCCCGCCCGTGCCAGCGAATCGGCCAGTCCCACCGTGGTGGTGGACTTTCCCTCGCCGGCCGGGGTGGGGGACATGGCCGAGACGAGGACCACTTTCCCGGCGGTCTTTCCCGCGGGGAGCCGCAGCCGGGCGGGGTCGATTTTCGCCTTGTACCGCCCATACGGCTCCACGGCATCGGCATTGATACCGGCCCGCTCCGCGATCTCCCCGATGGGCAGGATGGCGGCCCTTTGCGCGATCTCAAGATCGGTGAGGACCTTGTTTTCAGACATCGATGTCCTTTGGCTCTGTGCGGAACACTGTGCGCGACAATCTATCAGCCGACGATTCAAAGGTGAGAGAGGGTTGGGGGAAAAACGGCTCAAAGGTGAGAGAGGGTTGGGGAAGTTGGGGTCAGCCGGCTGGCCAACTGCTGTTCGACGGCGGCGTGGTACGTTTCCAGCGTGATGGCGGCAGTGCGGTTCCACCCCAGGTTCTCCGCCCGGATGGCCGCAGCCCGCCCCATATCGGCACGGGTGTCCGGATCGTCGTACATCGCTTCGAGCGCGTTCGCCCAGTCCTTGGCATGGTGCCCGTCCACCAGCAGCCCGGTTCGGCCATGGCAGATGGCGCGGGACAGCCCGCCCACCCGGGTGCCCACCACGGGCGTCCCGCAGGCCTGCGCTTCGATGGCCACCAGCCCGAACGATTCACTGTAGGAAGGCATCACCACAACATCCGCCGCCCGGAACCAGGACGCCAGGTCAGACGCGCTGACCGGGGGAAGGTGCGTGACGACGTCGTCCATGCCAGACTCAGCGATCAGGTGCCGGAGGTTGAAGTCCTTGTTGCCGCTGAGGGCACCAAGGATGGTGAGCCGGAGATTGATCTCCGGCCGCCGGGCCCGCAGCAATGCGGCGGCCTTGAGCAGTATCTGCGGGCCCTTCAGCCGCTGGATCCGGCCAGCGAAGACCAGGTGGAATGTCTCCGGCGAAACACCCCGTTCGGCCCGGGACCGCGCCCGGAAGGCGGGAGTGAAGGTGCTGAGGTCCACGCCCGGCGGTGCGACGTCGATCCGGTCGTAATCGGCACCGTAGTGGGACACCAGCTCTCCGGCTTCGGCGGTGGTGTTGGCGATCAGGCGGGCGGCGCCGTCGACGATCCGGTGCTCGCCCTCTTCGCGCCGCCGTGGCTCGGGCTGTTCGCCGGACTCCAGCAGGAGGTTTTTGACTTTGGCCATGGTGTGCATGGTGTGGACCAGCGGCACACCCCAGAGCTCCGAGAGCTCCAGGCCGGCGATTCCGGACACCCAATAGTGCGAATGGATAACGTCGTAGCGGCCGTGCGGCTGGCGCTGGCGGATCTGCTCGATCTCGGCGACCATGTGGTGCAGCAGCTCCGGCAGTTCTTCCTTGGGGATCTTCCGCGGCGGCCCGGCCAGCACGTTGTGGACGCACACGCCGGGGTCCGGATGTTCGACGGCGGCCTGGTTGGCTGACGTGGAGCGCGTGAAGATCTCCACCTCTACGCCGGTCTCGGCGAGCGCGGACGCCAGTTCCCGGATGTAGACGTTCATGCCGCCGGCGTCGCCGGAGCCTGGCTGCTCCATCGGGGAGGTGTGGAGGGAGAGTAACGCGACCCTGCGGATCAATGTCATGACTTCTCCTTCCCACCGCTGGCGCGGCGTGGGCCCCGCTGTTGCCCACTCGGTAAAACACTACTCCAGCCGCTCCCGGGCGGCCTCCCGGCACGTGGCCGGCTGCTAACGTGGCGCGTGTGAATGCAGCCACAACACCGCACAGTTCCGCGGAATACTCGATCCGCCCCGCCACGGACGCCGACTGGCCCGGCATGTGGGCCGTGCTGGAGCCCGTCATCCGGTCCGGCGAGACGTTCACCTGGGACCGGGACACAACTGAGGCCGACGCCCGGGCCCGCTGGTTCAAGGATGCCCCCGTCCAGGCGTTTGTGGCCGTGACGCCCGACGGCGGCGTGATCGGCACCGGCGAACTGCACCCCAACCAGGGCGGCGCGGGCAGCCACGTGGCCAACGCCGGCTACATGGTCCACAGCGGCCACGGCGGCAAAGGCGTGGCACGGGCCCTGTGCGCATACTCCCTGGACGCGGCACGGGACGCGGGCTTCCGGGCCATGCAGTTCAACGCCGTGGTGGAACGCAATGTCCGCGCGGTGGCCGCCTGGCAGGGGATGGGCTTCGAAATCCTCGCCACCATCCCCGAGGCGTTCAACCACCCCACGCTCGGATACGTGGGCCTGCACGTGATGTACCGGAAGCTCTAGCCGCGCCAAAGCCCGCGCAGCGCAGGGAACGCGTGCTCGTAGCCGGCCATGAGCTGTGCCCCCAGGGCGGGGGAATCCACCAGGGGATGCCGGCCGAAAGCGTCGACGGCGGCCGCCCGGTCTCCGTGCGTCGCTGCCCGGACGGTGAGCCGCTCCACCTCCTTGACGCGCTGGAGGAGGGTGAGTTGCTCCGGTCCCGGGGCTGACTGCGTAAGCGGCACCGCGCCGTCGGGCGTTACCGTGCAGGGGACCTCGACGACGGCGTCCGCCGGCAGTCCCGGAATGGCCGGTTCCGGGGTGGTGCCGCCGGGGGCGGTCGCCCCGCCAGGACCGGACGGAAGCGTGTTGGGCGTGTTGAGGATGAGCTGGGCGTCCCCGGCTCCCGCCAACGCGCGCATCACCGCCAGGGCGACGTGTTCGTAGCCGCCGCCGGCGAGGTCGTCCTCGTCGCGCTGCTCGCCGTGGGTCCGCGCCTCCGCGAGGTAGCCTTCCTCCCGCGAGCGGCGGGCGGCGTCCCACAGCGTGTACGCCTCCGCCCCGGCTGAGGCGAGCCGCGGATAGAGTTCGGCCTGCTGGTGGTGGATGGACTCGCCGCGGGTCTGGGCCATGGCGCGCATGGCCGCCGCGGCGCTGTCCCGCTGGTAGTAGTAATAGAGGTATTCGTTGGGCAGGGCGCCCAGGTCCTGGAGGAACGGCTGCGGGAAGAGCCGGCCTTCCTCGAAGGTGCTGAGGGCAGCGGCATCTGACAGCAGTGCGGGCAGCAGATCCTGGCCGCCGGACTCCAGCCGGTGGAGCCAGCCCAGGTGGTTCAACCCGTAGTAGTCCACGCCGTCGAGCGTTCCGTCGGGCAGCGTCAGGCCGGCGGCGCGGGCCGCCCGGTGCACCAGCCCACCCGCGGAATCGCAGATCCCGATGACCTGCCGGCCAAGGACCGGCAGCAGGGCTTCGGTGACCATGCCGGCCGGGTTGGTGAAGTTGATCAGCCAGGCGTCCGGGCAGAACTCCCGCATCTGCCGCGCCAGGTGCAGCATTTCCGGGATGGTGCGCAGGGCGTAGGAAATGCCGCCCGCGCCGGTGGTTTCCTGGCCGAGCAGGCCAAGGTCCTGGGCCACGCGTTCGTCCCTGATCCGGCCGGCCGTGCCGCCGGGGCGGATGGCGGCGAACACCAGGTCTGTACCCGCCAGGGCCTCCGGCAGGGACGTCGTGGTGTGGACGGCGGGGGCCTTGGCACCTGCGTTCGGGCCGGAGGTGGGGCCTCCGGCAGCGCCGCAGTCGGACTCGGGCATGGCGCGCAGCACCGCGGTGATGGCGCGGAGGCGGTCGGGATCGACGTCGAACAGCACCAGTTCGCTGACCAGCCCCGCAAACGCGCCGGACGCCAGCGCCCGGTACACAAGCGGCACGCGGAATCCGCCGCCGCCGGCAATCATAAGCCGCATAGTCAGCAGTCTAGGCGGGCGCCGGGCGCGCCCCTACCGTGGGGCCGCGGCAGGGCGTAGTGTGCCGGACATGGACGCCATCCCGGACCGCCGCTTCGACCCGCTCTCTGCCCTCCGGAAACCGTCCGACGGCGGGTTCGACCTCCTCCTGGCCGGCACTGTCTTCCAGGACATCATCTTCACGGGACTGCCCCACGCGCCCGAGCCGGGCACGGAAATCTGGAGCGAGGGCATGGGCAGCTGCCCCGGCGGCGTCGCGAACCAGGCAATTGCCGCGGCGAGGCTGGGACTGCGCACGGGACTGGCAGCCGCCTTCGGCGACGACGGCTACGGAGACTACAACTGGAAAATCCTGGCCGGGCAGGAACACGTGGACCTGAGCCTGTCGCGCCGCATCCCGGGGTGGCATTCCCCGGTGACCGTCTCGCTCAGCGTCCACAACGACCGTTCCCTGGTGACGCATGGCCACCCGGCGCCCGTGACGTCGTCGGAACTGATCGGTCCGCCCCCGCCGGCGCTCGCGGGCATTGCCGAGCTCGACGTCGAGATTGAACCCTGGGCTGTCGCCGCCCACCAGGCCGGCGTCAAACTGTTCGGGGATGTGGGCTGGGACCCCAGCGGCGAGTGGTCACCGGTCCGGCTGGAAAACCTGCAGTACTTCCACGCTTTCCTGCCCAACCAGCGGGAGGCCATGGCCTTCACGGGGAAGGACAACCCGTGGTCCGCACTCTATGCCTTGGCGGACCGTGTGCCCGTTGCAGTGGTGACGCTCGGGGCGCAGGGTGCCATGGCGGTTGACTCGGAAACCGGTGAGGAGGAGTGGGTGCCGTCGTTGCCGGTGACTGCCTTTGATCCCACCGGAGCCGGCGACTGCTTTGATGCAGCCTTCATCGTGGGCAGCCTGGCCGGATGGCCGCTGGGCAACCGGCTCCGTTTCGCCAACCTCTGCGCCTCCCTGGCCGTGCAGGAGGTGGGCGGTTCGCTGGCAGCGCCCGGCTGGGGAGACATCGCGGACTGGTGGAAGCGGGCCAACTCCCGGCCCGAACGCCAGAGCAGCCAGTGGCTCCGCCGCTTCGGTTTCCTGGCGGACATTATCAGCGACGTCCCGCTGGCAGCGCAGCGCCGCGCCACCGCCACCATCGCGCACCTGTCCGACGCCTGACGCCGTGGCGCCCTGAACCGTGCGCCGGGAACGCGGCGCGATTATCCCGGCCCGGGCCGCCGCACTAGAATCACTAGGGTGACTTATCCCGTAACGACCGGTGACTTCCGCGCGGCCTCAGGACCTGATCCTCAGTACGAGCGGTCCGCCGTCATTGACCTGGACGCCATCCGCCACAACGTGCGGCGGCTGGCAGACGCGGCCTCACCCGCGAGGGTCATGGCCGTGGTGAAGGCCGACGCCTACGGACACGGCGCGGTTCCGGTGGCCCGGGCCGCCCTCGAAGCCGGCGCGTCCTGGCTGGGGGTCGCGCACATCTCCGAGGCGCTGGCGCTGCGGGCCGCGGGCATCGACGCCCCCCTGCTGGCCTGGCTGCACACGGCGGAAAGCAACTTCGCCGCAGCGGTGGCTGCCGGCGTCGACATCGGCTGCTCCGGCTGGGAACTGGACCGGATTGTGGCCGCCGCGCGTGACCAGGAACGTCCCGCGCGGATCCACCTGAAAGTGGACACGGGCCTGGGCCGGAACGGCGTAGCGCTCGATGCCTGGGACCAGCTGCTGGGCGAAGCCATGGAGTACCAGGACCAGGGCCTCCTGCGCGTGGTGGGCATCTTCTCCCACCTGTCCGTGGCAGATGAACCCGAACGGCCGGAAACCGATGAACAATTGGCGGCCTTCCGCGAGGTGCTGGCTGTGGCCGAGGACGCCGGCGTGGACGCTGAAGTCCGTCACCTGGCCAACACCCCCGCCACGCTGTCCCGCCCCGATACTCACTTTGACCTGGTCCGCGTGGGCCTGGGCATCTACGGCCTCTCGCCCTTCGAAGGCCAGACGTCCGCCGAACTGGGCCTCCGGCCCGCGATGACGCTGCGCACCCTGGTGTCCCAATGCAAGCAGGTCCCCGACGGGCAGGGCGTCTCCTACGGCCTGCGCTACCGCACCAGCGGCCCCAGCACCCTGGCGCTGATCCCGCTGGGCTACGCCGACGGTGTGCCCCGCATTGCCACCGGCGGTCCCGTCCGGGTGGCTGGCCGGACCTACCCCGTGGTGGGGCGCATCGCCATGGATCAGATGGTCATCGACCTCGGCAACATCGGCCCCGCCGGCGCAGACCTCTTCGGCGCCGAGGCGGTGCTGTTCGGCAACGGGGACGACGGCGGGCCCACGGCGGACGACTGGGCGGTCGCCGCCGGCACCAACAACTACGAGATCGTGACCCGGATCAGCCCGCGGGTGCCGCGCCGGGTCATCAACGAAAGTCCCGCCGTCGAGCCTTCCGGCAGCCGCCCAGCCGGCGACGTTCCTGGCGCCGGGCGTTCTGCCATCGGCAATCCCGACGCCGGGCAGGCAACACCGTGAGCGTGCTCCCGGCAGAGATGCCCACCTGGGAACAGACGCGGAGAGTCACGACGGCGCATGAGACGCACGCGCTCGGTGCCGCTTTAGGGGCGGAGCTGCAGGCCGGGGATCTGTTGGTGCTGACCGGCGAGCTGGGGGCCGGCAAAACCACCTTCACGCAGGGGCTCGGCGAAGGCCTGGGCGTGCGCGCGGGAATCATCTCGCCCACGTTTGTCCTGGTCCGCATCCATCCCAACCTGCCCGACGGCCCGCGGCCCGGTGGCCCGGACCTGGTGCACGTGGACGCGTACCGGCTGGGATCGGCGTCGGAAATTGACGATATTGACCTGGAAAACACGCTGGACTCGTCCGTGACCGTGGTGGAATGGGGGCGCGGCCGGGTGGAGCACCTGAGCGAGAGCCGGCTGGAAGTGGACCTGCACCGGGCGATCGGGCTGGACGCCATAGGCGCCGCGGAACCAATGCCCGGCCACACCGAAATCCTCGACTTTGACACCGAGGACTTCGACGAACCCCGCACTATCGTGCTGCGCGGGTTTGGTCCCCGCTGGAGCACCAAGCCTGCTCTGGGCGGCGCCATCGAAGGGACACCCTGATGCTCATTCTCGCCATCGACACGTCCGCCGTGGCCAGTGCCGCACTCGTCTCGGACGACGCCCTCGAAGGCGTGGTGGCCAGCTTCTCCACCGAGGACACGCGCAGCCACGCCGAAGTGCTTGCACCCGGCATCGAGGACCTGCTGGCCTCTGCGGGCGTCACCGGCGGGGACATTGACGCGATCGTGACAGGCGTGGGCCCCGGCCCGTTTACCGGCCTGCGCTCGGGGATCGCAACCGCCCGGACGCTCGCCTTCGTCTGGGACAAACCGCTGTACGGGCTGATGAGCCTGGACGCCGTGGCACTGGAAGTGGCTGAGTCCACCGATGCCGCGGCCGAATTCCTGGTGGTCACGGATGCCCGGCGCAAAGAGGTCTACTGGGCGCGGTACAGCCTCGCCGACGGCCAGTTGCCGCAGCTCGAGGACGGCCCGCACGTCAGCTTCGCGGCCGACCTGCCGGACCTCCCGGCCTACGGCGCCGGCGCCGGACTCTACAGTGACGTGCTGCGCGCAGACCCGGGATTCAGCAACGAACAACCGGACGCCCTCTACCTCGGACAGTTCGCCTTGGCCCGGCTGGCAGCCGGCGGGCAGCTGCTCGACTCCACACCCCTGTACCTCCGGGAATCGGACGCCCAGGTCCCCGGCCCACGGAAGCGGGCCCTGTGAGCATGCCGACCAGCGCTGACGGAGTGGTTTTCCGGGACATGACCCTGAAGGACGTGCCCGCCGTGGACGCCCTCGAACAGCGGCTCTTCCCTGCGGACGCGTGGCCGCTGCACATGTTCCTGTCCGAACTGTCCCAGCCGGAAACGCGCCGTTACCTGGTGGCGGAAAGCGGCGGCGAGATAGTGGGCTACGCCGGCCTGATGTGCATCGAGCCCATCGCGGATGTCCAGACCATCGCCGTCGTGCCTGAATGCGAAGGCCGGGGCATAGGCTCTACGCTCCTGAACAGGCTGATCACGGAAGCCGGTCTCCGCGGGGCGGCGGACGTCCTCCTGGAGGTCCGCGCGGACAACCCCCGGGCGCAGCAGCTGTACGTGCGGTTCGGCTTCGAACAGATCCACGTCCGCCGCGGGTACTACCGCGACGGCGTTGACGCCCTCATCATGCGGCTGCAGCTGGTCCCCGAAGCCACTGCCGACCCGGCGTCAGCTGACCCCGCACCAGCCCAGGATCACACAACAGAAGCAGGCCAGCCATGAACCGTTCGCAGCCCCTGGTGCTGGGCATCGAATCCTCCTGCGACGAAACCGGCGTCGGCATCGTCCGCGGCACCACGCTGCTCACCAACACGGTGTCCTCCTCGATGGACGAGCACGTACGCTTCGGCGGCGTGATCCCCGAGATCGCCTCGCGCGCGCACCTTGACGCCTTTGTGCCTACCCTGCGCCAGGCCCTGGCCGACGCCGACGTGTCGCTGGAGGACGTGGACGCCCTTGCCGTCACCTCCGGGCCGGGGCTCGCAGGAGCACTGATGGTGGGGGTCTGCGCCGCGAAGGCCCTCGCCGTGGCCACCGGAAAACCGCTGTATGCCATCAACCACCTGGTGGCGCACGTCGGCGTCGGGCTGCTGGATGGGAAGTCCGACGGCGGAGCTGCCGCCGGCCGTGGGGCCAGCGGCACCGCCGGCCGTCCCGCCAGCCTTGCGGTTGGGCTCGGCCACGAAGGCCGTCTCCCGGAAAACCTGGGCGCCCTGCTGGTCTCCGGTGGGCATACCGAAATCCTGAAGATCCACAGCATCACCAGCGACGTCCAGCTCCTCGGCTCCACCATCGACGACGCCGCCGGCGAGGCATACGACAAGGTGGCCCGCATCCTGGGCCTCGGCTACCCGGGCGGCCCGGTCATCGACAGGCTGGCCCGCACCGGCAACGCCAAAGCCATCCGCTTCCCGCGCGGCCTCAGCCAGCCCAAGTACATGGGCACCGCCGAGGAGCCTGGAAAACACCGCTACGACTGGTCCTTCAGCGGCTTGAAGACGGCGGTGGCGCGGTGTGTCGAGCAGTTCGAGGCCCGCGGCGAAGACGTGCCGGTGGCCGACATCGCCGCAGCTTTCCAGGAAGCAGTGGTGGATGTGATCACGGCCAAGGCCGTCCTGGCCTGCCGGGAGCATGGCATCAAGGACGTGCTGCTGGGCGGGGGCGTGGCGGCCAACTCCAGGCTGCGCGAACTCACCGGCCAGCGTTGTGCGTCCGCCGGAATCAGACTCCACGTGCCACCGCTTGACCTGTGCACGGACAACGGCGCCATGGTGGCGGCCCTCGGTGCGCAGCTGGTGATGGCCGGGATCGGGCCCAGCGGCATCCGCTTCGCCCCGGATTCCTCGATGCCCGTCACCGCGGTCTCACTCCTGGCCTGACCCGACTGCCGCGAAGCTTCCGCCGGTTGAGCCTGTCGAAACCCCGCAGGGACTGCGTTACCCCGTCGGGCCGTTCCGCATCTGCTTGACCAGGTCCAGCACCACGGCCTGCAGGTCGCCGCCGTGCTCTGCAGCGACGCGTCGCTGCCGCTGGTACCCGGCGCCGCGGCGGATGATCTTCTCGACGTCGGCCAGTTCGTCGGGGCAGCCGAGCTTCGCTGCCACCGGCTCAAGCCGGTTCAGGGTCTCCAGGAGGTGGTCGGTGACCAGCTGTTCGTTGCCGGCGGCGTCGAGGATGATGATGGCCTCCATGCCGTAGCGGGCGGCACGCCACTTGTTCTCCTGGATGTGCCACGGCGGCATGGTGGGGATGGTGCCGCCGTTGTCCAGGGTCGTGGAAAATTCATCCACCAGGCACTGGGTGAGCGCGGCAATCGCGCCCACCTCCTCCAGGGTGGCCAGGCCGTCGCAGATGCGCATTTCGATGGTGCCGAGGTTCGGAACGGGCCGGATGTCCCAGCGGATCTCGGACAGGGTGTCGATCACGCCGGTGGTGAACATGTCCTGGACGTAGGACTCGTATTCGTCCCAGGACGGGAACTGGAAGGGCAGGCCCGCCGTCGGCAGCTGCTGGAACATCAGGGCCCGGTGCGACGCGTAGCCGGTGTCCTCGCCGCCCCAGAACGGGCTCGACGCCGAGAGCGCCTGGAAATGCGGGAAGTAATTGACCAGGCCGTCCAGCACGGGGAGTGCCTTTTCGCGCCGGTCGAGGCCTACGTGGACGTGCACGCCGTAGATGACCATCTGCCGGCCCCACCACTGGGTGCGGTCGATCAGCTTGGCATACCGGGCCTTGTCCGTCACGGGCTGCAACTGCGGCGGGCTGAACGGGTGGCTGCCGGCGCAGAAAACCTCCACGCCCATGGGGTCGGTGATTTCGCGCACCGCGGCCAGGGACCGGCTGAGGTCTTCTTTGGCTTCGGCGGCGGTCTCGCAGATGCCGGTGACCAGTTCCACGGTGTTGAGCAGGAGTTCCTGCTTGATGTGCGGGTGTTCGTCGTCTTCGTTGAGTTCGGGGTGCTTGGCGACGACGCCGCTGAGTACTTCGTTGGCCACTGATGCCAGTTCGCCGGTCTGGCCGTCCACCAGGGCAAGCTCCCATTCCACACCAAGAGTTGATTGCTTCGATGAAGCGAAATCAATCTTCATGCGTTCCCCTAACTGTTCAGATATCCCTGGGCACGCGCCGCCTTCAAGTCTAATGCAGGGGTAGCATCGTCTTGATGGCCTTGTTCCTTTGGACCCGTGACAGTATTCACAAAACCACTCTCCTTATTGCGTCCGCTGCCGTGGCCGCCCTGACTGCCTGCACGGCAGTTCCCGCCACCGCCCCGGCGGCCTCTGGCCCTGCACCGGCCTCAACCCCGGAATCAGAGCGGCCGACGACGGCACCTCCGTCCGCTTCTCCCTCACCTGACCCCGGGCTGCTGCCGCTGGGCTGGGGCCCCGAACAGCGGGACCAGGATGCCGCCGCGGCCGCCGTGGCGGCGATGTCGGTCGAGGAGAAGGCCGGCCAGGTGCTGATGCCGGTATACGCCGGTACCGACGCCGAAGCCCAGGCCGGCACCATTGAACGCCTCCATCTGGCCGGGTCCATCATTATGGGCGACAACATTCCGCTCGACGCGCGCGGTCAGGCGGATCCGGCTGCCATGAGTGTTGTCAACGCCCGGCTGGCCCAGGCCGCCAAGGCCGACGGCAGGCCTTGGCCCGGGCTCATCGGCGTGGACCAGGAGGGCGGGATTGTGGCGCGGCTGGGTGCGCCCCTGACCGAATGGCCAACGGCCCTGAGCTACGGGGCTGCCGGCAATGCGCCACTCGCCAAGGACGCCGGCCGCGCTCTGGCCGCGGAGATCGCGTCGCTGGGCTTCACGGTGGACTTCGCCCCCGATGCGGACGTGACCATCGGCCCAGCAGATCCCACCATCGGTGCCCGGTCAATGTCCGGCAATCCGGACGCGGCGGGAGCACTGGCGGTGGCGTTTTCCCAGGGCATGCAGGAGGCCGGCGTCCTGCCCGCCGTCAAGCATTTCCCCGGCCACGGCTCCGTCACCGTTGACTCGCACCAGGACCTCCCGGTGCAGCCCGCGAGCATCGCGGAACTCGAAGCCCGGGACTGGAAGCCGTTCCGGGCGGCCATCGCCGCCGGTATGCCCATGGTCATGACCGGGCACATCGCCGTACCGGCCCTGGAACCCGGCGTCCCGGCGTCGTTGTCCGGCCCCACCTATGCTGCGCTGCGCGGCATGGGCTTCAAGGGTGTGGCGGTGACCGATGCCCTCATCATGGGCGCAGTCCAGCAGCAATACCCGGGAGGCTCCGCAGCAACGGCGGCGCTCGCCGCGGGCGCGGACCTGCTCCTGATGCCCACGGACGTGGGGCAGGCCCACGCAGCCGTCGTTAGCGCTGTCGCGGCCGGAACACTGCCGGCGGCCCGCCTGGACGAAGCAGCTGTCCGCGTGGCCACCATGATGACCTGGCGCGGCCGCGTCACGTCGCCGCCTGCGCGGTCGGCCCCCGCCAGCGCAGCCCCCGGCAGCGGCGCCGACACCTCGGCCCGGGTCTCCGCGGCCGCCGTCACGGTGCTGTCCGGACACTGCGGCGTGCCAATCGTCGAGGGAAGCATCCGGATTGCCGGAGGATCAGCGCAGGACCGGGCGCGGTTTGAGGCTGCCGCAGCGAAGGCCGGGCTCGGCACCGGGGCGGGCCCCCTGGTCAGCCTCATCGGTTACGCCGGTCGGCCGGTTGGGGGCGATATCGCTGTGGCACTGGATGCGCCGTGGCCGCTGCAGGATTCCACTGCCCCGGTGAAGATTGCGCTGTACGGCCGCACGCCTGGCGCCTTTGACGCCCTTGTTGCCGTGTTGGCAGGCAAGGCGACTGCCCCGGGAAAGCTGCCCGCCGCCGTCGGAAGCTATCCGGCCGGGACAGGCTGCCCGTAACGAAAAGTACCCACCCCAACTAGGTAGCGCTATCTGTCGTTTTGAGACCTCAAAACGACAGATAGCGCTACCTAGTTGGGCGAGACGGGTTTAATGGACAGGTGCCCATTCTGAATAAAGACATGACCCTGTGTATTTCGCTGTCGGCCCGGCCCAGCAACAACGGGACGCGGTTCCACAACCACCTCTACGACCAGCTGCACCTGAACTGGATCTACAAGGCCTTCGCCCCCACCGACCTGGCCCAGGCGATCGCCGGCGTCAGGGGCCTGGGAATCCGCGGCTGCGCGGTGTCCATGCCGTACAAGGAGGACGTGATGGCCCTCGTGGATGAGCTGGATCCTTCCGCTAAAGCCATCGATTCGGTCAACACAATCGTGAACACTGACGGGCGTCTGTTGGCCTACAACACCGACTACACCGCCATCGAGCAGCTCCTCGCAAGCAACGCCGTGCCCACGGACTACTCGGTGCTGGTCCAGGGCGCCGGCGGCATGGCCAAGGCCACCGTCGCTGCCCTGCGGGACGCCGGCTTCACGGACGTCACCGTCATCGCCCGGAACAAAGACACCGGCAGGGCGCTCGCAGAGCAGTACGGGTTCCAGTGGCGGGCAACGCTCGACGGCGGCACGGCAGACCTGATCATCAACGTCACCCCCATCGGTATGGCAGGGGGCCCGGAACTGGACTCGCTGTCCTACCCGGAAGATGCGATCGCCGCAGCCAAAGTGGTGTTCGACGTCGTGGCGCTGCCCGCGGAGACGCCGCTGATCAAGGCGGCCCGCGGCGCCGGGAAACAGGTCATCACCGGCGCCGAAGTGGCCACCATCCAGGCGCTCGAGCAGTTTGTGCTCTACACCGGTGTCCGGCCCACCGATGAGCAGGTCCGGGCGGCAGAGGATTTCATGCGCGCCCAGTAGGACGCGCCCACTAGGACAACGTTTGGACAGGTTCCACCGAGATGGCCACCCGGTCCTCCCCAATGCGGGTCAGGACCAGGGTGGCTGTTTTTTGTCCGGCCTTTTTCCCGGCCACCTTGCTTCCGGCGAACAGCTGCTTGCGCAGTTCCTCCGGGGTTACCGAGGTGCCGCGCTTTTTGATGTCCAGCACCGTGATGCCGTTCTCCTTCACCCAGGCCTTGAGCGCCTTGACGTTGTACGGCATCAGTTCCAGGACCTTGTAGGCGCGGGCGAACGGCGTGTCCACCAGCTCCGGAGCGCAGATGTAGGCGATGTGCTCGTCCAGCAGGTGCCCGCCCAGTTGAAGCGCGACGTCGGCCACCAGGCCGGCGCGGATCACCGCGCCATCGGGCTCATACAGGTAGCCCGCTGCCGGACCCACCGGCGCGGCGGGACCGCCGTCGAAGTCTTCGGCGCTGGTCAGCTCGGCGGCACCCTGCGGGCCGAGCAGCAGCGCCGCGCGGCGGATTCCCGGCCGGCGCACGGAGTTGAACCACAGGGCCACTTCGGTGACGTCGCCGCCCACCGATACCCACTGCGCTTCGCAGCCGGCGGGAACTGACTCGTGCGGCATGCCGGGGCCCATTTTTACGCCAACGGCGCGCCCGGTTGCGGCGAGCGATTCCACAAAGGACAGCGGCGGTGAAAACGCCTCAGGATCCCAGATCCTCTTGGTACCCGAGGTGGAGGTGACCCGGCGTGCGGGATCCAGCCAGACGCCGTCGACCCCGTCCAACGGGACGGTGGTGGCGTCGGAGTGCACCACGGTGGCGTTGGGGAAGGGGATCAGGTTGACCGTGGCGCAGGCGGCCGTGGTTTCGTCCATTTCCACGGCCGTGACCGTGATGTCCATCGAAGCCAGGGCCAGAGAGTCTGCGGCAAGGCCGCAGCCGAGATCGGCCACGTGGCGGACACCGGCCTGCGCAAACCGCTCGGCATGCCTGGCGGCCACCGTGAGACGCGTGGCCTGTTCCAGCCCGGCCTGCGTGAAGAGCATGCTCCGGGCGAACTCGCCGAACTTCAGCTCCGCCTTGGTGCGCAGCCGGGACTGGGTGAGGACGGCGGAGACCAGTGCAGGGGAGTGCCCGGCCTTGCGGAGGGCCGCGTTGAGTTCCAAGGACTTGTCCTCGCGGTACGGGCCCAGGGACGCCAGGAGCTCCCAGCCTTCGCTCGTGAGCAGTGGGGCGATCTGGTCCTGCGGTGCTTGAGCCATGGGTTCAAGCCTAGTGGAGGTAGCCCGGCGGCCAGTTCCCGCTAGGGTTAAAGGCATGGAAGACAGCGCAGGCACCCAGCCGTCCGGACTACCCCAAGAAAGAGAGCCGGACCTGGTGAAGTTTGCCCGCCCCGCGCTGATTGCAGGATCCGCAGTGGCCGTGGTCTGCGTCGCGCTGCTGGTAATCATCCTCTTCCTGGACACGTTCAACGCCACCGTCTACTCCGTGGGCGGCAAGAACATCCAGGATGCCACGGACGAGGCACAGGAGATCCGCGGCCTCTACGCCGGGGCGCGCATAGGCGGCATCATCCTGCTGGTGGTCTCGCTGCTGGCTGCCGTGGGCGGCGCCGTGGTGATGTACCTGCGGCGGGGCGCCGTTGAGGAAGGGGACGACGGCGACGAGGACGTCGATCTCGAAGACCTCACCGGCCGGTAACAGCTGTTCGCCAGCGACATAATTCTGGCACTCGCCTTGACCGAGTGCTAACCAATACATAGAGTCATCATTAGCACTCTCCCTAGGAGGGTGCTAACACATGAAGAGCTGCCAGCCAGGCTGCTGCCGGCACCGCGACGACGGTTTGCCAGCCACGGCGAAGCAGCTCAACTGTCCATGAATTTGCTGACGTAGAAGGAGAGGTCCGAGTGTCGGTCTCTATTAAGCCTCTTGAGGATCGTATTGTTGTCCGCCCGCTCGAAGCCGAGCAGACCACGGCTTCCGGCCTGGTTATCCCGGACTCCGCACAGGAGAAGCCGCAGGAAGGCGAAGTTGTTGCAGTAGGCCCCGGCCGCTTTGACGACAACGGCAACCGCGTTCCGATCGATGTTGCCGTTGGCGACGTTGTTATCTACTCCAAGTACGGCGGAACTGAAGTCAAGACCGGTGGCACCGAGTACCTCGTGCTCTCCGCCCGCGACGTTCTGGCGATCGTCGTAAAGTAACTCTTTGGATCCCCGTACTGCTGTTCCGTCCCTGACCGAACAACAGTGCGGGGTTCTGTCTTTGAAAGGACAAAACCATGGCAAAGCAGCTTGCGTTTAACGACGCTGCACGCCGGTCGCTTGAAGCCGGCATCGATAAGCTCGCCAACACTGTCAAGGTGACGCTCGGCCCCCGCGGCCGCAACGTTGTCCTCGACAAAAAGTGGGGGGCACCCACCATCACCAATGACGGCGTCACCATCGCCCGCGAAATTGAGCTTGATGACCCGTATGAAAACCTTGGCGCGCAGCTGGCCAAGGAAGTAGCCACGAAGACCAACGATGTTGCCGGCGACGGCACCACCACGGCCACCGTGCTCGCCCAGGCCCTGGTCAAGGAAGGCCTGCGCAACGTTGCGGCGGGCGCCGCTCCGGGCCAGATTAAGCGTGGCATCGAGGTTTCCGTAGAAGCCATTGCAGCCCGCCTGCTCGAGAACGCACGCCCGGTTGAAGGCACGCAGGTTGCCAGCGTGGCAGCAATCTCGGCCCAGAGCGACGAAATCGGCGAGCTCCTCGCCGAGGCATTCGGCAAGGTCGGCAAGGATGGTGTGATCACCATCGAGGAGTCCTCCACCACGCAGACCGAGCTGGTCCTCACCGAGGGCATGCAGTTCGACAAGGGCTACCTGTCCCCGTACTTCGTGACCGACTCCGAACGCCAGGAAGCCGTCCTCGAAGACGCCCTTATCCTGATCAACCAGGGCAAGATCTCCTCCGTGCAGGACTTCCTGCCGCTGCTGGAGAAGGCGCTGCAGAGCTCCAAGCCGCTCTTCATCATTGCGGAAGACGTTGAGGGCGAGGCCCTGTCCACGCTGATCGTCAACCGCATCCGCGGCACGCTGAACGTTGTTGCCGTCAAGGCTCCGGGCTTCGGCGACCGCCGCAAGGCCATGCTGCAGGACATCGCCACCCTCACCGGTGCGCAGGTCATCTCCGCGGAACTGGGCCTCAGCCTGGATTCGGTTGGCCTTGAGGTGCTGGGTACTGCCCGCCGCATCACGGTCACCAAGGACAACACCACCATCGTTGACGGCGCCGGTTCCGCAGAAGACGTCGCAGCCCGGGTTTCCCAGCTGCGCGCCGAGCTGACCCGCACCGACTCCGACTGGGACCGCGAAAAGCTCCAGGAGCGCCTGGCCAAGCTGGCCGGCGGCATCGGTGTCATCAAGGTCGGCGCAGCCACCGAAGTTGAGCTGAAGGAAAAGAAGCACCGCATCGAAGATGCAGTGTCCTCCACCCGCGCCGCCCTCGAAGAGGGCATCGTGGCCGGTGGCGGTTCCGCGCTGATCCACGCACTGAAGGCCCTCGACGAGGACCCTGCAGTCAAGGCACTCGAAGGCGACGCCGCCGCTGCTGTGGGCATCGTCCGCCGCGCGCTGGTCCAGCCGCTTCGCTGGATCGCCCAGAACGCCGGTTTCGACGGCTACGTTGTCACCGCCAAGGTTGCCGAGCTCGAAACCAACAACGGCTTCAACGCCAAGACGGGCGAGTACGAGGACTTGATCGCCGCCGGTGTCATCGACCCGGTCAAGGTCACCCGTGCAGCCCTGCGCAACGCGGCATCCATCGCTGCGCTGGTTCTCACCACCGAGACCCTCGTAGTGGAGAAGCCCGCTAACGAAGACGAGCACGCAGGCCACAGCCACTAATCCCCACCGTCTCCCTCACCTCGCTTCGCTCGGTCAGGGAACCCTGACGGCGTGGGCCCACTCACCGTCTCCGCACAAGAACCGGTCCAGCTTCGGCTGGGCCGGTTTTTTGTGCCACAAACCACTCGCGGCCCGCTTTTCCCGCCTACGCGCCCGGCGTCGGCGGGCGTGGCAGACTGATGCCATGCTGCTAGACGAGCTCGTGAAAACCACGGATGCCGTCGCGTCGACCCGCTCCCGACTCGCGAAGATCGACGCACTGGCCGACCTGCTGCGCCGGCTCGAGCCCGTGGACATCGCGGCCGCCGTCGGCTTGCTCATCGCCAAGCCGCGGCAGGGCCGTGTTGGGATCGGCTGGCGCGGTATGACAGCAGCCATGGGGGAGCCGGCCGCCGAACCGAGCCTGACCGTCGCCGACCTCGACGCTGCGCTGGACCGGCTGCTTGTCACCGCAGGCGCTGGATCAGCCGCGGAGCGCGCCGCGACCCTCCGGATGCTCACAGCGGCAGCCACCGAGCGCGAGCAGGCCTTCATCGCCGGCGTGCTGCTCGGCGAACTGCGAACCGGCGCGCTCGAGGGGGTGCTGACGGATGCCGTTGCCCGCGCCGCCGACCGGCCCGTCGACGCCGTACGCCGCGCGGCGATGCTCTCCGGCGATCTCGGCGGGACCGCCCTGCTTGCGATCACGGGAACGGCGGCCGAGCTCGACGCCGTCGGCCTCGTCGTCGGCCGTCCCGTGCAGCCCATGCTCGCCGCAACCGCGGCCAGTGCCAGCGTGGCGCTGGAGGTGACGGGGGAAGCATCCGTGGAATACAAGCTCGACGGAGCGCGCATCCAGGTGCATCGCGTCGGCGACGAAGTTCGCATCTACACCCGCACCCTGGCCGACGTGACCCACCGGCTGCCCGAGGTGGTGGAGGTGGTGCGAGGGCTGCCGGTGCGCGATGTGATCCTCGACGGCGAGACCCTCGCCCTCGACGAGGCCGGCGGCCCGCGACCGTTCCAGGAGACCATGTCGCGGTTCGGGGCGGATGCGGCGCGCGCCACGGTGCTGCATCCCTGGTTCTTCGACGTGTTGCACATCGACGGGCGCGACCTGCTCGACGAACCGCTGGCGACGCGCCTCGGCGTGCTGGAGCGCATCGCCCCTGAGCACCGGATCCTGGGGGAGATCACGGCGGACGCGGCCGTTGCCGAGAGAGTGTCGCGTGATGCGCTCGCCGCGGGCCACGAGGGCGTGGTGGTGAAGGCGGTCGGATCGGCCTACGCGGCCGGGCGGCGTGGCTCCAACTGGATCAAGGTGAAGCCGGTGCTCACGTACGACCTGGTGGTGCTCGCCTGCGAGTGGGGGTCAGGCCGGCGGACAGGGCTGCTGTCGAACCTGCACCTCGGAGCCCTCGACCCGGCCGGCGAGTTCGGCGAACCCGGCGGCAACGTGATGGTGGGCAAGACATTCAAGGGCCTAACCGACGCGATGCTGCGCTGGCAGACCGAGATCTTCCAGGAGCTCGAGGTGCGGCGCACGGCGGGCACAGTCTGGATCGAGCCAGTCACCGTGGTCGAGGTCGCGATCGATGGCGTGCAGCGTTCCTCGCGCTATCCGGGCGGAATCGCGCTGCGATTCGCACGCGTCAAGCGCTACCGCGACGATAAGACGGCGGCGGAGGCCGACACCATTCAGACGCTGCGCGCGCTGCTGCGTTCGTAGTTGTGCCGCTTCTCCACCAGGCGTACCGTGGCGCTTAAGTACCGCCGCACCCAGCGTGCGCGGGCCAACAGGTTGGGCGGTTGGTGTCCGAAAGGGGCCAGATGTCAGCTGAAACAGGCATTGACCAGGGCAGGTCAGCCTTCCAGAAACATCGCTGGACCGAGGCATATCAGACTTTCCGTGAAGCCGATAAGCGTGGCGGGTTGCCGGCTGCCGACCTCGAACGGCTGGCTACGGCCGAGATCCTGACCGGGGAAAGCACCACAGGACTGGAGACCCTCACCCGTTCTCACGAGGAGTACCTTGTGATGGGCGACGCCGAGAGTGCCGCACGGTGCGCGGGCTGGATGGGCATGCAACTGATGTTCCTTGGGGAGCAGGCTCGGGCCGGAGGGTGGTTTGCCCGCGGCCAGCGGCTCGTGGATGAACTGGCCGAGCCCAGCGCAGTCCAGGGCCTGCTGCTTGTGCCGATGGGCCTGGGCAAACTTTACGGCGGTGATCCGGCGGGCGCCTTGCAGGTTTTCTCCCGCGTTGCCGAATTCGGCCAGCGGTTCCACGACAAGGACCTGTCCGCGCTGGGCCTCCTCGGCACAGGCCAGGCCACGCTGATGCTTGGTCACCCTGAGAAGGGACTCAAGATGTTCGACGAGGTCATGGTGGCCGTCACGGCAGGTGAACTCTCCCCGATCCCGTCGGGGATTATCTACTGCGCAGTCATCGGCAACTGCCACCTGGTCTTCGATCTGGAGAGGGCCTTGGAATGGACGGCTGCCCTGGATCGCTGGTGCCGTGCACGCCCTGACATGGTGTCCTTCAGCGGCCAGTGCCAGTCGCACCGCGCCGAACTCTTCATGCTCCATGGGGCCTGGGCCGAGGCACTGATGGCGGCTGCGGCTGCCCAGGGACTTGCCGTAAGGGGTGATCCCCAGGCGCTTTACGGAGGCTACTACCAGCAGGGGGAGGTGGAACGGCTGGGTGGAAAACTGGACGACGCCGAAGCTTCCTACCGGCAGGCGGCCCGATCTGGCTATGAGCCACAGCCTGGCCTCGCTCTGGTCTGGCTGGCCCGCGGTGATGCGCAGCAGGCACAAGCGATGATCCGGAGGGCAGCTGGCGCGGTAGACCTCGCTACCCGCCGGAACATGTTGCCGGCACTGGTGGAGATCGAGCTGGCCGCCTCCGACGTGGCAGCGGCGCGGCGAGGTTTTCAGGAGCTGGAAGCCCTGGCCCACGAATACCCTATGCCCATGATCCGGGCCGTTGCCGGCCAAGCGGACGGCGCGGTCCGACTGGCCGGCGGCGATCCCTCCGCTGCCCTGAAACCGCT
The DNA here is from genome assembly GCF_023913735.1 of Pseudarthrobacter raffinosi. Lineage (GTDB taxonomy): Bacteria > Actinomycetota > Actinomycetes > Actinomycetales > Micrococcaceae > Arthrobacter > Arthrobacter raffinosi. Next base: position 25,500 of record NZ_JAMXBH010000006.1, read on the forward strand.
CCGGGAGGCGTGGAGACTGTGGCAGGAGCTCGGTGTCCCGTACGAAGCGGCGCGCTGCGAGGCGTTGGCCGGCAGCGCCTGCCGCGCACTTGGCGATGAAGCCTCGGCGCTGATGTACCTGGAGGCGGCCCAGGCTTCGCTCCTGGACCTGGGCGCGGCGCCGGCGGCAACGTGGGCGGCATCCCTGCTGCACGAAGGCATGTTGGGTAGCGGGGCCACGCCAGGCACGGCTGGTCTCCTCACCCGCCGCGAGCTTGAAGTCCTTCAGCTGGTGGCAACCGGAAAGGGCAACCGGGCCATCGCCGGCGAGCTGTACCTGAGCGAAAAGACCGTGGCGCGGCATATCAGCAACATCTTCCTGAAACTGGGCCTGACGTCCCGGGCAGCCGCCACCAGCTATGCCTATGAAAACGGACTGACTACATAGAAATACCCAGCCCCATCGTGCATGAAAGTTGCATATTTTGGCCGACGCGGCCGGCAAGGGCACGGCCATAGCCTCAAAGCATGAACCTTCCAGTACTTGCCGGCACACTTTCCACCGTGCTGTTCGCCGTGGGAATGCTGCCGATGCTGGTCAAAGCGGCACGGACCAAGGACCTGGCTTCCTACAGCCTCAGCAACCTGATGCTAACCAACGTGGCCAACGCGGTCCACACCGTGTACGTTTTCAACCTCCCTGCCGGACCCATCTGGGCCCTGCACCTGGCCTACCTCCTGGCATCCGCGCTGATGCTGGCATGGTGGCTCCGGTACCGGGACGACGGACAGGACAGCCGGGCGGACCAGCCCCCGGAAGGTTCAGCCATCACCATCACCTCGGATACCAAAGGAGAGCAGCCATGAACAACAACGGCGTGACCGGCACGCTGGACACCCTGATCATCGGTGGCGGGCAAGCAGGCCTAGCCCTTGGCCACTACCTGAAACAGCAAAACCGCACGTTCCTCATCCTGGACGCACATCCAAGAACCGGCGACGCCTGGCGCCAGCGGTGGGATTCGCTGCGGGTTTTTACGCCCGCAAAATACGACGGACTGCCGGGAATGCCGTTCCCGGCGGACCCGCTGTCCTTCCCCAGCAAGGATGACGTTGCCGGATACCTTGAGGGCTACGCCGAAAAGTTCGGCCTGCCCGTCCTCAACAGTGTGCGGATCGAACACCTGTGGCGGGACGGGAACCGGTTTGTCGCCGCTTCCAACGGCCGGCGCTGGGAGGCGCACAACGTGGTGGTGGCCACCGGCTGCAGCCAAGCGCCGAAGCTACCGGACTTCGCTGCGGAACTGAACGCCGCCGTCGTCCAGTTTCATTCCAGTGAATACCGCAACCTGGGGCAGCTGCAGGAGGGCCCCGTCCTGGTAGTAGGGCTGGGGAACTCGGGAGCGGAGATTGGCCTTGAAGTGTCCCGGACGCATCCCACCATCGTGGCCGGCAAGCCCGGCGGTGAGATTCCCGTCAAGCACGGCCCGACGGCGGCACGGTACTTCCTGCCCGTGGTGCGGTTCGTCGGACTCCACGTCCTCACCCTCAACAACCCGATCGGCCGCAAAGCTGCACCGGCCTTCACAGCCCACGCGGCGCCCCTGATCAGGACAAAGTCCAAAGACCTGGCCGCCGCTGGCGTCAGGCGCGTGCCGCGGATTGCCGGGGTGGAGAATGGGCTGCCGGTGGTCGCGGACGGGACCCGGCTGGAGGTTTCAAACGTAATCTGGTGCACCGGGTTCCGGGATGACTTCGGCTGGATGGATCCGGTAATGCTCGACGGCGGCGCGCTGCCCAGGCAGCGGCGCGGCGTGGCACTGGATACCCCTGGGCTGTTCTTCCTGGGCCAGGAATTTATGTACGCGGCGGCGTCGGCAACGCTGCCCGGGGCATGCCGTGATGCGCGCTATCTGGCGGGCCGGATCCCGGTTCCGGTCACCCGCGAGTCCGCGTCAGCTGCCATCTGAGGCGCCGGGCGGCGGCTTCGGGCAAGCGCCGGGAAACCAGCCGGTAGAAGAACAGCACCAGAACTGCCGCCGCCACGATGCCCATCAGGTTGAGCGCCAGCTGCAGGGCCGACCCCGTTGCTTTCTCAAACTCGCCCAGCACGAGTGCTACGGCCACAAACCCGGCAGCAGGAACTGTGGTCACGGAGATGAAGACACCGATGAGTGCCGCTGACCGCCGGCTGATGACGGACAGCATGCCCGCCGTGCCGGCCAGAACGGCCACGATCAGGGAATAGGGTCCCGGGTGGTAAATGAACTCCACCGCAGACCCTGTGTCCAGGGTGTTGTCCGCGAAGAGGCCCAGTGCCGCGGAGACCCACGTGGTCAAGGCCGCCAGCAGCATGGCCAGCGGGAATCCCACACCAAGCGCCAGGGCAGCACGCCGGCCGAGTGCCCACTGGCGCCGGGCCAAGGCCACTGCCAGCGCCGCCAGGGGGCCGAACTCCGGCCCCACGGCCATCGCCCCCACGATGGCAATGGTGGAATTCGTCACGATGCCGATGGCGGCGAGCTGCGTGGCCAGTATCAGGAAGGCAAGGTAGCTCCACGTGAGCCGGGAGTCCTCGCCCGTCTGGCGGGTGACCTCGTCCCAGATCAAGGCGTCTGCGCCGTCTCCGGGGGCAGACGCCTCCGCTTTGTCCGCGCGCCGGGACAGGACGAGTTCCGGCATGGAGATGGCAATGGATCCCACCTCCTGCGCCTTCAGGACGTGGAGTTTTTCAAGCAGTTCCTCCACCGCTTCCCTGGCAACCTGGACTTCGATGACATCGCCCTGCGGCGACACGGATGCTCCCGGAAAGAGCGCTACCTCGGCGGTTCCCGTGTGCTCCTTGCAAGCGTCCAGCGTCACTGCCGACAGTTCACTGGGCACACAGATCCGCAGCTGCACAATCACTTGGTCTCCCTTCGCTGGCCTGTGGCCAGCATAGTTTGTGGCGCTCTCCGAGGGGCTCGAAGGCGGCCGTTGATTGGCCATCGGCCGCGCGGCTCCGTAGGCTTGATGCTTTGCTTACCCGCTTGGAGAGGTCCTCTGTGTCCAGTGCACCAGCCGAGGCTGCTCCGCGCACTGCGCTGGACGCAAAAACCGGCGAGCGGAAGCCTGCCCGGAAACCGACCTTCCGTCCCGAAGTCCAAGGCCTCCGCGCGCTCGCCGTCCTGATGGTGGTGACCTACCATGTGTGGCTTGGCCGGGTGTCCGGCGGGGTGGATATCTTCCTCCTGATCTCGGCCTTCCTGCTGACGCTGTCCTTCGTCCGGAAGGTGGAGGCCGGCACCTCCCTCAATCTCCTCCGGCACTGGCTGCACCTCTTCAAGCGGCTGCTGCCGGCCGCCGTCGTGGTGATCCTCGGGGTCCTGGCAGGCACCTGGCTGGTCCTCCCGCAAGGCCGCTGGCCCGTCATCCTGGACCAGGCCTGGGCGGCATTGCTGTACCGGCAGAACTGGCTGCTGGCGGATACCGCCGTGGATTACTACGCCCAGCAGCATGCCGCGGCCAGCCCCCTGCAGCACTTCTGGTCCCTGTCCATCCAAGGACAGGTCTTTATCCTGTGGCCTCTCGTCTTCGCCGCTTCCGCTGTTGTGTGGCGGCTCCTCCGGCACCGGTACAACGCCAGCTACCGCGCCGTGGTGGCAGCCGCGTTCGCCGGCGTCCTCGTTGCCTCGCTCGCGTTCTCGATTGACCAGACGGCCACAAACCAGGCCTACGCCTACTTCGACACCCGGACGCGGCTCTGGGAATTTGCGCTGGGCTCGCTGCTGGCCCTTGCCCTGCCGTACCTGAAACCCGGAAAACTCCTGCGTGTCGTGCTCGGCTGGGCCGGCCTGGTGGCCATGGTCTCCTGTGGTTTGCTGCTGACCGTGGACCGGGCGTTCCCCGGATTCGTGGCACTGTGGCCCACGCTGGCCGCAGCCGCGATCATTGTGGCCGGGCAGAGCGGGAGCCGGTTTGGTGTGGACCGCCTCCTGGGCTGGAAGCCGCTGGTTTCCCTGGGTGACAACTCCTACGCCCTCTATTTGTGGCACTGGCCCGTCCTGGTGCTTGCGCTGGCCGCTACCGGCGTTGAGGCCCCCAACCTCATCCAGGGCGCCGCGATCATCGCCGCCTCGGTGGTCCTGGCCGTCCTCACCACCCGCTTTGTGGAAAAACCCCTCCGGGAGTGGCGCTGGCCGCAGGTGCGCACCTGGCGCACCGCCGTCGTCGTGGTTTCCTGCTGTGTCCTGCTGGCCGGACCCGTGGCGGTCTGGCAGACGAGCCTCACCGCGGAGGAAGCCGCCACCGCCGCCCAGCCCCGCGAGCTGACGCCGGGAGCGGCCCTGCTGACCCCCGGTAACGCCGGAGCACCGGCACCGCAGGGCAGGATCATTCCTGGGCCCACCGCCCTGGACAACGACTGGGCCGGAATCCACCAGGCCTGTACGGGAGCGAATGCCACGGGGGACCCTGTTCTTGAAGGCTGCCGGCAGGCGCTCCCCGAAGGCGAACCCACCAAACGGATCGTTGTCCTGGGTGACTCCCATGCCCAGCAGTATCTGGCCGCACTGGCTCCCATCGCGGAAGCCCGCGGCTGGGAGCTGGTCACCCTGCTGATGCCGGCATGCCGTTTCGGGGCCGAATCCGAGACCCGGAACGCCGAGTGCAACGCCTACAACCGGGCCAGCGCAGCGTACGTGCTGGAGCACCGGCCGGATGCCGTCTTTACCGTGGCCACCCTGACCCATGAGGAAGCCCCGTTCGAGACCGAGGTGCCGGCGTACCTCGAAGGCATCCAGTCCATCGCGGATGCCGGCATCGAGATCGTCGGCATCCGGGACAACCCGCGCTTCACCATCAACATGCCCGAGTGCGTCCAGCGCCACAGTGCGGACGCCCCGGCGTGCAACCCGCCGCTGAACGAATCCCTGGTGGAGCCCTCGCCGCTGGAGAGTTACCGCGGGAAGGTGGACGGGCTGCACCTGATGGACCTGAGCGATTTCATCTGCGCCGGCGGTATCTGCCCGGCCGTGGTAGGCAACGTCTACGTGTACAAGGACGACAACCACCTGAGCCGGACGTATGTGGAAAGCATGATTCCCATGTTTGAGGAGCGGCTGCTGGCGGCGACGGGCTGGAACTGACACGCGGCTTTCGGTTATTGGGTGCCGTTGCTCACAATGTGCTCCCGGAATAGGGGGATCGGCGTGGAGGTTCTAATATTTACTCAAAGCTTTCTGCGCGGTGACCGCGCATGAGGCACCCGAATGTACTAAGGCCCTGCACGGACCAGTCCCGTAATGACGGGCTGGTCATTAGCTGCAACCCCTACCCGTGAACCCGTAACCAAGGTAAGAGGCGCACTCATGACCCAGCCCGAGCACAATCCTTTCGGCTTTATCGGCCTGACCTACGACGACGTCCTGCTCCTTCCGGGCCACACGGACGTCATCCCGTCTGAGGCTGACACGTCTTCGCGGATTTCCAAGCGGATCACCGTTCACACACCGCTGCTGTCCGCCGCCATGGACACGGTCACCGAATCTCGGATGGCCATTGCCATGGCTCGCCAGGGCGGCCTGGGCGTCATCCACCGCAACCTGTCCATCCAGGACCAGGCCGACCAGGTGGACCGCGTGAAGCGCAGCGAATCCGGGATGATCACCAACCCGCTGACCATCGGCCCCGAGGCCACGCTGGCCGAACTGGACGAGATCTGCTCGCAGTACCGGGTCTCCGGCCTCCCCGTGGTGGACGAGGGCATGCGGCTCCTCGGTATTGTCACCAACCGCGACACCCGCTTTGTGCCCGAAGCCGACTTCCCGCTGCGGCTGGTCAGCGACGTGATGACCAAGATGCCGCTGATCACCGGGCACGTAGGCATCAGCCGTGAGGAAGCCTCCCACAAGCTGGCCACGAACAAGATCGAAAAGCTTCCGCTCGTTGACGAGCAGGGCCGGCTCAAGGGCCTCATCACCACCAAGGACTTCACCAAGGCCGAGCAGTACCCGCTGGCCACCAAGGACGATGAGGGCCGGCTCCGCGTCGGTGCCGCCATCGGCTTCTTCGGTGACGGCTGGGAACGCGCCATGGCACTGGTCGACGCCGGAGTCGATGCACTGTTCGTTGACACGGCCAACGGCCACTCCCAGGGTGTGCTGGACATGATCCGCCGCCTGAAGTCCGATCCCGTAGCAGCGCACGTGGACATCATCGGCGGCCAGGCTGCCACCCGCGAAGGTGCCCAGGCCCTGATCGACGCCGGTGCCGACGGCATCAAGGTGGGCGTGGGCCCCGGCTCCATCTGCACCACCCGCGTGGTGGCCGGCGTGGGCGTCCCGCAGATCACCGCCATTTACGAGTCCGCCAAGGCAGCCATCCCGGCCGGCGTTCCGTTGATCGCCGACGGCGGCCTGCAGTACTCGGGCGACATCGGCAAGGCGCTGGTTGCCGGCGCCGACACCGTCATGCTGGGTTCCCTCCTGGCCGGTTGCGACGAGTCCCCGGGCGAGCTCATCTTCGTGAACGGCAAGCAGTTCAAGAGCTACCGCGGCATGGGCTCGCTGGGCGCCATGCAGTCCCGCGGCAAGAACACCTCCTACTCAAAGGACCGTTACTTCCAGGCAGATGTCTCCGGTGATGACAAGCTCATCCCCGAGGGCATCGAAGGCCGCGTCGCCTACCGCGGCCCGCTCGCCTCGGTGGCGTACCAGCTGGTGGGCGGCCTCCGCCAGACCATGTTCTACACCGGTGCGCCCACCATCCCGGAGCTCAAGGTCCGCGGCAAGTTCGTCCGCATCACCCCGGCCGGCCTCAAGGAATCGCACCCGCACGACATCCAGATGACCGTGGAGGCGCCGAACTACGGTTCGCGCTAATTCCCGGCGGTTGGAGCCATGTCCCAACCACGCCATCCCGCCGAACTGAACCCAAAAAAGGACCCTCAGCGGCGGTTGGCGCTGAGGCCCTACGCCCGGGCCGTGGCGCAGGTGCTGCGGGTCAGCTTCCGGGCCTCGCCAGCCGCCGTCGTTATGAAAGTAGTCGGTTCGCTCATTTCGGCGACGCTGCCTTTGGTGACCACGTACTTCGCAGCGCTGACCACCACGGCCCTGGCGGCCGCCTACGCCGGTGATTCCGCAGCAGGCCAACAGGCCATTGTGTACGTCATCATCACGGCTGCCCTGGGGCTCTTGTGGGGCGGCTTCAGCAGCGTGGACCGCTACATCCAGCAGCTCATGAGCTTCAAGGTGGGCGCCATCGTGGGCGACCAGATGTACGAGCGCTTCCTGGCGCTGGAGTTCTGGCGCTATGACGATAAGCAAACCGTGGACCTCTACGACCGGGCCAAACGGTTTTCCGATTCCTATGCCCGCGTGCTGGACAGGATCGCGGCTATCTTCACCCAGTTGGTCTCCGTGATCCTGGCCGTGGGCGCCCTGCTGCTGGTCAGCTGGTGGATCGCCGTGATTGTCCTGGTGGCGATTGTGCCCAGCGTCTACCTGCAGTTCAAGCTCTCGCGCGAACAGATCGCCCACTGGAACACCCAGGTGGACTCCCGCCGGCAACGCCGGATGATCGAAACCAACCTGCTCCGCCCCCAGCACATCGCCGAAATGCGGCTCTACGGGATCGTGGGCTACCTGATGGACCTCCGTTCCCAGCTGCGCGATGCTGACGAGCGGCGCCGCCTGGACTTCCAGAAGCGCTACATCCCCAAGCAGCTCGCCGCCGATGCCCTGCAGTACGGCGCCGAGGTGATCTCCCTGATCTGGGTGGTGGGCCAGATCATCGCCCGTGCCCAGCCCGTTGGCCAGTTCCTCTATGTCCAGCAGATCGTCAGCCGCGCACTGTCCACAGCCAACAGCCTGGTGTCCTCCCTCAGTTCGATCGACGAGGATCTCGCCAACCTCAAGGACTACGAGCTGTTCATGGCAATGCCGGTTCATTCGGACCATTCACCGCCGCTGCTCCAGGCGCCCAAAACTGTGGAACTGCGGGACATCCGCTTCACCTACACGGGCGGCGACACCGAGGTGATCCGCGGCATCAGCATGACCATCCGCGAAGGCCAGCACATCGCCGTCGTGGGTGAGAACGGGGCGGGAAAGTCCACACTGATCCGGATCCTCGCCGGCCTCTACCGCCCGGATTCCGGGCAGGTAATGCTCGACGGCGTCGACCTCGCCGCCGTCGACGTTAAGTCCTGGCACCGCCACCTGGCCGTCCTGAGCCAGGAATTCCTCAAGTACGAATTCGCCACGGCTGTCGACAACATCCGCTTTGGCGACGTGGACCCGCCCCGTGACGACGAACGGATCCGCCAGGCAGCCAGCGACGCCGAAGCGTTGGAGTTCATCAACAAGCTGCCCAACGGCCTGGACAACTATGTCAGCAACTGGATGGAGGATCCGCGCGGCCGGAAGGGGAGCGGGCTCTCCGGCGGCCAGTGGCAGCGGCTCGCGATGGCCCGGAATTTCTACCGCAACGCCACCTTCATGGTCATGGACGAGCCGACGTCCGCTATCGACGCACTGGCCGAGCACCGGATCTTCACCCGGCTTTTCGCGGACCGCAGCAGCACCATCATTGCCATCAGCCACCGGCTTGCCACCATTGAGAAGGCCGACATTGTCTACATGCTCGAGGACGGGCGGATTGTGGAACAGGGCACCCACAAGGAACTGGTGGCGCTGCGGGGCCGCTACTTCAGGATGTTCGAATACCAGCTGACGGTGGAGGAGGCCGAGGGCGTCTGACGACGGCAGGGCCTAGGGTCACGCACTCCACGCAGGAACCGCCGGCCGCGCTGCAAGGCGTGGCCGGCGGTCCCGGATTCGTGTGGCCCCGAGGCTAAGAGGTGGTCACCGCTGTGTCGTCGAGGTAGAAGTACGTCCCCAGCGACGAGTCCTCAACACCCAGGAAGCGCAGGGTCACGCTCTTGCCCTTGTAGGCGGAGAGGTCCAGCTGCTTCTGCAGATAGCCGGCGGACTCGTTGAGATTGGAGTAAGTGGCCAGCGTGGTGGTCACACCGTTGCTGACCGCCTGAACCCTCAGGGTGTCATAGGCCGCGCTGGATGTGGTCTCGTCCGACTGCACCTTCAGGTAGAAGGACAGTGACGCGGTGGCCACCGTGGACGGGACTGCAAACGCCTGGTCGAGCATGTAGGACGTTGCCTGGCCCCAGCCGTTGAGGCCGGCGAAGCCGGAACCGGTCCTGGCATTCGTTCCGGTCTCGAACGTGTCGGCGTGGTCAGAGGTCCAGGAGGCTGCGCCCGATTCGAAGCCCGGGTTCAGCAGCAGGTTGCCGGACGGCGGGGGAGTGACCCCGCCCAGCAGGCCCATGGTCTTGGTGGCGTCCGAAAGCCCTGTGCCGCAGCCCGTGGTGCAGCCGCCCGGCATTGCCCGGGTTCCCTGCTTGAGCGTGGACTCCACCTGGGCCGGGGTAAGCGTGGACGATTTGGACTTCATGAGTGCGGCCAGCCCGGCCACGTGCGGAGCTGCCATGGACGTTCCCTGGTAGCTGGCGTAGCCGGCGGAGCCCGGTGTGGAGGTACCGGTGTTGATAGTGGAGAGGATTCCGCCGCCCGCTACACGGACGTCGCCGCCGGGTGCGGTCAGGTCAACCGTGGAGCCGTAGTTGGAGTAGTAGGAGAGGCTGCCGCTCGGGTTGCTGGCGGCCACGCTCACAACGCTGTTGCAGTTGGCCGGGCGGAATCCGGAAGCATCCTGGTTGCTGTTGCCGGCCGCCACCACCACGGTGGCTCCCCGCGAAACTGCGGAGTTGATGGCTGCCTGGTACGTGCTGCCGCAGGCACCGGACCCGCCCAGGCTCATGTTGATGACCGTGGCGGGATTCGCGTTGGCCGGGATGCCCGGGACGGTGCCGCCGGCTGACCAGATAATCGCATCGGCAATGTCGGACAGTGACCCGCCGCACTTGGCCAGGACGCGTACCGGCACCACTTTGGCGTTGGGTGCGACGCCCGCCACGCCGGTGGCATTGCCGGTCACGGCTGCAACGGTGCCGGCGACGTGCGTGCCGTGCCAAGAGCTGTTGCCGGCTGTCGACTGGCCGCACTCGCCGGCGGCGTACCAGTCGCCCTGGTCCTGCGCATTCGCGTCCCGTCCGTTGCCGTCACGCGCTGCCGTGGCGTCGGAGACGAAGTCGTAGCCCGGCAGCACATTCACGTCGAGGTCCGGATGGGCCGTGATTCCGGTGTCGATCACGGCCACCGTCACGCCGGTGCCGGTAGCAACGTCCCAAGCCCCGGGGACCCGCATGCCGTTGGTGCCCGTGAAATCCCATTGCTCGCCATAGCGTGGGTCGTTGGGCGTGAGAGCCACCGTCATGCGGGCGTCAGGTTCGACGTAGTCGACCGATCCGGACGCCGCAATCTCGGCCATGAAGTCTTTGGCAGCCTGCCCGGACAGGGCCCTGTCCGCCTCGATCAGCGTTCCGCCGGTGGCCAGGGTGCGGAGTTCCTGCACCTTCACGCCCTGTGACTTGGCTGCTTTGCCCCAGGCATTGGCGCGGCCGTTCGGGGTGGCGTTCGCCGTGGTCTCCTTGAATTCGACGATGAACTTCGTGTAGGCCTCTCCGGCGGCCACGTCGTGCACCGCAGTGCCTTGGACGGCGGCCGGCCCGGCTGCAGTGCGGTCACCGTCTTCGGGGGTGGCGAAGACCGGCGAACCGGCGAAGGCCAGGGTGCCGACTGCTGCGGCGAGCGACAGGGCCAGGATGCGGTGGCGCCTGATTGATGAACGTCCCATAGGAGCTTCTTTCTCGGAACGGGCACAGGTGTGGCCCGTATGAAGGGGAGTGATGGGTGGTCACGTGGTGGATCAGGTGGTAACCGAGAGTAAACATAAAGGTATTTTCAAAACTTGTAAATGGTTGACAAAACATGTCAATAAAGTGTGGACTATCAGTTTCAGGATGAACCTAAGAGCAGGCGCCCCACCGCATCCCACGTGGTCAAGTAAAGTGGTCACGTGACTTACGAGATCGAGATTGGCCGTGGCAAGCGTGGGCGTCGTGCCTACTCCCTGGATGACATTGCGATTGTCCCTAACCGTCGTACCCGCGACCCCAAGGACGTGTCGGTCTCCTGGCAGATCGATGCCTACAAGTTCGACATGCCCGTGATTGCAGCCCCGATGGATTCGGCCATGTCCCCGGAGACGGCCATCTCCTTGGGCCGGCTCGGCGGGCTCGGCGTGCTGGACCTTGAGGGCCTCTGGACCCGCTACGAGGACCCGCAGCCCATCCTTGACGAGATCGGCGCCCTCGAAGACGAGGTCAACAGCCCCGCGGTGACCGGCCGTATGCAGGAGCTCTACCGCGCTCCCATCCAGCCGGAACTGATCACGTCCCGCCTGGCGGAGATCCGCGCCGCCGGCGTGACGGTGGCCGGCTCGCTGACCCCGCAACGCACGCAGGAACACTACAAGACCGTGGTGGCTGCCGGCGTCGACATCTTTGTGATCCGCGGGACCACCGTGTCAGCCGAGCACGTCTCGAAAGACCATGAACCCCTGAACCTCAAGCAGTTCATCTACGAACTGGACGTCCCCGTGATTGTGGGCGGCGCGGCCGGCTACACGCCCGCCCTGCACCTGATGCGCACCGGAGCCGCCGGCGTCCTGGTCGGCTTCGGCGGCGGAGCCACCGCCACCACGCGGCGCGCCCTGGGGATCCACTCGCCCATGGCCTCCGCCATCTCCGACGTCGCGGCCGCCCGCCGTGACTACATGGATGAATCCGGCGGACGGTACGTCCACGTAATTGCCGACGGCGGCATGGGCACCTCGGGTGACATCGTCAAGGCAATTGCCATGGGCGCCGACGCCGTGATGCTGGGCAGCGCCCTCGCCCGGGCCGAAGAGGCACCCGGCAAGGGCTGGCACTGGGGCCAGGAGGCCCACCACCTCGAACTGCCCCGCGGAGACCGCGCCAACGTCGGCACCGTCGGACCTCTCGAAGAGGTGCTCTTCGGGCCCGGCCACCACACCAACGGCACATCCAACCTGATCGGCGCACTCCGCCGTTCGATGGCGACCACCGGCTATTCGGACCTGAAGGAATTCCAGCGCGTCGACGTCGTAGTTTCTCCGTACACGGGTAACTGACGGCCTCTAACTGACGGGCGGCCGACGCCGCTGACGTCGTCCGGAGCGCCTCCCTCGTGGAACCTGCCCTGCCCAACTGTGCGGCAAGGAAGTACTGTGGTTTTACCACCGGCAGCAGCGGCAAGGGAGGCGTTCCGTGAACACTGTTCCAAACGAAGGCGGGGTCCTGGGGCCTGCGGCCAGGGAAGCATCGATCGCCAGGCTCAGGGCCACCTCGGAACCCGGCAACGAACTGGACATCCTGATCGTCGGCGGCGGCATCGTGGGCGCCGGTGCGGCGCTGGATGCCGTGACCCGCGGCCTCACCGTGGGGATCGTGGAGGCCAGCGACTGGGCCGCCGGCACGTCGTCACGGTCATCCAAGCTGATCCACGGCGGCCTGCGCTACTTGGAGATGCTGGATTTTGGGCTGGTTAAGGAAGCGCTGCACGAACGTGGCCTGATTCTTTCGGTCCTGGCCCCGCACCTGGCCCGGCCGGTGCCGTTCCTGTATCCGCTGACCAAACCGTTCTTCGAACGGCCCTATGTGGGGGCCGGGATCGCCCTGTATGACGCCATGTCCATTACGGGCGGGCACAGCCGCGGCGTGCCGTTCCACAAACACCTCAGCAGGCGGGGCACGCTGAGGGCCGCCCCCAGCCTGAAAAAAGACGCCTTTGTGGGCTCCATCCGCTACTACGACGGCCAGGTGGATGACGCCAAGTACGTGGCAAACCTCGTCCGGACGGCGGTGCACTACGGCGCCCATGCGGTGAACCAGATGGCGGTGGTGGACTTCCTGCGTGAAGGTGAGCGCGTGGTGGGGGCCAAAGTGGTCAACCACGAAGACGGTTCGAAATTCAACATCAAAGCCAAGCAGGTCATCAACGCCACCGGGGTGTGGACCGATGAAACCCAGGCCATGGTCACCGACCGCGGGCAGCTGAAGGTCCGGGCGTCCAAGGGCATCCACCTCGTAGTGCCCCGCGACCGGTTCCAGTCCACGGTGGGGCTGATTCTCCGCACCGAAAAGTCCGTGCTGTTCGTTATTCCGTGGGGCCGGCACTGGATCATCGGCACCACGGACACCGACTGGAACCTCGACAAGGCCCACCCGGCGGCCTCCAGCAAGGACATCGACTACATCCTCGAGCACGTCAACCGGGTCCTGAAACGCCCGCTGACCAGGGAGGATGTTGAAGGCGTCTACGCCGGACTGCGCCCGCTCCTGGCGGGGGAGAACGATTCCACGGCGAAACTGTCCCGTGAACACATCGTGGCCCACCCCGTACCGGGCCTGGTGGTGGTGGCCGGCGGCAAATGGACCACCTACCGGGTTATGGCCAAGGACGCCGTGGACGAGGCCACCCGCACCATGGATGAGCGGGTCCCGGCGAGCTGTACCGAAACCATCCCGCTGCTCGGTGCCAGCGGCTTCAAGGCTGCATGGAACCGCAGGAGCAGGACCGCTGAAGAGTCCGGCGTGCACGTGGCCCGGGTAGAGCACCTGCTCAACCGTTACGGGTCCATGACTCCGGAGGTGCTGGACATCATCGCCCGGAATCCTGAATTGGCGGAGCCGTTGCCCGGTGCTGACGACTACCTGCAGGCCGAAGCCGTCTACGCCGCAACCCACGAGGGCGCCCGGCACGTCCATGACGTCCTGACCCGGCGGACCCGCATCTCCATCGAGGCCTGGGACCGTGGCGTGTCGGCGGTGCCGGTTGTCGCTAAACTGATGGGCGAAGTCCTTGGCTGGAGCGATGTGCAGCGCGAAAGCGAAATAAAGCACTACATAGCACGCGTTGAAGCTGAACGGCTGAGCCAGCAGCAGCCGGATGACGAATCCGCCGACGCCGCACGGCTGGGCGTGGAGGACATCGTCCCTTTGCGCTGAGGCGGCACCGCACACCAGCAATTCTCCTGACTGAAGGGACACGCCTTGGCGGAACCACTTGACCGGTACGATGCCGATCTCACCACCTCCGATTTGGTGATTCTGGAGTTGGAGGCAACGGACAAGTCGGACGCCGCGGCGCAACTGGCAGAACGCCTCTTCGCCGCCGGGCGGGTCACGGACTTGCCGCGGTTCCTGGAGCACGTCAACGCCCGCGAACACCAGCTCGCCACCGGCCTGCCGGGCGGGATCGGGCTCCCGCACGCCCGCAGCGAGTTCGTCTCGCGGACGTCCATCGCCGTGGGCATCACCAAGTACGGCCACTCCCTGGACTTCGGTGCCGCCGACGGTCCGGCCACGGTTATTCTGCTGATCGCCACCCCTGCAAGCTCGTTTTCCGATCATCTGGAAGTCCTGGCCACCCTGGCTCGCTCCCTGTCCAAGGAGTCCTTCCGGGAGTCGCTGCGGCGGGCCTACGATGCCGAAGTCATCGCCGAGCTCATCAACTCCAGCCTGGTGTTCTTCGACCATTGAGTGGGGCAGGCCCTTTCGTGTCGACTCCGTCGCCACGTAGGGACCCTGCTGCCCCACTCCAAGGCCGGGACGTACCTGGTCGTTTAGTTGTTCTACAGAGGAACGAAGTACGGTTAACACGTGTGGAAAACAGCCCTTAAGCCCCGATGGATCGCAGGCCTGGTCTTCGCGATCGCGGTCTCAGGGGTGTTTGTCCTGCTCAGCCAGTGGCAGTTCGGTCGGTCCACGCAGCCCGAAGTTGTGGTCAGTCCCGCCACCGAGGACGTCAGGATGCTGACGGAGACGCTTGAGCCCGGAGTCTTCTTCCCCGGTTCAGTGTCAGACCAGATGGTCTCCGCCGAGGGAACCTACGACCCCGCAAAACAGGTCCTGGTGCCAGGCCGCCTGAAGAATGGTGCGAACGGCTACTGGGTGGTTTCCGCCTTCGCCGTGACCGGAGCGCCCGCGCTCACCGGCGTCGCTGCTTCACCCCAGACCTGGATTCCAGTAGCCCGCGGCTGGGTGGCGGATCCCGACGACGCCGGCGCACCGCCGTCGGGCGTTGTGAACCTGACCGGACGGCTGCTGCCGTCAGAATCACCGCTGCCGGCCACCGCACCGGAAGCCGGCCGCGCCTCCGCCGTGTCTGTTGCCGAACTCATCAACTACTGGGACGTCAGCATGTACCCGGGATTCGTGGCCGCAGCTTCCGAACTGGCGTCCGGGTCCGACCTGTCCGCCGCGGCGGTTGATGGTGCCCTGAAGCCCTTGGAAATCGGCCCCCAGCCGCCCGCGCAGCAGGTCAACTGGCTCAATCTCTTCTACTCGCTCGAATGGGTGGTGTTCGCCGGCTTCGCCCTGTTTATCTGGTGGCGCCTGGTCAAGGACGACTATCGGCGGGACCTCGAAGAGGAACACGACGACGATCCTCACCTGGGTACAGCGCCCACCCCAGCAACTTCTGAACAGCTCCAACAAAAGGTAAAGCCATGATCGAACCGAAACCGGCCGTCCAGCAGGATTCTCCGCAGGGCAAGGGCAAGAAGCGCCGCTTCGGCGGTACCGAGCGGCAGATCCGTTCCGCCCTGAAGTTCTACAAGGTGCTGGCGTACCTCACCGGCGCCATGCTGCTGCTGCTCTGCGCCGAACTCATCGCACGTTACGCCTTTGGCCAGTACCTGTTTGCCGGTGGCACCAACGCCGTCACGGGCCAACCGTTCGGCTTGGGTTTCGCCGACGCCGAGCCCAAGGGCGTGGTGGGCGGTGCGAACATCTCCGTCGCCGTGCTGATCGTCCACGGCTGGATGTACGTGGTGTACCTGATCTCCAACTTCCGCCTCTGGACTCTGATGCGGTGGCCGTTCACGAAGCTCGTCCTTCTGGCCCTGGGCGGCGTGGTGCCGTTCCTGTCCTTCGTGGTGGAGAAGAAGTTGCACGCCGAGGTGGAAGCCGAACTGGCCGCGAACCCGCAGGCCGCACAGCGGTACTGAACGCTGCAGCGGTGGGGGAGTCCCGCCGTCGGACGTTCACTGCGTCACACCCACGGTCCTGAATGTGCGGCGGGGCAACCGCGCAAAGTAGGCTAGTACGGTGACTACTCCCACTGCATCCCAGACTTCCCAGAAGCCGGTGCTGGTTGTTGACTACGGTGCCCAGTACGCGCAGCTGATTGCCCGCCGCGTCCGGGAAGCGAATGTGTATTCGGAAGTGGTTCCGCATACCTTCACCACCGAGCAGCTCCTGGCCAAGGACCCCGCCGCCATCATCCTTTCCGGTGGCCCCTCCAGCGTTTACGCGGACGGGGCACCCTCCGTCGGCGCCGACCTCTTTGAGGCCGGAATCCCGGTCTTCGGCATCTGCTATGGCTTCCAGGCCATGGCCAACGCCCTGGGCGGGAAGGTCGACAAGACGGGCCTGCGCGAGTACGGCTCCACCCAGACCACCATCCTCGGCGAGGGCCGCTCCGTCCTCGAGGGGATGCCGCAGCACCAGAACACCTGGATGAGCCACGGCGACTCCGTGCACGAGGCGCCCGAAGGCTTCGAAGTGCTGGCGACGACGGCCGGCGCTGAAGTGGCTGCCTTCGCCAACGAAGAGAAGGCCCTCTACGGCGTGCAGTGGCACCCCGAGGTCAAGCACTCGGCCTATGGCCAGCAGGTGCTGGAAAACTTCCTGTTCAAGGGCGCAAAGCTGGAGCCCAACTGGACCACGGGGAACATCCTCGAGGAGCAGGTGGACCGGATCCGTAAGCAGATCGGCGACGCCCGGGTTATCTGCGGGCTCTCCGGCGGCGTTGACTCCGCCGTTGCAGCGGCACTCGTCCAGCGGGCCGTCGGTGACCAGCTGACCTGTGTGTTCGTGGACCACGGCCTGCTGCGCGAAGGCGAAGCCGAGCAGGTGGAACGCGACTTCGTTGCCGCCACGGGCGTCAAGCTGTATGTAGCCAACGAGCAGGAGCGCTTCCTGTCCGCCCTGGCCGGCGTCAGCGATCCGGAAACCAAGCGCAAGATCATCGGCCGCGAGTTCATCCGCGCGTTCGAAGAGGCCGAGCTGGCCATCATCGCCGAGGCCGCGGCCCATGGCGAGAAGATCAAGTTCCTGGTCCAGGGCACGCTGTACCCGGACGTCGTCGAATCCGGCGGCGGGGAAGGTGCTGCGAACATCAAGAGCCACCACAATGTCGGTGGCCTTCCCGAGGACCTGCAGTTCGAACTGGTGGAACCGCTCCGGGCACTGTTCAAGGACGAGGTCCGCGCCGTCGGCGCCCAGCTGGGCCTGCCGCAGGAAATCGTCGGCCGCCAGCCGTTCCCCGGCCCCGGCCTGGGAATCCGCATCGTCGGCGACATCACGCAGGAGCGACTGGATCTGCTCCGCAAGGCGGACGCCATCGCGCGTGCCGAGCTGACCGCCGCCGGGCTGGACAACGAGGTGTGGCAGATGCCTGTGGTCCTGCTGGCCGACGTCCGCAGTGTGGGCGTCATGGGTGACGGCCGCACCTACGGCCACCCGATTGTGCTCCGCCCCGTTTCGTCCGAGGACGCCATGACGGCGGACTGGTCCCGCCTGCCGTACGATCTCCTGGCCCGGATTTCGAACCGGATCACCAACGAGGTGGAAGGCGTCAACCGCGTGGTGCTGGACGTGACCAGCAAGCCGCCGGGAACCATCGAGTGGGAATAACAGTGTGAGTGGCCGGTCTCCGTCAGCGGAGGCCGGCCATTGCTGTCATCCGTTGAAATCCGCCGCAATTTGGCCTGATCCAGTGTTGCGGTCTCTCATCCCGGCTCCTTTGCGGCTACGCTCGAAAGTATGCCGGTATGGTCCAGGGCGTCACGTGCAAACGCAGAAAAGAAGGCAGTAGTGTCAGTTGGTCAAGGCCACGCGGAGGGTTCTGAGGAGCTCGGAAAATGGCTGTCCGGGCTTAAACCCGTCACCGGGGCAGACTCCATGCTGCGTTTCACCAAGACCCCCGAAGGTTCCATTGACCTGACCCATGCGCACCCGTCAGGTCTGGCCCAGCTCATGGCCGGCCGCCGCACACGGTTGTCCACACTCATCCGCGACCACCAGCAGTACGTCGTCGCGGCCCGGGCATCGCGGAACATCCGCTCGAAAATCTTCGAACTCGGTAATGACCGTGGCATAGACGCCGGTTACCTTTCCGCAGGCACCGTTGTGTGGACCTCCGCTGTTGGTGGCAAACCCCAGCGGGTTTCCGCGCCGGTGATGCTCACCGCAATCTCGCTCACGGTCCGCCCGGGTGAGGACGACTACGAACTGCAGCTCACCGAGCAGGCCAACATCAACCCGGCCCTTGTCCGGCACCTGAAGACCATCCATGGCATTGTTTTTGACGTCAACGCCGTGACTCGCCTCGCGTACAGCACCGCACGCTTCGATCCCCAGCCTGTCCTGGATAAGCTTGCAACCCTCATCCGGCCCATCCATGGCGCCGAGGCCCAGCACAATCTGCTGGTGTCCACTTTTGCGGACCTCTCCGGCAACCTGGACGACCCCTGGATCAATGAGGGCAACCCGCTGGTCACCGCCCTGGCCAAGGCGGCCAGCGGTGAAGTCATTGATGTACCCGCGCCGGACCCCTCCCGCTTCCCGAGCGTGGACGCGCGCCACCCGGACGACGAACTCCTCCTTCTCGATGCCGATCCGGACCAGCAGTACGTCATTGATGCCGCCCGCGCAGGAGACTCGCTGGTGGTCAGCAGCCCGCCGGGCACGGGACAGACCCAGACGGCCATCAACACCATCGGTGCACTGGTGGACGCTGGGCGGTCAGTCCTGGTGGTGGGTGACCGCCGGGCCAGCCTGAATGAAGTATCGGCACAACTGGAATCGCTGGGACTTGAATCCATCCTGTTCCAGCTCTCCGGCACAGCCACACCACAGCAGCTCAAGGCCCAGCTGGTGCGGGCCATCGTACGGAACGAAAAGTCACTCGAACCGCAGCTGGGGAACCTCCACCGGACCCTCACCGAGCACCGGCACGCCCTGATGGACCACGTGGCGTCCCTGCATAACGTGCGCCAGCGCTGGGGCTGCTCGCCGTATCAGGCCATGCAGTCACTGGCCGAGCTGACCTCCATCCACCCCGCCCCCGCCACCACGGTGCGGCTCAAGCGCAGTGTGCTGGACAGCATCCGCGACCGCAACGAGCTCGCCGGCAGGCTTCGCCGCGCTGCCGAGCTTGGCAGCTTCAGCCGCGCCTCCACTACCAGCCCGTGGCACGGCGCCCGGCTGCTCACCCGCAAGGAGACCGAGGAGGCCCAGGAACTCGCCCGGTCAGTGGCCAGGAACCTGCCTGTCCTGCGCGACCGGATGAACAGCGTGGCCGAACATGCCGAAATCCGGCTTGGCACGTCCTTCTCGGAGTGGGGGGAGCAGCTCGAACTCCTCGTGGCTGTCCGCGAAAGCCTCGACAAGTTCACACCGGACATCTTCGACAGGCCGGTCAACGATCTCATCTCCGCCACGGCGTCCTCCGCCTGGCGCCGGGAGCGGAATGTCGACATGGCCTCCATGCAGCGTTCCCGCCTTCGCCGCGTCGCGAAGGAGTACGTCCGTCCGGGCGTCCACATCACCGATCTCCACAGCTCGCTGGTGCTGGTGCAGGACCAGCGTGCCCTCTGGTCCGGCTACGCCACCTCGCAGCGCCATCCGGCCGTCCCCTCGGGCCTTGCCGAAATGAACGTGATGTACCGGTCGCTGGACCGGGAGCTGACCCAGCTGGGTGAAGCCCTCCGGCACACCCAGGCCGGCGGGTCGCTGGCAACGGCCCGCTATGAGGAACTCATGGAGCGGCTGGAGCGGCTCGTGGCCGACACCCACACGCTGAAAACGCTGCCCGAGCGCACGCTGCTTGTGGAAAACATGCGCGAGCACGGCCTGGGGGAGCTCCTCGCCGATCTTGCGGAGCGGGAGGTTCCCGCAGAGTCCGTCGCAGCCGAGCTTGAGCTGGCCTGGTGGCAGTCCGCGCTGGAAGCGATGATCAGCGGCGACGATTACCTGGCCATGTCTGACGGGGACGCACTCCGGCAGCTTGAGGCCGAATACCGGCTCGCGGACAACGCCCATATTGCCAGCGGCGCGGCGCGCCTGCGCTGGGACCTGTCCGACCGGTGGCGGGCCGCGCTTGCGGAACACCCGCGCCAGGCCCAACTCCTCAGGAGCCTGCTTAAGGACGGCCGGGTTACCCTCGCCGCGCTGACGGCCCAGGCCGCCGAGCTGGTCCCCATGCTGGTGCCGGTCTGGTCGGTCAGCCCGTACCTCATGACCGGGCTCCTGCCGGCCGAACAGCGCTTCGACGCCGTGGTCATCCTGGACGCCGAAGCGACGTCGCTGCAGGCCGTCCTGCCCGCCATCGCCCGCGCCAGGCAGGTCATTGCTTTCGGTGATGACAAGATTGCCAGCCCCCGGACGTTCACTGTGGGTGTTGAGCGGCTGGCCGCCGGTGAAGCGGCCCACCAGCGCGTCGAAAGCGCGTTCTCGGCGCTGTCTGCCATCCTGCCTGTCTGGCGGTTGAATTTTGTCTACCGCGCGGTTGACGAGGACCTGGTCCTGCAGCTGAGCAAGAACTCTTACGACGGCGCCCTCCGCAGGCTCCCCGAGGGACAGTCCGCCACGGGCTTGGATAGGGCGCTCCTGGTGGAGTACCTTCCCGACGGCACCGGACTGCCCAGTGCCGACCACGAAGGCGTCGAATCCGTGGTGGCCGAGGTCAACCGGGTGGTGCAGCTGGTCTTTGAGCACGCCCGGACACGGCCGCGCACATCGCTGGCAGTGGTCACCGCCAGCCTTCGCCATGCTGCCCGGATCGGTGAGTCCATTCGTCTTCAGCTCCCGAACCACCCGGGCCTGGCCAGCTTCTTCAGCGCAGGATCCGAGTCGTTCCGGGTGGTTGACCTTGAGCGGGCGCAGGGCCTGGTCCGTGACCACGTGATCTTCTCACCCGGTTTTGGCCGCACTCCGCACGGCCGGGCGCTGCACAACTTCGGACCCCTGTCCGCTGAGGGCGGGCGGGAAAAATTCGCTTTGGCGATGACGCGTGCACGGCGTTCACTCCACGTCCTGACGTGTTTCCAGCCCGAAGACCTCGATCACACGCGGCTGTCCTACGGCGCGGTGGACTTCTACGAGCTCCTCAACCGTGAGATTGCGGGAAAGACTGATCTCGGAACTCCGGCCTCGCGTGCCGCCGCCAGTGAGCAGGCGCTTGGGGCCGATCCCCTCGTCGCCGATCTTGGTGACCGGCTGCGTGCCCGCGGCGCCCGCGTCTGGCACCAGTACGACGGCGTGATTGACGTGGTGGCCGCAGCAGACCCGCTCAGCACCATGGGTCAGGACGACGCCGAGATTCCGCGGCCGGTGGCCATAGAATCGGACGGCACGGAGCAATACCGCACCATGAGTGTCCGTGAGCGAAGCCGGCTCCGTCCGCAGCTGCTGGAACGGATGGGCTGGCGGTACATGCCGCTGTGGACCATCGAAGTCTTCACGGACCCGTCCGCCTGCGCGGACCGGATCGCGGGTTACCTGGGCCTTGAGAATGTTCTGCCGCCCGGACGGGGCACGGCCTCGGGCGGGTTCTTTGACGAGGACATGGACCCGCTCGCGCTTGCGAGCGAAGGAAACGAAGGGAACGACGACCAGGCCGGACGCCTGGCCAGTGAGGAGGCGGTTGTTGTGACCCCACGGAACGCCGATCAGGCAGATACACACGGTAACGACCAGGCGGACGACGCACGAAACGGGAACGCGGCTGTGCCGGAGCGCCAGCCGCCTGGGGCCGCGGGCATCCTGCCCAACAAGGCTGCGGAGGATGATCCGAAGCGCTGGGGCGATGGCCCCGACAACGATCACGACGCATGGCTGAAGGAAAACAAGCCGCCGCACTGGGGCTGACCTCCAGTCTGCAGCGGCGTCACCCGGCCCCGCCCTCGGGTCCCACCAGGACGAAAAACAGCTTACCCTGTGTGGAGGCCCCCGCCAGCCGGGCAGCCTGCTCCGGGGCTGCTGCCACGACGATCAGCCCGTCGGTTTCGCCGGTGCCCAACCACTGACCCGTCTTGCCGCCTTGTCCTGACGTCCACAGGACGGGAACGGAGGAAGCCAGCACCTCTGAGGGGGATTGCTGGTCGTAGCCGTTCGCCCCGGTCAGCACCACGTTGACCAGTTGCCCGGGCGATACGAGCTGGATGGAGGAAGCATCGGCCATCCTCAAGGGCACGGCAGCGGAGCCCGGTGGCGTTCCGGTCAGGAGACCGGGACCCAGCAGCAGGGAGTCCGTCACCAGTTGGCCCTTCCGCAACGGGGCTGCCAGTTGCTTTCCCGCGGCGTCACCGGTGTCGGACATAGACCCGGCAGTGAGCATCCCCGGCGGGATCTTCGTTGCCGTCAGGTCCGTGGCTGTCAAGGCCGTGCCTGCGGGGAGATCCCGCGCCGCCGCCAACACCGAGACCGTATCGGCGGGCGGGGGAGTGAGCTGATGGACCGTTATCCCGGCAGCAAGGCAGAGCAGGAGCGCTATTGCGAGGCGCCGGTTCCGGCCCAGCAAGGACAACAGCCTGTGGCCACCCGCGCCCCGCGAGCGTGCTGACGGGAGCGGGCGGCGGACCGGGAGTCCCGGCGGGGCGGATCCGCGGCTGGAACGAAAGAGGGTAGCGGGCATGCGAACCACGCTACGTACCGGCAACCACGTCCGACAGGAGCGAAGGTGCCTATGTGGACAACTGTGCCGCCGGCGTCGTACGTCTTTTTAACCGGAGGTCAGCTGGCCGCAGCGGCGGTGGCAGTTGCCGGCGCCGGTGCGGCCGCGGGGGCGGAGGGGGCAGCCGAAACGGTGCTTCCCTTTGCATCCCGGGAGTCGGTCCGGTAGAAACCGGAGCCCTTGAAGACCACGCCCACGCTGTTGAACTTCTTGCGCAAGGCGCCCTGGCACTCCGGGCATGAAGTCAGGGTGCTGTCGGTAAACGACTGGAAAACGTCGAAGGCGTGGCCGCAATCCTTGCAGGCGTAAGCATAAGTGGGCACTGGTGATCCTCCTCGGGGGCAAACGAGAGGTCCTGTACTGCGTTGAGCGGAAACTGTCCATTAGCAGTCGCAGGGCCTGAGTGCCAATTCTATCACCCCGGAAAGTAGCCCTGCCTCAGGCCGGGTCCGGCAGCCGGATCAAACCTGAGGGCGTGAGCGCGGCCGGAACCCTCCGGTCGAAGTCTTCGGCGGGAATGCTTCCGGCCGGAAGCAGCTCGGATTCGAAGACGACGGCCGCAAACGGGATCTCGAGGCCGTCCCCGGCCAGGGCGGCCAGCAGCACGTCATAGTAGCCGCCGCCCTGGCCGATGCGGTTGCCGTCCCTGTCCACGGCCGTGGCGGGGATGAAGAGGGCAGCAACGGACGCCATGATGCCGAGGTCAAGGCGAGGTCCAGCAGGTTCCAGCACCGGTGCATAGCGGCTGCGGACAAACTCGACGCCGGGGGTCCAGTACGTCCAGCTCAGCCTGCGGCCGGGTTCACAGACAGGGAGCAGGATGGTGTGGCCGCGGCGGTGGAGTTCGCTGATCAGGGGCAGCGTGGGCGGCTCTGGGGCCACGCCCAGGTAGGCACAAAAAGTCGACGGCGTCCCACCGGTCAGTTGTTCGGCCCATGCGGCGCCGTGGACGGCCAGGGCGGCACCGGCCACGTCGCGCTGGGTGGCGTCCGTCGCGGCGCGGCGCGCACGATGGCGTGCGCGGATGTCCGCCTTGGCTTCGCTACTTCCTTGGGACATGCCGCTCCTTCTCTGCCGTTAGGGTGGCCGTTGCAGCGTCTGCGCCGCGCCGGCTCAGGAGCCACCAATAATTACTGAATGGTCAGCCCCTCCGTTAGATTAGTCCAGTGACTACCACTCAGCAGACAGTACGCAAGGCCGTTATTCCCGCTGCCGGACTCGGCACCAGGTTCCTGCCGGCCACAAAAGCCATGCCCAAGGAAATGCTCCCGGTGGTGGACAAGCCGGCCATCCAGTACGTGGTTGAAGAGGCTGTCAATGTTGGCCTTAACGACATCCTGATGATCACGGGACGCAACAAGCGTGCCCTGGAGGACCACTTCGACAGGGTTCCTTCGTTGGAGGACACCCTGGAAGCCAAGGGCGACCTCGCGAAGCTTGAGTCCATCCAGGCAGCCAGCAACCTCGGTGACATCCACTACGTCCGCCAGGGTGACCCCAACGGCCTGGGCCACGCAGTACTGCGTGCAAAGCAGCACGTCGGCAACGAACCGTTTGCAGTCCTCCTGGGCGACGACCTGATCGATGCGCGGGACGAACTCCTCAGCACCATGATCGAAGTCCAGTCCAAGACCGGCGGATCGGTGGTGGCCCTCATCGAGGTGGAGCCCTCCCAGATCAGTGCCTACGGATGTGCCGACGTGCAGGAGATCGACGGTGAAGGCTACGTCAGGATCAACAAGCTCGTCGAAAAGCCCAGCGTGGACGAGGCGCCCTCAAACCTGGCCGTCATTGGCCGCTACGTCCTCCACCCCGCAGTTTTTGACGTACTCGAGCACACTGGCCCCGGCCGGGGCGGGGAAATCCAGCTGACCGACGCCCTGCAGGAACTGGCAGCCGGCGAAGGTGACGGCTACGGAGTTTACGGCGTGGTCTTCCGCGGCCGCCGCTACGACACCGGTGACAAGCTCAGCTACCTCAAGGCCTGCGTCCAGCTCGCCATTGACAGCGACGACCTTGGCCCCGGTCTGCGGGAGTGGCTGCCGGGCTTCACGGCCGGCCTCGCTAAATAACTGCCGTGCGCCCCGGACCCATCTGGCCCGTGACACTCGAATGCGGCGACCTGATCCTGCGCCCCATCCGGTACCGGGACAAGAAGGAATGGACCCAGGTCCGTGGGCGCAACAGCGAGTGGCTGGCGCCCTGGGAAGCATCCAATCCGGCACCTGGCGGTGCCCTGCCTGACTACCGGCAGATGGTGCGGTCCTTGAAAATCCAGGCCGCCCAGGGGACGGCCTTGCCGTTCCTGATCACTGAGCGCACACCCAGGTTGGCCGCCCCGGTCATCGTTGGCCAGCTGACTGTTTCCTCGATTGTGTGGGGTTCGGCCATGATGGCGACTCTGGGGTACTGGGTTGACCAGGCGCGCGCCGGTCACGGCATCGCACCCACGGCGGTGGCCATGGCCACTGACCATTGTTTCCAAGCAATGGGCCTGCACCGGATGGAGATCAACATCCGGCCCGAGAATGGCCCCAGCCTGCGCGTGGTTGAGAAGCTGGGCTTCCGCGACGAAGGCTACCGTCCACGCTTCCTTCACATCAACGGCGAGTGGGCGGACCACCGGTCCTTCGCGCTGACCGCTGACGAGGTCCCGGAGGGGCTGCTCGCCCCGTGGCTCGCGTCCCGGTCCTGACCCGCCGGACCTGAACCCGGCATGGGTACTTCCAAGGTCATAAATCCAATGAATTGCCACGTTGCCGGCGACACACCGTGGCTAATGCGGGGGCGGCTGCCCTAATGCTCATACGGTTTTGATTGTGGACTTCCCTCTAAGCAGCTCAGTGATCCTTGTGGTTGCCGTTGTGCTCTGGATCGTATGGGTTGCGCCCTACGTTCTGCGGAACCGCCGGCACCAGGCCCAGGCCGCTGGCGACTTCCTGGCGGAAGTACCAGCCATTGAATCATCGGACCCGAGAGCCGGGACGGTACTGAACATCACCGCCCAGCAGGAGAAAGCCATGGAGATCAGGAAGAGCCCCGAGACCGCAACGGAAACGTCCGGCAGTTTTACGACGGGCGGCGCGTTCCGGATCCGCTATGGCAGGACGGGGATCGCCCTCATTGGTGTCCTGGCGTTGCTGACCGCGTTTGTTTCGGGTGTTCTTCTGCCGTTCGGAATCGGAAGCGCCCTGCTGCCGGTCGCCGGCCTTGCCACCACCATTGCAGCCGTCTTCGTGCTGCGTTTCCTGGCTGTGCGTGACCGCAAAGCCAAAGTGAACGCAGCGTTCCGCTCAGCGATGAGTGCCCCCGTGCGGCGTCAGGGATCTATCGCCACGGACACCGCGGCGCGTCCGGCAGCCCGGCCGGAAAGCCGACTCTTTGACGCAGAGGCCCACCAGCCCAAGCCGAAGCCAAAGCCGCTGACAGCGATGGAACTCCGGGAAGCCGCACTGGCCGTCGCCGTTGCCGCCGGAGATGCCAGCGCCGCCGCCGCTTCGCTGGCGCCGGCCGACACAACCTGGGAACCGGTGGACGTGCCAAAGCCGGTGTACGTTGAGGCCGCCAAGGCCGAACGTCCGGCGCCCCAGCCGCTTGACCTTCCCGAGGCGCCCAAAGCCGTCGGTAAGCCGTCCCTGAAGCAGGGCGTTACCGCAGCCACGCCCGCCGCGCCTGCCGCCAAGCCCCTCACCAAGGCGCAGAGCGCCCTGAGCAACCTCGACGACGTCCTGCAGCGCCGCCGCGCCTGATACCTCGCGAGGTTCGCCCAAGCAGCACGAGCCCCGGTCGTCAGTGCGGGCGCGGAGTGTCAATTCGCAATGCGGGACGAAAATTTGTAGCCTAAGGTCACCGGTACCGCCGTTCCTTCCCGGGGACACGGACTGTTCCGGGGCTATAGCTCAGTTGGTAGAGCGCTTCGTTCGCATCGAAGAGGTCAGGAGTTCGAATCTCCTTAGCTCCACACATCATCTGTCTGGCCAGAACCGTGTTTCCCAGGCCCGCAGTTAGCTAGCACTGGATTGGACACCATCAATGAGTTTGATCCGGCTGAACGACGTCAACGTGAGCTTTGACAAAACCCAGGTTCTCCGCGAAGCATTTTTCAAGCTTGAAGCCGGGGACAGGGTTGGCCTGATCGGCAAGAACGGTTCGGGCAAGTCCACCATCCTGAAGCTGATCCAAGGCCAGGTGGCTCCCGATTCCGGGACCGTAGCCGTCGAGCTCGGAACCAAGGCCGCCTACTTCTCCCAGTTCTCGGAGCTGAACGGCGAATCCACCATAGCGGAGGTCCTGGACGGCCTGTTCGCCCACGTCAAGGAGATCGAAGCCGAACTTGCCGGCATCGACGCGGCCATCGCCGCCGACTCCTCCGACGCAGCGCGGCTGGATGAGCTGATCCACCGCCAGTCGGAACTCTTTGAGGCGATGGACCGTTTGGATGGCTGGGACTATCAGCGCAGCATCGATAAAGTGCTCACCACCCTCGGCTTCAGCGACCACCACCGCACCTGCGCCATCGATGAACTCTCCGGCGGCTGGCGGAACCGGGCAGCGCTGGCAAAGATCCTGCTGGAAGCCCCGGACGTCCTCCTGCTTGATGAACCCACCAACTACCTTGACGTGGCCGGCGTCGAATGGCTCGAAGGCTGGTTCCGGACCTTCAAAGGCGCTGCGATCATCGTCTCGCACGACCGGAAGTTCCTGGACTCCGTTGTCACCCGGATCATCGAAGTGGAGAACTTCCACCTCCACGAATACCCGGGAAACTTCGCCGAATACGTGGTGGCGAAGCAGTTCAAGCTCAAGAGCCTGGAGAGCCAGTTCGTTCACGAGTCCGAGCTGCTGGCCTTCGAGGCCGAAGGCATCTCCGACCGGCGGGAAGCGGCCAAGGCGGCCGGCAAGGGACTGGCAAACCAGCTGGCCAGGATCAAGAAGTCCCGGGCGCCACGGCCCGTGGACCAGATCATCACGGAGATTTACGGCGGCCTGTACGTCAAGGATGTCCTGTGCCGGGTGGAATCCCTGAGCAAGGCCTACGGCGGCCGTACGCTGTTCAGCGGCCTCAGTTTCGAGATCGGGCGCGGCAACCGCATCGCCGTCATCGGATCCAACGGCAGCGGCAAGACCACGCTGCTCCGGGCACTCACCGGCGAAGAGCCAGCCGATTCAGGCAGCGTGGCCTGGGCCAAGGGCGCCGGAATGGTCTCCTACAACCAGGTCCTGGAAGAACTGGACGACGACGACACGGTCACCCATGCGGTCAACGCGATGCCTGACAGCCTGGCCCTGACTGCGACGAAGAAGTCGGTGAACAGGTTCCTTGCCATGTTCCAGTTCTCCGAAGCTGATCTCAAGCAAAAGATCGGCAACCTCTCAGGCGGCCAGCGCGCCCGTGTGGCCATGGCCCAATGCCTGCTCTCGGGTGCTTCGGTGCTGCTGCTGGATGAACCCACCAACCACCTGGACCTCTCCAGTACCCAAGTTATGGAACGCGCCCTGCTGCATTTCCCGGGAGCAGTGGTTGTGGTCAGCCACGACCGCTTCTTCACCGACAAGATTGCCAACCGCCGGCTGGTATTCAGCGCTGCAGACTCAGGCCACGGGAGTGTGGAACTCCACGTCGCCTGAGGTTCGGCGGAGCCCGGGGGCCCGGAGCCGCCAGCCCTACAGCCAGCCTTTCCTCTTGAAAATGGCGTACATCAGGCCTGCGGTGCCGGCCATCAGCGCGATGGCCATCGGGTAGCCAATGGCCCAGTGGAGTTCGGGCATGTGGTCGAAGTTCATTCCGTAGACGCCGGCCACGAAGGACGGTGCAAAGAAGATCGCCGCCCAGGAGGAGATCTTCTTCACCTGTTCGTTCTGTTCGGCGCTGGCCTGGTTCTGCCGGTTGGCGGTCAGCGTTCCGTCCAGCGTGAGGGCGTTCTGCAACAGATCACGGAATGAATCGGCGCGCGAGATGACTCTCTCCACATGGTCCTCGACGTCCCGCAGGCTGTGCTGCAGTTCAGAGTCCACGCCGTACTTTTCAAAGCCACGCTTGAGCTGCTGCATCATGTCCGGCAGGGGATGGATGGCGCGCTGGAATTGGATCACTTCGCGGGCCAGTTCATAGATGCGGCGGGAGACGGTGGTGTCCCCGCTGAAGAGCTGGTCCTCGATCTCGTCAATGTCGTTTTCCAGCCCGGCCACCACCGGTGCGTAGTCGTCCACCACCAGGTCCAGCAGCGCGTAGAGAACGGCTTCCGGGCCGTGTCGGAGCAGGTCGGGTCGGCCCTCCAAGCGGCGCCTCACCCGGGCGACGCCGGCCATTTCGGCGTGGCGGATGGTGACCACGAAATTCCGGCCCGTGAAGATGTGCAGCTCGCCGAACTCCACGGTCTCGGTGGCGTCCAGGTACCGCGCCGGGCGGAGCACCGTAAAGAGGTTGTCCTCGTAGCGCTCAAGCTTGGGCCGCTGGTGCGCCGAGATGGCGTCCTCCACAGCCAGGGCGTGCAGCCCGAATTCGGTGGCAACGGACGTCATTTCCGCCGCCGTGGGCCGGTATAGCCCGATCCAGGCCATGCCCCCGTGCTCGGCGAGCGTTTCGAAGGTCTGTTCTAGGCTCTCCGGTTCCGCGCTGCGGACGCCGTCCACGTAGACGGCATTGTCGATGATGGTCACGTCAGGACATTGCCCCGATGATCGCGCCGGCCATCGTCATGGCGAGCAGGTCGTGTCCGGAATCGATCAGGGTGACCGTTGTCCGGCGGCCGGCGAACCCGTTATGGATGACGTGCCCGCCGGCGCGGAACACCAGCGCGAGCACCAGGGCGAACCCGCCGCCCGCCACAGCGTTGTCCAGGCCCAGCTTGCTGATCAGGACAGCCAGCAGGACGGCGGTCAGGGCGGCGGTGACCATCATGGGAACCCAGATCCCCGCGCCGCCGCTGATGTTCTTGAGGTCCTCTTCAGTCTTTCCGATGGCGGCCATCCACCGCTTGCCCAGCACGGCCGGCATGTACCAGACAAAGCCGATGGCCATGCTCGAGATGAAGGCCAGCGCCACGGCGAGCCAGTTGATCTGTGAAATATGCGAAAGCCAATCCATGCTGGAATCCTAACTGCCTTCGGCGGGCCCGCCGCCGCGCCCGGACAATTGCTTGGGCCGTGTTGGGGTGCCGGGCACGGCCTGTGCGAGGCGCCTGATCAGGGGTTCGGTCCGGTAAGGAATATGGGTGTGGAGAGCCAGGACAGTTTCGGTCCGGATGACGCCCTTGATGCGGAGGATCTGGCGGAGGGCGGACTGCAGGTTGTGCGTATCGGTGGCCACCACACGGCACCACACGTCACCCCGCCCCGAGATCTCATGGACCTCCAGGACCTGGGGGAGCAGCCGGAGGGCGCCCACGACTCCGTCCAGTTCCCGGTGCGTCACTTCGATCGTAACGAAGGCGACGACGTCGTACCCCACGGCCTCGAGGTCGATCTCGCGGCCGCCGTCGTGCAGCACTCCGGCCCGGAGCAGGCGCCGGACCCGCGACTGCGCTGTGTTGCGCGCAATCCCCAGCGCCTCGGCTAACTCGCCGATCTGGATGCGGGGATCGTGGATGAGTTCCAGGAGGATCTTCAGGTCAGTGGGATCAAGGGTAGGCAAACTGTCACTTTCAGTTATTGGCGCCGTAAAGAATTGCGTATTTTGCTCAATTGTTCCACGGACAAGCGCCCAAACCGTCACCTCTGAAGCATTCTATAGGTATCAATTTCCCCCGGGGGCGGCCTCCCACAAGGACCTCCCTCCCCGGTCGACGCCAAGGCAGCGCCAATGACAGTCTTTAATGAACTCCGCATGCGTCCGGCTACCGCCGGGCGTCAGGGCTGGGATGCATCCACCACCGCACGGCTGGCGATGGCCTGCGCCGTCATCTTCACCTTGCTGGTCGGTGCGAACCTGGCCACGCCCCTGTATCCGCTGCTCCAGGCAAACCTTGGCCTCTCGGCACTCGGCGTCACGGGGGCCTTTGCCAGCTATGTCCTGGCCCTGGTGGCAACGCTGATGCTGGCCGGGCACTGGTCGGACCACATCGGCCGGCGGGCGGCGCTCATCCTGGCTGTACTCGCCGGACTGGCGGGCAGTTGGGTCTTCTCGCAGGCCGAAAACCTGGTGGCGCTCTCTGCCGGACGGGCCCTTCAGGGTGTGGCCGTTGCCCTGGCCACGGGTGCCAGCGCAGCCGCACTGCGGGAACTGCTCCCGACCCGGCCGGAGTGGGCCACCCGTTTCACACTGCTGGCGACGGCGGGAGGCGTGGCGGCCGGTCCGGTCATCGGCGGCCTGCTGTCGCTGCTGCCCGGGCCCACCACGGCCCCGTACTATGTTCACTCGCTCGTCCTGGCGGCAATGCTGGTGCCGCTGTACCTGCTTCAGGCCCGGCCGGCCATCAAGCCTCCGGTCGGCCGTCGGCCGGTCCTGGTCCTGGCTCCCCGCCGGCCTTCGGTATCCACCGAGGCGAGGGGCGCTTTCTGGCTTGCGGCCGCCGTCGGCTTCCTCAGCTTCTCCGTCTTTGGATTTTGCCTCTCGCTGGCACCGGCGTATTTCGCCCCGATCATTCAGACCGATTCACGGCCGTTGATCGGCGCCTTGGCCGGGTTGACGCTGGCCGCCTCCGCCCTGAGCCAGGTGCTGTCCGTGCGGGGCCGCTTTGTAGTGCCCGTGGGGCTGGCGGTCCTGGGAGCCTCGGTGCTGCTCCTGGCTGCAGCGGCCGCCTGGAGCAGTCCGCTGCTGCTGGCCGTTGCCAGCGTCTGCGCGGGGCTGGGCCAGGGGGTCGCCTTCCGGACGGTCTTCAATGATGTGGCTGCCAAGGTGGAATCGTCACAGCACGCCCAGGTCATCAGCACGGTTTATGTCATCACGTACCTGGGCAGCGCCGTACCGGTCATCGGGCTGGGCTGGGCAACCGCGGTGTTCGGGCTGCCGACGGCGGTCGCGGGCTTCGTGGTGCTGTGCAGCGCCGCCGCACTGGCGCTGTCCGCCGTCACGCTTCGGACGGCGCTGCAGCGGACAGGCTAGTCCGGCAGCGGGCCGTGGTTCCCCTGGATGTGCTCAAAGACGAGGGTGGTCTCGGTGTGGCCCACCACGGGGTCGGTGGCGAGATTGTCCAGGACCCAGTCCCGTAGGTCCTCGGTGCTGGCAACGGCGATGTGCAGCAGGTAATCCACGGAGCCTGACGTGTGGAAGGTGGAGAGGACCGCGGGCAGGTGCGGAACGCGGGCTGTAAAGCGGTCGATCTGGTCCCTGTCGTGGGCCCGCAGCCGGACGGCCACAAGCGCCTGGACGGACCTGCCGATGGCCGAGAGTCTGAGCTTCGCCTCAAATCCCTGGACAATGCCACGTTCGGACAATGCGCGGGTCCGCATGAGCGCGGTGGACGGTGCAATGCCCACCAGTTCTGCCAACTGCTTGTTGGAGATCCGGGCATCGTCCACCAAGGCGGCCAGAAGCCGTTCATCGATGGCATCCAGCGGCTCAACGTGGCTGGCCGGCCGGATGCTTTTTGGGTTGCTGCTCATGGAATCTCCTTGAATGTCCGTCAGTTCATCCTAGACGCCGGATTCCTGTTGATCACCCCGGAACGCAACCATCCCTGCCGAACAACCGCCAGACACACGTGCCATTTAATGGCGGATAGTTCTACGGCCGCGCGGCGTCCGCCTGCCCTTGTGTGGCGGCCCGTGCGGTTTCGTCGTTCCCCCGGGGATGTACGACGGCGACTGTCACCGCTGTGATGCATGCCAGGGCCATGATTGCCACGGCAAGCGCCGTCCAGCCCAGGGACTGGAACACCAGTCCGCCCGCCCAGCCGATGACGCTCGAGCCCAGGTAATAGGCCAGGTTGTAGAGCGACGATGCCTGGGCGCGGCCGGTGGTGGCGATGTTTCCGGTCCAGCCTGCGCCGATGCTGTGCGCCGCGAAGAAGCCGCCCGTGAAGATCACCAGGCCAGCAAGGATCAGGGCGAGCAGCTGCGTAAGCGTCAGCGCCAGCCCGGCCACCATCAGGACGATGCCAGCCAGCAGTACATTCCTGCGGCCAAACCTGGCCGTCAACCCGCCGGCCCAGCGGGAAGAGAACGTTCCGGAAAGGTACGCAAGGAAGATCAGGCTGATCAGGGTGGCAGGCAGCGTGAAAGGCTCAGCGGTCAGCCGGAAGCCGAGGTAGTTGTAGACGGCCACAAACCCGCCCATCATCAGGAAGGCCTGCGTGTAGAGCGCCAGCAGCCGGGGATTGCGCACATGCCCGCCGAGCGTCGCCATGGCACCGCGCAGCCCGGCGGCCTTGGCGGCGGTGAATCCCTTCGCCTGCGGTACCAGACCCAGGAAGAGCACCGCGGCCACTGTTGCCAGCAGGGACACAGCCAGGGCGGCAGTGCGCCAGCCCCAGAGCTCACCTACCGGGCCTGCCACGAGCCGGCCGGCCAGCCCGCCCAGCGTTGTGCCGGCAACGTAGCTGCCTGCGGCCATGGCCGCATGGGCCCTGTTCACTTCCTCGTTCAGGTAGGCGATGGCGATGGCCGGGATCCCGCCCAGCGCCATGCCTTCCAGCAGCCGCAAGGCAAGCAGGGCGCCGAAAGTGGGGGCGAGCGGTACCAGCAAGCCCAGGATAGTGGCGGCGGAGATGCCCCATGCCATGGCCTTGACCCTGCCGATCCTGTCCGCGAGGAAGGACCACGGAATGACGGTGATAGCCAGGCCCACCGTGGCCAGCGAAATGGTCAGCGCGGCCTCTGCCGCGGTCACCTTCAGGTCTGCCGCCAGGAGCGGCAAGACCGCCTGGGTGGAGTAGAGCTGGGCGAACGTTGCCACGCCCGCGAAGGCCAGGCCGGCCAGAATCTTGTTGTAGGCAGCGGAGCCTTTGGGATGTCCCGCCCAGGGATCCTGCGCTGGACTGAAAGTTCCTGGGGCTGCGGTATTCAGTGGCATAGCTCAAGGGTAGGCTTCGGCAATGTATGCTTCCAATGCATCTTTTAGGCACATTTCATATCCAGAGTGGAACGTTTGAAAGGTGGAGCCGATGCACTCGGACCACAAACAGCTGGTGAAGCTCCTGCCGCTGCTCCCCATCCTGGCTGAACTGGGCCGGACCCAGCACGTCACTGAAACGGCCGAGCTCCTGGGAGTACCCCAGTCAACGGTGAGCCGGGCGCTGTCCCGGGCCAGCGCCGTCGTCGGAACAGAACTGCTGATCCGGGACGGACGGGGCATCCGCCTGACAGCGGCCGCCCGGACGCTGCTGCCGTACATCGAGTCGGCCCTGACCGAGTTCCAGGCCGGACTGGACCTGGTCCGGCACGAGTCGGACGTGGTGCGGGGGAAGGTGTCGCTGTCCTTTCAGCACACGTTCGGGGAGGCCACCTTGCCCCTGCTCATCAGTGCCTTCCGCAGCCGCCACCCGGAGGCCGGCTTCATCCTCAGCCAGGGGGCGCGGGACACCTGCCTGGCGGGGCTGGCCTCGGGTCAGGCGGACCTGGCACTGACCGCCCCTGTTCCGGCGGCAAGCAGCACCATCTCTTCGGCGTCGCTCTACCGTGAGCCCCTCCGGCTGGTGGTTCACCACGGCCACCCGCTGGCCGGACGGGACGCCGTCAGGATGCAGGACATCCGCAGGGACCCCTTCGTCGCGCTGGAGCCGGGGTACGGCATGCGGTCACTGACGGATGCCTTGTTCCGCGAGGCAGGCTTCCGGCCGCGGATCGCCTTCGAAAGCCAGGACACCCACACCGCCCGTGGTTTGGTCGCCGCGGGACTCGGCGTCAGCATCCTGCCGCCCGGGGGCAGTGCGCCGGGGCGCCACCTCAGTCCGGAAACGGGCAACTTGGGCTGGGTTGAACTTACCTTGGAATCCGGCCTTGCCTACCGCGAAATCGGGCTGGGCTGGCGCCGGCGGAAACCCGGCCCCGACGCCGAGCCCGATCCTGTCCGCTTCTTCCGGGAGATGGTCCTGCAGGAGGGCCCGCATTTGCTGGCGGGCCTCGTCGTCGCCCGTTCAGGCAGGGGATAGGCGGCGCGGTGCTGAGACACGACGGCCTCCCGCCGCCCGGCAGCGCTTCGCCGCCAGCGTTTCAGTAGGCTGGGGGACGTGACTGATAGCGAGCACCCCCAGACCACAACTTCCGGACACCACCCGCTGGGCGGCGCCACGTCCGCGGCCGCCACGGGTCCCCTCACGGGGGTCATCATCGGCCTGGACATCGGAGGTACAAAGACCCGCGGCGTCAGGTTTGAGGACGGCGTTGCCGTGGCCGACGAGTCCGCCGGCAGCTCCAACGTCCAGAACGTCAGCCGCGAACAGGCGGCGATGAACCTCGCGGATCTCTTCTCCCGGATCGGCGGCGGCCAGGTGGCCCAGGTGTATGCCGGGGCCGGTGGCATAGACACCGACGATGACGCCGCAGCCCTTGCCGCGCTGATCGAACCCCATGTTCCGGGAGCCAAAGTCACGGTAGTCCACGACTCACGGCTGCTGCTGGCCGCGGGCGGCGCCAGTACCGGCGTGGCCGTGATCGCGGGAACCGGCTCTGCAGCCTGGGGAAGGAATGCCGCCGGCGACGAAGCCCGGGCCGGCGGCTGGGGCTACCTGCTTGGGGATGAAGGCAGCGGCTACTGGCTCGGCCGTGAGGCGGTCCGGCACAGCCTGCGCCGGATGAACCAGGGACTCCCGGCGGACCAGCTGACCGAGGCGCTGCTTGCAGCCTGCGGAGTGGACCACCCCAACAAGCTGATTGCGCTCTTCCATTCCCCGGACACCGGCCGCCGGTTCTGGGCCCAGCAGGCACGCCTGGTGGTGGAGGCGGCTGCGGCGGGCCACCCGGTCAGCCAGGAGCTCCTGGACCAGGCCGGCCAAGACCTTGCCGGCCTGGCTGCGCAGGCCCTGCGGAAGCTTGGAATCGACGGCCCGGTAATTCTCGGCAGCGGACTCGGCATGAACGTGATTCCGCTGCAGGACTCTTTCCGGAGCCACCTGGCCGCCGCCGGCGTCTCCGATGTCCGTGTCCTGGACCAGGACCCTGTGTTTGGCGTCCTGAAGCTGGTCTCGGAAGCGTCAGGGGCCCACTGACCGCTTCCGGGGTGTCAGCCTGACGGCCGGCATGATGGGGGCGGGGATGCGTCCGGCTTCAGCGCCCGCATCCGGGCCGTGCCCTTCAACCAGCCCGTAGCGGGCTCCGCGGGCTGCAGCGTCAGGCAGTGCGGCCTGGGCTTCCCAGTCCGCACGGGCCTGCTCCACTTCGTCGTGCGTGCGGCCCACGAAGTTCCACCACATCAGCAGTTCCTCCTGGAACGGCTCCCCGCCGATCAGGAGGAACCGTGTGCCGGGCAGGGCCTGGAACTCCAGCGTCGTACGTCCCGCGCCCAGGTAGCCCAGCGGCCCGGGCGGGACCTCCTGCCCGTCCAGCGTCAGCCCGCCGTCGAGCACCAGGACAGCATGCTCAAAGTGAGCGTTCAGCGGCAGGACGGCCAGGCCGTCGCAGGAGATGTCCGCTCCGACGATGGGGGAGTACATCGTGGCCGGCGACACCGCCCCGGCGAATTCGCCCACCATCACAGTCGCAGTGAAACCCGGCCCCGTCACTGAAGGCAGTTCCCGGTGCTGCTCGAACGCGGGCTCGCGGCGGCGTTCCGAATCCGGCAACGCTACCCAGAGCTGCAGGCCGCGCTGCACGGGCAGCGGCGCGCCCGCGTCGGGATCCGGCAGGACGGCGAACTCGGAGTGGGACACCCCGTGCCCGGCGGTCATGATGTTCAGCTCACCTGGCCGGACCACAACATCGCTGCCCACGCTGTCCCGGTGCCGGATGTTCCCCGCAAGCGGCCAGGTGACCGTCTGCAGGCCCGTGTGCGGGTGGGGGAGTACGGACATGGCGATGCGGTCCGGACCGAAACTGTCCAGGAAGCACCAGGCTCCGATGGTGGGCAGGCCGCGCTGCGGGAGCGTGCGCCGGACGTTCATGGCCCGCACGCCGCCCAGCGGAACCTCGCGTTCGGGCCAGAGCTGCAGGCAAGGGCCGGACGTCCCTTCAGGGCCTGCGGGCGGACAAAGTTCCTGTTGCGGAGCCACTTCCAAGTTGGTCACAGTCCAACTCTAGGCGCGGGCAGAGCCGGGCGTAAGCGCAGCACCGGCACCTTGTGATCGAAGGACCCATCCGCGGGCGGCTGTCCAACGAATGGTTACAGTAGGGATTCTCTTGCCCGGATTGCCTTCGGATCCGGTTACGCTGTGAACGGATTGCGTTACCGTAAATATCAGTGAGCTTATGACCCAACACTGTCCGATGCCGTCCAACAGAACAGGTAAGTCCGGGAATGGACCAAGCCATGATTGAGTTCCAGAGCGTCACCAAGCAGTATCAGGGCGGGCAGCCCGCTGTGGACCAGCTCACCATGTCCATCGACAGGGGCTCCATCACCGTTTTTGTAGGGCCGTCCGGCTGCGGCAAGACCACCTCGCTGCGGATGATCAACCGCATGGTGGAACCGACGTCCGGCGTGATCACCGTGGACGGGCGGGACGTGACCTCGGTTCCTGCCGCGGAGCTGAGACGGTCCATGGGCTACGTCATGCAGTCCTCCGGGCTGATGCCGCACCGTTCCGTGCTGGACAACATCGCCACCGTGCCCCGGCTCAACGGCGTTTCCAAGGCTGAGGCCCGCAAGCGCGCCACGGAACTGCTCGACGTCGTCGGGCTGGCTTCCGCGCTCGGGAAACGGTACCCCTCCCAGCTCTCGGGCGGCCAGCAGCAGCGCGTCGGTGTGGCCCGGGCGCTCGCCGCCGATCCGCCCGTCCTGCTGATGGACGAACCGTTCAGCGCCGTTGACCCCGTGGTGCGTGACGAACTGCAGCAGGAACTCCTGAGGCTGCAGAAGGACCTCGCAAAAACCATCGTTTTCGTCACGCACGATATCGACGAGGCAACCGTTCTCGGCGACAAGGTGGCCGTTTTCGCCGTCGGCGGCCGGCTGGCCCAGTACGCCACCCCTGAGGAAATCCTCCGGGCACCGGCCAATGATTTTGTGGCGTCCTTCGTCGGCCGGGACCGTGGTTTCCGCCACCTCGGGTTCACCACGTCCGACGCCGTGTCCATCCACCCGGTGCCCACGCTCGTGATGAGTGCCGGCCAGTTCGCCGGCGATCCCGCTGGGGTGACCGACTGGCAGCTCGTGGTGGATGCGGACCTGCGCCCGCTGGGCTGGGCGAGGCCGGGGACGGACTCAGAGCTCATCCCGGGCGGGTCACTCTTCCGCCCCGGCGAGACGCTGCGGCGGGCGCTGGACTCGGCCCTTTCGTCCCCGTCCGGCCAAGGTGTGGCGGTGGATGGCGACGGCAAGGTCCTGGGAACCATCAGGGCACAGGAAGTCCTCGGCGTCATTGAGGAAGCCCGCCAGGTCAGGCAGGCTGCGCTCTGATGGAGTGGTTCCTGGCAAACAGCGGCATGGTCATGGGACTGGCGGGCCAGCACCTGGTCCTGGCCCTGATCCCGATGGTCCTGGGGCTGGTTATTTCCATTCCGCTGGCGCAGGTGGCGCGGACCCACCCTGCGCTTCGGTCGGTGGTGGTGACCGCCAGTTCACTGCTGTATACCGTCCCGTCGCTGGCGCTGTTCATCATCCTGCCCTCGATTCTCGGAACCCGGATCCTGGACCCGCTCAACGTCATTGTTGCCCTGACCATCTATGCGGTGGCGCTGCTGGTCCGGGCAGCCCTGGATGCTTTTGACTCCGTGGAGGAGGATCTCCGGCAAGCTGCGATTGCCATGGGGTACAAGCCGTGGCTGCGCTTTGTCCAGATCGACCTGCCGCTCTCCCTTCCGGTGATGTTCGCCGGGCTGCGGGTGGTCTCCGTCAGCAACATCTCCCTGGTTAGCGTCGCGGCACTGCTGGGCGTGGGGAACTTGGGCATGCTGTTTACCGATGGACTGCAACGGAACTTCGTCACGGAAGTGGTGGTGGGAATCATCGCCATCCTGGTGCTCGCGCTGCTGATGGATGCTGTACTGGTCGTCCTGGAAAGGCTGCTGACGCCTTGGACCCGCGCCGCTAAAGCCTCGGGCCCCGCGGCGCCTTCCGCCGCCAGCTACCTGGCCGACGCCAACATCCACACGGGGGCCGCGCCGTGAGCAACGTTTTCGTGGACACCCTGGCGTGGATTGCCGATCCGCTGCACTGGACCGGCAGTTCCGGCATCCCGGTCCGGCTGCTGGAGCACCTCCAATACAGCGGGCTGGTCTTGGTGATTGCCGCGGCCATCGCGGTTCCGGCAGGGCTTTACATCGGGCACACGGGCCGCGGACGCGTAGTGGCCGTAGCGGTGGCAGGGGCGCTGCGGGCCCTGCCTACCCTGGGCCTGCTGGTCCTCTTCGCCCTCCTGGCGGGAAGCAGCCTGATGCCGCCGGTGTGGGCGCTGGTCATCCTGACCGTGCCGCCGCTCCTTGCCGGAACTTATGCCGGCATTTCGAGTGTGGACCGGGCCGTGGTGGACGCTGCCCGGGCCATGGGCATGACCGAGCTGCAGATCCTGTTCCGGGTTGAGCTGCCCAACGGGCTGCAGGTCATGTTCGGCGGTGTCCGAACCGCCGTGCTGCAGGTCATCGCCACGGTGTCGGTGGTTGCCTACCTGCCCTTGGGCGGGCTGGGCCGCTACCTTTTTGACGGCTTGGCGCTGCAGGACTTCCCGCGGATGCTTGCCGGGTCGCTGCTGATTGCAGGGCTGGCCATCGTTGTTGACCTCATCCTGGCCGCGGTGCAAAGAGTCCTTCTTTCGCCCGGCCTCAAAACCGATCTGCGCGGTGGCCAGAAGGCCGCCGCTGATCTCCCAGCTGCCGCGCCTGCGCCAGCTGCCGTTCAAGGAGGTACCCCATGAAAGAGAACACCAGGACAATCCTTACCCGCCGGGGACTGGCTGGCATGGCTGCCGGCGTCGGCCTGGCCGTCGCGCTGACGGCCTGCGGCGGGAGTGATCCGTTGAAGACCCCCAGCACCAGCGCCGGAAGCGCCGGCGGCGGCTCCTTGGTGGTCGGCTCGGCTGACTTCCCGGAGAGCCAGATCGTCGCTGAGATCTATGCCGGCGCGCTGACTGCTGCAGGGGTCACGGCAACCACAAAGCCCAACATCGGTGCCCGCGAAATCTACTTCAAAGCGGTCCAGGACGGCTCGGTTGACCTTGTCCCGGATTACTCCGGCAACCTGCTCTCGCATGTGGATCCTGAAGCTGCCGAGGTCTCGGCCGACGACGTCTACAAGGCCTTGCCGGGGAAGCTCCCCGAAGGACTAGCAGTCCTGGAAGCATCGAAAGCTGAGTCCAAGGACGCCATGGTGGTCACCAAAGCCACCGCAGAGAAGTACCAGCTGAAGTCCATTGAGGACCTCGCCAAGGTCTGCAAGGACCTGACCATGGCGGCGCCGGCCACGTTCGAAACCCGCGCCTATGGCTTCCCGGGACTCAAAAAGAACTATGGCTGCGAACTCAAGGCACTGAAGCCCTTCAGCGACGGCGGCGGCAACCTGACCCTGCAGGCACTGCTGACCGACGACGTCCAGGTGGCTGACATCTACACCACCACACCGTCCATCGCGGACAACGACCTGGTGGTTCTGGAGGATCCCAAGAACAACTTCAAGGCCCAGCAGGTCCTGCCGCTGTACAACAAGGCAAAAATGACCGACAAGGCCATGGCCGCATTGAATGCCGTATCGAAGATCCTCACTACTGAGGACCTGGTCAACCTCAACCGCGCAGTCAGCGGCAGCCAGAAGCAAAATGCCAAAGACGCCGCCGCCACCTGGCTCAAGGACAAGGGCATCGTCAAGTAGCACCTGACTCCACAACGTAATCACGACGGCGGCTGCCGGACCCACACTGGCCGGCAGCCGCCGTCGTCCGCTCTCTGCACGTCTGTGTCTGAGGTCTCAACCGAAGTACATCCGTCATATGGCATATTTGATGGATGGCAGAATTCAAGCAGTCCACCAAGCTTCACAACGTCCTTTACGACATCCGTGGACCGATTCTTCAGGCCGCCCAGCAGATGGAGGCGGAGGGTCACCGGATCCTCAAACTGAACATCGGAAACCCTGCGCCGTTTGGATTTGAAGCCCCGGACGCGATCCTGGTGGACATGATCCGCCATCTGCCCCATGCCCAGGGTTACAGCGACTCCCGGGGCATCTTCTCGGCCCGGACCGCGGTCTCCCAGTACTACCAGACCCGTGGAATCCAGAACATCCATGTGGACGACATCTACCTGGGCAACGGCGTCAGCGAACTGATTACCATGTCGCTCATGGCGCTGCTCAACGACGGCGACGAGGTACTGATCCCCACACCGGACTACCCGCTGTGGACCGCTTCCGTTGCCCTTGCGAGCGGGAAGCCCGTGCACTACCTCTGCGATGAGGAATCAGGCTGGCAGCCGGACCTTGAGGATCTTGAAGCCAAGATCACGCCGCGCACCAAGGGCATCGTGGTGATCAACCCCAACAACCCCACGGGCGCGGTCTATCCCGAAGAGACGCTGGAGAAGATCGTGGCCCTGGCTGAAAAGCATGGCCTGATCCTTTTCGCGGATGAAATCTACGAAAAGATCCTGTACGAGGACGCCGTCCACATCAACATGGCCGCGCTTACGGGTGACGACGTCCTTTGCCTCACCTTCAGTGGACTGTCCAAGGCCTACCGCGTCTGCGGTTACCGTGCCGGCTGGATGGCCATCTCGGGCCCGAAGAAGGATGCCTCGGACTACCTGGAAGGCATCAGCCTCCTGGCCAACATGCGCTTGTGTGCGAATGTGCCCGCCCAGCATGCCATCCAGACCGCCCTCGGCGGCTACCAGAGCATCAACGACCTCATCCTGCCCGGCGGCAGGCTGCTGGAACAGCGAAACAAGGCCTATGACATGCTCAACGCCATCCCTGGTGTGAGCACGCAGCAGGCCCGTGGCGCCATGTACCTCTTTCCGAAGCTCGATCCCGAGGTCTTCCACATCCGCGATGACGAGAAGTTTGTCCTGGACCTGCTGCGCGAGCAAAAAATCCTGGTCTCCCACGGCCGCGCCTTCAACTGGGTCCGCCCGGACCACTTCCGGATGGTCACGCTGCCGCTGGTGAAGGACCTTGAGGAGGCCATCAACCGTATGGGGGACTTCCTGAGCAGGTACAAAGGGAACTAGCCTGTGGTGACGCGTCTTTCGGCGCGTGGAACCTTGGGAAAGGACCCCAATGGCCGACGTCGTTGAGTTCGAGAAGCACCCCGTCGATACGCTGAGGGTGGGGAAAGGCTTCTCGCTGGCCGACGCCGACCCTGACGCGACGCCCGGTTACAAGGGCAACAAAGCCGATGGCCAGGCAATTCTGGCTGAACTGGACGGCGCGTTGGCCGAACTTCAGGAAAAGCTGTTCGCGGCGTCGCGCTTCGGCGGGAGAAAACGGCTTCTGTTGATCCTGCAGGCCATGGACACCGCGGGCAAGGGCGGAATCGTCAACCATGTCATGGCCACCATGGATCCGCAGGGCGTCCAGTTCAAGGCTTTCAAGGCACCCACCGAGGAGGAGAAGTCCTATGACTTCCTCTGGCGGATCGAGAAGGAGGTGCCCGGAGCGGGCATGGTGGGCATCTTCGACCGCTCCCACTATGAGGACGTCCTAATCCACCGGGTCCATAACTGGGCGACGCCTGCCGAACTTAAGCGCCGCTACCGGGCCATCAATGAGTTCGAGGCGCGCCAGACCGATGCCGGAACCAAAATCATCAAGGTGATGCTCAACATCAGCAAGGATGAACAGAAGGCCCGGCTCCTTGCCCGGCTGGACAACCCTGCCAAGCACTGGAAATACAGCAGCAGTGACCTCAAGGAGCGGGCGTTCTGGGGCGACTACATGGGCGCCTACCAGGCTGCCTTCGACGAGACCAACACGGAAGCGGCACCCTGGCAT
Organism: Pseudarthrobacter raffinosi; assembly: GCF_023913735.1. GTDB lineage: Bacteria > Actinomycetota > Actinomycetes > Actinomycetales > Micrococcaceae > Arthrobacter > Arthrobacter raffinosi. The sequence goes on from NZ_JAMXBH010000006.1 coordinate 68,151, forward strand.
GTGGTTCCGGCCAACAAAAAATGGTACGCCAGGATCGCGGTGCAGCAGTTGGTGCTGGGCGCGCTGTCTGACATGAAGCTGGAATGGCCGGAAGCTGAGTTCGATGTCCCGATCGAACGGGAACTGGTTGAGCGGTCCTGACCTGTTGGGGCGCGCCGTTCCGAGGGGTGGGCCGCCTGCAGTGACTGGTCAGAGCGGCTGGTCGCGGGCGGCAGCGAGCCGCTTGCGGGCGCCCTCCAGCCACTCTTCGCAGCGCTTTGCCAGGGCTTCGCCGCGTTCCCAGAGTGCCAGGGATTCCTCGAGGCTGGCGCCGCCCGCCTCAAGCTTCCCCACCACCTGCACCAGCTGTTCGCGGGCTTCCTCATAGCTCAGTGCTTGGATTTCCGGGTCAGGCTTTGTTTCGGGCATGTGCTTCTCCTTGTTGAAGTTCCCCAGTGGAAGTGGCGCCGAACAGGCCATGGGCCACGCGTACGGACAACGCAGTTCCCGACGGCGCCTCCGACGGGTCTCGAACCACAGCGTGGCCGGCAGCTTCAGTGGCACGGGCCGGCCGGCCGTTGGCCAGTTCGACCACGGCATAGCCGCGGTCCAGCGTCTTTTGTGGTGACAGGGCACGGACCTGGGCCTGCAGGTGAACCAGCTGGTCAGCTGCACGTACCACCGTTGAACTGACAGCGGCCGATGATCTCCGCAGGAGGCGTTCGATTTCCTCCGCTCGTCCGGTGACCATGGCTTCCGGGGTGGCCAGAACAGGCCGGGAATGGAGTGCGGACAACCTGTCCGACTCCCTGTCCACGAGCCTGCCGATGCTCCTGCGCAGGTGCTCCCGTGCCTGGCGCACGCCCGCCAGTTCCTCGGCAACGTCAGGAACGATCCGCTTAGCCGCATCAGTGGGCGTGGACGCGCGCAGGTCCGCCACGTCGTCTAGAAGGGGACGGTCCGCCTCATGTCCGATGGCGCTGACCACCGGGGTGGCCGTGGCCGCGACAGCACGGATCAGTTCCTCGCTGTTGAAAGGCAGCAGGTCCTCCAAGGCTCCGCCGCCCCGGGCGATGACAATGACGTCCACGTCGGGGCGGCTGTCCAGTTCCTGCAGGGCGCGGATAATTTGCGAGACCGCAGTGTTGCCCTGGACCGCCACTTCCCGGATCTCGAATTCAACTGCGGGCCAGCGGAGTGCGGCGTTTTGGACGACGTCTTTTTTGGCGTCGGAGTCCCGTCCGGTAATCAGTCCGATACGGTGCGGGAGCAGCGGCAGTGGTTTCTTCCGTGAATCGGCAAACAGCCCCTCGGCGGAGAGGGCCTGGCGCAACCGTTCGATCCGCGCCAGCAGGTCGCCAAGCCCTACAGGCCTGATGTCCCGAACCTGCATGTTGAGCCGCCCGGTCTTCAGCCAGAACTCCGGCTTGAGCAAGGCAACCACGCGGGAGCCACGCTCCAGGGGCATGTTCTGCCGGTCCAGAACCTTGGTCCAGACCGACGCCGGCAGGGAAACTTCCGCGTCCACGTCCCGGAGGGTGAGGTACGCGTTACCCCCGCGGCGGTTCAATTCGATGACCTGGCCTTCGACCCATGCGGACGGGGTGCGATCGATATGGGCCTTGAGTTTCTGGGACAGCAACTGCAGCGGCCATGGATTGTCCGGGCTGGTCTCACCGGCCGTGGCAGGCAACGTGGTGGCAGCAGTGCCCGGCAGCGCAGCCTGTTCAGACATGTCCGCTGCCCCGGGAAACTGTGGGTGGCGGCATGGTGGTCCTTTGTTCGGCAGGTAGCGGTTCGTGCTTGAAAGGCGGCCGTCAGTGAGCTGGCGGTTGCCATTCAACCTTATCCATAAGCTGTATCACCCGAGACTGACATTCTTTGTCCAGACACCAGCTCTATGATGGCTGTGCTGCCGCCAACCCGTGAGGACCCGTTTTGCGCACCTTCGTTTCAGCCATCGCCGTCGTCGTGGGCGTTTTGCTGTCCGCCCTGGCCGTACCCGCCATCTGGCTTGACCGCAACGTGGTTCAGGAGGATGGCTTTGTGGCCCTGGCCGCTCCCCTGGGGCAGGACGCAGAATTCCAGCAGAGGCTCGCCGCGGCCGCTGTGGGCACCATCGATACAGGGGCCATCCCGGACGCCCTGGCAGGTCTGGTCACGCCAGTGCTTGAGGCGGCTGCCAGTTCCCTCACAGCCTTGCCCGGCTACCCGGCGGCCTGGGAGGAAACACTGCGAAAGAGCCACCGGCTCAGCTTCGCCGCACCCGCATCGGCTCCCGCCGAACCTGACTCCCCGTCGTCGCTTACGTTGGACGTGGCACCCCTGGTGGCGCTGGCGACGAAGGAGCTCGCACGCACCACCGGGCTCCCGCTGACTGCGCCGGAGCAGACGCTGGTCAACGTTGGCGAGCCTGAGCAGCGCCAAATGGTCGAAAGAGCGTCCGCCTACGCGCCGCTCGGCTACTCCCTTGCCATTGGAGCGGGAATCGCCTTTGCGCTAGCGCTGGTGTCCGCGCGCCGTCGCTGGACCGTGATTCTCGCTGTGGGACTGGGGGCGCTGGCACTGGGGGGCCTGTGGGCTGCCGGCTCGCAGGTCGCCAGGGATGCCGTCGTGGGGACGGCTAGCGGCAATGGGCTTTCGGACATGTTCAAGGATGCGTTTGTGGCGGCCGCGTCCAGCAGCTTCCAATCCTGGGTCGGTGGTGCCGCGATAACCGGCGCTGTGCTTGTCGCTGCGGCCGTTGTGATCCGGATCGCTTCGCCGGGGCGGCGGGCCCCCACCCGGTAGCATGGAGGGATGACTTCCTCAGCTGTGTCCCTCTCGATGCCAACTGTCCCGCGCAGGCGGCGCTCGCCTGAGGAGGTAGCCGCCGCGGCTCCGGTGACCGGTCCCAAAAAGGTACTCCTGGCGGCGCCCCGCGGCTATTGCGCCGGTGTGGACCGGGCCGTGATCGCCGTCGAGAAGGCCTTGGAGCACTACGGTCCGCCGGTGTACGTCCGGAAGCAGATCGTGCACAACGTCCACGTGGTGAGCTCGCTGGAGGCACAGGGTGCCATCTTCGTCGATGAGACGGACGAGGTTCCGGAAGGCGCCCTGGTGATCTTTTCCGCCCACGGGGTATCGCCGGCCGTCGTCCAGTCAGCGGAGGACCGAGGGCTGCGCACCATTGACGCCACCTGCCCGTTGGTGACGAAGGTTCATAAGGAAGCCGTGAGGTTCGCCAAGGACGACTTCGACATCCTGCTGATCGGCCACGACGGTCACGAAGAAGTCGAGGGCACCGCCGGCGAAGCCCCGGAACACATCCAGATCATTAACGGTCCCCATGAAGTGGACAAGGTAACCGTCAGGGATCCGGAAAAGGTCATCTGGCTGTCCCAGACCACCCTCAGCGTGGACGAGACCATGGAAACGGTCCGCCTGCTGAAGGATCGGTTCCCCACCCTGCAGGATCCGCCCAGCGACGACATCTGCTACGCCACCACCAACCGTCAGGTGGCCATCAAGAAGATCTCCCCCCAGGCTGACCTGGTCATTGTGGTGGGATCGGCCAACTCCTCGAACTCTGTCCGTCTGGTCGAAGTTGCCCTGGAGTACGGGGCTAAGGCCTCCTACCGGGTGGACTTTGCCAACGAAGTGGACGAGGCGTGGTTTGAAGGCGTGGCAACGGTCGGAGTCACGTCAGGGGCTTCCGTGCCGGAAATCCTGGTCACGGACGTCCTGCGACTGCTGGCCGACTACGGCTATGGCTCCGTGGAGGAGGTTGTCACAGCCGAAGAAGACCTCCTGTTTTCGTTGCCTAAGGAACTCCGCGCGACCCTGAAGGAAGCCGGAGACGTCAGCCGGGCGCTCGGCGGACGCCGGTCCCGCGACTGACCAGTCTCCGGCAACGTCAGGCGGCTACCTCGCGTCAGGCGGCGGCTTCGTCCTGCTGAAACTCCGGGGCCGCCAGCGAACGCGGCGTGACCTCGAGTGCCGGCGGAGTGAGCAGCCCGGATTCATCCATGGCATTGAGCTTCCGTGCGGTAGGCAGGATCCGCGCTTCCAGGGTGCCGATCAGGGCGTTGTACCGGTCCACCGAGGACTTCAGGGACGAACCGAGCTTGCCCACGTTATCGCCGAGCGTTCCCATACGTTCGTACAGCTGGCGGGCGAGGTCGAACAGTTCCCGCGCGCTGTCCGTCAGCACGTCCTGGCGCCACGTGAAAGCCACCGATTTGAGCACCGCGAGCAGTGTACTGGGCGAGGCAAGAACCACATTCCTGGAAAGCGCGTAGTCCAACAGAGTCGCATCGGCTGTCAGGGCGGCGGCCAGGATGGATTCGGCCGGCAGGAAGCAGATCACCAGCTCGGGGGAGTTCCCGGGGATGTCCCAGTACTTCTTGTTGCTGAGCGAGTCCACGTGGGCCCGCAGCGCTTTGGCGTGGGCAGTCAGCAGGGATTGCTGGCTGCCGGGATTCCCGGTTGTACCCGTTTCCTGGCGCGCACCCAGCTCCTGGGCCTCCAGGTAGGAGGACAACGGCACCTTGGCGTCCACCACGAGCTGCTTCTGGCCCGGCAGCTGGACGACGAGGTCGGGACGGACCGCTGAATCGGCCCCGGCGCTGTGGACCTGCTCCAGGAAATCCACGTGCTTGAGCATGCCCGATGCCTCGACCACTCGGCGCAATTGAACTTCGCCCCACTGTCCACGAGCACTGTTGGAGCGCAACGCTGACTCGAGGGCGTGCGTGGACCGGATCAGCTGGGCATCGGAAAGCCTTGCCTCCTGAAGCTGTTGCGCCAGCTGGCCGTACTGTTCCAGGCGGTCGCGTTCCAGCAGTGCCACCTGCTGCTGCACCGCGGTCAGCTTTTCCGCCACGGGGGCGAGTGCCCGGAGGACGCTCCCGTCCTGATTGCGGGACTCGCCGAGTTCCCGGTTCTGCATCGAGAGCAGCCGGCGCTCCGCGTCCGCGGCGGCGAACTGGGCGCTGACCTCGGAAAGCCGCGACGAGACGGCGTCGAAGTCCTCCTCAAAGGCACGACTGTGCCGGCGGAGGGAAAAGTAGGTGGTGCCGGCGCCGGCGACGGCACCCACCAGCAGCATCAACAGGGCAAGAATCAGGGCTAGAGCATCCATATCCACACTGTGGCATACCCCTGTGACAATTTACGGAACCGACATATTCGACCAGACCTTCCAGCATGTGCCGACACTGCGGGGGACCGCCTGGGGCCCATGCGTCCGGCAACCGGTAGAATCAATGCTCGTGGCTCTTACTATTGGCATCGTCGGACTGCCCAACGTCGGCAAATCAACTCTTTTCAACGCACTGACCCGGAACCAGGTGCTGGCTGCGAACTATCCGTTCGCTACCATCGAACCCAATGTCGGCGTCGTGAACTTGCCGGATCCCCGGCTCCAGCAGCTAGCTGACATCTTTGGCTCGCAGCGCCTCCTGCCCGCTCCGGTGTCCTTCGTGGACATTGCCGGCATCGTGAAGGGTGCATCGGAGGGCGAAGGCCTGGGCAACAAGTTCCTTGCCAACATCCGTGAGGCCGAGGCCATTGCCCAGGTGGTCCGGGTGTTTGATGACCCCGACGTCATCCACGTCGACGGCAAAGTGGATCCCCGCTCGGACATGGAAACCATCAACACCGAGCTGATCCTGGCTGACCTTCAGACCATCGAAAATGCCATTCCTCGGATCGAAAAAGAAGTCAAGATCAAGAAGCGGGAGGCTGCCGAACTGGCGGCCATCAAGGCTGCGCAGGCGGTCCTGGAACGCGGGGACACGGTCTTCTCCTCGATCACGAGCGACAAGCTGGAGATGGAGTACCTCAAGGAGCTCAGCCTCCTGACCGCGAAGCCGTTCATCTACGTCTTCAACTCCGACGAAGGCATCCTGGGCAGCCCGGGGAAGCAGGACGAACTGCGGGCCATGGTGGCCCCGGCGGACGCCATCTTCCTGGACGCGAAGCTCGAATCCGACCTTGTGGAGCTGGACGAGGAGGAAGCGCGCGAAATGCTGGAAATGAACGGCCAGGACGAGTCCGGCCTCGACCAGCTGGCACGCGTCGGCTTCCACACCCTGGGCCTCCAGACGTACCTCACGGCCGGTCCGAAGGAAACACGCGCCTGGACCATCCACCAGGGCGACACCGCGCCGCAGGCAGCAGGCGTCATCCACAGCGACTTCCAGCGTGGCTTCATCAAGGCTGAAGTGGTTTCCTTCCATGACCTCATCGAGGCCGGTTCCATGGCTGAAGCCAAGTCCCGTGGCAAGGTACGCATCGAAGGTAAAGAGTACGTGATGGCTGACGGCGATGTGGTGGAGTTCCGCTTCAACGTCTGATTCCGGACAGGCAAAGGAGACGGCATGCCCGTGAGGCGTCTGATTCAGGTCATCACCGGGGCCGTCGCTGCGGCGCTGGTTATCTCGGGGTGCTCCGCTTCGGGGGGAGCGCCTCCGGTGGTGGTAGGTGAAACGAACCGCGGCGGCAGCGCCACCGTGGCCGAGGTGAACGCCTTCACGTCCTTCAACCCGTTCAGCGCCGACGGAAACACGGACATCAACACCAAGATCGGCCATATCACCCATTCCGGGTTCTACTACGTGGATGACACCGAGAAGGTGGTCCGGAACGAGAAATTCGGCCGGTACGAGAAGATCTCCGACAAGCCGCTGAAGGTGAAGTACACCGTCAATGAGGGTGTGAAATGGTCCGACGGCGAAGCCATCGACGCCGGCGACCTCCTCCTGTCCTGGGCCGCCGGCTCGGGCTACTTCGACGACGCTGAACCCCATACGGGGACCGGCACCTCGTACTTTTCGGCCGCGGCTGACAAGAGCGGCCTGGGGTCCACCGCGCTCCCGGAGATCGGCAGTGACGGGCGTTCCATCACGCTGGAATACGCCGCGCCGTACGCTGATTGGGAAGTAGCGTTCGACGTCGGGCTCCCGGCCCATGTTGTCGCCGCTAAAAGCGGCCTCAATGACGAAGGCGATCTTGTTGATCTGATCAGGGAGTCGCCCCGGGGCGACACCGGACAGCCCTCGGCCAACGCCCCGCTGAAGCGGGTCAGCGACTTCTGGAATTCCGGCTTCGACGCCAAGACGCTTCCTGACGATCCTGCGATGTACCTTTCAAGCGGCCCGTACATTGTCCGGGACATCGTTCCGGACGCCTCGATCCGGTTGGTCCGGAACAGGGACTATGTCTGGGGACCGGAGCCCTACCTCGATGACATCACCGTAAGGTTCACCGGTGCCGCCTCTACCGCCATCGCCGCCCTCAGGAACGGCCAGGCGGACATCATCGCCCCGCAGCCCTCTGCCGGCACCGAAAGCCTCTTCGACGGACTGGTGGAGCAGGGCAATACCGTCCAGCGCTACAGCCAGTCCGGCTACGACCACCTCGATCTCAACTTTTCGGGGCTGTTCGCGGACAAGAATGTCCGGGAGGCCTTCCTGAAGACTGTTCCGCGCCAGGAGATCGTGGATGACGTGGTGGGCGGATTTGTCGCCGACGCGAAACCCCTGGACTCGCACGTCTTCCTGCCACCCCATCCGAAGTATCCGGACGCCGTGAAAAACAACGGTTCGGCCGATTACTCTGACGTGGACATCCAAGGCGCGAAGTCGCAATTGCGGGATGCTGCCCCGACGGTCCGCATTCTGTACAACAGGGACAACCCCAACCGCGTGCGGGCCTTCTCCCTGATCCGCGACTCCGCCCGCCTCGCCGGATTCACCGTTGAAGACGCGGGCCTCGGCAGCTCGGACTGGGCGAAAGCGCTCGGCGGCGGCAGCTACGACGCAGCCATCCTCGGTTCTATCGGACCCGGGGTCGGCGTCAGCCGCGTCCCGCAGATCTTTAAGACCGGTGGCGGCAGCAACTTCAACGGATTTTCCGACGGCGACGCAGACAAAGCCATGGAGCAACTGTCCGGCACTACGGACCTTGCAAAGCAGGACGAACTGTTGGCTGACATCGACAAACGCGTGTGGTACAGCGCGTACGGCCTGCCGCTGTACCAGACCACTGGAACCGTGGCTTTCAGCAGCCGCGTGACGGGTATCAAGCCCAGCTCAGGCCCTTTGGGCGTTTGGTGGAATGTGTGGGAGTGGCGCCGGAAATAGGCCCTCCTGGGGCTTGTCGTCCTAGTGGGAGCCCGCCCCCGTCCTCGATTCGCAGCATCCCCTACCAACGAGTAGCATGTGATTTGCGCCACTTCCGGGTACCGGCTAGTTATTGGCGATTAACTGGTTACGGTTTAGCAACGGAGTACCAGTATTTGGACTTTGTGCGGTTAGGCTACTCATATATGTAGGCCACGTCACAGTGGGAACCTGTGACGGGCCTGCCGGGGAGCAAAAGATTTCCCCTGAACATCTCCCACAACTCATAGGAGGCGGAATGCGTTTCACGCGCACTTCCAAAGCACTCGGCATGGTGGCGATCGCAGCCCTTGCCCTGACAGGCTGCGGCGCTGGAGGCGGCAGCAATGATGGTGCCAGCCAGTCGGCCGGCGATCCCAACAAGGTGATCACCGCGTACAGCAACGAACCACAGAACCCCTTGCTACCGGCAAATACGAACGAAGTTTATGGCGGCCGCGTTGTCGAGCTGCTCTTCGAAGGCCTGCGGAGCTACGATGCCGACGGCAAGCCGGTCAACGCCCTGGCAGAGTCCATTGAGTCCTCTGACGCCCAGAACTGGACCATCAAGGTCAAGCAGGGCCAGAAGTTCACGAACGGTGAAGCGATCACCGCCAAGACGTTCGTTGATTCCTGGAACTTCGCAGCGAACTCCAAGAACCTGCAGAACAACGGATTCTTCTTCGAGTCCATCGCGGGCTATGCAGATGTCTCGGCCGTGACCACCGAAAAAGCAGCTGACGGCAAGACCACCACCACTCCGGCGCCCACCGCCGAGACAATGTCCGGCCTGACGGCCACGGATGATTCGACCCTCACGGTGAAGCTGGCTCAGCCGGAAGCTGACTGGTCGCTGCGCCTCGGTTACTCGGCGTTCTTCCCGCTGCCGTCCGCTGCTTTGGCGGATCCAAAGACCTTCGGCGAAAACCCCGTAGGCAACGGTCCGTACAAGTTCGAAAAGACCGGCTCCTGGGTCCATGACCAGTCGATCTCCCTCGTCAAGAACGCTGACTACAGCGGTCCGCGCGAATCGAAGAACGGTGGCGTGACCTTCAAGTTCTACACCGATCCGGGCCCCGCATACACGGATCTTCAGGCCAACAACCTGGACATCTCGGATGTACTGCCGTCCAACGCACTGAAGACCTACGTCTCAGACTTCCAGGACAGGAACGCCACGAAGCCGGTGGCCACCAACTCCACCCTGAACATCCCGGGTTACAACCCGAACTTCCAGGGTGAAGCCGGAAAGCTGCGCCGCCAGGCACTGTCGTACGCCATTAACCGCGAAGAGATCGCCAAGGTGGTCTTCAACGGAACCCGCACCCCGGCCAAGGCCTTCGCGCCGCCCGTTATCGACGGATTCAAGGAAGGCCTCAAGGGCAGCGAAATCCTGAAGTTTGACGCCGCGAAGGCCAAGGACCTGTGGGCCCAGGCTGACAAGATCCAGCCGTACGACAATTCCAAGCCGCTGCAGATTGCCTCCAACACTGATGGTGGCAACAAGGAATGGATTGACGCCGTTGCCAACGGCTTCAAGAACAACCTCGGCATTCAGGCCGAAATCCAGCCTTTTGCCAAGTTCGCTGAAGTGCTGAACCTGCGCAAGTCCCAGTCCCTCCCGGGCCTGAGCCGCGCCGGCTGGCAGGGTGACTACCCGTCGCTCTACAACTTCCTCGGACCGGTCTGGGCAACGGGCGCATCCTCCAACTACGAGAAGTACTCGAACCCTGAGTTCGACAAGCTGCTCCAGGAGGGCCTTGCCGCCAAGACCACTGATGAGGCGAACGGCAAGTTCAACCAGGCCCAGGAGATCCTCTTCGAGGACCTGCCCGGACTGCCGCTCTGGGACCAGGCAAAGCCGATTGTGTGGAGCGAAAACGTTGTGAAGGCCGAAACCGGCTGGAATGGCGGAATCCTCTACTACAACATCACGGCCAAGTAGTCTCCATGATCTAACTTGCCGCCAGGCGAATGGGGGTCCGGCACAAAGCCGGGCCCCCATTGTCCTGCACGGCAGGAAGGCACAAAATGAAACCCCTTTCTTCGCTCCCCGAAGGCCGGTGATCCAGTGGTCCGCTTTATCCTTCGCCGGCTCCTTCAGGCAATCCCCGTCTTACTTGGTACCACCCTCTTGGTTTATTACATGGTCTTCGCCCTTCCCGGCGATCCCATTGCCGCGCTCTTCGGAGATCGCCAGCCCCCGCAGGCAGTCATCGATACCCTGCGCAGCCAGTACCACCTCGATGAACCGTTTTGGGTCCAGTATGGACTTTTCCTCCAGAACATTTTCACCTTTAACCTCGGCAACGACTTCACCGGCCAGCCGATTGCAGCCTCGTTAGCGAGGGTCTTTCCAGTGACGGCGATGTTGGCCATAGAGGCGCTGGCTATCCAAACCGTATTCGGCGTGGGTTTCGGCGTCTTTGCGGGACTGCGTCGTGGTGGCTGGTTTGATTCCACCGTGCTGGTGGCTTCGCTCGTGGTCATCGCAGTTCCCACCTTCGTTCTCGGCTTTGCTTTCCAGTTGGTCTTCGGAGTCCAATTGGGCTGGGCCAAACCGACCGTCGGCGCCAACGCCGATTGGGGCAATTTATTGCTGCCGGCAACGGTTCTGGGCCTGGTGTCGTTTGCCTACGTGCTCCGGCTGACGCGGGCATCCGTCAGCGAGAGCATGAATGCCGACTACGTGCGGACAGCTACCGCCAAGGGTCTTTCCCGGCCCCGCGTTGTGGTGGCGCACATCCTGCGCAACTCCCTTATCCCCGTCGTAACGTTCCTAGGCGCAGACCTCGGCGGTCTGATGGGCGGTGCGATTGTCACGGAAGCCATCTTCAATGTTCCGGGGGTAGGCAACAAGCTCTACCAAGCCACTTTGCGGACTGAAGGGCCCACCATTGTTTCTATAGTCAGCGTGCTGGTGCTGGTGTTCGTGGTCGCCAACCTGCTCGTTGATCTCCTGTACGCCTGGCTGGACCCGAGGATTCGTTATGACCAGTAGAGATACCCATTTTGTTGCACCCATAGATGAGACGCCGCTGCAGGCAACAGATGCCCTGAAGACGGATCAGGCACCACTGAGCCTTTGGGCTGACGCCTGGCGCAAGCTTCGCCGTCGTCCGTTGTTCATCATTTCGTCGCTGTTGATTCTGACTTTGATCATCATCGCGTTGTTCCCGAGCCTCCTGTCGACGGTGCCGCCGAACGATGACTGCCAACTAGGCAATTCCGAGGCCGGTCCAGCGCCCGGGCACCCATTCGGGTTTACGTTCCAGGGGTGCGACATCTATTCGAGGGTGGTCCACGGAACGCAGGCTTCGCTCTCGGTGGGCGTCCTGTCTGTGCTCTGCGTCGTGATCATCGGCGTGACGATTGGTGCGATCGCGGGTTACTACGGCGGCTGGGTAGATTCCGTCTTGGCCCGGCTCAGTGATATCTTCTTCGCCTTGCCTTTGGTCCTTGGCGCTCTGGTCATTACCCAGTTGCCCGCCTTCCGGGAGAACAAGAGCGTATGGACCGTGGTGGTGATTATTGCCTTGCTCGCGTGGCCGCAAATGGCACGCATGGCTCGCGGCGCGGTCATCGAGGTCCGAAATGCTGATTTTGTCACAGCCGCCCGCGCTCTGGGCGTGTCGAAGGTTGGGGCACTCTTGCGCCATGTCCTGCCGAACGCACTGGCGCCGATCATCGTTTTGGCAACTTTGGATCTGGGCATATTCATTGTTCTGGAGGCCACACTGTCGTTCCTAGGCATTGGGTTGCCGCAAAGCATTATGTCCTGGGGCAATGACATTGCGGGTGCGCAGTCGTCCATTCGGACGAAGCCGGAAATCATGCTTTACCCGGCAGCTGCCCTGTCCATTACAGTGCTCAGCTTCATCATGCTGGGTGACGCTGTGCGTGACGCTCTTGACCCGAAGAGCCGGCAGCGATGAGAGGCGAAAAGATGACGATTCCCGACGTTCGCGTCGACGAGGCAGGGTATTCAGGAACCAGTCCCCTTCTGGAAATCCGCGACCTTGCCATCACGTTCAAGACCAGCACTGGCGAGGTTCAGGCAGTCCGCAACGCCCACCTGACCATCATGCCCGGGGAGACAGTGGCCATCGTGGGGGAGTCAGGCTCCGGCAAATCCACAACAGCATTGGCCGCCATCGGCCTGCTGCCCACCAATGGTGCGGTGTCCGGCGGACAGATCCTGCTCGACGGTGAAGACATCGCCCATGCCACCGAGAAACGGATGATCGAGCTCCGCGGCAATACCATCGGCATGGTTCCGCAGGACCCGATGTCCAACCTGAATCCGGTCTGGAAGATCGGCTATCAGGTCAAGGAGACCCTCCGCGCGAACGGCCGCCCCAGTGGTCCGGACGACATCGCAAAGGTACTGGCTCAGGCGGGACTTCCGGATGCCCACCGGCGCGCCAAACAGTACCCGCATGAGTTCTCCGGCGGTATGCGCCAGCGCGCCCTCATTGCCATCGGACTCTCCTGCCAGCCGCGGCTCCTGATCGCGGATGAGCCGACGTCGGCACTGGATGTCACGGTCCAGCGACAGATCCTAGATCACCTGGACACCATGACCACGGAATTGGGCACCGCTGTGCTGCTGATCACCCATGACTTGGGGCTGGCGGCCGAGCGTGCGGACAAGGTGGTGGTCATGTACCGGGGGCAGGTTGTAGAGGCTGGACCGTCGCTGGAGTTGCTCCAGAATCCGCAGCATCCTTACACGAAACGGCTGGTTGAGTCTGCGCCTTCACTGGCGAGCCGCCGGATCCAGGTCGCCAAGGAACAGGGCGTGGAAGCGTCTGATCTTCTCGCCCCTGATGCGGAGGCGGCTGCCGCGGACCATGTCCTGGAGATCAGGGACTTGCGCAAGGTCTACAAGCTGCGGCAAGGGCTGGGGAAGTCGACGGATTTCGCAGCCGTGGACGGGGTCAGCTTCGACGTCGCGAGGGGAACCACTACTGCAATTGTGGGGGAGTCCGGCTCGGGCAAGTCCACCGTGGCAAAAATGGTGCTGCAGCTCGAAAAGCCGACCGATGGAAAGATTCTTTTCGACGGCGTCGACACCTCGCTGCTGAAAGCGTCGGAACTGTTCAAATTCCGGCGGCGGGTGCAGCCCATCTTCCAGGATCCTTACGGCTCGTTGGACCCGATGTACAACATCTTCCGTACCATCGAGGAGCCGTTGCGCGTCCATAGGATCGGCGACAAAGCGAGCCGGGAGAAGAAGGTCCGCCAACTGCTCGACCATGTGGCGCTGCCGCAATCAAGCATGCAGCGGTTCCCGAACGAGCTCTCCGGCGGCCAGCGCCAGCGCGTTGCCATTGCCCGTGCGCTGGCACTGGATCCGGAAGTGATCATCTGCGACGAAGCCGTGTCCGCGTTGGACGTCCTGGTCCAGGCGCAGGTGCTGAACCTGCTCGCGGACCTGCAGGCCAACCTCGGGCTGACCTACCTCTTTATCACCCATGACCTGGCTGTGGTGCGGCAGATTGCCGACCACGTCTGTGTGATGGAAAAGGGCAAGCTGGTGGAGACCGGTTCCACGGACGACGTCTTCGAGTCCCCGCAGCAGGAGTACACGAAGGCGCTGCTCAACGCCATTCCCGGTGCGAAGCTGATGCTTCCGCCCGAAGTGGCCTGATCCGGCCGCAGCATCCCGGGTTAAGGATGGAGCCGGTGCCTTCAGGGCGCCGGCTCCATTCCTTTTTTCAGTCCGCTGGGGTGGCTTCGGAAGCTGCCACAGAGGCTGTTCCGTCCAGCGATGGGCCTTCGAGCCCCAGCTGCCTAAGCCTGGATCCAAGCAGCCCGCCCAGCGACCTGCGGCCTGCGGCATCCATGTGGACGGCATCTGCCAGGTTCTTCGCGAGGTTGTACTTCGACAGCCAGTCGCCCACGCCCACAAAGGGTATGCCGTTCCTGGCGGACACCGTGCCCAGCAGCGCGTCCACCTGGGTCCTCCGCCCGCCGCCATAGTTGGCGCCGCGGGCCAGGGTGCCTATCATGGCCATCCTGGCGCCTGGATAGCGTTCCCGGAGTGCCCCGATCAGGCGGTCGGCGTTGGCCACGATCTGGGCATCGGTGGCGCCGTGCGCGGCGTCGTTGCCGCCGCCCTGGATGACGATCAGCGCGGGCGTCCCGTACGGCAGTTTCCAGTCGCCGCGCTGCAAGGCGTCGATGTAGTTGCCCGTCTTGCCGTTGGACGCCACGAATCCCGTGCCGCCGAGCCCGCAGAAGTGGACCTTGTAACCAACGGCGGCAAGGCCAAGACGTGGCCACCCGTCAGTAGGTTCGGATTGGGAATCGCCTATGAGGAGGGCAGTGTGCCGCATGTCCGGCACCACCACCTCGTCACGCCCGCTGGCCGGGTTGCGGTACATAGAACCGGCAGGCAGGCTGATCGGATCGCCGCCGCGGGCCTGGTATGCGCCGGCCGCGGCCGCCTGCGCCGGGGATGGCACGCCGGAGTCCGGTGTTGCTGCTGGGGTCTGTCCGCAGCCGCCCAGGAGCGCGGCTACCGCGATTCCAGAGGCGACAAAGCGGGTCAGAGCCGAGGCTTTTCGCATCAGGGATTCTCCGGGCTTGCTGTGGCTATCACAGCAATGATGGTGCACCAAGTCACAAAAATCCAGTGAGCTTGGTCACTCTTTGGGCCGTGGCGCGCCGGAATTTCCCACCGGCCGGACTGGGCCGATCCGAGATTTTTAGGCCAACAATAGGCTCAGCGTTTAGAATGAGGGAAGGAGCCCTGTGTTATTGGGCTAATCCATCGTGCGTTCCGGTTGGAAATGTCGCGAAACAACAGCTGACTTCACCACTGAATCGAGCAATCACGCATGTCTGAAACCACCACCAACACCGCGGTAGCCACTGCATCACGCAGTGACCTCCGCAACGTCGCGATCGTGGCCCACGTTGACCACGGCAAGACCACTCTGGTCGACGCCATGCTCAAGCAGACCAACTCCTTTGCCGAACACAACCACCTCGAAGACCGCGTCATGGACTCCGGTGACCTGGAACGCGAAAAGGGCATCACCATCCTGGCCAAAAACACCACCGTGGCCTACAACGGACCGTCCTCCAACGGTGAAACCATCACCATCAACGTCATCGACACCCCCGGCCACGCCGACTTCGGCGGCGAAGTAGAGCGCGGCCTGTCCATGGTGGACGGCGTTGTACTCCTCGTGGACGCTTCCGAGGGCCCGCTGCCCCAGACCCGCTTTGTGCTGCGCAAGGCCCTGGCCGCGCACCTGCCGGTGATCCTCCTCGTCAACAAGACCGACCGCCCCGACGCCCGCATCGAGGAAGTTGTCCACGAGTCGATGGACCTCCTCCTGGGCCTCGCCTCGGACCTCGCCGACGAAGTTCCGGACCTGGACCTGGACAAGATCCTTGAAGTGCCGGTCGTCTATGCAGCAGCGAAGGTAGGCCGCGCCTCCCTGGACCAGCCCGCCGACGGCTCCGCTCCGGACAATGAGGACCTTGAGCCGCTGTTCAAGACCATCATCGAGCACATCCCGGCTCCGACGTACAACCCGAACGGCGTGCTCCAGGCACACGTCACCAACCTGGACGCCTCCCCGTTCCTGGGCCGTCTTGCCCTGCTGCGCATCTACAACGGCACCCTGCGCAAGGGCCAGACCGTTGCCTGGGCCCGCGCCAACGGCGAGCTCAAGAACGTCAAGATCACCGAACTGCTGGCCACCAAGGCACTGGACCGTGTTCCCACCGAGTCTGCAGGTCCGGGCGAAATCGTCGCCGTCGCCGGCATCGAGGAAATCACCATTGGTGAGACCCTGACCGATGTCGACAACCCGCAGCCGCTGCCCCTGATCACCGTGGACGATCCCGCGATCTCCATGACCATCGGTATCAACACCTCGCCGCTGGCCGGCAGGGTCAAGGGCGCCAAGGTCACGGCCCGCCAGGTGAAAGACCGCCTGGACAAGGAACTGATCGGTAACGTCTCCATCAAGGTTCTCCCCACCGAGCGTCCCGACGCCTGGGAAGTCCAGGGCCGTGGCGAGCTCGCGCTGGCCATCCTGGTCGAGCAGATGCGCCGTGAAGGCTTCGAACTGACTGTCGGCAAGCCGCAGGTTGTCACCCGGACCGTGGACGGCAAGATCCACGAGCCGATGGAACACATGACCATCGACGTGCCGGAAGAGTACCTCGGCGCCGTCACCCAGCTGATGGCCGCCCGCAAGGGCCGCATGACCAACATGGCCAACCACGGCACCGGCTGGTGCCGCATGGAGTTCATCGTTCCGGCCCGTGGCCTGATCGGGTTCCGCACCAAGTTCCTCACGGACACCCGCGGCGCCGGTATCGCAGCCTCCATCTCCGAGGGCTACGAGCCCTGGGCCGGCCCGATCGAGTACCGCACCAACGGTTCGATGGTGGCCGACCGCGCCGGCGTTGTGACGCCGTTCGCCATGATCAACCTGCAGGAACGTGGCTCCTTCTTCGTTCGTCCCACCTCCGAGGTTTACGAAGGCCAGATCGTCGGCGAGAACTCCCGCGCCGACGACATGGACGTCAACATCACCAAGGAAAAGAAGCTCACCAACATGCGTGCCGCTTCCTCGGACACCTTCGAGAACCTGACGCCCCCGCGCGACCTGACCCTCGAAGAGTCCCTCGAATTCGCCCGCGAAGACGAGTGCGTCGAGGTCACCCCGGAGTCCATCCGCATCCGGAAGCTCATCCTGGACGTCAACCAGCGCGCCAAGTCCACCCGGGCACGCGCCAAGGCCTAGTCCCAAATAGCACGTCACTGAAGCTGCCGGTACGGCAGGCGGGAATCCCGCCGTCGTGCCGGCGGCTTCCTTTGTGTCAGGAAAGCGTCAGTTGCGGACGCGAGCGGGGCGCCGCTCCGGCGCCGGCGGCACTTCCTTGGCAGCCACCACCAGGTCCAAGGGGATCACGACGTCGGCCTTCCGTGTGCGGACTGTGCAGCCGCCGTCGTCAGTGGCCACCAGATGCCCCAGGGCGTCCGTCAGGCCGCCGTCGATCCGGTAGCGGACTACAACCCGTGTTCCGGGCGGGGCGGTGGCCAGAAATTCTCGGGGCGTAGGCTGGGCGGGACTCACCAGTTCATACTAAGGCGGCCGGCTAGGTTCGCGTGGACGGGCTGGGAGATAATAGGCTCAGAAGTCAATAGTCCGGCCGGTGCCGGATTCAAGTGCCGGCCACTGCCGGGAAATATCGTGGAGAGGCAAGGGACGTGACGTACGTAATCGCGCAGCCGTGTGTAGATGTCAAGGACAAGGCATGTATCGAGGAATGCCCCGTTGACTGCATCTATGAGGGTGAGCGTTCCTTGTACATCCACCCCGATGAGTGTGTCGACTGTGGTGCCTGCGAGCCGGTATGCCCGGTGGAAGCCATCTACTACGAGGATGACACCCCCGAAGAGTGGGCTGACTACTACAAGGCCAACGTCGAATTCTTCGATGACCTTGGCTCGCCCGGTGGCGCCGCCAAGGTGGGCAACACGGGCAAGGATCACCCGATGATCGCCGCCCTGCCGCTGCAGAACCAAGACCACTGAGCCGGGCATCGCGTTGACCGCTGCCGTGAACAGCTTTGGCCTGAGCCTTCCCGACTACCCGTGGGAGGCCATGGCACCGTACCTGGCCAAAGCCTCTGAGCACCCCGGCGGGGCCGTGAACCTGTCGATCGGCACGCCAGTCGACCCCACTCCCGCTGTGATCCAGGATGCCCTCAGGGCCGCCGCGGACGCCCCGGGATACCCCACGGTCCACGGCACCGTTCCGTTGCGGGAAGCCATTGCGGCGTGGTTCGAGCGGCGCCGCGGCGTCCCCGGCCTGGACCCTAAGAACATTATGCCCACCGTCGGCTCCAAGGAGCTGGTGGCGTGGCTGCCGCTCCTGCTCGGGCTGAAGCCGGGCGACGTCGTCGTCCGCCCCAAGGTTGCCTACCCCACCTATGACATCGGGGCTACTTTCGCTGGCGTCACCTCCGTCGCTACCGACCACCTCGACGAGTTGGACCATGCCACCCGCGCACGCGTGCGGCTGATCTGGGTAAACTCCCCGGGCAACCCCACCGGAAGCGTCAGGGATGTTGAGTCCCTTAAAGCGCTTGTGGCGCAGGCCCGCGAACTGGGCGCCGTGGTGGCCTCGGACGAGTGCTACGCCGAACTCGGGTGGGGCGCGTGGGACACACAGCGCGGCGGCGAGCCCGTGCCCAGCATCCTGGATCCGCGCGTTTCCGGCGGGTCCCACGAGAGCCTTCTGGCCGTGTACTCGCTGAGCAAGCAGTCCAACGTGGCAGGTTACCGCGCAGCGTTTGTGGCCGGTGACCCGGCCATCATGGCCAACCTCGTCAACAGCCGCAAGCATGCCGGCATGATCGTCCCCTACCCGGTGCAGGAAGCAATGCGGGTTGCGTTGGGCGAGGACACCCACGTCCAGGCCCAGAAGGACCTCTACCGCGGACGCCGGGAGCGCCTGGTGCTGGCTTTGCAGGGCTTCGGGCTGGAGATCAAGGATTCCGACGCCGGACTGTACCTTTGGTCCACCGCGGGAGAGAGCACCTGGGACACCGTGGCCCGGCTTGCTGAGCGAGGCATCGTGGTGGGGCCAGGCGTCTTTTACGGCGAAGCCGGCAACGGGTTTGTGCGTGTCGCATTGACGGGCACTGATGAACGGATTGACGCCGCAGTGGCCAGACTGGCCACGGCGCCGTAACAATCATGTGACTCGCACCACAAAGGCGGCATTTTACGGGGGTTTCGCACGCCTCCGATTAGTGACACCCGCAAACGGGCGGTACTTTTTAAGTGACTATCAATGGTGGCTTTCTACAAGAAGGCAGCCCGGGTGTTGGATTCCTGGATGAACAGGGTCACTGCCACGGCTCACCGGATGTTGGATCAAGCTTTCGACAGAGGCCCACGCGCCTCATGAAGGGGACTCCATGACTGAGACCAACAGCGCAACCCTGCACCATGCAGGAGGCGAGCTCAAGCTCCCGCGCATCCAGGTTGTTGAAGGAAACGAAGGCTACGACGTTTCCAAGCTGCTCAAGCAGACGGGCGCAGTCACCTTTGACCCCGGCTTCATGAACACCGCAGCAACCACGTCCGCAATTACCTACATCGACGGCGATGCCGGCATCCTGCGTTACCGCGGGTACCCCATCGAACAGCTGGCGCAGCACTCCAGCTTCCTTGAGGTGTCCTACCTGCTGATCTACGGCAACCTGCCGACACCCACGGAACTGGAAGCCTTCGACCAGCGTATCCGTCACCACACGCTGCTGCACGAAGAGCTCAAGGGCTTCTTCAGCGGTTTCCCGCGTGATGCCCACCCGATGCCTGTGCTCTCTTCGGCCGTGTCGGCGCTGTCCACGTTCTACCAGGACTCGCTGGATCCGTTCAACGCTGAGCAGGTAGAAGTCTCCACGTACCGGCTGCTGGCCAAGATGCCGGTCATCGCCGCCTACGCCCTGAAGAAGAGCATCGGCCAGCCCATGCTGTACCCCGACAACTCCCACAACCTCGTGGAGAACTTCCTCCGCCTCAGCTTCGGCCTGCCGGCCGAGCAGTACGAAGTGGACCCGGTCATCGCCAAGGCGCTGGACCTTCTCCTCATCCTGCACGCTGACCACGAGCAGAACTGTTCCACCTCCACCGTGCGCCTGGTGGGCTCCTCCAACGCCAACCTCTTCGCCTCGGTGTCAGCCGGCATCAACGCCCTCTTCGGTCCCGCCCACGGCGGCGCCAACGAGGCAGTGCTGAAGATGCTCCGCCAGATCCAGGCCGACGGCACCAAGCCCGAGGACTACATGGAGAAGGTCAAGAACAAGGAAGACGGCGTCCGCCTCATGGGCTTCGGACACCGCGTCTACAAGAACTACGATCCGCGTGCCAAGATCGTCAAGGCCACGGCCCACGAAATCCTCACCAAGCTCGGCGGCAACGACGAACTGCTCGAGATCGCCATGCGCCTCGAAGAGAAGGCGCTGAACGACGACTACTTCATCCAGCGCAAGCTCTACCCGAACGTGGACTTCTACACCGGCCTGATCTACAAGGCCATGGGCTTCCCGGAGAAGATGTTCACCGTACTGTTCGCAATCGGCCGCCTGCCGGGCTGGATCGCCCAATGGCGTGAAATGATCAGCGACCCGAACACCAAGATCGGCCGCCCGCGCCAGCTGTACATCGGCGAACCCGAGCGCGACTACCCGGTCCGCTAAGCCGGCCCTGACTAAATAACGACGGCGGCCGGTCACCTTCTTCGCGAAGGTGGCCGGCCGCCGTCGTACTCTCATCGATTGCTCCGTAAACGCCGTTTTGAGCGTCCTAAAGGGCCGTTACGGAGCGATCGATGGGGAGCAACCGATGCTAGGAGGTGTAACCCAGGGGGTTGTTCTTCTGCCAGCGCCAGTGGTCCTCGCACATCTGGTCCACGGTCTTCGTGGTGGACCAGCTCAGGTCGGCCAGGGCGGAGGTGGCGTCGGCCCAGAAGGCCGGGAGGTCGCCCGCGCGGCGTCCGGTGATCTCGTAGGGGATGGGCTGGCCCACGGCCTTCTCGAAGGATCGCAGGACCTCCAGCACGGAGGAGCCCTTCCCGGAGCCAAGGTTCCAGCGGTAGACGCCTGAGCGGTCCGCCACGTGGTTGAGGGCTGCCACGTGGCCTTCGGCGAGGTCGACGACGTGGATGTAGTCCCGCAGGCAGGTGCCGTCAGGGGTGTCGTAGTCCCCGCCGAACACCATGAGCTTGTCGCGGCGTCCCACGGCCACCTGGGCGATGAAGGGCACCAGGTTGTTGGGGATGCCCTGCGGGTCCTCGCCGATGCGGCCGGACGGGTGTGCGCCCACCGGGTTGAAGTAGCGCAGCAGGGCAATGTGCCAACGCGTGTCAGCGGCGCCCAGATCGGCGAGGATGTCCTCGATCTGTTCCTTGGTGCGGCCGTAGGGGTTGTTGGCGCCAATCTCCATCTTTTCCACGTAGGGGATGGGATTGTGCTCGCCGTACACTGTGGCGGAGGAGCTGAAGACGATGGAGCGGACGTCGTGGCGGTCCATCACCCGGATCAGGTTCAGCGTGCCCACAAGGTTGTTGTAGTAGTACTTGAGCGGTTCGCGGACCGACTCACCAACCGCCTTGAGCCCGGCAAAGTGGATCACGGCGTCGATCGTGTGGGCGGCAAAGACGCCTTCCACTGCGGCTTCGTCCACCAGGTCCACCTTGTGGAATTCGGCGGTCTTGCCGCTGAGTTCGGCAACCCGGCGCAGTGACTCCTCGCTGGAGTTCACCAGGTTATCGATCACCACCACATCGTGGCCGGCTTCCTGCAGGGACAAGACTGTGTGCGAACCGATGTACCCGGTGCCACCTGTGACCAGAATTTTCATGCCTCCACGCTATCCCAATTCCGCGGATGCGTGGATTTAAGCACGGGTGTGCTAAATAATAGGAGTGCCCAAAATTGTTGATGCCGAAACCCGGCGCGCAGAAATCGTTGAAGCGGTCTTTAGGATCATCGCCGTCGACGGCCTCGAGCGGGCCTCACTGCGGGAGGTGGCGGACGAAGCAGGCCTCGCCGTTGGCTCCGTCCGGCACTATTTTGCCGGCAGTGAAGAACTGCTCAGCCATTCCTTTGCCGCCGTTGTGGACCGGATCACGGGCCGGCTCACCGCGGCATTGCCGGCGATGGCCGCCAGCAAACCCGGGACCGGCCCGCATCGTGAGGCGGTTTTAACCCTGCTGGGTGAATTTCTGCCGCTCGACGAGGAGCGGGCCGTGGACGCCTGCGTGTGGATGGCCTTCAAAAACGCGGCCAGGATCCGTCCTTTCCTCGCAGCCGAGGCGGATCGGAGCCACCGGGAGGTGGCAGCCGTCGTCGGGCAGGTCATCACGGGCCTGGTACCGGACGACGGCGACGGGCAGCAGTCGCTGGCCGTCGAGGCGGAGAGGCTGTTGGCTACGCTGGACGGGCTGTGCATGCACGCCCTCCTGCAGCCCGCCTGGATGACGGCACAGATGTGCCACGACGTCCTGGACCGGCACCTGAAGAGCCTGGCCGCCTGACATTACCGTCCGGTGGCAACGGGAATAGACTGGGAGCCGGGGGAGCGGAACCGGCTGGTCAGGCCGGTACAGGCAGGCCACAGGAGGAGTAGGGATGCATCACACAGGTGGTTCCGGCTGGCAGATCACCACGGATACGTCCGGGCCTCTGATGATCGCGCTCTTCGTCCGTGATGCGGCAGGACTCGACGGCGCCGGCCACCCCGCGTTGTCGCATGCCGCGCCGAAGATCCGCCATGCAGACCACTCGCACCTCACCGCCGACGTCGGCGGGCAGAGTGCGCTCAAGACCGAATGGGAGGCCTGGTGGGAGCAGCTGCTGAAGGCACACCCCCAGACGTCACCGGAGCTGTCCCCTCCGGATTTTGGGGAATTCGGGAATTCCCCGGCCCTCCAGCGTGTCCTGCAGGCGCATTTCGGGTCCGCGCTGACCTGGGCACGGGAGCGCCGCAGCGAGTACGTCCGGCTGGAAGCCGAACGGGTGGCCAGCGGTTCGGACCAGCTGTTGGGCGACATGGTGGATGACCGCCTGCTGGAGGTGGGCCGGGGGTCACGGGACTTCACCCTGACCATCATCGAACTGCCGCTGAACGAACAGCGGGCGTGGTACCTGGAGCCGGACAAGATCATCATGAGCCATAACCTCATGTCCGCGCCGGAGCTCTTCCGCAGCTACGTCCAGCCCGTGGTGGACATCCTGGTCTGAGGCGGGGCGGTCAGCATCCGGGCCGTCAGCTGCCGGTGCCGGCCGGTGCAACTGTAATGCGGACCTGTCCGGCGGGCGCGTCGGATTTTTGCCAGCCGCCCAGATCCTCACGGTCCCAGCTCCGGCCTGCAACGTCCACGCGCGTCACCGCCAGGCCCTTGGCATTGGCAACTGCCCACTGCGCCACGGACCAGGCCTGGCTGCCGTCAGCTGCCACCACGAGCGAATCATTCTCCGTGGTGATGGCGAGCGGCCCGAACGCCTGGGCTAGCTCGGATTCGACGGCGGCGGGGATGCCCGGTTCCTGCGGGGCACGCAAAGTGCACAGCAGCGAGGCGGGCGCCTGGCCGGTCAGGCCGGACGCGAAGGACCGGCCCATATCTTCGTGTTGGGCGTACGCGAGGGGGTAGGCCGAGCGCTGGACACGCTGGGCGGCGTCGGTGATTTCCAGGGACTCGTAGCCGGGAACCTTGACCAGGGCATCGTAGAAAGCATTGGCAGCGTAGTACGGGTCCATCACCTGGGCCTCGGTTCCCCACCCCTGCGAGGGACGTTGCTGGAAGAGTCCACGGGAGTCAGGGCCGGCCTGGTCGCCATGGGCGATGTTGCGCAGCTTGGATTCCTGCATGGCGGTGGCAAGGGCGATGCTGGCTGCCCGGGGAGGCAGCCCGCGCTGCACCGCCACCGCTGTAATCAGTGAGGCATTAACCGCCTGGTCCGTTGCAAGCTCTGCGCTTTGGGTCCCGACGTCGGCCGTGCAGCGCTCCGGGACCAGGGTTTCGGAGCGCTGCAGGAAGGAGACCGCTGTGTAGATGCCGGCGCCCGCCAGCGCCAGGGTAAGCAGCAGCACGGTGGGGCGAACGAAACTGCGTCCACGTGCCACCGACGGGTCAGTTGGCGTGGAGGGCGTCGTTGAGTTCCACCGTCTGGCCCTTGCGCGGCAGCGCCTCGACGGCGCCGGTGGTGGAGTTGCGCCGGAACAGGAGGTTGGGGACGCCGGACAGCTCGGCTGCCTTCACGATCTTGGCGGTGTCCTCGCCATTCTCGTCCTTGGGCCCGGGAACGAGCACACGGGTTCCAGCGGTGACGTAGAGGCCTGCCTCCACCACGGAGTCATCGCCGACGCTGATGCCGACGCCGGAGTTGGCGCCCAGCAGGACGCGCTCACCGATGACGATCTTTTCCTTGCCGCCCCCGGAGAGTGTGCCCATGATCGACGCGCCGCCTCCCACGTCGCTGCCGTCGCCGGCGACGACGCCGGCGGAGATGCGGCCTTCCACCATGGAGGCGCCCAGGGTGCCGGCGTTGAAGTTCACAAAGCCTTCGTGCATCACGGTGGTGCCTTCGGCGAGGTGGGCACCGAGACGGACACGGTCGGCGTCGGCGATCCGGACGCCGGCGGGCACCACATAGTCCACCATGCGGGGGAACTTGTCCACGCCGTAGACGGTGACGGCACCACGGCGGCGAAGTTTGGCGCGGGTCAGTTCGAAGCCTTCCACCGCGGCGGGGCCGAAGTTGGTCCACACCACGTTGGGCAGCTTGCCGAAGATGCCGTCCAGGTTGATCGTGTTGGGCCGGACCAGCCGGTGGGAAAGCAGGTGCAGCCGGAGGTACGCGTCTGCAGTGTCAGCCGGAGCTTCGTCAAGGTTGATCTGGACGAAGACCACTTTCTGCTCGGTCCCGCGGTCAGCGTCTGTGCCGCTCGCGGCGAGCTGGACCAGGGTTTCGTCCGCATTCTCCACGGCGCGCAGGTTTTCGGCCGCAACGCCCAGCGCGGGCGCGGGGAACCAGACGTCAAGGACGGTGGCTTCGGCATTTTCCCCGCCCGTTGCGGTGGCGATGGTTGCCAAGCCGAAGCCGTAGGCGGAGCGGGCTTCGGAAGTTGCGTTCTGGTCTTTGGGCGCGGCGGAGGTAGCGGTCTCAGTCATGGCCCCAGTCTACCGAGAGGCGGGCACCGGGTTCGAACTAGACTGGCAACGTGACTGCCGAAACCGCCCCTGAATCGATCACCGTGCCTTTGGACCTCCGCCAGGACGTCTCCGTGCTGACCGCCGCCCTGATGGACATCAACAGTGTCTCCGGGAATGAGACGGAACTGGCGGACGCTGTCGAAGTGGCTCTGCGGGCCATCCCGGAACTCCAGGTGGTCCGCGACGGTGACGCCATCATCGCGCGCACGGAACTCGGCAGGGCGGAACGCGTCATCCTCGCCGGACACCTGGACACAGTGCCGCTGCCGGTTACTGAAGGCGCGCGCGGTACCGTCCCGTCCACCTGGGATTCGGGTGTCCCCGGGGAGGGCGTGCTCTACGGACGAGGAGCCACGGACATGAAGGGCGGTGTCGCCGTGCAGCTCGCGCTGGCGGCCACAATGTTCGACGGCGGCGGGGCGCCCCAGCGGGACGTCACCTTCGTGTTCTACGACCATGAGGAAGTGGAAGCGGTCAAGAGCGGACTGGGCCGCCTGGTCCGCAACCACGGCAGCCTCCTGGGCGGCGATTTTGCCATCCTCCTGGAGCCGACCCATGGCACCGTCGAGGGTGGCTGCAACGGCACCAGCCGCTTTGAGGCCACCACGGTGGGCGAGGCAGCACACTCTGCCCGTGCGTGGATGGGCAGCAACGCCATCCACGCGGCGGCACCCATCCTGGCCCGGCTGGCAGCCTACGAGCCGCGGACCATCAACGTGGACGGCCTCGACTACCGCGAGAGCCTCAACGCCGTGAAGATCAACGGCGGCACGGCCGGCAACGTCATCCCGGACCGCTGCGTCGTCGAAATCAACTACCGCTTCGCCCCCGACAAGACGCCGGACCAGGCGGAGGCGCATGTGCGCGAACTGTTGGCGGGCTTCGCTGTGGTCCGCACCGACGCCGCCGCCGGTGCGCGCCCGGGACTGAACCACCCGGCCGTCGCGTCCTTCGTGGCCGCCGTCGGAGCCGAGCCGAAACCGAAATACGGCTGGACCGACGTCGCGCGTTTCAGCGAACTGGGGATCCCGGCAGTGAACTTCGGCCCCGGCGATCCGCTGCTGGCCCACAAGGACAACGAGCACGTCGACGCCGACGCCATCCGGGAATGCCTGCGGGCGCTTCGGAGTTGGCTTGCGGCGTAAGCCTGCACGCAGAAGGGTCCGCAGCCTGCAGGCTGCGGACCCTTCTGCGTGTGTGGATGTGGCTACTTGGATTCGCGTACATCCGGTAGTTCCGGTGCGACCACAGCGGTTGGCGCTTTGGCAACACCGCCTGCCGTCTTCGTGGAACCGCGGCGCTCGATCCAGATTGCGAGCCGGGAAACGCAGATGTTGATCACAATGTAGATGGCGGCAGCCACAAAGAAGATGGGGAACAGGAACGCGTTCCCGAGGAAGTCCGCCATGACCTGCACTGCGCGCAGAAGTTCGCCGTACGCCACGATGTAGCCCAGGGAGGTGTCCTTCAGGAGCACCACGAGTTGGGCAACCAGCGACGGCATCATACGGCGGACAGCCTGCGGCAGCTCGATGAGCATCCGGGACTGGAAGCTGGTCAGGCCGATGGTCAGGCCCGCCTCCCGCTGTCCCTTCGGCAGTGATTGGATGCCGGCCCGGATGATCTCCGCGAAGATAGCGGTGTTGTAGAGGACGAGCCCGGCCACCACCGCGACGAAGGAACTCGTCCCGAACACCAGCAGAACGAAGAGCATCATCAGCACAACCGGCATGCCGCGCAGGAACTCCAGGACCACGCGGGCGGGAATCCGGATCCAGGCGACCAGCGAGATGCGCAGCAGGCAGAACATCAGGCCGAGGGGAAACGCGATCACTGCGGCGAGGGCGGCGGCGGTGAGCGTTGCGCCGAGGCCATTGGCGAGCAGCGTCCAGACGTCGCCCCGGGTGAAGATCGCCCAGCGGCGACCTTCAAAAATGCCCTGCTGGGCGAGAGTCATGCCAATCCATGCCAGAAGGCCCAGGATCAGCACGGTTCCAACCACGGAACCGATCAGCGAGACCCGGCGCGCTTTGGGGCCGGGAACGTCGTAGAGGACTGAAGTCATCGGGCAATCGCCACCTTTCGTTCCACGGTGCTGGCAAGGATGCCCAGCGGAATGGTGAGGAGCAGATAGAAGAACGCGACGCCGAGCAGTACTGCCATGACCTGGTCACCGTTGGCGTTGGCCATTTGGCGGCCGTAGCCGAACAGTTCCAGGACAAAGAACGCGCCGGCGACGGAGGAGTTCTTGACGAGGGCAATCAGGATGTTGATCAGCGGCGGGATCACGGTCCGAAGCGCCTGCGGCAGGATGATGAGATTCAGGACCTGGCCGAAGTTCATGCCGATGCTGCGCGCGGCCTCAGCCTGGCCGAGCGGGACGCTGTTAACGCCTGAGCGGACGGCTTCAGCGATGAAGGCCGCTGTATAGGCGCTGAGGGCGATGATCGCTGCGACCTCGAACTGCTGGAAGGTCACGCCGAGACGGGGCAGGACGATCGCTGCGAAGAAGAAGGCAATGGTCAGTGGGGTGTTCCGGAGGATTTCCACGTAGACGGTGCTGAATCCCCGGAGGGCCGCAACGGGGGAAACTCGGGCTGCTGCCAGGAGTGTTCCGAGGATAAGGGCGATGATGCCGGAGACGACGGACAGGAAAAGGGTGCGAAGAAGGCCTTCCCAATAAAGGGGCAGGTTTTCAATGATGACTTCCATAGGATCCTTCGGCTCTGGGCGTAGGGGGTCAAAAAGCAGGCCGGCGGCTTCCGGGGAACGCGGTCAACGAATTCCCCGGAAGCCGCCGTGGCTACCTAGTAGCGCTTGATGGCGGGAAGTTCAGGGGCGGTCTTGATGACCGAACCTGCGGTTGCTTCCCAGGCCTTCTTGTAGGACCCGTCCTTGCCAAACGCCTCGAGCTGGTCGTTGATCCAGTTGCGGAATTCGGTGTCGTCCTTCTTCAGGCCAATGCCGTACGGCTCTTTGGTGAAGGTTTGATCCGACGCCAGCTTGAAGGCATCCGGTTCCTTGTCCACAAAGCCGGCCAGGATCACGTTGTCCGTGGTGATCGCTTCGACCTGCTTGTTGCGCAGCGGCTCAAGGCAGGCGGAGTAGGTGGCTGCCGGCACGAGCTCGGCCTTGTACTTGTCCACGATTGTCGCGGCAGGGGTAGAACCGGTGACGGAGCACACCTTCTTGCCTGCGACGTCCTCAGGCTTGGTGATGGACGTGTTGTCCTTGTTCACCATCAGCGCCTGGCCGGCCTCGTAGTACGGGCCCGCGAAGCTGACAACCTGCTTGCGCTTGTCATTGATCGTGTAGGTGGCGATGACAATATCCACCTTGCCCTGCTCGATGAAGGGTTCGCGGTTGGCTGAGACAGTCTCTGACCATTCGATCTTGTCCGCGGCGATGCCCAGCTTGGCTGCGATCAGCTTGCCCATCTCGACGTCGAAGCCTACCGGCTTGCCGTCCAGGCCCACCTGGCCGAAGAGCGGCTGGTCGTACTTTGTGCCGATCTTGATGGTGCCTGCGGCGGACAGCTTGGCCATGGTGGTGCCGGCGGCAAACGTCGGCTTGTCGGCAACAGTGGGATCGCTGGTGGTGCCGGGGGTGGTGCCGCCGCATGCGCTCAGGGACAACGCCAGGGCAGCAGTAGCCGCCACGAAGAACGACTTCCGGCGGGTCATAAATGCCTTCATGACATTCCTTTCATTGGTCGGCCGTGGGTCACGGCCTGGGTGCGAACTGGAGTGTGTGTTCGTTGATGGAAAATCAGTGGGTGAGCAGCTTGGACAGGAAGTCCTTCGCTCGGTCACTCTTCGGGTTGGTGAAGAATTCTTCCGGCTTGGCATCCTCCACGATCTGGCCATCCGCCATGAAAACCACACGGTCGGCGGCTTTCCGGGCGAAACCCATTTCGTGCGTGACCACAACCATGGTCATGCCTTCCTTGGCCAGCTGGATCATGACGTCAAGGACCTCGTTGATCATCTCGGGGTCCAGCGCAGAGGTGGGCTCATCAAAGAGCATGACCTTTGGTTTCATCGCCAGGGCGCGGGCGATGGCCACGCGTTGCTGCTGGCCGCCGGAGAGCTGCGCCGGGAGTTTGGGGGCCTGGTGCCCCACGCCCACGCGCTCCAGCAATGCCATGGCTTCCTTGTCCGCCTGGGCCTTGGCAACGCCTTTGACTTTGATGGGGCCAAGCGTCACGTTCTCAAGGATGGTCTTGTGCGCGAAGAGGTTGAAGGACTGAAAGACCATCCCGACGTCGGCGCGGAGCTGGGCCAGCTCCTTCCCCTCCTCCGGCAACACCTTTCCATCAATGCTGATGGTGCCGCCTTCGATGGTTTCCAGACGGTTGATGGCACGGCACAACGTGGACTTTCCTGAGCCTGACGGGCCAATGACCACCACCACTTCGCCCTTACGGACGTGGAGATTGATGTCCTTCAAAACGTGCAACTGACCGTAATGCTTATTCACACCATTCAGGGAGACGAGCGCATCGCCGGGCACATGAGTAGTCATAAAGAAGAATCTAGCGAACATTGGCTGGTTATGAGGTGAATCACGCCAAGTTCGCGCGGATCGTGATTCAAGAGATACCTGCCACAGGCACGCTGGCCTTGGCATTAGCCTTGGGGGATGAGCATCAACGCAGATCCGGCCAAAACTACCCAGCCGCGCCGTAAGGGGCCCCTTGAACTCCGTCGCAAGCAGGCGGCTGTGGAAATGTCCGACCAGCATTTGCTTGATACCAAAGGCGCAGGACAGTTCGTCCATTCGGACCCCTGGCGCGTCCTCCGGATCCAGAGCGAGTTCGTCGAGGGGTTCGGCGCGCTTGCCGATCTGGGGCCCGCCGTCAGTGTCTTCGGCTCGGCGCGCACCAAGCCCGGCAGCCCGTACTACGAAATGGGCATGGAAGTAGGCCGGAAGCTGGCAGCCGCGGGCGTGGCCGTCATTACCGGCGGCGGTCCGGGCTCCATGGAGGCCGCCAACCGCGGCACCGTGGAAGGCAACGGCGTCTCCGTCGGCCTGGGCATTGAATTGCCCTTCGAGCAGGGCCTGAACCAGTGGGTGGACCTCGGCATTAACTTCCGCTACTTCTTTGCCCGGAAGACCATGTTCGTCAAGTATGCCCAGGGCTTCATCGTTCTTCCCGGCGGGTTGGGAACGCTGGATGAACTCTTTGAAGCCATGGTCCTGGTCCAGACGCGGAAGGTGACCTCCTTCCCGATCGTGCTCCTCGGCGTCGACTTCTGGGGGCCGATGATCGAATGGATCAAGGGCACCCTCGTGGCCGAGGGAATGGTCTCCGCAAAGGACCTGGACCTCATCCAGGTGGTGGACGATCCCGCCGAAGCGGTGCAGCTGGTGCTGCACTGGACGCCCCCGGTTTCCACCAACGGCGAGCAACGGCCCGAATAGGGCGTCGGCCCATATCTGGCACGATGGGTGCTGTGAGTTTTTTCCTGGTCTACCTCGCCATCGTGCTGATCGCCGCCACCCTGTGGGCAGGCGCCGGTGGCCGCCGCGGCATTCTGCGCAGCCTCCGCCGGGGCAGTGAACCGGCCACAGGCTCCGAGGTCCCGGAGAATCCGATTCTCTACCGGGGGTTCGGGCAGCCGCCCGCCAACCTTCCGCCGGTGCTGCTGCCCGCGGACGCTGCACCT
This sequence comes from Pseudarthrobacter raffinosi, assembly GCF_023913735.1. Taxonomy (GTDB): domain Bacteria; phylum Actinomycetota; class Actinomycetes; order Actinomycetales; family Micrococcaceae; genus Arthrobacter; species Arthrobacter raffinosi. The sequence continues at coordinate 98,703 of NZ_JAMXBH010000006.1, forward strand.
GGCGACGTCGACCGGGTCCGCTTCTCTCTCGGCCTGCGTGGATACCGGATGGATCAGGTGGACCAGGTCCTCGACGAACTGCGGGACCAAATCGCGGCCAAAGACGAAGAAATGGGCAGGCTCCGGGCACGGCTGCTGGAATCGGAACGGGCGGCGCGCCCGGAGGCCGGCGCTTGAGCACTGACACGGGGGACCGGACGGGCCCGACGGCGTTGATCACCGCATTCGGCGCCCGCGCCAGGTGGGCGGTCCAACGCTGGCCCTGGTGGCTGCAGGTTGCCTCCCTCTACGCCACTGCCCGGCTGGTCAGCGCCTGCATCTTTATGGCAGCAGCCCTGCACCAAGGGCCTAACCCGTGGTTTCCGGCCGGCCCTGACTACTGGAACTTCATCAATATCTGGGATGCGCGATGGTACGGCCGGATCATCACCGACGGTTATCCCTCACCGCTTCCAACGGATGCCGCCGGCAACGTGCAGGAAAATGCGTGGGCCTTCTATCCGCTCTTCCCGGCCCTGGGCCGTGCGCTCGCAGGCCTGACCGGAATCAGCCCTGCCGTGGCGCTTACGGTCGTCGCCATGCTGGCGGGGTTAGGTGCGGCGCTGGTTTTGTACTGTCTGTTCAGGCACAAGGCTTCGCACACTGCGGCGCTTTGGGGCGTGGCATTCTTCGCGACCTTTCCGGTGTCCGCCATTCTCCAGGTCCCGTACGCGGAGCCCCTGACTGTTTTCCTGCTGGCCACCGCCCTGCTGCTCGTCATCAGGCGTCATTATTTCGTTGCCATGCCGGTGGTCCTGCTGCTGTGCCTCTCCCGACCCGTGGGCGTTCCCTTTGCCGCCATGGTGGGGCTTCTCTTCCTTTGGCGACTGTTCGAACCGGGGCGCGGGGAGCGGCCGGGCACCCACAGCCTCGGGGAGTTGGCGTCCCTGGCGGGCCTAACCGTGGTGTGCGGTGCCTCGGCACTGCTGTGGCCGGCAGCGGCCTGGGCCGCCACCGGAGATATTGAGGCGTATACCAAAACCGAAACAGTGTGGCGCGGCCATGACCTGGTGCCCTTCAAGCCCTGGTTCGACGCCGGCGTCGACCTCTTTGGCCCCGTCCTGGGGATCGTGGCGCCATTCGTCTTTGCCGGCCTCTTTGCGCTCCTGCTGTTCTCCCCGCCGGTGGTCCGGCTTGGTGTGGAACTGCGCTTGTGGTGCGCCTGCTACATGGGCTACCTCCTGGTGTTCCTCCACCCCCAGACCAGTACTTTCCGGATGCTGCTCCCGCTGTTCCCGTTGGCCCTGGCTGCCGCGCTCTTGTCCCGGTCGAAGGCATACCGCGGCACGGTCCTGACAATGTTTGTCCTGCTCCAGATCGTGTGGATCGTCTGGCTGTGGGCATGGGCGCAGCTTCCGGGCGGCGGCGATTATCCGCCGTGATCGCGGGCGGCGCCTGGCCGGCAGATTGGGGAATCCGACGCGGCCGTAAATGTCCATCGATTAGCTACGTGCGGGTCATTACGGGATAATAGTAAGTAAGCAGGGACAAAAAGCATTCAGAAATGTTCAGCCATGGCGGCATCAGTACGGGCCGCCATAGCGGCTTGATTTGACCATGCGGACACAGCCCATCCGGGCTGATATGTCCTGGGACTAAATGGAGGGGAAATTCCTCATGGCGGCTATGAAACCACGCACCGGCGACGGCCCTATGGAAGTCACCAAAGAGGGCCGTAGCCTTATCATGCGCGTACCGCTCGAAGGCGGCGGACGGCTTGTGGTGGAACTGAACGCTGCGGAGGCGGCCAACCTTAAGGAATGCCTCGTCGGCGTGACTGAATAATCCCGTTCGGCGTTGCCGAATAATCCCGCAAGGCCAAGGTCCGCAGCCAACCCGCTGCGGACCTTGGCTTATTTGCTGTGGATCTACTTCTTAACCGCGACCAGCAGGCCGTCGCCCGTGGGAAGCATCGCGGACGCCAGACGGTCGTCGTCGCGGATTGCCTTGCCCACCTGGCGGAGCACCACCGTGTTGGACTCCCGGACAGCCGGATTGGCCACGCGGTCCTTGTCCAGTGCGTCATTGATGATGAGCAGCCCGCCGGCCTTCAGGAGCCGGACGGCCTGTTCCACGTAGCCGGGCAGACCGGGCTTGTCCGCATCAACAAACACCAGGTCATAAGCGGAGTCGGTCAGGCGCGGGAGGACATCACCGGCGCGGCCGGAAATGGTACGGGTGCGGTTGGCCGGACTGCCTGCCTCCGAAAAGGCTTCACGTGCCGCCTTCAGATGTTCGACGTCCACGTCGATGGTGGTCAGCACGGCCTGCGGTCCGAGCCCCCGCAGGATGCATACCCCCGAGACACCTGCGCCTGTGCCGATTTCGACGGCGGTCTGGGCCTTCGAGCCCGCAGCCAACACCGTCAGGACCGCACCAACACCTGCGCCGATGGGCGTCACGCCCAGTTCGAAAGAGCGCTCCCTGGCACGAAGCATAACCTCATCCTCTGCGGGCAGATCTTCTGCATAGGACCAGCTCGTGGATTTGTCGGCGCTCATGTGATTCGCTTTCTGGGCGGCAGGGGAGTGTTTAGTACAGCCTACTGTGTGAGGGGGTGCCAGCCGCGGAAGGGAATCGTTGTGCCTCTGGCTGAAGAACCGCCCCGGTCAGGAAATTCCCAGCCAACTTTGAAATGATGGATATCCGGTCATCCGAGAGGTGATCGGCGCCGAACAAGAGATGTCAACAGTATCCGGGCGATAGCAATCCACGATGGGAGTGGACGAATGTCAGCATCAGGTATGGCGCCTGTCCCTGCGACGCAAGATTCCGCCGCTGTATGGGTCAGGCCCACTTGGGAGGAAGTGGTGGCCAACCACTCCGCCAAGGTCTACCGGCTGGCTTACCGCCTGACGGGGAACAAGTTCGACGCCGAGGACCTCACCCAGGAGGTGTTCGTCCGCGTCTTCCGGTCGCTGGAGAATTTCAAGCCAGGGACACTGGATGGCTGGCTGCACCGCATCACCACCAACCTGTTCCTGGACCAGGCCCGCCGGAAAACCCGCATCCGGTTTGACGCGCTGGCCGATGACGCCGAATCCCGGATTCCCGGGCGTGAACCCGGACCGGAACAGAGCTTCGAACTGAACAACCTGGACCTCGATGTCCAGGCTGCCTTGGAGGAGCTGCCCCCGGACTTCCGCGCCGCCGTCGTGCTTTGCGACCTGGAAGGCCTGTCCTACGACGAAGTGGCCGCTGCACTCGGCGTCAAACTGGGTACCGTCCGTTCCCGTATCCACCGGGGCCGGACCATGCTGCGCGAAAAGCTGGCGCACCGCGATCCCAGGCCACAGCAAGGACGCACGCCGAAGCTTTCGCTGCCGCGCATCGCCAGCATCCTCTGATCGGCACCATGACGCCCCAGAACCCCTTCGGCCGCCGGCATCACCGCGGCGCCGACCACGTGCAAACCTGCGCAGAATGTGCAGCGGCGCTGAAGCGTGAACGCCAGTACATCGAGCGGCTCCGTGACGCGGCCGTGCCGCCTGCCAGCGAGGACCTGACGGCCCGGCTGCTGGTCAGGACGCAGCTGCTCGCGGCCGCGGCCGAGCCAGCCCCGAGCCCGTACCGGGCCGCGCGAGCCGTGGCACTTGCCGCCGGCGGGACAGCAGCAGCCGCTGGAGTTCTTGCCGTCAGCGCTTTTGCGCTGGCGGGGGACAGCCTGCCCGTCGCCCAATCCGCCATCAACGGGAGTCTGGTGCAGCATACGGCCCGGCTACCGGCCGACGGCAGGGAGATCAGTGCTCCGCAATTGTTGGCCCTGCGCTCTGAAGGCTGGGTCTGTCCGGAACTGGCGTCACTCGGCTTCCACGTCCGGAGCGCCAATGCCATAACGCTGAATGGGCGGCCGGCGGTGGAAATGCACCTGACCGATGGGCAACACTATGCCACTATCGTGGAACAGCATCCCGTGGACGCCGAGCAGCAGTCGGGCGAGGACACCCAGCAGAACTCCGAACAGATCGCCGGTCAGAACGAGGGGAAGCTGCTGGTCAGCAGCCAGGCGCCCTGGAGGGCCACCGTAGAGACCACGGCAGGAACTTTCATTGTTGAGTCCGACCTCCCGGCGGAGCAGGCTGATGACGCCGTTCCAGTGCTGCAGCGGCTCAGCGTCCTCGCCGTAGAAGGAATTAACGCGGGTGTCAGCACCGCGCCTGCCGACTCCCCGGTGACCGCAGCGGACGACTCTCCCGCCGCCCGGTTGGAGCGGGGAATCCGCAAACTCGGGGAGATGCTGGCTCCGTGATGCAGGCACTGTGCGACGCTGGCGGGCAGGAATCGTCAGCGGGGCTCCGGAGAGGGTAATCTTCCTAAAGTGTTTGGAATCAACGGCCCGGAGTTCTTCCTCCTGCTGATCATCGGCATCCTGGTGATCGGTCCCCAGCGCCTGCCCGAATACACCCAGAAACTTGCGAATCTCGTGAAGGAAGTCCGCCGGATGGCCTCCGGTGCGCGGGAGCAGATCAAGGAAGAAGTGGGCATCGACATCGACGATGTCGACTGGAAGAAATACGATCCCCGCCAGTATGATCCGCGGCGCATCATCAAGGAAGCCCTCCTGGACGACGACACCAAGTCCGTCAGTGCTGGAGCGCCGGCCGCGGTGGCTGCCGTCGCCGGTGCAGGGGCGGTTGCCACAGGCGGGGCGGCTTCCTCCCGTCCCGAACGTGTGGTTCAGTCACTGCCTCAGGGCGAACCCGCCCCGTTCGATACCGAAGCCACTTAGGCCACACTTAGGCCCCGTCGCCTCTGGTCGGCAACCGCTGCGTTATCGCGGCTGCAGCCCCAGTCTCATCCCCGTCAGGCCCCTGGGCCTGGCAGCAAGTTTTCCGGCAATTTCGGTCAAAGCAACGGCTGCCGGAGTTTCTGGCCGGCCAAGCACGATGGGCGTGCCGGCGTCGCCGCCTTCCCGCAGCAGGATGTCCAGCGGAATCTGTCCCAGGAGCGGCACATCGGTGCCCACCGTCGTCGTGAGCCGTTCGGCGAGGACCGCCCCCCCGCCGCTTCCGAACAGCTCCATCCGGCCGCCGTCGGGCATTTCCAGGTATGACATGTTCTCGATGACGCCGGCCACCGTCTGACCTGTCTGGGTGGCGATGGCACCGGCGCGCTCGGCGACGTCGGCAGCTGCGGCCTGGGGTGTGGTGACCACCAGGATCTCAGCCTTCGGCAGCAACTGGGCCACCGAAATCGCGATGTCACCGGTGCCGGGCGGCAGGTCGAGGAACAAGGCGTCGAGGTCGCCGAAGTAGACGTCCGTCAGGAACTGTTCCAGGGCCCGGTGGAGCATCGGCCCACGCCAGGCAACCGGCTGGTTTCCGGCGACGAACATACCGATGGAAATCACTTTTACGCCGTAGGCCACCGGGGGCAGGATCATGTCGTCCACCCGGGTGGGCGCCTGCGTGATGCCCATCAGGGCCGGAACCGAGAAGCCATGGACGTCGGCGTCCACAATGCCCACTCGGAGGCCCTGGGCGGCCAGGGCGCAGGCAAGGTTGACGGTCAGCGATGACTTGCCCACACCACCCTTTCCGCTTGCCACCGCGAACACCTTGGTCAGGGACCCCGGCTCGTTGAACGGAATCCCGCGCTGCCCGGAGGCGCCGCGGAGCTGTTCCTTCAGGGCGTCTCGCTGGGCCTGGTTCATCACTTTCAGTTCAACCTCGACGCCGGTCACGCCCGGAACTGCGGACAGCGCCTTCTCAGAGTCTGCGGTAATGGTCCCGCGCAGGGGGCAGCCCGCGATGGTCAGCAGGACAGCCAGCCTGACCTGGCCGTCCGCAGCGACATCCACGGACTCCACCATGCCCAGTTCCGTGATGGGACGGCGGAGCTCAGGATCGATCACGGTGGCCAGCGCAGCGTGGACTGCCTGCTCCAGGGAGGCGCTCATGCGGGCGGGGCTCAGCTTTCGGTGGTGGGGTTGTGCTTGGGGACGGCCGGATCCTGGATTGCGGGGTCGGTGGCGGCAGTGTCCTTGGTGACGGCGTCCTTGGCGGCGGTTTCCGTGGCGACATGGCTGGGTTTGACTTTGGGAATCTGCTGCGTGCGGGGGTTCCGCTGTTTGTCGCGCTTTTCCTTCAGCTTTTCCTTGACCTTCTCACGCGGGGACTCATGGCTGCCGGATCCGGCGGGATCGTGGGTCCGCAGTTCCTCCTGCGCTTCCAGCATGTCCTCGAGGAGTGTTCGCAGCTCCGCCCGGACGTAGTCGCGGGTGGCAACCTCGCGCAGCGCAATTCTCAGCGACGCCAGCTCCCGGGTGAGGTACTCGGTGTCGGCCAGGTTGCGTGCCGCCTGTTGGCGATCCTGCTGGAGGGAGACCCGGTCGCGGTCGTCCTGCCGGTTCTGGGCCAGCAGCAGCAGCGGGGCCGCGTAGGAGGCCTGCAGCGAAAGCATTAGTGTCAGGAGGGTGTAGCCCAGGAGGCGCGAATCGAACTGCCACTCCGCCGGTGCCCACGTGTTCCAGACCAGCCAGATGACGACGAAGACCGTCATGTAGACCAGGAACTGCGGCGTGCCCATAAACCGGGCGAACCCTTCCGTCGCATGGCCGAATGCATCCGGGTCGGGTGAGAACTTCGGCAGGATGCGCTGGCGGCCACTCAGGGGTGTGTCGAGTCCGCCCTTGGCCGCCGCCTTCTTATTGGGATGCTTGGGGGCGCCAGTGTCAGCCAATGCGGCCTCCCAGTTTTCTTATCGGGGCTTCGCCATCATAGGCGCGCCAGTCATCCGGCAACAGATGATCCAAAACGTCATCAACAGTCACCGCCCCCACGAGCCGGCCTGCGTCATTGACCACGGGAAGACAGTTCAGGTTGTAGGTAGCGAGGGTGCGCGCCACCTCGCTGATGTGGGCCTGGTCGGAGACCGGCTCAAGGTTCTTGTCCACGAGGTTGCCCAGGGGCTCCGGCGGCGGATAGCGGAGCAGTTGCTGGATGTGCACAACGCCCAGGAACCGTCCCGTGGGGGTTTCCAACGGCGGCCGGGTGATGAAAATGGACGAGGCGAGGGCGGGGGAGAGTTCCTCACGGCGGACGTGGGCCAGTGCCTCGGCGACAGTTGCCTCCGGGGGGAGGATCACCGGAACAGGCGTCATCAGGCCACCGGCGGTGTCCTCGTCGTATTCGAGGAGCCGCCTGACGTCCTCGGCGCCTTCGGGTTCCATGAGGCGGAGAAGCTCCTCCGCCTGTGCAGAGGGGAGCTCGGCGAGGAGGTCGGCGGCGTCGTCGGGGTCCATTTCCTCCAGGACGTCCGCCGCGCGTTCGACGTCGAGGGCGGAGAGGATCTCCACCTGGTCGTCTTCGGGCATTTCCTGCAGCACGTCGGCCAGGCGTTCGTCCTGGAGTTCGCTGGCCACTTCGAAGCGGCGTTTGTCGCTCATTTCCTGCAGGGCCTCGGCGAAGTCTGCGGGTTTGAGGTCCTCGTGGTTGGCCACGAACTGGGTGGCTGCCTGGGGTTCGGTGCGGGCACCTTGGAGGGCGTCGGCCCAGTCGATGATCATGGTCTCGTTCCGGCGCAGCCGGCTGAGCGGGGACAGGGAGTGGCCCCGGCGGACGAACAGCTTGCTCACGAACCAGTCGCGGGACCGGTGCTGGTCCATGGCGATGTCCTCGATGGTGGCGTCGCCGCTGCCGTCCCGGAGAGTGACGCGGCGGTCGAACATTTCCGCGACCACCAGCGTCTCCGCGCCGCGCTGTTCAAAGCGCCGGAGGTTAACCAGTCCCGTGCAGATGATCTGTGTCTGGTCGATGGAGGTAATGCGTGTCATCGGCACAAAGACGCGCTTTTTACCGGGAACTTCGACGACGATGCCCACCACGTGCGGGGCGCCGCGGCTGCCACGCGAGAGCACCACCACATCGCGCAACCTGCCCAAGCGGTCGCCCAAGGGGTCGAAGACGTCGAGACCCAGCAGGCGGGCCACGAAGACGCGCGAAAGATTTGTACTCACGTCTACAGGCTACCGAGTCTGCTCTCTTTTAGCTGAATTTACAGGCGGCATACATGCTGATGGGCAAGAATGGATGTATGTCAAACATTTTTGGTGCTCCCAAGGCCGGTGGCCCCAGTGGGCCCGACGACGCCCGCACGGTGCCCACCGGTGACACCGTAGGCTCGTACACCTCTTACTTGGATGCCCAGAAGGCGGTGGACTACCTCGCCGACCAGCAGTTCCCGGTCCAGATGGTTTCCATCGTGGGCAACGAACTTAAGATGGTTGAGCGGGTGACCGGCCGCCTCAGCTACCCTCGGGTGGCACTCTCCGGGGCGCTCAGCGGTATGTGGTTCGGCCTCTTCGTTGGCGTCATGCTTTCCTTCTTCGCACCGTCGCCCGGCTATTTCTCCATCCTGGCGTCTGTGCTGATGGGGGCTGCCTTCTTTATGCTGTTCGGCATCGTCACGTATGCCATGCAGCGTGGAAAGCGGGATTTCACCTCCACCAGCCAGGTGGTGGCCACCAGCTACGACGTTGTGGTGTCGGTGGAAGCTGCCCATGATGCGCGCCGGCTGCTCCAGCAACTGCCCATGACCCGCTCGGACGCAGCAGCCGCCGCCCCGTACAATCCCCAGGGCTACCAGAACCAGCAGTATGGCCAGACGGGTCAGCAGGGTCAGCAGCCCGGCCAGGAGGGCCAGCCGGGCAACCAGCCTGGTCCGGCACCCGCACGCCCTGCCACTTGGAATGACCCCTACGGACAGCAGGGTGCCGGTACTTCGGGCCAAGGGACAGCCCAAGGCGTGGGCCAGGCCGCCGGCCCGGACCAGGGAACGCAGCCGGAGGCAGCGGCCCAGCCGGAGGCAGCGGCCCAGCCGGCCAAGGCTCCCGCGGCCGCCGTCCGCTACCCGGACCTCCCTGACGGCCGGCCCCAGTACGGCGTCCGTGTCACAGATCAGGCCGCCACAGACCAGGCCACCACAGGCCAGACCGGCGCCGAACAGCCTGGCACCGAACAGACCGGCTCAGAACAGCCTGCCGCAGATCGGTCCCGGACGCAGTCCCAGCCTGACTCCACCAAGGACTCCGGCGAATCCACACCTTAGGCGGCGCCGCCGGAGGCCAGGTTTACCCAAGGCCCGAAGAACACGGCCCGCAACAAACAACTCCGCCCGGTACAGCAACTGCTGTACCGGGCGGAGTTGTTTGTGGTTCGAAGCTGTCTTACTTGACGCTGCCGGCTGTCAGGCCACCAACGAGGTACTTCTGGAACATGAAGTACAGCACCACCACAGGGACGGCACAAACCAGCGAAGCCGCCATCAACTGCGAATACACCGGGATCGCGCCACCCTCGACGGCCGACGCGAAGACCTGGAGCGCAACTGCGGCAGTGTGCGTGTCCGGCCGGGTGAACACCGACGCGAACAGCACGTCATTCCAGCCCAGCAGGAAGGCGAAAATAGCGGAAACGATGATTCCCGGCCAGCTGAGCGGAATGATGATCCGGAACAGGATCCCGAGGTTGGAAGCGCCATCGATGCGCGCCGCTTCCTCCAATTCCCTCGGCAGGCCGCGGAGGTACGTGACCATCACCCAGGTTGAGAACGGCAGCGCGAACGTCAGGTAGGCGATAAACAGGCCCCAGAGCGTGCCGATGACGGTCACGCCCAGGTAAGTGCCGGCGGAGGAGAAGAGCACAAAGACCGGCAGGAGCATCAGGGTGCCCGGGACGGACTGGAGACCCAGCAGCCCGCGCAGCACCGTCAGGCGCCCACGGAACTCAAACCGGACCAGCACGTAGGCCGTGCCGATGGCCATAATGGCCGAGACGACTGCTGTGGCGCCGGAAACGATCAGGCTGTTGCCGATGGCCTTCGCCAGCCCCACGGAATCCCAGATCTTGGTGTAGCTGTCCAAGGAGAAGCTGCTCGGCCAGAACTCGCCGCTGGCAACTCCCACATCCGTGTTCAGTGAGGCCAGGAAGATATACACGATCGGGATGAGGACCAGGGCGCAGAGCAGGACTGTGAGGGTGGCCAGCAGCGGCCGCGGCATCAGGCGTGTGACCTCCAGGGCCGCGTCACGCCGGATGGGCTGCTTCTTCTGCTGCTCGATCGGGTTTGCCGCGTCGATGGTCATTTCTTTCCTCCTTCGTGCACATCAAGCCGGACTGCGCGCAGGTAGATGAAGAGCGGAATGGCGATCAGGATCAGCGAAACGACCGCCATCGCGGCGCTGAGGCCAAACCGGAAGCTCTGGAAGCTGGTGACGTATACCAGGATCGGCAGCACATTCACATCGGACGGTGCCGGCGCACCAAACAGGACATAGGGCAGAGTGAAGTTGTTGATGTGGTTCAACGTGGCAAGCAGGAAGGCCAGCGAAACCGGTCCCTTCAGGTAAGGGAAGATCACGTACCGCAGCTTGTTCCACCACAGTGCCCCGTCCAGGGCCGACGCCTCGTGGACCTCGTGGTCCACAGCTTGCAGACCGGACAGTGCCAGCAAGTAGATGAACGGCCAGGCCGCCCAGATTTCCACCCACACCAGTGTCCAGTACGCGTTGGGGCCGTTAAGCCACAGTCCGCCGTCCATTCCCATGTTGGTCAGGGTCACGTTGACGATGCCATCTGGCTGCAGCATGGTCCGCCACACGCTGGCCACAACAAACGACGGCAGGACATAGGGGATCAGGAAGATGGAGCGGACCACAGCACGGCCACGGTAAGCGTTCTGGGTGACGACGGCGGCAGCCACGCCCAGCGGGATGGTCACCACCGTGGAGATCACCGCGAAGGAAACAGAAAGCCAGATGGAGCGGAGCAACTCGCTGCTGAGCGCCGCCTCAATGTAGTTCTGGATGCCGATGAATTCGGCGCTGACCCATTGGCGAAGGGTGTACTGATCCAGATCGATCAGCGACATCCAGATGCCCATTGCCAGGGGGACCAGGATGACGATCGTCATCAGCAGCCCGCCCGGAATCAGGAGCCACAGGGGCCGGTTCTTCTCGCTGAGTCCCTTGCGGCGCTTCCCAGGGGGTGTGGTTTCGCCGGGTTCGGCGGCCGCCCCGGCCGCCGGACTGCTGTCCGACGGCCGGGGCTCGGTAACGCTGCTAGCCATTTTCCGTAACCTTCCGCAGTTGGTGGGTCGGTCTTACTTCTTGGCCCGGTCCAGTGCGGTCTGCGATTTGGCCTGTTCGTCCTTGAGTCGCTGGGACAGGTTGGAGTCGCTGACTGCACCGGAGGAAAGATCCGGAATGGACTGGACAACTACGTTGGTCAGTGACAGTTGGACATCGCCCCACGCACCGCTGAACGGCGTCGCGACGGATTTGGCTCCCGACTCAAGGGCCGGCGCAATCACTTCGTTGGTTGCAAGTTCCTTCGCGGCTTCCTGGTTGGCGGGAAGCTGGCCGAAGACCTTGAAGTAGTTGAGCTGGACATCCTTGTCGGTGATCATCTTGATGAACGCGAAGGCGAGGTCCTTCTGCTTCGAGTAGTCAGCGACCACGAGGTTGTCACCGGAGAGGATGCTCGTGGCAGGCTTGCCGGCCGAAGGATTGGAGGTTTCGCCCGGGGGAACGGTGGGCATCAGGGCGTACTTGTACTTGCCCTTGACAGCGGATGCATCCAGGGCGGGAATGGACAGCGGCGACGTCATGGGGAAGTACGCTGCCTTGCCGGCTGCGAAGGCAGCCAACGCCTGCGGGTTGGCCCAGCCAACGGAAGAGGGGTCAACCACCTTGTCCGTGGTTACCCAACCGAAGTAGGTCTCGTAGGCCTTCTTGGTGATCGGGTCATCGAGACGGACCTCGGTTCCGTCAATGATGGGATTACCGGCCTGGATGGACATGCCCCAGATGTACTTCCAGGGGTCGAAGTTGTCCTTGTAGGCGACGGCGACACCGTACTGGTCGCCCGTGGTGAGCTTCTTGGCGTGCTCGGTGAATTCATCCCAGGTGGTGGCAGGCTTTTCGATGCCGGCAGCTGCCAGCAGCTCGGTGTTGTAGGCCATCACGAACGGCCTGCTCACGAACGGGATACCGATCTGGTTGGCTTCGTCCGGCCCGGAGATGCCCAGGGCTGCGGGAACGAACTTGTCTTTGCCGCCGAGCTGGTTCCATTCGTTGTCGCCCAGCTTGACGAACGCCCCGGTGGAGTAGGCGGTGGGGGTGAACGTGGTGCCGAGCCCGTAGACGTCCGGTCCCTGGCCCGAGACCACTGACGTCTGGATCCGGGTCATCTCGTCATTAGCGGTGGCGAAGGTCTCCCACTGGATGTCGGCGCCGGTTTCGGCCTTGAACTTGGTGCTCATTTCCTTGAACCAGGCCTGCTGTTCCTGGGGATACTGCGCGGTGACGTTCATCAGGACGTTGAGCGTTTTTCCAGTGCCGTCCACTTTGCCGCCCGTGGCGCCAGAGGTGGTGCCGCCTGACCCGCCCGAGCCGCCGCAGGCGGCAAGCATCAGGACAGAAATGGCCGCAGCGGCGATGGTGCCAATGCGACGTGGTTTGGACATACCCATGAGACTTCTCCTTTGAAGACATACATTGCGGCAGAGACCCGAGACTAAAACTCAGTCTACGATTTCTTTCTCCGCGGCTAGCGTAATCATCAACGCCAACTTTTGGCAAGCGATTGCCAAAAACTGTTATGAGAGCTTCACCAAGGGGTGTGACCGTCCAGCGCATCCCTGCGGGGATGCGCTGGACGTACGTTCTCTAGCGGTTAGCGCCGCTTGGCAACCCGCCGTCCAGCTCCTGGTAGATGCCTGCCATCCAGGACTGGATGTCGTCGGCTTTGCGGGGCAGTGCGGCGCTGAGGTTCACCGGACCATCGGCGGTCATCAGGATGTCGTCCTCGATCCGCACTCCGATGCCGCGGTACTCCGCGGGGATGGCCAGGTCCTCGTTCTTGAAATACAGGCCGGGTTCGATGGTGAAGACCATGCCCGCCGTGAGGATGCCGTCAAGGTAAAGTTCGCGTTTCGCCTGTGCGCAGTCATGGACATCCAGGCCAAGGTGGTGGCTGGTGCCGTGCGGCATCCAGCGGCGGTGCTGCTGGCCTTCCTGGCTGACGGCTTCCTCGACACTCACAGGGAGCAGCCCCCACTCGGCCAGACGTTCCGCCAATACGGTGGTGGCAGCAGTGTGGATGTCACGGAACTTGGCACCTGGCTGGGCTGCGGCGAATCCGGCGTCGGCAGCATCCAGGACTGCCTCGTAGACCTTGCGCTGGACTGCGGTGAACGTGCCGTTGACAGGCAGGGTCCGGGTGACGTCGGCGGTGTAGAGCGAGTCCGCTTCAACGCCGGCGTCCAGCAGCAGCAGTTCGCCGGCGTTGATCCTGCCGGTGTTCCGCGTCCAGTGCAGGACTGTGGCGTTGTTGCCGGCGGCGGCGATGGTGTCGTAGCCCAGTTCGTTGCCTACCTCGCGGGCGCGGGCAAAGAACGCGCCTTCCACCACGCGCTCGCCGCGGGCATGGGTCAGGGCGCGGGGCAGGGCCTTGACTACCTCCACGAAGCCCTCGACAGTCGCAGCTACTGCAGTCATCATCTGTTCGATTTCCCACTCATCCTTTAGGAGGCGGAGTTCAGACAGCGCTTCGGAAAGCTTTTCATCCAGTGCATCCAGGACAGCCAGGTCCAGGTTGTCCGGGTCCTTGGCAGTGTTGTACCGGGCAGTATCCACCAGGGCGTCGATGTTCTCGTCCACCTTGCGCACCAGCCGGATGGAGATGCCGCCGATCTCCGGGGCACCCACGTTCTTGGTGATCGCCGATTCAAGTCCATCGATGTGGACGGTGGCCAGGCCCAGGCGCGCTTCGAACTCGGCCAGGGTGGGCCGTGCACCGATCCAGAACTCGCCGGAACGGGAGTCAGCGTAGAACTGTTCTGTATCCCGGCCGACCAGCGGACGGAAGTACAGCGTGGCACGGTGGTGACTGCCGCCGTCGCCCTTTCCTTCACCGGCCGGTTCCAGAATGAGCACGGCGTCCGGCTCATGATCCAGGCCCAGTCCGGTGAGATGCGCGAAGCCGGAATGCGGACGGAACCGGTAGTCGCAGTCGTTGGAGCGGACCTTCAGCGGACCGGCGGGGATGACCAGGCGTTCGCCTTTGAACTTCTCTGAGATGGCCTTGCGCCGGGCCGCGGCGTAGTTGGCCACGGCGTCGAGCGCCGGCAGGTGCTGCCCGGACGGCGCCCAGTTACTGGCCATAAAGGCCTTGAAAGCAGCGGAACTGGGCCGCTGAGAGCGGTTGTTGACGCGCTCGTCGAGGGGCTGGGAGACAGAGGTCGGGGTGTTTTCGGCATCGTTCACGGCACCATCGTCTCACCAGCACCGAGCCGGGGGCCAATACCGGCGCGGACGCGGTCAACTAGGCTGGGCAAGTGAGGATTGACCTGCATGCCCACTCGAACGTTTCGGACGGCACCGAAACACCCGCCGACGTGATGGCTTCGGCTGCCCGGGCGGGCCTGGACGTGGTGGCACTAACCGATCACGACTCCACGGACGGCTGGGCCGAAGCATCCCTCGCGGCGCTGGAAAACGGGGTGGCCCTGGTCCCCGGCATGGAGGTCTCCTGCCGGACCGCGCAAGGCATCAGTGTGCATCTGCTGAGTTACCTGCACGATCCTGCCCACCCTGGGCTGCTTGAAGAGATCACCAAGGCTAAGGACGCGCGCCTCACGCGGGCCGAACGCATGGTGACCCTGCTCGCCGAAGACTACCCGCTGACGTGGGACGACGTCATCCACCATGTGGCTCCCGGGGCTACCCTGGGCCGGCCGCACATCGCTGATGCCCTGGTGGCGGCCGGTGTGGTGGCAGACCGCTCGGAGGCGTTCACGTCCATCCTGACGTCCCATTCGCGCTACTTTGTCCAGCACTACGCACCCGACCCCGCCACCGCCGTCGAACTGGTCTGTGCCGCTGGTGGTGTTCCCGTGTTCGCGCATCCCGTGGCGTCCGGCCGGGGCCGGATCGTGGGGGAGCGCACCTACCGCGACATGATCGACGCCGGCCTGGCGGGCCTGGAGATCGACCACCGCGACAACCCCGAGGAGGGGCGGGAATTCCTCAGGGGCCTGGCATCCAAGCACGGACTGCTGATCACGGGCTCTTCGGATTACCACGGAACGGGCAAGCCGAACCTGCTCGGAGAAAACATGACCACTGCGGACGTGCTGGCACGGATCGAGGAACTCGGCACGGGAACCGCCGTGGTGCGTGCGGGATAGTAGTTATTACGATGTATTGACTAATCGTCAACGCTGAGTACCCTAGCGCTTACTGGGGAGAAGCGCATGCCGCGCTATCGAAGGTCTCGTCGTCATGCACCATCCATCACGGTAGACGGAGAGAAATCATGTTTAGAAAGTCACTCGCCGCGGCCGGCCTTGCCGCCGCTTTTATGTTTGTTCCCACAGCCGCCAATGCGCTGGACTGTACCAACGTCAGCCGCCCGCCTGCGGCGTGCGGCTCGAACTGCACCGAAGGCCCCGTGTTTACCGGAAACTGGGCCTGGCTCCCGAGCGTCTTCCCTGGCGCGCCCGAAGCCTG
This sequence comes from Pseudarthrobacter raffinosi, assembly GCF_023913735.1. Taxonomy (GTDB): domain Bacteria; phylum Actinomycetota; class Actinomycetes; order Actinomycetales; family Micrococcaceae; genus Arthrobacter; species Arthrobacter raffinosi. The sequence goes on from NZ_JAMXBH010000006.1 coordinate 114,253, forward strand.
GGTATTTGTCCCGCCGGGATCGCTCAAGGAGCTAGACTCCAAAGCACCCATCGGCCAGAAAGGCAACTTCCAGAATGGCGAGGGCTATGCCCTGTTAGTCAACGCCATCTGCGATTCCCAGGGATCGGTGCTCGTGCATCGGCAGACCGACCATGGCATCCAGTTGATGGAAGGCTGCCTGGGAGGCCACTGACACAAGTAGGTCGCAGCAGGTGTCGTTTTGGAGGCTCAGAACGACACCTGCTGCTACTTAGACTGGGGGGAACGAGGTGAACTCGGCCTTGGCACCCAACCGCTTGGCCATCACGTCGATGGCCGGCTGGTTCTGGTCCACACACACGAACTTCCGGTCCAGTTTGGCCGCCACGGCGCCCAGGGTTCCGGAACCGGCGAAGAAGTCCAGGCACCAGTCACCGGGCCGGCTTGACGCCGACACCACACGGCGGATGAGGCCCTCGGGCTTCTGCGTGGGGTAGCCGGTTTTTTCCTTGCCTGTGGGGGAGACGATGGTGTGCCACCAGACGTCGGTGGGCAGCTTCCCGAGCTCCCGCTTCGCCGGTGTCACCAGGCCCGGCGCCATGTACGGCTCGCGGTCCACCTCGGCGTTGTCGAAGTGGTATTTCGCCGGGTTCTTGACGTACACGAGGATATTGTCGTGCTTGGTGGGCCAGCGGTACTTGGCGCGGGCACCGTAGTCGTAGGCCCAGATGATCTCATTGAGGAAGCATTCCCGGCCGAAGATCGCGTCAAGCATCACCTTGGCGTAATGGACCTCCCGGTAATCCAGGTGGAGGTACAGCGTGCCGTCGTCAGCCAGCAGCCGCCAGGCCTCCACGAGCCGGGGTTCCAGGAATGACCAGTAGTCACTGAAGGCGTCATCGTACCGGTGCAGGGCGCCCTTGATGGTGTCGTAGGAACGCCCCTTGAAGCCCACGCGGTCGCCGTCACCGTCGGTGTTCAGCACCATCCGGGTTTCCTGGCGCTTCTGGACCCTGCCGGTGTTGAACGGCGGGTCAACGTATATCAAGGTGAAGGCGCCGTCCGGCAGCGAGGGGAGGAACTCCGCGTTGTCCGCGTGAACCACCAGGTTGCTGCCGTCCGGCGCCCAGACGGTGTCAGTCATCGAGGCTGTTATGCCTCGGTGCTGCGCTGCTGCGGGCCGTTGTCGGCACCGGCCACCACTTCGCCGTTGCGGCGGCGGGTGCGGGTCCGGCTGCGGCGGGCACGGGGGTCCACTTCGCCTTCGGCCGGAGCCGCAGCAACCGGTTCGGGGGCAGGGCTGGTGCCGGCGGTCGCCGCATCAGAGGTACGACGACGGCGGTCACCGGAGCGTCCGCCGGGCTCGCTGGTGCGGCGGCTGCTGCTGTCGCGAGCACCGGAGCGGCCGGCGTCGCGGCTGTTGTCGCGCCCGCCATCACGGGCGCCGCTGGGACGGGTGTTCTTTTTGCCGGTCTCGCCCAGGTCCTCGAGGACCTCGGCGTCGACGCCGGCCAGCACGCGCTTGTTGCGGGGCAGGCGGCCCTTGGTGCCTTCCGGGATGTCCAGCTCTTCGTACAGGTGCGGCGACGAGGAGTACGTTTCCACGGGCTCCGGAACGCTGAGTCCCAGGGCCTTGTTGATCAGGCCCCAGCGCGGCATGTCGTCCCAGTCAACGAAGGTCACTGCTGTGCCCTTGTTGCCGGCGCGGCCGGTGCGGCCCACCCGGTGCAGGTAGATCTTTTCGTCTTCAACGCACTGGTAGTTGATGACGTGCGTGACGTCGTCGACGTCGATGCCGCGGGCGGCGACGTCAGTGGCCACCAGGACGTCCACCTTGTTGTTGCGGAAGGCACGGAGCGCCTGCTCGCGGGCGCCCTGGCCCAGGTCACCGTGGATGGCGGCGGCGGCGAAGCCGCGGTCCACGAGCTCCTCGGCAACCTTCGCGGCGGTGCGCTTGGTTTTGGTGAAAATGATGGTCCGGCCGCGGCCGCGTGCCTGCAGGATGCGGGCAACGACCTCGATCTTGTCCATGCTGTGCGCACGGTAGATGAGCTGACGGATGTCGCGCTTGGTGAGGCCCTCGTCGTCCGGATCAGCGGCCCGGATGTGGGTGGGCTGCGTCATGTAGCGGCGGGCCATGGCGATGACCGGGCCGGGCATGGTGGCAGAGAACAGCAGGGTCTGGCGGACTGCAGGGGTACCGGCGATGAGGGTTTCCACGTCCGGCAGGAAGCCGAGGTCCAGCATTTCGTCGGCCTCGTCAAGGATGACCATCTTGACGTTCTTCAGGACCAGGTGCTTCTGCTTGTAGAGGTCGATGAGGCGGCCGGGAGTACCGACAACTACCTCGACGCCGTTCTGCAGGGCCTCCACCTGGGGCTCGTAGGCACGGCCGCCGTAGATGGTGGTGATACGGGCGTTCCGCTTGCGGGAAGCGTTCTGGAGATCATTGGCCACCTGGACGGCCAGCTCGCGCGTGGGCACGATAACCAGGGCCTGCGGTGCACCCGGAACGGCGAGCTTGTCGTAGCCGGCGTCGTCCGGACCCACCACGCGCTGCAGCGCGGGAATGCCGAAGCCGAGGGTCTTGCCGGTGCCGGTCTTGGCCTGCCCGATGATGTCGTGGCCCGAAAGCGCCACCGGCAGGGTCATGGCCTGGATGGGGAAGGGGTGGGTGATCCCGGCGTCGGCGAGGGACTCCACGATGTCGGCGCGGACGTTGTAGTCAGCGAAGGATTTCTCCTCGATCTCGTGCGGCTTCTCGTCCGAGATGATGGTTTCTTCAGGTTCGATCGTCTCGATGCCGGAGTCGTCAGTCAGGATCTGGTGGGTATGCAATTCACTCACAGGGGAGTTTCCTTATTCATTCGGGCATTGGCGCTGCCTGCTCAACGGGCCGGCCAAAGTGGCCGTTCCGGAGCACGCTCGAAGCGCGCAAGCAAATCCAGTGGAAGCCGATCGCGGGCTATCAAAATGCTGGCACTGGTGACCAACGGGTGCATCTCAAGATCGCGTAGGGGCGGGCTTGTTGAATTCAAATCAAGGAAATCAACGACCGGGCATCCATATCTACTTCTTCAGTCTAGCCGCACGGACCCTGAATCCCGGCTTTGGGCCGATCAGGCAGCGCGGAAATCGTTCAGGCCAGCAGCTCGAAGTGGACCTCGCGGGCGGCGATATCGGACGAGATCAGGCGGACCCGCACTTTGGTGCCGGATTCCAGGTCGCCGCCGCACCGGGCCGTCACGGCGGGTTCGGCGATCTGGATGATCCCCGAGGGGCCGTTTCCATTTTTTGCGGCTCCGTTCTTGGTGCCGTTGCCGTTTTTCCCGTTGCCGTTGTCCTTCTGCGGCTTGGAGCCGGAAATCACGATCGCCTCGAACTCCTGGCCCACATGGTTGACCAGGAGTGCGGCCTCCACGGTGTCCAGCGCCATGCGTTCCATCCGCGATGCCAGCTGGTCGGATCCGGCCATGATCTCCGGCAGGGACGGCAGGGCTTCCCGAGCCCAGGCCGGTACAGGCTTGCCATTGCTCAGGGCTTCGCAGATCACCAGGACAAAGCGGTCGATCAGACGCCGGAGCGGTGCCGTGGTGTGGGCATAGGCAGCGCCGATGGCGGACTGGATGGCGTCTTTCGGGACTGTGCCGTCGAACGCCGTGTAGCTGGCACCGCGGAACAGCATGCCGGCGGAGTGCAGGATGGCCAGTTGCCGGGGTTCGGTCGGGTCAAGGCTGCGGAGGTATTCGCCGTAGCTGATCTTGCCGTCCCACGGCTTGCCCAATGCCTCAGTCTGGAGACGGAAGTGACGCAGGGAGCGCTCGTCCGGGGCGGGCATGGTGCGCAGGATGCCCACTTCTCCCGCCAGCATCAGGTCTGCCGCCGCCATCCCCGTCATCAGGGAGATCTGGGCGTTCCAGTCCTCCACCGGAAGCTGCGGCGCCGCGGCAATCCGGTAGCCGCCGTCGGGCAGCTGCACGATTTCCTGCTCGGGCATGTTCAGGCTGGCGCCGCCACGCTGCCGCTCCAGTTCAACGCGCTTGAGGCCCACTTCCTTCAGGAGCTGCAGGACAGGGCCGGCCGTCCCGGCGTCGAATTCGGCCTGGACTCCCTTGTAGCTCAGCTTGGCCCGGCTCCGGATGGTGGCCCTCTGGACGCTCACAGTGGAGACCTGCGCGGCGTCGTTCAGCCCGAACTCCCAGACGTAGGCGGAACACAGCTGGCCGGCCAGAAGGCTGCCTGCCCCTTCGCTGATGACTTCCGGGTGCAGCGGGATACGGCCGTCAGGGGCGTAGAACGTCTGGCCGCGGCGCCGGGTCTCTGCGTCCAGTCCGCCTCCGGGGCGGACAAAGGACGGCACGTCAGCGATGGCGTAAAGCACCCGGTAGCCAGTGCCCGCACGCTCGATGAACAGCGCCTGGTCCAGGTCAGTGGACGACGCCGGATCGATAGTGAGGAACGCCACTTCCGTCAGGTCAGCACCCGGCAACTCGTGCGCGGCCACTGCCGCTTCCGCGTCCCGGACCGCCTCCGCCGGGTAGGGCCCCGGCAGTTCCAGCTCGGTCCGCAGGGCGCTCAGCGCCGCCGCGAGGTCGTTCGTCTGCTCGTGGACATTGGGGGCCAACCTATGATGTGACACGAAAATCAGGTTAGCTCGATTTCCACGGATCGTGCACGCCCGCCGCACGCCACGCGGTGGATTGTCAGGATGCGCCGGCGTCCAGGGCCGCCAGAAGTGCCACGGCCGCCGCTGCGGGGTCCGAGGCTTCGGTGATGGCACGCACCACAACAATCCTGCCGGCGCCGGCCTCCACCACCTGCTCCACGTTGCCGAGATCGATGCCTCCGATGGCAAACCAGGGCAGCGTGGCCTGGGTGCCACCGGCAGCGCGGACGGCTTCGGCCGCGTACCGCACCAGGTCAAGGCCGACGGCGGCCCGGCCCGGTTTCGTCGGCGTGGCCCAGACCGGTCCTACGCAGAAGTAGTCCAGGCCGCCTTGGTCAGTCAGCCCACCGGACAGCCGGATGGCCCCTTCGATCTGCTCGGCGGTGTGCGTGGAAAGGCCGATCGCGGCTGGTGCCCCGAGCAGCGTGCGGGCGGAAGCGACCGGCAGATCCTTCTGCCCGATGTGGAAGACGGGGGCGCCGGACAGCAGCGCGATATCGGCACGGTCATTGACTGCCCACAGCTTTCCGTGGCGTTCGGCCGCGGCCTGAAGCACGGCCAGCAGCTCCAGCTCCTCGGCTGCCTCGATGGCCTTGTCCCGGAGCTGGATGATGTCCACGCCGCCGGCAAACGCCGCGTCCACAAACTCGCCAAAGTCCCCGCGGTCCCGGCGCGCGTCGGTGCACAGGTACAGCTTGACGCTGTGCGGGAGGCCGGTGTTTGTGCCGCCGGCGGGGTCTGTTCCGGTCAAGGATTCGGGAGCGGCGGAGGGGGCGGAGGGCGTGCCTGCCGCGGCGAAGGATTGCGCGTTCATGGAATCCAGCCTAAGTCCCCTAAACTGGGCGGGTACTGCGGGAGCCCGTTGCAGCCGTCACAAAGCGGCCGGGCTGAGAGGGCGTCAGAGCCGACCGCTTGACCTGATCCGGCTAGTACCGGCGTAGGGAAGGAACATATGCCCCCCGCAATAAGCAGCCCACCTGAGCCTGCACCAGCCAGCCCGGCCACCGCCCTGCACGCGGACGTGGCCGTCATCGGCGGCGGAGTCATCGGCCACGCCATAGCCTGGGAAGTCCGGCGGTCCGGCCGTTCCGTCGTGCTGATCGATGACGCGCCCGGCAACGGCGCCAGCTGGGCAGCCGCCGGCATGCTGGCCCCTGTGAGCGAACTGCACTACCAGGAGGAAGACCTCCTTGAGCTGATGCTGGCATCCTCCGGCCTGTGGCCTGCCTTTGCGGCGGACCTCGCCCTGGCCGGGGCTGGTGATACGGGATATCTGACGACGCCGACCCTCGCCATCGGCGCGGACGCTGCGGACCGCCGGGCACTGATGGACCTCCGGGCCGTGCAGCAGGCCAGCGGCCTGGTGGTGGAACCCCTGACTGTCCGTGAGGCCAGGACCAGGGAATCCCTGCTCAGCCCGGCCATATCCTGCGCCCTGGACATCCCCGCCGACCACCAGGTGGATCCGCGGAAACTCGTGGCGTGCCTCCAGGAAGTCCTGGCCATCCACGAACCGGGAGAAGGAACAGCCGTGGCAGGGGCCCGCGCGGGATTCGCCGTTGACCAACGTGCCGCTGCCCTGCTCTGGGAGGACGGCCGCGTCATCGGCGTGAAGCTCGCCCACGGCGGAACTGTCCAGGCCCGGGAGACCATCGTGGCCAACGGATTGCAGGCGGGGTCGCTGGCTGGCCTGCCGGGTGGGCTGCACCTGCCCCTGCGGCCCGTCTACGGTGACATCCTGCGGCTGGCTGTTCCGCGGCACCTGCGCCCGCTCCTCACCTCCACTGTCCGCGGAATGGTCCATGGTGTGCCGGTCTACATCGTTCCCCGGCAGGACGGCACGGTGGTGATCGGGGCTACGCAGCGAGAAGACGCGCTCGCCGGGACGGGCGACGCCGCTGTCTCGGCGGGCGGCGTCTACCAGTTGCTGCGGGACGCCCAGGTCCTGGTGCCGGCCGTCTCGGAGCTTGAACTCCTGGAATGCACAGCGCGGGCAAGGCCAGCGACCCCCGACAACGCGCCTCTCCTCGGCCGCGTACCGGTTTCCGCGCCACGGACGGGGAACACAGCGGACATTGCCGGGCTGATGATTGCCACCGGATTCTTCCGACACGGAGTGCTGCTTGCTCCGGCGGCGGCGGCCACCTGCCGGGAACTGCTGGATGGCCGGAAGGACCCGCGATGGGGGGCCCTCAGCCCGGCCCGCTTTTCAGGAGAGCACCACGTAGCCGGCACACAGGCCCCACGCAAGGACATCAGCAGCACGAAGGACGTCGACCCACAAAAGGAATCAGCATGAACATCACCCTCAACGGCTCGCGCCATTCCGTGACGGACGACGCCTCCATCACCACCCTCATCAGCCAGATCACTGGCCGTCCCCTCGCGGCCAACGGCCAGGCAACAGACGGGCAGAAACTCGGCGTCGCCGTCGCCCATAACTCCGAAGTAGTACCCCGCAGCCAGTGGTTCGTTACGGCGCTCGCCGAAGGTGACGACGTCGAACTGGTCACAGCAGTCCAGGGAGGCTGACACCATGACAGTAACCAGCAACATCAGCGCACATAACCGTCCCGAGGCCGCAGACAGGCTGGTCATCGACGGCGTCGAGCTCGGCTCCCGCCTCATCATGGGCACCGGTGGCGCCCCCAGCCTCGACGGGCTGGGGGCAGCCCTCCTGGCGTCCGGAACCGAGCTGACCACAGTGGCCATGCGGCGCTATTCGCCGGCTGAATCGGGGTCCCTTTTCCAGCTCCTGGTGGACCACGGGATCCGGATCCTGCCCAACACCGCCGGCTGCTTCACCGCCCGGGACGCGGTCATGACAGCGGAACTGGCCCGCGAAGCGCTGGAAACCGACTGGATCAAGCTGGAAGTCATCGCCGACGAACAGACCCTGCTGCCGGACGCCGTGGAATTGGTGGATGCTACGGAACGGCTTGTTAACCGGGGCTTCAAAGTGTTCGCCTACACCAACGATGACCCGGTCCTGGCCCTGCGGCTGGAAAACCTGGGTGCCACCGCGGTTATGCCGCTCGGAGCGCCCATCGGCACCGGCCTGGGAATCCTGAATCCACACAACATCGAACTGATCGTCTCGCGCGCCTCGGTGCCCGTGGTGCTGGACGCCGGCATCGGCACGGCATCCGACGCCGCCCTGGCCATGGAGCTTGGCTGTGATGCGGTACTGCTGGCCACTGCCGTCACCCGTGCGCAGAACCCGGCACTCATGGGGGAGGCCTTCAAACACGCCGTCATCGCCGGTAGGCTGGCGAAAGCGGCCGGCAGGATTCCGCGCCGCGAGCACGCCCTGGCGTCATCGGCCATGGAAGGCCGGGCAGAGTTTCTCTAGGCCGTTTTCTCTAGGCCTGGCGCCCTCAACCAAACGCCGGGGCGGCTCACCGGACGAGCCAAGGAGGCCGCTGTGGCCGGCAAGGAACACAAACTCACCAGGGAGCGGATCGACGCCGTCCTCGAGGCGCTGCCCGACTGGCGGTACCGGCTGGGCGGGCTGGTCACTGTCTATAAGACGCCGACGGCGGCCGCCGCACTGGAGCTGATTGCCGCCGTCGGACGTCTCGCGGAACAGCAGAACCACCATCCGGACCTTGAGTGGCGCTACAACAAGGTCCATCTCCGCTACACGTCCCACGACGCCGGCGGCGAGGTCACTGAGCGGGATGCCGCTGCTGCAGCGGCAGTGAGTGCGGCTGCGGCACGGCTCGGCGCCACAGCCCAGCCGGTGGGTTAAGCCGCCGGGTTAAAGGACCCGTGACCACGCACCCTGCTGGGGTGGTGGTCACGGGTACTTAAGGAAAAAGGGCGCGGCCTAAAGCTTGAGCGCCTGCGTCAGCCGCCGCGTATCGTGGCTTTCGCGCGTCCGGCCCAGGTAGATGACCGTCCCGATGGCAGCGACGGTGCCGAGCGCCATGGGCAGGACCCAGGGAATCCACGTCAGGCCCGGCTGGTAGCCAAAACCTGCCGCGATGAAAATGATCCAGCTGACCGCGCCCACCACCACGGCAACCCCTGCGGGCAACCCTGTGCCGTACCGCGTATGGCGCTTGTCATTGGCCCAGACAACAAAGCCTGCGGCCGCTGTGACCAGGACAACGATGGTCAGCGAAAGCATGGAATCTCCTCGGAAAGCAGCGGCCAGCCGCCAAAGGGGGCTGGCCGCGGACGTGCTAGAACTGGCCGAAACCGACCTTGCGGGCCTCTTCGGCGCCGATTTCCACGTAGCCCAGGGCGTTGCCGGGAACGATGATGATGCGTCCCTTGTCGTCCTTGAGGCGGAGTTCGGTGCCCTTGGTGATGGCTTCTTCAACGACCGTGGCTACAGCGTCAGCATCCTGAGCCGATTCCAATATGATTTCGCGGCCAATGTTCTGAATGCCGATCTTAATTTCCAAAAGGGGGCCTCCCAGCCAATCAAAGTTTCTTGGGTTCTCTTATTTGTAGTCTAGGACTCTTTGGGGAAGCGAGAGATTCCGCGCCAAGCTAAACGGTAAATGAGGTCGCTGGCCACATCGAGGTCCAGGTTCCCGTCCGTTTCCAGCCAGTAACGCGCGCTGACCTGGGCCATTCCGGCCAGGCCACGGCCCAGAAGCTGCGCCTCCAGGGGGGGCAGCTTGGTGTCCTCGGCAATCACGCGGGCAACGGCGTCCGCGAATGTCTTGTTGAATGTCTCGAGGCGTGAACTGACATCGGGATCGTTAATGAGGTCCGATTCGAAGACCAGGCGGTGTGCTTGGTCGTCGCTTGCGATGAAGCGGTAGTAGGCGCGCATCACCGCCTGGACACGTTCGTCATTGTCGGTGGTGGAGCTCAACGCACCAAGCATCAGGTCCGTCAGCGACGCTAGATGGCTGTCCAGCAGGGCAAGATACAGCTCCCGTTTGGACGGGAAGTGCTGGTACAGCACCGGTTTGCTGACATGGGCCGTTTCGGCGATTTCATCCATGGCGGCGCCATGGTAGCCGTTGGCGACAAAAACCTCCTGCGCCGCAGCGAGGAGCTGCGCCCGGCGCTCATCCCGGGGAAGCCGGGCGGACCTCTGGCCCGCCGTCCGTTGAGGTGCGGCGGGTTCGCCGCCGGACGCCGGGTCAGCCCGTGCTTCATGGACCACAGTTGCCCTACTTTCCCTTGCCGTTACCTACACAATACTGCGCGGTAATATGACCGGGCGGTATCTCGGGGCATACATTGAAGTATGGCTTCGACTTTGACCGCAAATGATTCCTCTGTCTCGCTTAACCCGCTCGTGGAGCCCGCCGGTGAATTGACGCCGGCCGAGGTGGAACGCTACTCGCGGCACCTCATCATTCCCGAAATCGGAGCGGTGGGGCAGCGGCGGCTGAAGAACGCCAGGGTACTTGTTATCGGAGCCGGGGGACTGGGCTCGCCCGCCCTGCTCTACTTGGCGGCAGCGGGCGTGGGGACCCTGGGAATCATCGACGACGACGCCGTTGACCTCAGCAACCTGCAACGCCAGGTGATCCACGGCGTCGCCGACGTAGGACGGCCCAAGATCGAATCCGCGCGGGACGCGATTGCCGCACTGAACCCGCTTGTGGAGGTCCGGCTGCACAACGTCAGGCTGGATGCCTCCAACGCACTGGAGCTGTTCGCGGACTACGATCTGATCCTGGACGGGGCGGACAACTTCGCCACCCGCTACCTGGTCAACGACTCCGCCGCCATCCTCGGCAAGCCTTATGTGTGGGGATCGATCTTCCGTTTCGACGGTCAGGTCAGCGTGTTTTGGGAAAAGCACGGACCCACCTACCGGGACCTATACCCCGAGGCCCCGCCGGCCGGATCCGTGCCCTCCTGCGGCGAGGGTGGCGTCTTCGGCATGCTCTGTGCTGCTGTGGGTTCACTTATGGTGACCGAGGCAGTGAAGCTGATCACCGGCGTCGGACGTTCACTCCTGGGCAGGGTGGCACTGTTTGATGCGCTGGGCGGCAGCTGGCGCGAGATCCGGGTGTCCAAGGACCCGGCGGCCGAGCCCATTACGGAACTGACGGACTACGAAGCCTTCTGCGGCATTACCCCCGCCGCCCTCGCCGACACGGAGCACACGGTGACGGCGACCCAGCTGGCCACCATGCTGGCGTCCCGGAAGGCAGGCCTGAAGGACTTCGAGCTGGTGGACGTCAGGGAAACCGGCGAACACGACATCGTGAGCATCGACGGCTCGGTGCTGATCCCGCAGGGCAGGATCCTGGCGGGGGAGGCCTGGGCGGAACTTCCGCAGGACAAGGACATTGTGTTCCACTGCAAGGCCGGCACGCGGTCAGGGAACGTGCTGGAGGCTGCGCGGAAGGCAGGCTACCAGCGGGTCAGCCATCTCGACGGCGGCATCCTGGCCTGGGTGCGCGATGTGGAACCGCAGAAGCCGGTCTACTGACCGGGCGGGTCAGGCGGTTTCGAGGCCCCGGTGGTCCACGGGGCACTCCGCCTGCGCTGCGGTGGCCGGCTGCTCCACGGTGATGCCGTAGAGGGTTTCGAGCGCGGACACGTAGTCGTCCTGTTGGCCGTTGGCGGCGAGCTCACGGGCACGGACAGTGGGCACGTGCAGCAGCTGCTTGACCATCCGGCGGAGGGCGAACTCCACTTCCTCGGCGGCGGCGGTGCAGCCGTGGCGGGCACGGACGCGTTCCATTTCCGCATCCAGGACGTTCATGGTGTGCCGGCGGAGCGCCACGATGGCGGAATCCATCGAGCGGGCTTCCCGTTCCTGTTCGAAGGCCTGGGCCGCGCCGGACACGATGCCGCTGGCCTGGGTGAGGGACTCGGCCTGTTCCTGGGGTGCCGCCAAACGCACGGATTCCAGCGTGAGCAGCTCAACGCCGTCGAGCTGGCCGACTTCGGGGTCAAAGTCATGGGTGAGGGCGAGGTCGATCGCGATCAGCGGCTGGGGAGAGCCCGCGCGGATCTCGGCAAGTTCGCCAGCCTCGACCCGGGTGTCGGAGCCGCTGCAGCCGATCATAACGTCTGCCGCAGCTACGGCTACCGGCAGGGATTCGCTGTCCAGCGCTGTTCCGCCGCGCGTGGCGACGAACGCTTCGGCGCGTCCCGACGAGGAGAACACGGAGATGTCGGTGCAGCCCCGTTCGCGGAGCAGAGCCATGGTGGCGCCGGCGTAGGCGCCGGTGCCGAACACCACCACCTTCTTCGCTGACCAGTCGGGGCTTTCGGAAAGATCGGTGGCCAGATCCAGTGCAACTGAAACGATGGACAGGCCCCTGGAACCGAGGGCGGTCTGCGCTCCGACGTCCTTGGCCGTCTTGGAGGCGGCCTGGAAGAGGCGGACCAGGCCGGAGCTGGCCGTGCCCTCGTGCTGGGCAGTGATGAGTGCGCGGCGGACCTGGCCGGCGATTTCACGTTCACCCACCACGGCGGAGTCCAGTCCGGCGCTGACGGCGAACAGGTGCTGGCTGACTTCGGGGCCGGTGCGTGTGCTGAAGGAGCGGGACACGAGCTGTTCGTTGAGGCCGCTGAGTCCGCTGATCTCGGACACGAGAGCCGCACGTGCGGCCTCAACATCGTCAGCGTGGGGCGCTTCGCCGTAGATTTCGTAGCGGTTGCAGGTGGCAAGCACAATCGCACCCGTCACTGCCGGCGATCCGGAGAGTGCGGATGTTGCGATACCGGAGGCACCGTTGCTCAGTTGAGCAACGGTCTCAAGGTCGATGTCGGCGTGTGTAGCCACCAATGAAAAAAGAACCACAGCAGACCAATCATAGCTTTTTCGTAGCCCGGTAGAACAACCGGCCAACCGGCAACGGGCGGTGGAGGGCCATGATTCCTGTCACGGCGCGTCCCGGGCGGCTCTCCGTGACAGGCTGTCGTTATCTTTTAGGGCCGATTTTGGGCACAATCAAAGGCATGACTTCCAGCTCCGCCGTGTCCAATGCCGTGCCTAGTGTCCCGTCTAACGGCAGAGCCCTCGCTGCCGGCCATCCGCTGATGGACGGCCGCACCTCAGATTCGCCGCTCATCACCGCTTACCGTGGCGGCAAGCCGTCGCGGCGGCCGGTGTGGTTCATGCGGCAGGCCGGGCGCTCCCTGCCGGAATACCTGAAGGTGCGCGAAGGCGTGGCCATGCTGGATTCCTGCCTGCGGCCCGAGCTCGCGGCCGAAATCACGCTGCAGCCCGTCCGGCGCCATGACGTGGACGCTGGCATTTTCTTCTCCGACATCGTCATTCCGCTCAAGCTCGCCGGCGTCGGCGTGGACATTGTGCCGGGCGTGGGCCCCGTGCTGGACAAACCGGTGCGCACGGCTGCAGACGTTGCCGCCCTGCCCCAGCTGACCTGGGAAGCGCTGGAACCGATCCGCGAAGCCGTGCGGCTGACCGTCGCCGAGCTGGGCAAAACCCCGCTGATCGGCTTTGCCGGTGCCCCGTTCACCCTCGCCGCCTACATGGTGGAGGGCAAACCCTCCCGTGACCACCTGGGCCCGCGCACCATGATGCACGCGGACCCGGAAGCCTGGACGGCGCTGGCCAACTGGGCCGCCGACGCCTCGGGGATGTTCCTCCGCGCCCAGCTGGAAGCCGGCGCCTCCGCCGCGCAGCTGTTTGATTCCTGGGCAGGGTCGCTGGGCCTGGCCGACTACACCAAGTTCGTGGCACCTGCCTCGGCCCGTGCGCTGGACCATGTCCGCCACCTCGGCGCGCCGCTGATCCACTTTGGTACCGGAACCTCCGAACTGCTTGTTGCCATGCGCGACGTCGGCGTGGACGTGGTGGGCGTGGATTACCGCCTTCCGCTGGATGAGGCCAACCGGCGCCTGGGTGGAACGGTGCCGCTGCAGGGCAACATCGACCCCGCGTTGCTTTCCGCGCCGTGGGACGTGCTGGAAGCCCATGTCCGTGCGGTCATTGCGGCCGGCGCTTCTGCGCCCGGCCATGTGCTCAACCTTGGACACGGGGTGCCGCCGGAAACCGACCCCACGGTCCTGACCCGCGTTGTAGAACTCATCCACTCCATTTCCCCGGAGTAGGACCGTGGGCAGTTCCGAGACACCGGCCCAGACCGCCGTCGTCCTTGGCGGCGGCATCTCCGGCCTGCTGGCCGCACGCGAGCTGGCAGCTGCCGGACGCACCGTCACCGTCCTGGAAGCCACAGCATCCTGGGGCGGCTGCGTGGGCAGCCACGTGGTGGCCGGCCTCACCCTGGACAGCGGAGCAGAGTCCTTCGCCACACGCTCCTCAGCCGTGGCGGACCTTGCTGCTGAACTGGGACTCGGCGGCAACGTTGTGGCGCCCCGCCCGGGCGGCGCCTGGGTGCAGCTTCCGGACGGCCCCCGCGAACTGCCCAAGACCGGAGTCCTGGGCATTCCCGCCAACCCTTGGGACCCGGAGGTCAGGCGGTCCCTCGGATTTGCGGGTTCGCTGCGGGCGTCGCTGGACAAGTACCTGCCGGCGTCGATCGGCGCGTCGGCGGACGTCACCAGCGTCGCGGCGCTGGTGCGGGCCCGGATGGGCCGCCGCGTGTTGGACCGCCTCGTAGCCCCGGTGGTGGGCGGCGTGCACTCCGCGGACCCCGGACTCCTGGACGTGGACATGGTGGCCCCCGGCCTCCGGGCCGGAATCCGTGAGCACGGTTCCCTCGCAGCCGCGGTGGCCGCCCAGCGGCGCGGTTCCACCCAGCCGTCCGTTGCGAAGGCGGGTTCCGCCGTCGCCGGCCTCAACGGCGGGATGCACACCCTGGTGTCGGCCCTGCTCAGCGATCTCCGCAGCCGCGGGGTCACCCTGATGAGTGGAACAGCCGCGGACGCCGTCGAACGGACGCCGGACGGGTGGCGGGTCACCGCCGGTGACGCAGCGTACGACGGCGGCCTGCTGGTGGTGGCGCTGCCCGGCCCGGCCGCAGTGGGGCTGCTTCAGGCGGCCGTACCCGCCCTCGCCGGCAGGAGCCCCGAAAGCGGGCCGGACGTCCGGCTCGTTACCCTGGTGGTGGACCTGCCCGAACTTGACCGCCGGCCGCGGGGCACCGGGATCCTCGTGGCCCCCCAAACGCCGGGCATCCAGGCTAAAGCCCTCACGCATGCAACCGCCAAGTGGGATTGGCTCGCCGCTGCGGCAGGTCCCGGGACGCACGTGCTGCGGCTCTCGTACGGCCGCCTGGAAGCCTCGGAACCCGCGACCGCAGAAACCGGCGGCTCCGCCCCAGCCGCCGACACTGAACTCCTGGCTGCTGCCTTGCACGACGCTTCGGCCCTGCTGGACGTCCCGGTGCAGGGGACCGACGTCGTTGGCTGGGATGTTGTCAGGTGGCAAGGGGCCCTGCCGTTCGCGGCCGTAGGACACAAAGCCCGGGTGGCCGAGGTCAGGAAGCTCTGCGCGGCAGAGGCTGGCCTCGGCATTGTGGGCGGATGGGTGGCCGGCAACGGACTCGCCGCCGTGGTGGCCGATACCCGAAAAGAAATTCGCAGCCTGCTCAGCTGACCATCGCTCCTGTTCAGTGGAATATGGGCCTTGAAGGGACCACTCCGGGGTGCAGTTTCCGGTTTTCAATCCACCCCCTGATGTGGCTAGGGTCGATAACTATGGTTATTTACAGGTCCGAATTTTCCCGTTCCCGGACCAGTATCCATGGGGGACTCCGGCGTGGCGCTGCAGCGGCTGCCGTCGGAGCGGTACTGGTCCTGTCCGCCGGCGTGCCGGCATCCCAGGCGGCTGACGGCAGCGCCGAACCCCCAGGGTCCGCCGAGGTTGCGGCCGACGGGGACCTCGCCGGGGTCGGTGGCCTGCTGAATGGACTCCTGGGCGGTTCCGGCGGACAGGCCAAAGCCTCACCGGAACCGACTCCGGCCCCCTCAGGATCGTCCACTCCGACGGCCACGGCTACACCGTCTCCCGCCCCCACGTCCACGGCCCCCACGTCAACTGCGCCGACGTCGTCCGCTCCGTCGACATCTGCCAGCCCAGCGCCGCAGGGCACCACTCCGCAGGGCACGGCTCCCCAAGGTGCCGTCCCGACGTCGAGCGCTCCGGCGCCGCTCAGCACGTCCCCGGATGCCGCAGGTTCAGCGGCAGGCACGCAGCCGAACGGCCAGCCCGGCACCCCAGCCGACGCGACGCAGGAAGCCGATCCTGCTGCGGACCAGCCCACGGACACCCACAGCACCAACGCCACGCCTGTTTCGGGACCGGGGCGCCACGGAAACGCGCCTGCCAGCCGGGA
The DNA here is from genome assembly GCF_023913735.1 of Pseudarthrobacter raffinosi. Classification (GTDB taxonomy): domain Bacteria; phylum Actinomycetota; class Actinomycetes; order Actinomycetales; family Micrococcaceae; genus Arthrobacter; species Arthrobacter raffinosi. The sequence goes on from NZ_JAMXBH010000006.1 coordinate 130,096, forward strand.
CAACATGGCGTCCGCCACGGCAGCAGCCGCGGCCGCCGAACCCGCGAAGGTCTGGCTTGGTGTGGGACTGGTGGGGTCCGCCGGAGCCGCTGGCCTCCTTTTTGCCCGGATCCGCCAGATCTGACCTCAGTGCCGGATTGGCTCACAACCCACGCTTCGCCGAACGTGTGACATTGAGCACTTCTACGTCTTGTAGAAGTCGCTGGTTTCGACTTGGCGGTAGGGAAGGGGCAAACTGGTAACCATGAGCCACACTTCTGCCGAATCTGTCACTAAAACCGAAGAATCAGCCGAGCAGTTCTTCACTCTCTGGACTGTTTTCAAGCGGTCCGAGGAACTGGTGCGCAGCGCTGATGCTGCCGCCGATTTCGATGCCCTGTTGGTCCGCCTGGCCGAGGCCGGCGTGACGCACCGCGGCAGCTACGACGTCTCCGCGATGCGCGCCGACGCCGACATCATGGTGTGGCTCCACGGCCCGAAGCCCGAAGCGCTGCAGCAGGCCATCCGCGACATCCGCCGCAGCACGCTTTTCGCCGGAACCGAGATTGTCTGGTCCGCCATGGGCGTGCACCGGGAAGCCGAGTTCGCCAAGAACCACACCCCCGCTTACTCACGCGGTGTGGCCCCGGCCGAATGGCTCTGCGTCTACCCGTTCGTGCGCTCCTATGAGTGGTACATCCTGCCCGAGGAAGAACGCGGCAAGATGCTGCGCGACCACGGTATGCTGGGCCGGGAGTTCCCGCAGGTCATCTCCAACACGGTATCCTCCTTCGCCCTGGGAGACTGGGAATGGATCCTGGGACTGGAAGCCCCAGAACTGGTGGACCTCGTGGACCTCATGCGCCACCTCCGCGCCACCGAAGCACGCAACCACGTACGGGAGGAAATCCCGTTCTACACCGGCCGCCGCATCACCGCAGCCGAGGTCGCTGAGGTCCTCGCATGACCCAGCCCGATCCTGCGGCGGGCGCCGTGCTCACCGGAATCAACCCGGTCACCGAAGCCGGCCGGATGGCGCCCAAAAACTATGACGGCGTCCTGCTGGCCTCCTTTGGCGGGCCCGAAGGCCAGGACGACGTCATCCCGTTCCTACGCAATGTCACCCGCGGCCGCGGCATCCCGGACGAGCGGCTGGAAGAGGTTTCCCGGCACTACCGGGAAAATGGCGGCATCAGCCCCATCAACCAGCAAAACCGCGAGCTCAAGGCAGCCCTGGAAGCGGAGCTCAGCGCCCGCGGCATTGAGCTTCCCGTGCTGTGGGGCAACCGCAACTGGGACCCCTACATTCCGCAGACCCTGCAGGACGCGTACGACGCCGGCCACCGCAAACTGCTGATGGTCACCACAAGTGCCTACTCCTGTTACTCCAGCTGCCGCCAGTACCGCGAGGACATCGGCATCGCCCTGACGGAGACAGGACTGGACGGCCGGCTTGAGGTGGACAAGGTCCGCCAGTACTTCGACCACCCCGGCTTTGTGGAGCCCTTCATCGAAGGCACCGCAGCCGGGCTGGCGGACGTGCGGGCGCAGCTTGCGGCCGCGGGAACACCGGACGCCCCCGTGCACATCCTTTTTGCCACCCACTCCATCCCCACCCGGGATGCCGAGGCCGCCGGACGGTCTGCGGACGAACCGCGCGAGTTCGACGAAGGTTCCGCCTACGTGGCCCAGCACCTGGCCACCGGCGCCGCAGTCATCAGCCGAGTGCAGGCCGAGTCAGGCCTGACCGCACCCTGGTCGCTCGTCTACCAATCCCGCTCGGGCGCGCCGCACGTGCCCTGGCTGGAACCGGACATCAACGACGCCATCGCCGACCTGGCTGGCCAGGGCATCAAAGGCGTCGTCATCGTCCCGCTGGGCTTTGTCAGCGACCACATGGAAGTTGTCTGGGACCTGGACACCGAAGCTCTGGAAACCAGCCGTAACCTCGGCCTGGCTGCCACGCGTGTACCCACCCCCGGCAACCACCGGAAGTTTGTGAACGGCCTGGTGGACCTCATCTCCGAACGGACGCTCGCCAACAACATCAGCGACCGGCCCGCCGTGACCGGACTGGGCCCCTGGTACGACGTCTGCCGGCCGGGATGCTGCGCGAACTTCCGCGGCGAAAAGCCCACCATCGCCGGAGCCGACACCACCGTCGGCACCGGACACGACGCATACCCGGGCGCATCTGCGGGCGCTCCCGGGAGAGAAGGAACCCCGTGACCGTACGGATCGGAACCAGGGCCAGCAAGCTCGCCCTGACCCAGACCCAGCAGACGGCGGACCAGCTGGCCGCCGTCGGAGGCTTCCCCGTGGAGCTGGTGCACATCACCACCGAGGGCGACGTCAGGACAGGGTCCCTGTCCCAGATGGGCGGCACCGGGGTGTTTGTCGCCGCCCTGCGCGATGCCCTCCTGCAGGACACCTGCGATGTCGCTGTGCACTCACTCAAGGACCTTCCCACGGGCGCCGCGCCGGGCCTCACCATCGCCGCAACGCCCAAGCGTGCGGACGTGCGGGACGTCCTGTGCGCCCGCGACGGCCTAAAGCTGGCTGATCTGCCTCAAGGCGCCAAGGTGGGCACCGGCTCTCCGCGCCGAGCTGCCCAGTTGCGTGCCGCCCGCCCTGACCTGGAAGTGCAGGACATCCGCGGCAATGTGGATACCCGTCTGGGCCGCGTGCCCGGCCTGCCCGGAAACGCCGCCGGCGCACCGGGTGACCTGGACGCCGTCGTACTGGCCGCCGCAGGCCTGGAACGCATCGGCCGCCTGGACGCCGTCAGCGAATTTTTCGAGATGGACGTGATGCTGCCGGCGCCCGGACAGGGTTCGCTGGCCATCGAATGCCGGACGGCTGACGCCCCGCGCAAGGCAGGTTCCACCGAGGGGTCGCAGAGTGTTTTGGCGCAGGCCCTGGCCGCGCTCAACGATGAGGACACCCGCCTCGCCGTGACCGCCGAGCGTGCCGTGCTGGCCCGCCTCGAGGCCGGCTGCGCCGCCCCCGTGGGTGCCTTCGCGTACCGCAAGGGCAGCATGCTGTACCTCGAGGCGGCGGTGTGCGCCGTGGACGGCACCAAGACTGTGCGCGAAAAGAAGGCAACCGACGGTCTCACCGAGGTTGGTGCCACGCTGCTCGGCATCGAGGTGGCCGAGCTCCTGCTGGCTGCCGGCGCCGCGGAGATCGCGGACCTTGCAGCCTCCTGATGACCTGGCGGGCGCTCTGGGTGGCCGGCGCGTCCTGATCACCCGTAGCGCCGACCGTGCCGGGCCGCTGGCCGCGCTGCTCGGCGGTCTGGGGGCCGAACCGTTGCTTTTGCCGCTCATCGACTTTGAACGGGCCGCGGACCAGTCGGCTCTCGATGCCGCGCTGGATGATCTGGTGGCCGGGGGCTTCGACTGGCTGGTGGTCAGCAGCATCACCGCGGTGCGTGTGCTCGTGGAAAAAGCGGTTGAGCGCGGCACCACGCCGGCCGGACTGGTGCCGGCGGGAACGAGGGTGGCCACCATCGGACCGTCCTCCCGGCGGATCCTCGAGGCCGCGGGCATTCCTGTGGCGCTGGCCCCGGTGGATATCCAGTCCGCCGAAGGGCTCGTGGAACTGTGGACCGCCGCGCCGGCGCGCGTGCTGCTGCCACAGGCCGACATCGCGGCCCCTGAACTGCGCGATGGCCTGGCAGCCAAGGGTGCCGACGTCACCGCAGTTGTGGCCTACCACACCGTGGACTACCCGGCCCGGCAAGAACTCCGCCTGGAGGCGGAACTGCCGTCCGCCGTCGGAATCTCCCACGCTTTCGCTCCCCGTGAGCTCAGTCAGTCGCAGACCCGCAGGGAGCTCGACGCCGGGACGCTCGACGCCGTCGTGGCCGCCTCGCCAAGCGCCGCGCGGCGCATTGCAGCGACCCTCCTGCCGCTGGGCCGCTGCCGTTTCATCGCCATCGGACGCCCGACGGCGGCAGAAGCTGCCGCCCTTGGCATCCCGGTGGCCGCCACCGCCCAAGTCCCCACCCCGGACGGCATAGTGGCCGCGCTGGGCACCGTATTTGCCAACGAAGGGAACACCCGATGAGCTTTCCGAACCACCGCCCGCGCCGCCTCCGCACCACGCCCGCCATGCGCCGGCTCACCGCCGAATACCGCCTGGCGCCTGCCGACCTGATCCTGCCCGCGTTCATCCGCGAAGGCCTCAGCGAACCGTCGCCCATCACCTCCATGCCCGGCGTCGTCCAGCACACCACCGACTCGCTAAAGCGCGCCGCCGCGGAAGCCGTGGAATTGGGCGTCGGCGGCATCATGCTCTTTGGCGTGCCCGCAGTGCGCGATGCCCGCGGCACCGCCTCCCTGGACCCGGACGGCGTGCTCAATAAAGCCATCCGCGACGTCCGCGCCGAGGTGGGCGACGACCTGGTCATCATGGGCGATGTCTGCCTGGACGAATTCACCGACCACGGCCACTGCGGCGTCCTGGACGCCGATGGCTATGTGGACAACGACGCCACGCTGGAGATCTACGGCCAGATGGCCGTGGCCCAGGCTGACGCGGGCGCCCATGTGCTGGGGCCCTCCGGCATGATGGACGGCCAGATCGCCGTGATCCGCCAGGCCCTTGAGGAATCCGGCCACAAAAACACCGTCATCCTGGCCTACGCTGCCAAGTACGCCTCCGCCTTCTACGGTCCCTTCCGGGAAGCCGTGGATTCGCAGCTCAAGGGCGACCGCCGCACCTATCAGATGGACGCCGCCAACCGCCGCGAAGCCCTCCTTGAGGTGGAGCTGGATCTTGAGGAAGGCGCAGACATGGTGATGGTGAAGCCGGCCATGAGCTACCTGGATATCCTGGCCGACGTCGCCGCCATGAGTCCCGTGCCCGTCTCGGCCTACCAGATCTCGGGTGAATACGCGATGATCGAGGCCGCCGCCGCCAACGGCTGGATTGACCGGCGGGGTGCCATCACGGAATCCATCCTCGGCATCAAGCGGGCCGGCGCCAACACCGTGCTGACTTACTGGGCCTCCGAAGTAGCAGGCTGGCTCAAGGAATCCTGACGCGGCAGGGAATGTTTCCGGATGCTCGGTGGTTTGTATGCGTATGCATGAAAACAGCGAGCCTTCCGTAACCACTCCGTCCACCCCGGGCAACCCCACTGCCCCTGTCCCCGCGGACACCATCCTATTGGGCGTCAGTACCTTCGGCGACGTCGACCTGGCTGCCGACGGCGCACCCAAGCACCACGCGGAGGTGCTGCGCCAGGTGGTGGAACAGGCCAAGGTGGCCGACGCCGTCGGACTGCACTCCTTCGGCGTGGGGGAGCACCACCGCAGGGACTTCGCCGTCAGTGCGCCGGACGTGGTGCTCGCAGCCATCGCCACGGCCACGGAAAACATCCGGCTCGGCAGTGCCGTCACGGTCCTGAGCTCGGACGATCCCATCCGCGTCTTCCAGCGCTTCGCCACACTCGACGCCGTCTCCAACGGCCGCGCCGAAGTGATCCTGGGCAGGGGTTCGTTCACCGAGTCCTTCCCGCTCTTTGGCTACGACCTGGGCGACTACGACGCGCTGTTCGAGGAGAAGCTGGACATCTATGACCGCGTCCGCTCCCAGAACCCGGTGAACTGGGACGGCCGCACCCGGGCGTCGCTTCGGGGCCAGATGGTCTATCCGCACGTGGAAGGCCGCCTGCTTCCCACCTGGATCGGAGTGGGCGGCTCACCCCAGTCCGTAGTCCGCACGGCCACCTACGGGTACCCCATGGTCCTGGCGATCATCGGCGGCGAGCCCGAGCGTTTCCGCCCGTATGCCGATCTGTACCGGCGCACGCTGGCCGAAGCCGGTAAGGAACCGCAGGCACTCTCCGTGCATTCGCCCGGCTACGTGGCCGAAACTGACGAGCAGGCCCTCGAGGAGTACTACCCGCACTGGCTCGCCACGCGGAACAAGATCGGCGCGGAACGCGGCTGGGGACCGGCCGGGCGCGGCGAATACGAAGCCGCGGCCGACGAGGACGGCGCCCTGTTCGTTGGTTCCCCGGAGACCGTGGCGGCGAAGATCGCCCGGCTCAAGGGCACCCTCGGTGCGGACCGCTTCGAGATGAAGTACAGCAGCGGCACGCTGCCCCACGAGCAGATGCTGCGCTCCATCGAACTGTTCGGTTCCAAGGTGGCGCCACGCGTTGCGGACAAGCTTGCGGACATGCTCGCGGACCGCTGAGTCAGGCGGCCACTTGATCCGGCAGCTACTGTATCCGGCGCCCGCACCATGGCGTGGCGCCGGATGCCACCGCACGTGATGGAAGAATAGGGGCATGACTCGTTCCGAAGACCTCTTCGCCCGTGCCCAGACCCTGATGCCCGGTGGCGTCAACTCACCCGTCCGTGCCTTCGGCTCGGTGGGCGGTACCCCGCGGTTTATGGTGTCGGCCCAGGGCCCATACCTGACCGATGCCGACGGCAAAGAGTACGTCGACCTGGTCTGCTCCTGGGGCCCGGCCCTTCTGGGGCACGCCCATCCGGCCGTACTGGAGGCGGTCCACGCGGCGGTGGACCGAGGCCTGTCCTTCGGCGCGTCCACCCCGGACGAGGCCAACCTGGCCGCCATCGTCCAGGAGCGCGTGCCGGCCGCCGAACGCGTGCGTATGGTCTCCACCGGCACCGAGGCCACCATGACGGCCGTCCGGCTGGCCCGCGGCTTCACCGGCCGGAACCTCATCATCAAGTTCGCTGGCTGCTACCACGGCCACCTGGACGGGCTGCTCGCCGCTGCAGGATCGGGTGTTGCAACCCTGGCGCTGCCGGGCTCGGCCGGCGTCACCGCAGCCACTGCCGCCGAAACGCTGGTCCTGCCCTACAACGACCTCGCCGCCGTCGAAGCCGCCTTTGCTGCGCACGGGCCGAACATCGCAGCCGTCATCACCGAAGCCGCCCCCGCCAACATGGGCGTGGTGACTCCGAGGGAGGGCTTCAACCTGGGCCTGTCCCGCATCACCCGCGAGCACGGCGCCCTGCTGATCCTGGACGAAGTGCTCACCGGCTTCCGCACCGGCTACTCCGGCTACTGGGGACTCACCGGCGGTGCTGCTGACGCGACGGAGCCGTGGACCCCCGACCTGCTCACGTTCGGCAAGGTCATCGGCGGCGGAATGCCGACGGCGGCCCTCGGCGGGCGTGCGGACGTTATGGACTACCTTGCACCCCTCGGCCCGGTGTACCAGGCAGGGACACTCTCCGGGAACCCCGTGGCCATGGCAGCCGGCGTAGCCACGCTGACGCACGCCACCCGCGACGTGTACTCCTTTGTGGACGCCCGCTCGCTGGAACTCTCCTCGGCGCTGTCCGCTGCCCTGGACAGTGCCGGTGTGGACCACTCCGTCCAGTTCGCCGGAAACCTCTTCTCCGTGGCATTCGGCACGTCCGCCAACGGCGTCCACAACTACGCTGACGCCCAGGCCCAGGAAACCTTCCGGTACGCGCCGTTCTTCCACTCCATGCTGGAAACCGGCGTTTACCTGCCGCCGTCGGTCTTCGAGGCCTGGTTCCTCTCGGCCGCCCACGACGACGCCGCGATGAACCGAATCTTTGACGCCCTCCCGGCCGCCGCGAAGGCTGCAGCTGCCGCGAAGGCCTAGCGCCGCCGTCGGCCGTTGACCGGCGCCCGCAACGGCTGAAGCAAGAAAATCCCCGTCTCCCGGACAAATCCCCGCACAAAGCGTGGGGGAAATGTCCGGGAGACGGGGATTTCCTGTTGGCGCGTCTACAGCACGTCCGAAAGGAAGCCCTTCAGGCGGTCTGTTGCGGGCGCCGTGAAGATCTGCTCGGGCGGACCCGATTCGACCACCACGCCGGCGTCCATAAACGTGACAGTGTCCGAGACGTTGCGGGAGAAGCCCATCTCGTGGGTCACCACCACCATGGTCATGCCGCCCTTGGCGAGGTCGGTCATCAGCGCCAGGACGCCCTTAACGAGCTCGGGGTCGAGGGCGGAGGTGGCCTCGTCAAAGAACATCACCTCAGGCTTCATGGCCAACGCACGGGCGATTGCAACGCGCTGCTGCTGGCCGCCGGAGAGGTTGGCCGGGCGGGCATCGGCTTTGTGCTTGAGGCCCACCAGGTCCAGCTGCTCCAGGGCCTCGGCGCGCGCCTCGTCCTTGGAGAGCTTCCGGAGCTTTCGCAGCGCGAGCGAGACGTTGTCCAACACCGTCTTGTGCGGGAACAGGTTGAACTGCTGGAACACCATGCCGATCCGCTGGCGCAGCTCGTCCGGGTTGTCCTTCAGGACCGACCGGCCATCCAGCAGGATGTCGCCCTGGTCCGGTTCGATCAGCCGGTTCATGACGCGCAGGAGCGTCGACTTTCCAGAGCCAGACGGGCCGATGACCGAAGCCGTAGTGCCCTTCTCCACGTGGAGGTCGATGCCGCGGAGCACATGGTTATGCCCGAACGAAAGGTGCAGGTTCTTGCCGGTCAGGGTGCCGGAAGTAAACTCCGTCATGCCTGTGCCCCCTTGCCGATAGGTGCCGCCAGCTCGTCCGGTTCCTTCTTCTCCGGCCGGCCAGTACGGAGCCGGTTGTCGATGAAGTTCACGAAGTGTGTCAGCGGCACGGTCAGGATCAGATACAGAACGCCGGCGGCCACCAGCGGCGAAAGGTTCCCAGTGTTGGCCATGGCATCGTTACCGATCCGGAAAATCTCGCGGTCGGAGGCTGCCAGGCCCAGCACAAATACCAGGGAGGAATCCTTCAGCAGCGAGATGAACTGGTTCACCAAGGCAGGCAGCACGCGGCGGATGCCCTGTGGCACCACCACCAGGCGCATGGACTTGCCGTAGCTGAACCCCAAAGCGCGCGAGGCCTCCAACTGGCCCTTCTCCACGCTCTGGATTCCGGAACGGAAGATCTCGCCGATGTAGGCGCCGGCGATCAACGTCAGAGCCAGGATCCCGAGCGGATAGGGGTTCCGGTTACCGGTGAGTTCCCGAGCGATGGGGCTGAGCCCAATACCGATCACCAGGATGACCAAAATGGCGGGCAGGCCGCGGAACAGGTCGGTGTAGATCCGAGCTGCCCAGCGGGCGACGGGATTCCGGGAAATGCCCATCAGCGCGAGCAGTAGCCCCAGCAAGGAGCCGAGGATGCCCGAGGCCAAGGCCAGGATCAGGGTGTTGGGCAAGCCCACCGTGAGAAGGGAAGGAACGACTTTCGCCATTTCCTCCCAGTTGAGGAAGGTTTCACCCAGCTGGTCCAGGAGATCCATAAGCGGTTAAGTCCAGATCAGCTCTGGGGAGCCGGAGCAGCTTTGCTTCCCGGCTTCCAGTCGGCGGGGGTCTCGCGGTCCGGGTACCATTCCTTGGTCAGCTTGGACCAGGTGCCGTCAGCAATTACGGCATCAAGGCCGGAGTTCAAAGCGTCGATCAGGGCCTTGTTGTCCTTGTTCACGGCGTAAGCGGTGAAGTTCTGGGTGTTCACAACAGACTCGGCGATGACAGTTCCGTCGCCGTCCTTCACCTGGCCGGTGGCCTGCTGCGAGGGTGCCACCCAGGCATCGATCTGGCCGTTGCGCACGTTGGCGTACACGGTGGCGTAGTCCGGGAAACGGACCGGCTCGAGCTTCAGGGTGTTGGTGGCGTAGTCGTCCTGGACCGTGCCCTGGACAACGCCGATGCGGACATTGGCATCCAGGTCTGCGAAGCCCTTGACGTCGCTGTCGGTCTTGGCAACGACAGCCATAAAGCCGAAGTCGTAGCCGTTGGTGAAGCCCACGTTGGCGCGGCGGGCGTCTGTGGTGGAAATCGAGGACGATCCCACATCGAACTGCTTAGTCTGTACCTGGGAGAGCAGCGCCGAGAAGTCGGTGGCTACGAACTCGACCTCGAGGCCAAGCTTGCCGGCAACGGCGCGCAGGAGCTCGTTGTCGTAGCCGGTGAACTTGCCGGCGGGGTCGATGAAGATATTCGGCGGGGCGTCGGAGAGCGTGCCAACTTCAAGCTTGCCTTCGGTGTTGAGGCCCAGCTTGGTCTTGTCGATCTGGTCCAACGGCGTGACGTCGGCGGTGGTGTACTTGTCCAGCGTCTGCTGGTCACTGCCGGCGAGGGCATCGGTGGGCGTGCCGCTCGGCTGGGCAGTCCCGCTACCGCAGGCGGCCAGCGAGACAGCCAGCGCAACCGCGACCGGAACGCTGGTCAGCCACTTCATGGCTTTGGTCTTCATGAGAAAGTCACTTTCATCAGAGTCATAAGATCAACCGGGCCGAAGGCTGCGCGTCAGGCGCCTGGCGCCTTGCTCCCAAATGCCGGCCGGCCGGGGCGGGATTACCGCTGAACTTAATCATCTCATTTCCGGCTTTCAGCGCCTTCGGACGAATAAGACCTTGCTTCAATGCGCCTCTTGCCGAATTAGTGGCTGCAGTTGACTCTTCCTGAACATCTGATGAATGAAAGCTTCCCGCGCGGCCGAATCTGCGGGTTCCGGCAGCCGCAGTCAGCGGTTCCGGGCTAAATGTGAGTTAGCTCTCAACTAGAAGTCACCGCTGGCGTCTTCCGGTGGAAGGACGGGCCATTCCCCTTCGATCACGGCGGCGGGCTTGGTCTTGCGCAGGTAGTTCTGGAAGTCCGCAGCTTGGCTGACAGCCCAGTCCTTTTGCAGTTCGTGAAGCTGGCTGGCCGGCATCTTGAGCTTGGGAAACTTGATGGCCATCGCATCCAGCATCCGGAGCGTGGCCAAAGCATCCGCGGCCGACGTATGGGCGTTGTCCAGCGTGATGCCGTATTCCTCACACAACGCCGTCAACGTGCGCTTTCCCTTGCGGTACCGGTCCACCTGCTTGTTCATGATGAACGGGTCCAGGACAGGGAACCGGCTCAACTGCCGGACGCCGTAGCGGGCGGACTCAGCGGCCAGGACGGTGAAGTCGTAGCTGGCATTGAAGGCAATGACCGGAATGCCGGCGTCGAACAGGTCCTGCAGGACAGTGGCGAGCTCCGCGGTGACTTCATGGACAGGCCGTCCCTCACGCCGGGCCTGCTCCGTGGTGATGCCGTGGATATCGCTGGCCTCGGTAGGGATTTCGACGCCGGGATCGGCCAGCCATTCGTGTTCGGTGATCACGTCCCCCTTGTGGTCCACCACGGTGACCGACGCCGTGACGATGCGCGCGGCACGCGAATTCCGTCCGGTGGTTTCGAGATCGAAGGCTGCGCGGGGAAGGGTGTTCCAGGTGGTCATGCTTCAACGCTACCGGCCAGCACCGACAGGATCGTGCAGCGCCACTGCCGCTAACCTTGATGTATGCGGACTGAGTACATTGAGGCGGTGCTCGCGCTGGTCGAGCTGGTTCCACCCGGCACCGCACTGGCCTACGGCGATGTGGCCGAGCTGCTGGGATCCGGCGGTCCGCGGCAGGTGGGCCACGCCATGAGCCACTACGGCAGCGACGTCGCGTGGTGGCGCATCCTGAAGGCAAGCGGCCAGGGTCCGGAAGGCCACGAGGCCGAAGCCCTCCGCCACTACCTGCAGGAGGGGACGCCGCTGCTCGGCAACCACGATGCCTTCCTGCGTACCGGCGAAGGCAAATGGCGGGTAGACCTGATGGCAGTACGCTGGGCCCCGGGCGAGGATGACTTCGACCGGATTGACGCTATTGCGGAGCAGCTGGAGCGGCGGCTGCATAGATTGTCGGTGGCTGATGATGAAATGTCTGTGTGACCGTAACAATCCCCGATGTTGATACCGCCGAGTCCGCACGCACGTCAGCGAGGCCCGCGTCCGCGGCCGGACGATCCGGCGGAACGGGCCTCCGGCTTCTCCCGCCGCGGCAGCTGCACGCGGACGTGCCGGCGTTGTCTGCGGACCAGCGCGACGCCGTCGACGTGCCCCACGGCTCGGGGCCTGTCCTGGTTCCCGGCGCACCCGGAACCGGAAAATCAACGGTCCTGATCGAAGCCGCCGTCCGTGGGGCCCTGCAGGACGGCGTGGACCCCGAGCGGATCCTCATCCTGGCACCCGGACGCCTCGCCGCCGACTCACTCCGCGACCGCTTCACCGCACGGCTGGACAGGAGCCTGAGCACCACACCGGCCCGGACCTGGGCAGCCTATGCGTTTGACCTGATCCGCCGGGCCAAGGCTGAGGGAATCCTTCCGCTTCCCCGCGCGCCGCGCCTCCTGTCAGGCCCGGAACAGGACCTCATCATCCGCGAACTCCTGGAGGGCCACCGGATGCCGGGCTTGGAACTTCCGTGGCCTGCCGACCTGGAAGCGGCACTGGAGACGCGGGGTTTTCGGCACGAGGTACGCCAACTCTTCGACCGGATCATCGAATCCGGCCGGACCGCCGGCGACCTGGAGGAGCTGGGCCACCAGTGCGGTCGGCCCGATTGGATCGCCGCCGCGGCGCTGTACACCGAGTACCGGGATGTCCTGGATATGCGAATGCCCGAGGCCTTCGACCCCGCCGGCATCATCACTACGGCCCGGCAGATCTTCCAGGACGCGCCTGACTTCCTGGCCGCGGAACGGGACCGCCTCCAGCTGGTGCTGGTGGACGATGTGCAGGAGGCGAACCCTGCCGTGTTCGAACTGCTCGCCGATATCGCCGCCGGCAAGGACTGCTATGTCGCCTACTCCCCGGACACCGTTGTGCAGGGCTTCCGCGGGGCCAGGCCCGACTTGGTCGCGGAGCTGCCGCGCCTGCTTTCTGCGGACGCCGGGGTCGTCGAGCGGCCGCTGTGGCACACCCATCGGCACGCCCCCGCCATCGCGGCGGCCTGGCTCGGCGTCGCGGGCAGGATCTCGCAGCGTGCGGGCGGCCAGCTTGCCAGACGGCTCGAGCAGCCCGAACCCCTGGCCGGAACCGCGCACGGGCCCAACGCCGTCGTCGAACCCCAAACTCAGCCCGCCGGCACGGTGGAAGCACACCTGGTGCCGTCCCCGGTCCACGAACTGCGGTACGTTGCGCAGCGCATCCTGGACCAGCACGTCAACCATGGCCGCGACCTGGCAGAGATCGCCGTGATTGTACGAAACGGCGGACAGCTCAGTGAGCTGCAGCGCTACCTCACGGGCCAGGGGATCCCGGTGCGCGTTCCGGTAGCCGAGTCCGCGGTCCGAGATGAAGTGGCCGTACGCCCGCTGTTGGACGCCTACGCCATTGCGCTGGATCCTGAACTGCTGACTCCGGAAGCCGCCGTCGCCCTGCTGACGTCGCGCATCGGGGGCGCTACGTCCATTGAACTGCGCCGGCTACGCCAGTCGCTCAGGCGGGAAGAGCTGCTGGGCGGCGGCGGACGGACCAGCGACGCCCTGCTGGTTGAAGCATTATCGGAACCCGGCGCCCTGGGGACGCTGGGCCTGGAAGGCCGTTCCGCGCGCCGGACCGCACGCATGATCCAGGCAGGGCGGAGCGCCGCCGCCGCGCCCGGCGCCAATGCCGAGACCGTGCTCTGGGCCCTGTGGCATTCCACCGGACTGGCCAATGCGTGGACCGAATCCGCCCTCATCGGCGGTTCCCATGGAGCCCGCGCCGACCGGGACCTTGATGCCATGATGGCGCTCTTCCATACAGCCGAGCGCTACGTGGACCAGATGCCGGGCGCCGGGCCGGAGCAGTTCCTCGAGTACCTCCTGAACCAGGAGCTGCCGATGGATACCCTGGCCGCGCGGGCCCAGGTGGACGACGCCGTCGAGCTGATGACCCCGGCCAGTGCTGCCGGGCGGCAGTGGCCGGTGGTGATTGTGGCGGGGCTGCAGGAAGGCGTCTGGCCCAATACCCGGCTCCGCGGTGAGCTGCTGGGCAGCAGCCTGTACGCTGACGCCGTCGAGCATGGGGTCAGCTATGCATTGCAGCTGGACCCGCTGAGCCGGCTGCGGGAAATCCGCTACGACGAACTCCGGAGCTTCTCCACGGCCGTTTCCAGGGCCTGCGAGATGCTGATCTGCACCGCTGTTTCGTCTGAGGACGACCAGCCGTCGTCCTTCCTCGACTATGTGGCGCCGCTTGAGCCGGGCGCCGAGGGCAGGGGGTTCACGCCGGTGGAACGGCCCATGACGCTGCGTGCCCTGGTGGCCGAGCTGCGGCAATACGCGCAGCTGGATGGAAAGTATGAGCCCGAAGCCGCCGAGGCCGCCAGGGTCCTGGCCGGACTTGCCGCCGCGGAACCGGCGGTCCCGGGAGCGCATCCGGACAGCTGGTGGGGCCTGCCCCCTTTGACGACATCGGAACCGGTTGTCCCGCCCGGAGGGACGGTTTACGTCTCGCCCTCGAAGGTGGAATCCGTGCAGAAATCACCGCTCGACTGGTTTATGCAGGCGGCCGGCGGAGAAGCCGCCACGGACTTCGCCCGGAGCCTGGGCACCCTGGTGCACGCCATCGCGCAGGACCTGCCGGAAGCCTCCGGGGGCGAATACGTCGCCGAACTCATCCGCCGGTGGCCAACCCTGGGGATGAAGGACAACTGGGAAGGCAAACTCGACTTCCAGCGTGCCGAAACAATGGTGCGCAAGCTCGCCCAGTACGTCCTGGTGATGCGGAGCGAGGGCCGGAGCCTGCTGGGCGTCGAGCAGGACTTTGAGGTCCGGCTGCCCGATGTTCCGCCGGCGGACGCCGGGCAGGACGATGCCGAGTCCGTCGGAGATTTGGCTGGCGGGACCGACCTTCCCCGCGCCGCCGTGCTCCGCGGCCAGGTTGACCGGCTGGAGATCGACGCCGAAGGAAGGCTGGTCATTGTGGACCTCAAGACGGGCAAAAGGCAGCCTGGCAAGGCAGAGCTGTCCCGCCATCCGCAGCTGGGGGCCTACCAGGCGGCGGTCCTGGCCGGCGGTTTCACGGACGTACACGGACTGCCTGGCGCAGCAGAATTCAGCGCAGCAGAACCCGGTGCACCAGTGCCGGACTCACCAGCGCCGGGCTCACTCGTGCCGGGCGGCGCAGTACTGGCGCAGCTCGGAACAACTACCAAAAGTCCCGGCGTCCAGCAACAGGAACCCTTGGAGGCCCAGGATAACTGGGCGCTGGACATGGTCACCGATGCGGCCGCGGTAATGTCCGGCAGCAGCTTCGAAGCCAGGCATGACCCGGCAAAGAGCAGCCATGGGGGGCACGGCTGCAGGCTCCCTGAGGTCTGTCCACTCTGTGTCCGCGGAAAGCAGGTCACCGAATGAGCCAGCCCCAGGTTCCAGAGCCCCTGTTCAGCCCGGAGCAGCTGTCCATGCTGTTGGGTGAAAAGAACACGCCGACCCCCGAACAGTCGGCCATCATTTCCTCACCCTTGGCTCCCCGGCTGGTGATCGCCGGGGCGGGTTCCGGCAAGACCGCCACCATGGCCGACCGCGTCGTCTGGCTCGTTGCCAACGGCTGGGTCAGGCCTGAGGAAGTCCTGGGCGTAACTTTCACCAGGAAGGCAGCAGGCGAGCTGGCCACGCGGATCCGGTCCAAGCTGGCGGCACTGCAGCGCGTCGCTGCCCAGGACACTCAGCACGAACTGTTCCCCGAGGGGCTACTCAGCAGCGACGCCCTGGAGCCCAAGGTGTCCACCTACCACTCATTTGCGAGTGGCATCGTTTCTGACTACGGGTTGCGGCTGGGCGTGGAACGCGACGTTGTGCTGCTCGGCGGAGCCCAAGCCTGGCAGCTCGCCAGCGAAGTAGTGGAAGCGTTCGACGGCGAGTACAGCCACTTCAAGGCAGCCAAGTCCACACTGGTCAAGGCAGTCATCCAGCTGGCGGGGGAGTGCGCAGAGCACCTGCAGGAACCGGCCGACGTCGAGGCCTGGCTTCTGGCGCGACTCGCTGAGTTTGAAGAACGTCCCTACGTGGCCGGGGCGAACAAGAACGCCCCCCAGGCAGCCGGTGAACTGGCCGCGATGCTGCGCACCAGGGCAAGCGTGGCTGACATGGTGGGCCGCTACGCCGCCGCCAAGAAGTCACGCGGGGCATTGGACTTCGGCGACCTGGTGGCACTCGCGGCCCGTGTGGCCACGGAAATCCCCCTTGCTGCGGACATGGAACGCCAGCGCTACAAAGTGGTGCTCCTCGACGAGTTCCAGGACACGTCGTATGCGCAGTTGGTCCTGTTTTCGCGGCTTTTCGGCGCGGGCCACGCGGTCACCGCCGTGGGGGACCCCAACCAGTCGATATACGGCTTCCGGGGTGCTTCGGCAGGTCAGCTCTTCCACTTTGTCCGTGAATTCCCTGTCCGCGTGGACGGGGACGACGGGCCGGGACGTTTCACGCTGGCCCCTACGTCGTACCTCACAACGGCGTGGCGCAACGGCCGGGCCATCCTGTCCGCCGCCAACATCATGTCAGAGGCCTTAGGGCGCGCCGAGGCGCAGAAGGCCACTGCCGGCAGCGCCGCTGAGGGCAGCTCGGCAGGCAGTACCCCGGCGGGCACCGCCGCGGAAGGCACTATCCCGGTGGGCACGGCTACGGGGGCGGCGAATGTGCCGCCCCTGCAGCCCAGTCCCTTCGCGGTGGAGGGACGGGTGGTACTGGGCCGCTTCGGCACAGACCTCGACGAAGCGGCCGCCCTTGCCGAGGACGTCATAAAGTACCGGGTCACGGACTTTGAACGTGAGGCCGACGGCACACCGGTGCCGCCGGCACTGGCTGTCCTGTGCCGGCGGCGGGCCCAGATGGAAACCATCCGGCGGGAGTTCGAGGCGCGGGGGATTGCCTACGAAATCGTGGGGCTCGGCGGACTGCTCGACACTCCCGAAATCGTTGATCTGGTGGCCACGCTCCGGGTGCTTGCCGATCCCGGACGCTCGGACTCCCTGATGCGCCTCCTGGCCGGCGCCCGTTGGCGGATCGGGCCGGCAGACCTGATGGCCTTCCGAGACTGGTCCAGCCACCTCGCACGCCGGCGTGGCCGCCCCGCAGGCGCGGCCACGCCGGAGGACGGGCCCGCTGACGCGTCCGACGAGGCCGTCATCGAAAGCGACCTGACGGACGGTGCCAGCCTGGTTGAAGCGCTGGACTGGCTGCCACGCGAAGATTGGACCTCTTCCCACGGTCGGTCGCTGACCGAAGTGGCCCGCGACCGCCTCGGCAGGCTTTCGGCGGAGCTCAGGCAGCTGCGCGGCTACCTCGGGGACGACCTCACCACTCTGCTCGGCGAAGTGGAACGCGTTATGTTGCTCGATATCGAAGTGGCAGCACGCCCGGGGACCAGCATCCACCAGGCCCGCCGAAACCTGGACGCCTTCCAGGACGCGGCGGCCGGCTTCCTGCGGACCTCGCACCGAGTGGACATCCTCGCCTTCCTTGCCTGGCTGGAAGCTGCCGCGGCCGAGGAAAACGGCCTCGAAGCTCCGCCGTCGGATATCAACCGCGAGGCTGTGCAACTGCTGACCGTCCATGCGTCAAAGGGCCTGGAATGGGACGTCGTCTTTGTACCGGGCCTCAACGCCGGCGCCTTCCCCAGCAACAAGGACTCGCGCTGGAGCAGCGGCGCGGCGGCCCTGCCGTGGCCGCTGCGGGGGGACCGTTCGGACCTGCCCCAATGGGATACCGACCAGCCGGACCAGAAGGGCTGGCTGGACGCCGAGAAGGACTTCAAATCAGCCGTCCAGGTCCATGGTGAGGGCGAGGAACGCCGCCTGGCATATGTGGCCTACACCAGGGCAAAGCACGTCCTCTGGGTCTCCAGCGCGGCATGGGTGGGCTCCAGGGCAGGCCGTGCTGAGATGTCACCTTTCCTCGCTGAACTGGAACAGCTTGTCGGCTCCGGCCCCAACACGGCCCCGGTGGACGCCGCGGAAATCTGTCCCGCCATAGTGCACCCGGCGTCAGTGGACGAAGCCTCCCTGCCTGAAAAGAGCCCGTTGACTACCGAAACGGAGGTGGCCGGATGGCCCTATGACCCCCTCGAAGGTCCCGTGGATGCGCGGACCGGGGAGCGCCTGCGGGTTGTTCCCGGCAGGCGGCTGGCCATGGAGGGCGCCGCGGCACGCGTCCGGGCCGCGTTGGAGCCCGAGGACTCTGTGCCGGTCCTTGAGCCTGCATCCGCCAATGAGTCCGGGCCAAGGATCCGGGGCACTGCGGCGGGCTGGGCCAGGGAAGCTGCCTTGCTGCTGGAACGGCGGTCCAGGCGCGCCTCCGGGCAGGACGTTCATTTGCCCGGCCACATCTCGGCGTCCACGCTGGTGGATCTTGGAGAGGACCCGGCGGGGGTAGTGGGCAGGCTGCGAAGGCCTGTACCGCGTGAGCCCGGGATGTTGGCGAGAAAGGGAACGGCATTCCACGCCTGGGTTGAAGAGTACTTCGGCGCAGCCGGAATGCTGGATCTCGGCGAGGCCCCCGGATCCGACGACCACATTGATGCCGCCTACGACCTCGACACCATGGTGGCCACCTTCAAAGCCTCGGAATGGGCCGACAGGTCACCGGCTTTTGTCGAAGTTCCGGTGGAAACGCGGGTGGGAGACGTCGTGGTGCGCGGGCGCATCGACGCCGTCTTCCAGGACGCGGACGGGAGGTGGGACCTCGTGGACTGGAAAACCGGCCGCCGGCCCTCTGCCGCCCAGCTGCGGGCCAAATCGGTGCAGCTCGCCGCGTACAGGCTGGCCTGGGCCCGGCTCAAGGGCGTGGCAGTGGAGGACGTCAGGGCCGCCTTCTTCTACGTTGCGGACAACCAAGTCGTGCGCCCGCACGATCTGGGCTCCGCTGAGGAGCTTGAACAGATCGTGGCCACCGCCCTCGACGTCAGTGCTTCCTGAGGTCAGCGCAGGCTGACCTCAGGAAGCGTTCCCGGGTGTCAGTGCTTCCTGACGTCGACGATGCTGATGGCCGCGGTGGACGTGTCCTCGGCGGACGGGCGCACTGACGGCTTGTCCGCCGGTGACTCGTCTGCAGAGTCTTCGTCCGCCGGTGCTTCGTCGGCCGGGAGGTGCTCAGCCGGGATAGGGCTGACTTCCACTGCGGGCACCACCGGAACAGGCTCCACCGACGGGACGGGCACGGGGACGACGGTCACCGCCGGAGCAGCGGCCACACCCACCGCGTGGGACTGGGCTGCGGGGGACTGGGCGGCGTCGTCGGCCAGGGCAGCCGGGGCTGGCAGCGGCTCGACACTGATGGCCTGGCCGCCGTGCTCTTCGACGTCGGCCGCGAGGGTTTCCAGCATGCCTTCGGCTTCGGCAACCATACCCGCGTCGCTGGCAGCGATGGCCTTGACCAGGTATTGCGCCAACGCGAACTCGGCAGACAGGGCAGCTCGCCGGAGCAGGTGCTGGTCCGGGGAGTCGCGGCGGCTGCCGGTGTAGCTGGCAAGAACTGCGTCCACGAAATCCTGTTCGTTCGAGGCAACCAGCCAGGCGAAGTCGTCGGCGGGATCCCCGATCCGCAGGTCCGTCCAGCCCGTAACGGCCGTGACGCGGCTGCTTTCCACGAGCAGGTTGTCCTCATGGAGGTCCCCGTGGACAACGCACGGGTTGAACCGCCACAGTGAGACGTCTTCAAGGGCATGTTCCCAGCGGAGCAACAGCGACGCCGGGATTTTTCCGGTTGTGGCCGCCTGGTCGAGCTCGTTGAGCCGGCGCTGGCGGAATTCGTTGGGCGTGTAGCTGGGCAGGTCGGCATTGCTGACCAGGGAGTGCGGAAGATCATGGATGGCCGCGAGCGCTGTCCCGATTTCCCGGGCGAGCGCGGCCGGACCCGCGGTGAGTTCTTCCACACTTTGGGTGCTCCCGGCCAGATGGGAGTACACAAAGGTGCTGAGGTTACCAAGCCGGACGCTGCCGGCAACCGTGGGCATCAGGAAGGGCAGCTCGGCCCGGATGGCCGGTACGAATGCCCGGAGGACGAGGAACTCCGTCTCGAGCCTGGCGCTTGCTTCCGCATGCCGCGGGGACCTGACCCGCCACTGTTTGTCTTCGGAATCCAGCAGCAGCGCGGAGTCAAAATCCGCGGGATCGTCCGCAGCGGAGCTAACGGCGGTTGGGGTCAGCCCGGGGACTGCCGCGGTTGCTACGGCTGCCAGTTCGATCGGTTTTCTTCTCACCGTTCCACGGTAGATTGAGTGGCGTCCAAGACAACGATGTGCGGCGGCGAGTCTCCAGATATGCTGCAAAAGTCGGCTTCCGCACCCGGTCCGGACGTCCACACCACCTGTCCTGCCGAATGTCCCCGCCGAATGTAAATTGTCAGTCCGAATCAGTACGGTGGACACATGAGTCATGCGGAGTCCGCTATACCGGCCTACCAGCCGCAGGCAGCCCAGCTGCCGGCCAACCACCTGTTCGATACCGTACTGCCGGTTCTCCCTGCCGCGGTGGACCGCGGCTCCGCATACCGTGTCCGGCCAGGCATGGTTGAGGAATTGCTGGACAGCGAACACACCCGGGCAGTGGTCCTTGCCGGGCGGCAGGCCCTGGTGCAGGGCAACCAGCTTCTGCTGCCCGCAGCCGCCCAGTTGCTGGCTGACCTGCGGGACCGTGGCTCAGCCCCGGAACAGGTCATCTATCTTGGCGCCGCGCTGGACGGCTCGGATCTTGCCGCCGGCACCGAAGTGGTCCTTGTTGTCCTTCCTGAACCTGCCGAGCCCGGCACTGCCGGAATCCCGGCCGGCGCGCAGTGGGCCGGCTTCCGCGACATCGCCGCCGTCCTGAACCCCACTGATACGGCGTTGTTCGTCGAGGCCAGCGCCATCGCCAACTGGCATGCCGGCCATACGCATTGCCCCCGGTGCGGGGCCCGCACTGCCGTGGAGGC
This sequence comes from Pseudarthrobacter raffinosi, assembly GCF_023913735.1. Lineage (GTDB taxonomy): Bacteria > Actinomycetota > Actinomycetes > Actinomycetales > Micrococcaceae > Arthrobacter > Arthrobacter raffinosi. Next base: position 150,772 of record NZ_JAMXBH010000006.1, read on the forward strand.
CGGCGGCTGGGTCCGCCGCTGCCCCCAGGACAGCTCGGAACACTACCCCCGGACGGATCCGGCCATCATCGTCACGGTGGTGGGGCCGGACGGACGGCTGCTGCTCGGTGGCGGCGGGCCGGTTGACGCGAAGAATTACTCCACGCTGGCCGGATTCGTTGAACCAGGCGAATCCCTGGAACAGGCTGTCGTCAGGGAAATCCACGAGGAAGTGGGCGTCCGGGTCACGGGCTGCCAGTACTTGGGCTCGCAGTCATGGCCTTTCCCGGCCTCCCTTATGCTTGGATTTACCGCCATCACCGAAGACGCCGTGGCAAAGCCCGACGGCGTGGAGGTAACCCGTGCGCGCTGGTTCAGCCGGGAGGAACTCCAGGATGCCGTGCTCACCGGCGAAATCACCATCTCCAGCCGGCTGTCCATTGCACGCTCGCTGATTGAGCACTGGTATGGCGGCCGGATCATGGACCGCACGGACACCTGACACCCGGAACAGGCATCACCATTGGCCAGACGCCAGCACGTGGCAGTCGCGACAACAGAGCAGCAGAAGTGACCACAGAGAATTTTGACAGTGCAGAGTCCCTTGAGGAACGAATCCTTGGGGGACTTGACGCTGAACAGCGCGAGGTCGCCAGCACCCTGAACGGGCCGCTGTGCGTCCTTGCCGGTGCCGGCACCGGCAAGACCAGGGCCATTACGCACCGGATTGCGTATGGCGTGCACTCAGGGGTGTACAGTCCCCAGCGGCTCCTCGCCGTGACGTTCACGGCCCGGGCCGCCGCGGAAATGCGCAGCAGGCTGCGGGATCTCGGCGTGGGCAATGTCCAGGCGCGCACCTTCCACGCCGCCGCCTTGCGGCAGCTGCAGTTTTTCTGGCCGCAGGCGGTCGGCGGCACGCTGCCCAACCTGCTGGACCACAAGGCCCAGATGATCGCCGAAGCGTCCCGCCGCCTGCGGCTCAGCACTGACCGCGCGTCCATCCGGGACCTCGCCTCCGAAATTGAGTGGGCCAAGGTCTCCATGCTGACCCCGGCCAACTACCTGGAGAACGCACAGGGCAGGGGAACGCCCGGCGGGTTCGACCTCACCGCCGTCGCCCGGGTCTTCCAGTCCTATGAGGATGTCAAGACGGACCGCAACGTCATTGATTTTGAGGACGTACTCCTGATCACGGTGGGGATCCTGCAGGAGGACCAGAAAGTCGCGGCCACCGTTCGTGAGCAGTACCGGCATTTTGTGGTGGACGAGTACCAGGACGTTTCGCCGCTGCAGCAGCGCCTCCTGGAGCTGTGGCTGGGCGGGCGGGACGAGCTGTGCGTTGTGGGCGATGCGAGCCAGACGATCTACTCGTTTACCGGCGCTTCGCCCAAACACCTGCTGGGATTCAAGGCCCAGTACCCTGAGGCCAATGTGGTGAAACTGATCCGGGATTACCGTTCCACGCCGCAGGTGGTCAAGCTGGCCAACGATCTCCTGGCCGCGCGGCGTGGCGGCGGGCCGGTGGCCGATGCTGCCTGGGCGGCTCCGCTGCAGCTGGTGGCGCAGCGGCCGGCGGGGCCTGTCCCACAGTTCACCGAGTGCTCCGACGATGAAGCCGAAGCCGCCACGGTCGCCATCAAGATCCAGGAATTGCTCGACGCCGGCACTCCCGCCAGCCAGGTGGCTGTCCTTTTCCGCACCAACGGGCAGTCCCAGGCCTACGAACAGGCGCTCGCGGCGGCCGGCATCAGTTACCAGCTGCGCGGTGGTGAGCGGTTCTTTGCCCGCAAGGAAGTGCGCGACGCCATTCTTCAGCTGCGCGCGGCAACCAGGGCCGTCGCTGAAACGGCGACGCCGGAACCGCTCGGCCAGCTGGTCCGCGATATCGTGGCCTCGCTCGGCTACACGGACGCCCCGCCCCACAACGGCGGCGCGCTGCGCGAACGCTGGGAGTCCCTGGCAGCGCTGGTGGCGCTCGCGGACGAGCTGGTCCACGTCCGCGGCGAGCAGTTCAGTCTCAGTGACTTTGTTAATGAACTCCAGGAACGGTCGCTGGCGCAGCACGCTCCCACTGTCCAGGGCGTGACGCTTGCATCGCTGCACGCCGCGAAGGGCCTCGAATGGGACGCCGTGTTCCTGGTGGGACTCTGCGAAGGCCTGATGCCCATTTCCTTCGCGGACACACCCGAATCCGTGGATGAGGAGCGCCGCCTGCTCTACGTGGGCATCACCCGCGCCCGCGAGCACCTGTCTCTGTCCTGGTCCACGGCACGGACACCGGGCGGCCGGGCCAACCGCAAACCCTCACGCTTCCTCGACGGGCTCCGGCCCAACTCGGTGGCCAGCTCCAGCGCCCGCGGAAAAGGGCCGGCGCCGCGCCGGAAATCGGCGGCCCCCGCCACCTGCAGGGTCTGCGGGAGCATGCTGGCCAGCGGCGCCGAACGCAAGGTGGGCCGCTGCAACGACTGTCCTCCCAGCTACGAAGAACAGACATTTGATGCCCTTCGGCAATGGCGGAAGGAAATTGCGCTGGCGGCCGAAGTGCCAGCATTTGTCGTCTTCACAGATGCCACGCTGACGGCCATCGCAGAGGCCAAACCGTCCACGCTGGAGGAACTGGCGGCACTGGCCGGCGTGGGTCCGTCCAAGCTGGAACGCTACGGCGAAGACGTGCTGCGGGTGCTCGTCGAAAGCACCACCCTGTGACCCGCCGGCCGGCAGGACAGGACACCCTCCCCGTCACCACGGCGGACGGATCACCGGTTGAGGTGCGGCGGTCGGCCCGCCGGACCAGGACAGTGGCTGCCTTCTGGGAGAACGGGACGGCAGTGGTGGCCATTCCGGCCCGGTTCACCGCCGCGCAGGAGTCTGAATGGGTGCACCGCATGCTGGAGAAGCTGCACCGCCAGGGGGAGCGGCGCTCCCGCAAAGGAAGCAAACAGCCGGCCACTGACACTGCCCTGGCCGCCCACGCCGCAGCCCTTTCGGCCCGGTACTTCGGCGGCAGGGCAGTCCCGACGTCGGTCCGCTGGGTCAGCAACCAGAACTCGCGCTGGGGCTCCGCAACACCGTCGGAAGGATCCATCCGGCTCTCCGACAAGCTCCGGCCCATGCCGCCGTGGGTCATCGACTATGTCCTGCTGCATGAGCTCGCGCACCTGCTGGTGGCCGGGCACAATGCCGCGTTCTGGAAGCTGTTGGAGGCTTACCCCGAGACGATGCGGGCCAAGGCGTTCCTGGAAGGCGTCTCGTTCGCCACGTCCCGGGGCCTGACCGCGGGCAGCACTGATTCAGAGCCGGGCGACGCCGACTAGAGCGTCTCTCCTAGCCGTCGCCTAATGATCGGGTCGAGCCGGGGAATGGTTGCTTCGCAGGGGGATCATGTGTCAGCCTCGAAAGTGATCCCGTCGCCGGGGCGACGACGGGCAACAGGGAAAAGAGCACGGCATGGGACTCATCCATATCGACCTGTTCACCACGCTCGACGGCGTCGCGCAGGCGCCCGGCGGGCCGGACGAGGATGCTGACGGCGGCTTCGCGTTTGGCGGCTGGCAGGCGCCCCTCCTAGATGAAGTCGTCGGCGAGCAGGTCGACTCCGGGATGGTGGGGATGGACGCGCTGCTGCTTGGGCGACGGACCTACGACATCTTCGCCGCGTACTGGCCGCACGCGGACGGGGGAATTGCGCGGCTGTTCAACCGCCTCCCGAAATACGTGGCCTCGCGCCAGTCGCCGGTCCTCGAGTGGGCCGACTCAACACTGCTGGGTCCTGATGTCGTCGCTGCCGTGCGCGAACTGCGCGACCGGCACGCGAACATCCACGTCATTGGCAGTCTCGACTTCGTGCAGACCCTGTTCGCCGAGCGGCTCTTTGACCGGCTCACGCTCTGGGTGTATCCGATCCTCCTCGGCGGTGGAAAGAAGGTTTTCGCCGACGGGGTGGTTCCGACGAACCTCAGACTCATCGAGCCGGTCGTCGCCTCACCGAAGGGTGCAGTGCTGCAGCGCTACGCGCTCGCCGATGGCACCCCTGGGGTCGGCGATATGTCTGCCAGCGACCAGGAAGGTTAGGCTGAAGCTGCATTCCACGACATTGCGCCGCAACACACGCTAGGCGCCGTCGCTCGAATAATTCAGCTGTACCACGCCATTGCCGAACGTCCGTGTCCCTTCGAGCCTGAGGTCCATCCGGACGTCAGGGGCCTCGAACAGCGGCCGGCCCTGCCCGAGGACCACGGGATGGACGAGGATTTGGAATTCGTCGATCAGGCCGTGCCGCATGAAGGTGGAGGCCAAGTTGGCGCCACTCAGGACGATGTCGCCGCCGGGCTGCGCCTTCAGTTCCGCGATCTGTTCAGGCACGACATCGTGAATCACCGTGGTATTCCAGTCGGCCTGCGTGAGGGTGCGTGAAAAGACGAACTTGGGCATCTCGCGCCAGACCCCGGCGAACTCGACCATGGGCGCCGAGAGGTCCGGATCCTGATCGGCAGTGGGCCAGCGCATCCGAGTACCTCCAGCGGCGGCGACAAGCGGTAGGGCCGCCGCCGTACCTTGCAGTCTGGTTAACCCTTGGGCTGCTCACCGTCGCCGGTGGGCTGTTCCCCGTCGCCGGCGTCGGAATCATCCTGCGGCGCGTCGTCGAAGCCGCCGCTCAGCAGCTTCTGTAGGGCGTCGTCCACTTCGCTGTCGCTGGCCTCGGCCAGCTGGCGGCGGCCACTGAACCCCTGCGGGTCATCGAGGTCCTCGGCGGTGGGGAGGAGGTCCGGGTGCTGCCAGATGGCATCGCGTCCGGCAATGCCCCGTTCGTCCTTCAGCGTGGCCCACAGCGTGGCAGCCTCGCGCAGGCGGCGGGGACGCAGTTCGAGTCCCACCAGGGAAGAGAAAGCGTGTTCCGCCGGACCGCCGGTGGCACGGCGTCGCCGGACTGTTTCCCGGAGCGCACCGGCGGAGGGCAGCAGTTTCTCCGTGGCCGAAGCGGTGAGCTCGTCCACCCAGCCTTCAACGAGGGCCAGGGCCGTCTCAAGTTTTTCAAGCGCCTGCTCCTGGGCAGGGGTCCGCTGCGGCATAAAGACTCCCTGGGACAGCGCTTCCTGGATGCCTTCAGGGTTGCTGGGGTCCAGGTCGCGGGCCAGCTCTTCAATCCTGGAAGTGTCGATATGGATGCCGCGGGCGTAGGCCTCGATGGCGCCGAGCAGGTGGCCGCGCAGCCAGGGTACCTGGACAAACAGCCGCGCATGGGCTGCCTCGCGGACGGCCAGGAACAGCCGGATGTCGTTCTCCGGCAGGCCCAGGCCCTCGCCGAACTTGGACACGTTGGCCGGCAGGAGCGCCATTTCCAGGTCAGCCAGGGGAACACCGATGTCCGTGGAGCTGACAACCTCGGCGGACAGGGCACCGATCGCCTGCCCCAGCTGCATCCCAAAGATCGCGCCGCCCATGTTCTGCAGCATGGAAGAGGCCCCGCCCATCATGGACTTCATCTCTTCGGGCATCTGTTCGGTCATGGCGCTGGAGAGCGCGTTGGCGATGCTGTTGGCTACGGGCTCGGTCAGCCGCTTCCATGTTCCAAGGGTGGCTTCCACCCACTCGGCACGCGACCACGCACGGCCGATCAGGCCGGTGGCAGGAAGGTCGGTCACGGGATCAAGCCACAGTTCGGCAAGCCGCAGGGCCTCGTCGACTTCGCGGGTCTGCAGGGCTGTGACGGACGGGTCGGCGCTGCTGGCGGCAACCCGGCGGGCGTTCTCGTGCGCGAGCTGCCAGTTGACGGGCCCTTCGGAAGGGGCGCTCATCATGGCCTGGACCTGGGAGAACATCTGGGCCAGGAGATTGGGGTCGTTCGGCAGGCCGGCTGCCTTTGCGAGTTCGGCGGGGTCGAAGTTTTCCATGCCCTTGCCGCCCATCAGGTTCTGCAGCATCTCGGTCAACGGATCCTTCGGCGTATCGTCGCCGTTGGACGGATTGAGTGGGTTGGAGGTCATGATCCCGCCGATCGTCGGTGTGACTGTTCACTTCACGGTACCCCGGGCAGGGGCGGCTGTCTGCCGGACAGGCGTCACGTTCGCTGTAGGCAAAGAGCTGGCCGGGGGCGGCACCGCGTAGTGTTGATTCCGTGACTACAACCCGCGGCGATCATCCGCATGAGGACCACGCTCCAGAGTTCGACGCCGGCGCTACAGCGGGTGCCCCAGCACCCGGAACGGGTGCGGCCGGCGCCCTGCCAACCGGGGAGTTTGCCCCCCGCAACTCCGCGCCGGGGGACCGGCGGGTGTCCGTGATGATGCTTTCCGGCGTCCTGGCGCTGGGTCTGGGGATCGCGGCCGTCACTGTCCCGGTGCCTTATGTTGTGGAATCACCCGGACCCACCTTCAACACTCTGGGCCAGAGCCAGGGCAGCGCTGTCATCAGCGTCACGGGCCACGAAACCTACCCGGCGAACGGCAATCTGGATCTAACCACCGTTTATGTCGACGGCGGCCCCAACGGCCCGGTGAGCGTCCTGGGTGCCTTCACCGCCTGGCTGGACGGGTCCAAGTCCGTTCACCCGGTGGAGATGCTTTACCCCAGCGGCACCACAAAGGAGGAGGCTGACGAGCAGAGCTCCGTGGCCATGACGTCGTCGCAGGAGAATGCGGTGGCGTCAGCACTCAAGGAGCTCGACATTCCCTTCGGCCAGCAGCTCCAGGCCGCGGGGCTGCCCGATGGTTCGCCGTCCGCCGGCAAGGTTGAAAACGGCGACATCTTCGGATCGATCAACGGCATACCCATCACATCGCTCGCCGTGGTGCAGGAGGAACTGGCCGCCGGCCAGGGGGCGCCGGCCACCCTGGTGGTGCAGCGCGCAGGGGAATCCGTCACACAGACCATCACCCCCATGAACAACGGTGCAGGCCGCTACATTCTCGGAGTCATGCTCAAGTACCTGTTCACGTTTCCGTTCGACGTGAAGATTTCACTGGACAAGGTTGGCGGACCCAGTGCCGGGCTGATGTTTTCGCTGGGCATTATCGACACCGTGACGCCGGGGGACCTGACTGGCGGCAAACATGTCGCCGGAACGGGGACCATCACCCCCGACGGCACCGTAGGTCCCATCGGCGGCATCCGGCAGAAGATGCTGGGCGCGCGTGCCGGGGGAGCCACCGTATTCCTTGCCCCGGCAGAAAACTGCGACGATGTTGTGGGCCATGTGCCGGAGGGACTGCAGGTGCTCAAAGTGGAGAACATCGCAGACGCGCGTCGCGCCGTCGAACTCGCCGGATCCGGGCAGGACACGGGCGCTTTGCCGGTCTGCGCCAGCAACTAGACTGAGGCCAGGAACTAAGCTTTACCGCCACTCGTGGCAGATATGACGGACGTTGCCACACGCTTGACCGGTGCCGGACGTCAACCGCACGCACGCTTCTTATGTAAACCTGACGACCAGCTATGAGGTACCGAGTTTGTCCCGTCCTACCAGCCCCATCCCGCCCGGAAGACCCCCCTCGCGACGCGGGGCCCTAACGCCCACGCTGATTGTTGTTGCCATCGCAGTGGTGGGCTTCATCCTCTTCGCCAACGTGTGGACTGACGTCCTCTGGTACCGGCAGCTCGGCTACTTCGAAGTGTTTGTGACAGAAAACCTCTCGCGGATCGGGATCTTCCTCGCCGGCTTCGCGCTTATGTTCCTGGCCGTCTTTTTTGCCATCCGGGTTGCCTACCACGCACGGCCCGTGTACGCGCCGGACTCGGAGATGCGCGACAACCTGAACCGCTACCAGGCCCAGCTTGAACCGGTCCGCCGCGTCGTTATGGTGGGCCTGCCCATCCTGTTCGGGCTGTTCGCGGGCAGCGCCGCGGCCAGCCAATGGCAGAAAGTGCTGTTGTTCTTCAACCAGGAACCGTTCGGCCAGAGCGATCCTGAGTTCGGCCTGGACATCAGCTTCTACCTCATGACTCTTCCGTTCCTGGGATTCGTCACAGGCTTCCTGATCAGCGTGGTTGTGGTGGCCGGCATCGCCGGAATCCTCACCCACTACCTCTACGGCAGCATCCGGCTGATGGAACGCGGCGTGTTCACCAGCCGCGCGGCACAGATCCACCTCGCGGTAACCGGCGCAGCCTTCCTGATCCTGCTCGGCGCAAACTTCTGGCTGGACCGCTATGCCGCCCTTCAGGGCAACGGCGGGCGCTGGGCCGGTGCGCTGTATACGGACGTGAACGCCGTGATCCCCACCAAGGCGATCCTCGCCGTGGCGGCAGGCTTGGTGGCCATCCTCTTCATCGTTGCGGCGGTCATCGGCCGCTGGCGCCTGCCGGTCATCGGCACGGCCATGCTGATCATCACCTCGATCCTGGCCGGCGGCGTTTACCCGTGGGTTATCCAGCAGTTCCAGGTGCGGCCTTCCGAGCAGACGTTGGAGAAGGAGTTCATCCAGCGCAACATCGAGATGACTCGGGCGGCCTACGGCCTGGACCAGATTCAGGTGGACCGCTATGACGCGACGAACACTGCCAGCACCGGGGCGCTGGCCCCGGACGCCCAGACCACGGCCAACATCCGGCTCCTGGACCCCAACCTGATCTCCGATGCGTTCTCCCAGCTGGAGCAGTACCGCCCGTACTACCAGTTCCCGGAGGCACTGAACGTCGACCGCTACGAGGTGGACGGCAAGATCCAGGACACGGTCATCGCCGTGCGTGAGCTGAACCCGGCGAACGTTGCCACCAACCAGCAGGGCTGGCTCAACCAGCACGTCGTCTACACCCACGGCTACGGCGTGGTGGCGGCCAAGGGAAACAAGTTCACCGTCGACGGCAAGCCGGAGTTCCTCCAGTCGGGTATCCCGTCCACCGGTGTACTTGGCGATGACTCCACCTACGAGCCGCGGATCTACTTCGGCGAAGACTCCCCGGAGTACTCCATTGTCGGGGCGCCTTCGGGATCACCGCACCGCGAACAGGACAGGCCTTCCGGCAAGGAAGGGGACGGGGAAACCCAGTACACCTTCACCGGCAACGGCGGGCCCAACGTGGGCAGCTTCTTCAACAAGGTCCTCTACTCCATCAAGTTCCAGTCCTCGGACCTCCTCCTCTCCGACGGAGTTAACGCAGAATCCCAGATCCTGTACGACCGCAGTCCGCGTGACCGCGTGGAGAAGGTTGCCCCGTACCTCACCGTTGACGGCAACTCCTATCCGGCCGTTGTTGACGGCCGCGTCAAGTGGATCGTGGACGGGTACACCACTAGCCAGTACTACCCGTACTCGCAGCAGGAGCAGCTCTCGGCTGCCACCGCGGACTCCCAGACCACTTCAGGCCGGACGGTTGCCCTGCCGAACAGCTCGGTGAACTACATCAGGAACTCGGTCAAGGCCACGGTCGACGCCTATGACGGCTCGGTGACCCTCTATGCATGGGACGATCAGGACCCCGTCCTGAAGGCCTGGCAGAAAGTTTTCCCCGCGTCCGTGAAGCCGTACTCGGAGATGTCCGGCGATGTTATGAGCCACGTCCGTTACCCGGAAGACCTGTTCAAGGTGCAGCGCGAACTGCTGGGCCGCTACCACGTCACGGAACCAGTGAGCTTTTACAAGAGTGACGAAGTATGGAGCGTGCCGAACGATCCCACCGTGGATACCGAAGTCAAGCAGCCGCCGTTCTACATGTCACTGCAGATGCCTGACCAGGAGAAGCCGGCCTTCCAGCTCACGTCGTCCTTCATCCCGCAGATCGTCAACGGCACTGCCCGGAACGTGCTCTACGGATTCCTGGCGGCCGACTCTGACGCAGGAAACGAGAAGGGCGTCAAAGCGGACAGCTACGGCAAGTTGAGGCTGCTGCAGATTCCGCCGGAAACACAGGTTCCCGGGCCGGGCCAGGCCCAGAACAAGTTCAACTCCGATCCCACGGTGTCCCAGGCGTTGAACCTGCTGAGGCAGGGCGCTTCCGAGGTGCTCAACGGCAACCTGCTGACTCTGCCCGTGGGCGGCGGCATCCTGTACGTCCAGCCGGTTTACCTCAAGTCGACCGGCGAGACGTCCTACCCCACCCTGCAGCGTGTGCTGGTGGCCTTCGGTGACAAGGTCGGCTTTGCGCCGACCCTGGACGGTGCCCTGAAGCAACTCTTCGGAGGCGACTCAGGCGCTGCCGCGGGCGACTCCGACAACACCGGCCAGACCCCGCCTGCTCCTGGCACCACACCGCCGGTAAGTGCGGGTGCCCAAGCTGACTTGAAGGCCGCGCTGGATGAGGCGAACGCAGCCATCAAGGCGGGCCAGGCAGCCCTGGCGGCTGGCGACTTTGCCGCCTATGGGGAAGAGCAGAAGAAGCTCGCGGCGGCCCTGCAGAAGGCTATTGACGCCGAGGGCAAGATCCCGGCGCCGGCCCCTGAAGCCACGCCATCGCCCGAGGCGACACCGTCGCCGGAAGCCACACCGACGGCGACGCCCTCGCCGGCGGCCAGCAACTAAGGGGTTTGACCCAGCGAGACGCACATCACGCCACCAGGATTTGGCCTCCCGTTCACCGGACGGTAGAGTTGATCTTGCGACGCGGGGTGGAGCAGTTCGGTAGCTCGCTGGGCTCATAACCCAGAGGTCACAGGTTCAAATCCTGTCCCCGCAACTGGCGAAAAGTCCGGATTCTGGAAACAGAATCCGGACTTTTTGGTTTAAGCGGACCCGTCCCAGGCAGGCAACCTCGGCGTCGTGGGGACCCTCAATCACGATTGGTTTTTACCTACTCCAAAGTACGGTAGTGTTGATCTTGCGACGCGGGGTGGAGCAGTTCGGTAGCTCGCTGGGCTCATAACCCAGAGGTCACAGGTTCAAATCCTGTCCCCGCAACCATGCAGAAGACCCCGACCGGCATAACGCCGGCCGGGGTCTTTTTTTGNGACCGGCATAACGCCGGCCGGGGTCTTTTTTTGCCCGATTACAGCTGGTTCCTAGTATTCTCGTTCGCAAAGCGATTTGAGCACCTGGTCAGTCATTCTCGAGAGGAATGTTGTTCGATGTCCACACCCACGAAGAAGCCCGGCTCCTCCACGAGCAAGCGGTCAAGACTCTACTGGGGTGTTCCTGCCGCGCTCGTAGTGCTGGTGCTCGTGGTGCTGCTGGCCAAGTGGATGACCGGCCTTCCTGCGGTGGCCTCGTTCCTGGCTGACTATCCGGGCCATTCGGAACTGCCTGACGGCGCGCCTGTGGGATTCCCGGCGTGGCTGGCCTGGCAGCACTTCCTGAACGGCTTCTTCCTGCTGCTCATCATCAGGACCGGCTGGCAGGTGCGGACCACCACGCGGCCCAGCGGCCACTGGACGCGCAACAACAAGGGCCTGATCAAGACCAGGAATGCGCCCACCAAGATCACCTTGGAGCTTTGGCTGCACCTGACGCTGGACGCGCTCTGGATCCTCAACGGCCTGGTGTTCGCCATCCTGCTGTTCGCCACCGGCCAATGGATGCGGATCGTGCCCACGAGCTGGGACGTTATCCCCAATGCCCTCTCCGCAGCGCTTCAGTACGCCTCGTTGAACTGGCCCACCGACAACGGCTGGGTCAACTACAACGCGCTGCAGCTGCTGACGTATTTCGCCACGGTCTTCATCGCCGCACCGCTTGCCTTCATCTCCGGTATTCGGACGTCCTCCGCCTGGCCCAAGAAGGCCACCGCTCTCAATAAGGCCTACCCCATTGAGCTCGCGCGGGCCATCCACTTCCCGGTCATGATCTATTTCGTGGCGTTCATCGTGGTGCATGTCTTCCTGGTGCTCGCCACCGGTGCATTGCGGAACCTGAACCACATGTACGGCGGCAGCGACGACGCCGGCTGGTTCGGCTTCTGGGTCTTCGTCGCCTCGGTGGCAGCCATGGTGGCAGCCTGGTTTCTGGCGCGTCCCCTCTTCCTTCGCCCCATCGCCTCCCTGATGGGCAAAGTCAGCCGCTAATTTCCGGGCCGGTGACGTTGTCCAGGCCTTGCCGGTCCTCCCGAAGCCTCTGGTAGGTGGCCAGCGCACGCTCCCTGGACTCGGGGAGTCCCACCACGGGCGCGGGGTAGCCCTGGACATCGGGCTGCTTCCACGGTTCGTGGATGGCTCTGCGGTCCATGTGGGCGAGTTCCGGAATGAACTCGCGAAGGTACCGGCCGTCGGGGTCGAACTTCTTGCTCTGCGTGACGGGATTGAAGATCCGGAAGTACGGGGACGCGTCGGCGCCCGAGCCTGCAACCCATTGCCAGTTGGCGGGGTTGCTGGCTGCATCGGCATCCACCAGGGTGTCCCAGAACCATGCCTCGCCCAGACGCCAGTCGGCCAGGAGATTCTTGACGAGGAATGACGCCGCCGCCATCCGGACCCGGTTATGCATCCAACCGGTCTGCCAGAGCTGCCGCATCCCCGCATCCACCAGCGGATACCCGGTCCGGCCCTGTTCCCACGCCTCCAGTTCCGCGGCGGTGGGCTGCTGCCATTCGAAGCGGTCGAAGTCGGGCCGGTAGTTTCGGGTAGCCAGCTGGGGATTGGCGTAAAGCAGTTGCCAGCAGAACTCCCGCCAGCCCAGCTCGGACCGGAAGATCCCGACGTCGGGCGTCGCCTCGCGGGGGAAGTGGCGGCGGAGCTCGTGCCAGACCCGGAACGGGCTGATTTCACCAAAACGGAGGTGCGGGGACAGCCTGGAAGTGCCTTCCACACCGGGAATGTCCCGCCCAGTGCCGTAGTCCTGTGCGGGCCCGTCCAGGAAGTCCTCAAGCCTGCTGTGCGCTCCGGATTCCCCGGGCTGCCAGGTCTCAGCCAGTCCGCCGCTCCAGTCCGGGGACACGGGCAGCAGCGACCACTCTGTCAGCGCGTCGCTGGAGGCCTGCTTCATCGAACCGGCGACGGCGGGGGAGGGCAGGCGGGCCGGCGCATCCAGCGGCGGACGGGGCTCGCCGGACGCTGTGCAGGCCCGCCAGTAGGGCGTGAACACCTTGTAGGGACCGCCGCTGCCGGTGGTGATGGTCCACGGCTCGAACAGCAGGTTGGCCTGGAAGCTGGCCGCTTCGATGCCGTTCTCCGCCGCCCAGGCCTTGATGTCCGCGTCCAGGGACCGCTCGGGACCGCCGTAGCGGCGGTTCCACAGCACGTGCTTTGCGCCGGTCTCCTCGGCCAGGTCCCGGATCACACAGCTGGCAGGTCCGCGCCTGAGGATGAGTGCGGAACCGGCCTCAGCAAGCGCCCCCGCCAACGAAGTCAGCGAGTGGTGCAGCCACCAGCGGGCCGCGCCTCCCAGGGGACGGATTCCGGGGGATTCCTCGTCGAGAATGTAGACCACTGTAAGCGGCAGGCCGAGTTCGACGGCGTGGGACAGAGCGGGGTTATCGTCCAGTCGAAGGTCATCACGGAGCCAGACGATGGAGGACGCAACGGGGGAGACCATGGCCTCCACGCTACACACCCGAGTCAGGAGCCGCACGGTCGTTTGCAGGTTTCTGTCCGGGCATGGCAGGGGCCGGGGTTCGTGATGAACCCCGGCCCCTGCTGCCCGCTCAGCGGCGGACGCGGCTGGCTACAGCTTGTCGAAGTCGGCCTCGTCGACTGTGGACTCGGACCGGGTGCCGGAAGCGCCGATGGCCGGCTTGGCCCCGCCGGACTTCAGGGCTGCCAGGCGTGCTTCGATTTCCACCTGCTCGCCGAGGTCTTCCAGCTGGTTGAACTGGGCGTCCAGGCTCGACGCGGCAAGCTCCTGCTGTCCGCGGACCTTGGCCTCTTCGCGGCGGATTTTCTCTTCGAAGCGGCCAACTTCGCTGGTGGGATCCATGAAGTCGATGCTCTTAATGGCATCATGCACCTGGGACTGTGCCGCGGCCGTCTTGGAGCGCGCAACCAGCTCGTTGCGCTTGCTGGTGAGTTCGTTGAGCTTGCCCTTCATCTGGTCCAGGCCCGACTTGAGCTTGTCCACTACCTCGGTCTGCGAGGCGATGCTCGGCTCAGCACCCTTGGCTTCGCTTTCCGCGGACATCTGGCGCTGCAGCGCTACCTTCGCGAGGTTGTCGAACTTCTCGGCGTCTACGCTGTCGCCGGCGCTGCGGTATTCGTCAGCCTTGCGAGACGCGGCGAGGGCCTTGTTGCCCCAGTCCTGGGCATTCTTGATGTCCTCGCGGTAGTCATCCTGGAGCATACGGAGGTTACCGATGGTCTGGGCGACTGCGGATTCAGCCTCCGCAATGTTGTTGGTGTAGTCCCGGACCATCTGGTCCAGCATCTTCTGCGGATCCTCAGCGTTGTCCAGCAAAGTGTTGATGTTTGCCTTTGCCAGCTGTGCGATCCGGCCGAAAATGGACTGCTTAACCATGGTGTTACCTTTCGTCCTGCTCAATGGTGGCCACTGAGATCAGTGAACAGTTGTTGTACCGCTTCTTTTCGCCTGCAGGTTGGTTCCTGTTGGCGCCTAGCTTTGTCGGATCAGAAACTTCCCGAGTCTCCGCCGCCGAAATCTCCTCCGCCGAAGTCCCCTCCCCCGGAGTCACCGCCCCAGCCGCCACCATCGCTGTGGCCTCCGCCCCAGCCTCCGCCGCTGCCGCCGTTGAGGATGGAGTTGATGAGGATACCGCCAAGGATGGCGCCACCGAGGCCGCCACCGCCTCCGCCGCGCCCGCCGAACATGCCACCGCCGCCGAAGCCCTGGTTGGCGTAGCCACCAAAGTTGTCGACGTCTGCCTGGGCCAGCTGCGCTGCCTGGGCCGCGAGGGCGTGGGCCTGCTGGGCGTATGTGAGGGCAGTAACCGGATCGTTGCGGGAGATGGACAGCGCGTAGTCGAGGTTGCGCTGGGACTCGGCGAGCCGCGTGCGGGCCTCGGTGCCTACGCCGCCGCGGCGGGCGGTGATGTAGTCCGACGTGGCACTGATCTGCGCCTGCGCCGACATGATGGTCTGCTGCAGCGACGCCTGGGCACGGCGGGCCTGGTCCTGCTGGTTCCGGATGCCGGTGAGGGACTGGTCCAGGGCCTGGTGCGCTGTTTCAACGCGCTGCAGGGTGGCGATGGGATCGATCTTTCCGCCCTGGATTTCGGCCTTGACCTGGCCCAGAGCGGCTTCAACACCGGCAACCGGGCCAGCCAGTTCGGGGTGTTCGCCGGACTGGATCATGGCCTTCGCCTGCGCGAGGTCCTGGGAGGTTTCAACGACGGCCGCCTCCAGCCCATTGCGGGCCTCGTCCAGGCTGGTGGACACCTTGGCGATGGCGTCCAGCAGAACGTTGGTCTGGTGCAGGCTCTCTTCAGATGCCCGCACGGCGACCGCGGCGAGGCTACCCTCGCCTGCGGTGAGCTTCTCCTGGGCGGTGGCCGTGGCATTCTGCACAAAAGCCAGCCGTTCCTTGGCCTGGGTGATGTTGTCAGCGACCTGCACCAGAGCGCTGTCCGCGTACTTGGCGCGCAAGGCCGTCAGTGACTGTTCGGCGCTGGCGATCTTGGCATCGGCTTCGTGGGCTCCGGCGCTGATGGCTGCCAGTGCCTGCGGGGCGTTCTTCTCGAGCTCCCGGAGCGAGTCGAAGTCGGCCTTCTGCTCCTGGAGCGAGCCGAGCGCTGCCTCTGAACGGCGGATGATCTCGCCGAGCCAGCTGCGCTGCTGTTCTTCGGTGTCCGGGATGTGGTCGTCAAGCTGCTGCTGGAGCTTGAAGGATTCGGACATGTGGGCTTTGGCCTCGGCCAGGGCCTTGGTGAAGTTCCCCACCGCGGCATCGCCATACTGGGCCTCCGCGAAGCCGAGTTCCTGTTCGCTGGACTTGATAGCGTCGTCGGCCTCGATGATGAGGGAACCGCTCTTGCGCCGGAGTTCCTCGATGCTGAGCGAAGCCAGCGGATCGAGCTCGGCACCCTGGGGACCGTAGCTGGCGCTGGATGCCAAGGCTGCCTTTTTGCGCTTGTTGCGGAAGTAAAGGTACGCGCCGGCCCCACCGGCAACTGCAATACCCGTTCCTACCAGGACCGCAGCCCCGGCGCCATCACCCGAGGGGACATTGCCGCTGCCGCCGCCTGCCGCATCCCCGATGGCTCCAGCGGTGTCAATGGCAGCCTGGGCGAAGTCCCTCTTGCCGCCAGCCAGGTTGGCTGTGACGGCGTTCTGGCTGATGGCTCCCTGTTTGGACTTGATAGGGCTGGCAGAGTTCAGGACGAAGCTGAATTTGCCGTCATCCTTGGCTATCGCCAGGACGGCGTCGGACCTGCCCATGCCCTTGTTCGTCGCAACGGCCGCGGCCCAGTCAGCTGGAACGGTTGGGTTGGTGAACGTGTCCACGGTCACCACATAGAGGTTGTACTTGTGGTCCTTCAGGAGCTTCTGGATGGCTTCCTGGACCTCGCCACTGCGTCCGCCGAGAACCTTGGCGTTGTCCACAATGTTGGTTCCGGGTGGGATGGTCACCGGGTCTTCAGCCCAGGCCGCGCCGGCAGGAACCGCTAGCAGCCCGGTCAGGCCGATCACGGCGAGGATACGTTTGAACTTTGACCGCATGTGCAACCCTTCAGCACGCCTGACACCGATTCGGGACGAATAAGCGTCTCAGAATGCAGCAGCGCCCCCACGCGTGGTGTAAAGCCGCAGGTCGCTGTGGCATTTCCTTTTGATTCTATGGTGCACCTCTTGGTGCGTCCACAGCGGCGAATATGCCACCAGCGAAACCCTTGGAAGTGCCTGTTGGCAGCGGAATTCGGTCTCCCAGCAACCTCCCAGCCAACGTTCGTCCCAGTTCCAGCCAGACGGTACATAGTTAATGCAGACGAGGATGAAAGGAAGTCCAATGACTGAGAACCCAACCCAGGGTGCAGCGCCGGAGAACCGCAATCCGGATGAGAACCGGAATGCGGACCAGAACCCTGCGGAGGTCCGCAGTGACGCTGTCGGTCAGGCTAATACGACCGAGCAGCTGGACCGATCCGGGGCACCCGACAACCCCACCCAGCCGCTGCCGGGTGCACCCCGTCCGGTTTTTCCTCCCCGCGAGCCCTTATACGGCCAGCAAACGCCGGGCCAGCAGGCTCCCGGCCACGAGTACGCCCAGCACGGGGCGCATTCGGCCGCGCCCGGCGGCTCTGCGGGTCAGCACAACCCGGGTCAGTACGGAACGGGTCAGTACGGAACAGGCCAGTACTCCCCGGGCCAGTACAACGCTGCCCCGAACCCGGCCGACGCGCCCCGCAGGAAAGCCTCCTTCGGCGTCGGGACCCTGGTGGCAAGCATCCTGGCCGCAGGCCTTGTGGGTGGTGGCGTGGCCACGGTCGGTTCGGGCAACCTATTCAACAATGGCTCGCCGTCGGCCGCGAGCAGCGGCAGCCAGTCTGAGACCGTGATTGTTAACAACAAGGACGACGTCAACGCCATCACGGCCGCGGCGCTCAAGGCGTCGCCCAGCGTGGTGACCATCAGTGCCACGAGCGGCAGTTCGGGCGGCACAGGCTCCGGCATCGTTATGGACAACGAAGGGCACATCCTGACCAACACCCACGTGGTGACGCTCGATGGCCAGAGCGCCAACGCAGCCCTGGAGGTCCGGACCAGCGCGGGCAAGGTCCTCAAGGCCACACTGGTGGGCACTGACCCCCTCTCTGACCTTGCCGTCATCAAGGTGGACGACGCGTCCGGGCTGACCGCAGCCACGCTCGGTGACTCGGGCAAGCTCAACGTCGGCGACACGGCCATCGCCATCGGCTCCCCACTTGGCCTGACCGGAACAGTCACTGACGGCATCGTCTCAACCCTGAACCGGACCATCAGTGTTGCGTCCTCGGCGGCACCGAAGGAAGGCGACACTTCCCAGGGCGGCGATCAGGGCTTCCAGTTCGCCCCGCCAAACGGTGGCCAAGGCCAAAGCACCGCCAACCAGGGTTCCATCTCCATCAACGTGATCCAGACTGATGCCGCCATCAACCCCGGCAACTCCGGCGGAGCGCTGGTCAACAGCAAGGGAGAGATCATCGGCGTCAACGTCGCCATCGCGTCCGCCGGCTCCGATTCTTCGACCACCGGCGGAAATATCGGAGTGGGCTTCAGCATCCCCATCAACCACGCAAAACGGGTGGCACAGGAGATCATTGATACCGGCAAGGCCTCCCACGGCCAGTTGGGTGTCAGCGTCAAGGAAAAGTCGTCCAGCAGCTCGTCCTCGGGCTTCTCCGTAGGTGCCGACGTGGCAACGGTAGAGCCGAATTCAGCTGCCGCAAAGGCCGGTATAAAGGTGGGCGATGTGGTGATCAAGTTCAACGACCTGGTCATCAGCGAGCCTAACCAGCTCACAGCGGCCGTCCGTGAGCAGGCCGGCGGCTCCACCGTCAAGCTCACCGTCCTGCGCAACGGCCAGGAGCAGACGCTGGACGTCACGCTCGGCACCGCGGCGGACCAGTAGGCCTGAACAGCAGAGCGCACGGCAAACAATCCACGACGACGGCGGAGGTCACCAAAGGTGACCGCCGCCGCCGTCGTCCGCGTTCCCGTGCGCCCGGGCAGGGCCGTGACACAGGCGTTAACGGGACGGCAACGGGGGACGGCTATATGGTTAGCTAGGATCTACCCGTACCCCGGGCGTTCCGAGGCCATGACCCCATCCGGCTGGCTGTCCACAAGCATGGAAGGCTGCTGTAAATACAGTGGAAGAGACATTGAAGATCATCGTCCTGGTCAAGCATGTACCGGACGCACAGTTCGACCGACACCTCACCGGCGAGGGCTACACTACGGACCGTAACGAAAGCATCCTTTCCGAGCTGGACGAATACGCGCTGGAGGCGGCTTTGCAGCTGGCTGAGGCCCGCGGTGGCGCCAAGGCCGGCAACCAGGTCATTGCGCTGAGCATGGGCGCGTCCGGTGCCGTGAACGCGGTGAAGAAGTCACTCCAGATGGGCGCCACCGAAGGTGTGCACCTCACGGACAGTGCCCTGGCGGGCTCAGACGCCGCCGCCACTTCGCTCGCGCTCGCGGCCGCCATCCGCCATATTGGCACCGGCGCTCCGGTGGACCTTGTCCTCACGGGCATGGCGTCCACCGACGGCGAAACGTCCCTGGTCCCGGCCCAGCTCGCCGAGCGCCTCGGTCTGCCGCAGGTCACCTTCGCGTCCTCGCTGACGGTCGACGGCGGCCGGCTCACCGCGCGCCGCGACGCCGACACCTACTCGGAGACCGTCGAAGCTTCGCTGCCCGCAGTGGTCTCCGTGACGGACCAGATCAACGAGCCGCGCTACCCCAACTTTAAGGGCATCATCGCGGCCAAGCGCAAGAGCATCACCACGCTGTCGCTGGCCGACATCGGAGTCGATCCCGCGCACGTGGGCCACGCCGGATCGTGGACCACAGTGACCGCTGCCGAGGAACGCCCGCCGCGCACCGCCGGAACCATCATCACCGACGAAGGCGACGCCGGCATCAAGCTCGTCGACTTCCTGGCCGCCCAGAAGCTGCTCTAAGAGGGATCACAGACATGGCAAACGTACTCGTATTCATTGACAACCCCGGCGATGCCCTGAAGAAGAGCACCCTCGAACTGCTCACCCTGGGACGTTCCCTGGGAGAGACCGCTGTTGCCGTGAACGGCGATCTGCACCAGGATGTTTCGGCCACGCTCGCCGAATACGGCGTCACCGCCGTTTTCCGGCCCTCCGCCCAGGACCTGGATGACTACCTTGTCTCGGCGAAGGCAGCCTATCTCGCGGCCGCCGCGGGTGCCGCCAGTGCCGGCACGGTCCTCCTGGACAACTCGCCCGAAGGCAAAGAGATCGCGGCGCGGCTCGGCATCCGGCTCAACGCCGGCGTCATCACCGATGTTGTGGCGGTCGACGCCGACGGTACAGCCCACAAGTCGGTCCTCGCGGGGTCCTACACCACTTCTGCCAGGGCCACCACGGTGGTTTCCGTGCTGACGGTGAAGGCCAACAACGTCACGCCGGAGCCGGCCTCCGTGGCTTCCGCCCCGGAGACGTCCACCGTCGAAGTGCCGGCGGACGGCACGGCCACGGCAGCCCGCATCACCGCCCGCGAACAGAAGGCGGCCAGTGGACGCCCGGATCTGTCGGACGCCCGCATCGTGGTGGCCGGCGGACGCGGAGTGGACGGCGACTTCGGCCCGGTGGAGCAGCTTGCCGACGCCCTCGGAGCTGCCGTCGGCGCCTCCCGTGCGGCCACGGACGCCGGCTGGATCAGCCACGACGCCCAGGTAGGCCAGACCGGCAAAACCGTGTCGCCCCAGCTCTACATCTCGGCAGGAATTTCCGGTGCCATCCAGCAGAAAGCCGGGATGCAGACAGCAAAGGTCATCGTGGCCGTGAACAAAGACGCCGAGTCACCAATCTTCGAAATCGCCGATTTTGGCATCATCGGGGACCTCTTCGACGTCCTTCCGCAGGCCACCGAAGAAATCAAGAAGCGAAAAGGCTGACCCTTGGCCCACTCCGCTGCCTCAGCACAGAGCCCGTTCAACCCGGACATCCACCGGGTTGGGCGGGTGCTCTGTTTCGCCGCCCACCCGGACGACATTGACTTCGGTGCGGCCGGCACCATCGCCGCCTGGACGGCCGCCGGCATCCAGGTCAGCTACTGCATCATGACCGACGGCGACGCCGGCGGCTTCGACCCGGCGCACCGGGCGGAGATTATCGCCCTCAGGGCGGCCGAGCAGCGCCGGGCCGCCGAACTCGTGGGCGTGACTGACCTCCGCTACCTCCATGAGCGCGACGGCTACCTCGAACCGACGCACGAGGTGATGAAAGGTGTGGTGAAGCTGATCCGGGAAATCCGTCCCGACGTCGTGCTTGCCATGCATCCGGAACGGAACTGGAGCCGCCTGCAGAAGAGCCACCCGGACCACCTTGCCGTGGGTGAGGCCGTGACCCGGGCCGTCTACCCTGCAGTCGAAAACCCGTTCGCCTATCCGGAACTGGCTGAGGCAGGCCTCGCCGCGTACAAGCTGCCGTGGCTGTGGCTCTACGCCGGGCCGGACGAGCGGGATAACCATTTTGTGGACGTCACCGACCATGTGGCCGCCAAGCTTGAGGCGATCCACGTGCATGTGAGCCAGCATCCCGACGTCGGCGCCATGGAATCTGCGGTGCGGAATGGCATGCACGTGACTGCCCGGCGTGCGGGGTTTGCCGAGGGCCGCAGCGCCGAAGCCTTCCATGTGGTCGCCGTCAACGGCCCGGGGACCATCGCCGGCTTCTAGGACCGCCGGCGGCTGGGGCGGCCGGCCTCTGGCGCAGCCGCCCCCGGGCTCAGGCGCCCAGCGGTGCGGCAGCCACGGTGGGGAACGTCGGCGTGGCCGAACCACCCACGGGCTCCACGGTGATGCCAAGCGCTGCGGCGGATGCAATGCCCTTCACTACAGCAGGCTTCGACAGGGCTGCTTCGTCCATCAGGCCCTGGGAAACCGGTGCCGAGCCGTCCTTCGGGATCAGCCACATCTGGTAGACCTTGCCGGCAGGCGGCGCGGGCACACCGTTCATCTTGACCACCACGGCATCCTTCGACGACGAAATCAGCACCGTGGCGGTGCCGCCGGCGGAGACAGGTACGGATGCTTCGCGCACGTCGCCAGCCCGGACCACCTGGTTCAGGGGATCGTTCTGGTCAGCAATGTAGGCACCCACGCCCACTCCACCGAGGGCGATCACGGCGGCGGCTGCCACCGCGGTGAGCCAGCGGCGGGCGCCGGCAGGCCGGCGCCGTTCTTCCCGGCGGACCCTGGCGGCGGCGAGCTCATCCAGGGCTTCTGCAGACGACTGCTCGGCCGGCATGGCCGTGGTGGCGGGAGCCACGACTGTTATTGGCCCATCGGCAGGCAGCTGCGCGAGGGACGGCAACTGGGACACGATTCGTGCGAAAAGATCCGCGGGAGGTTCCGCCTCAGCCGTAAAGGACGCCGCGAGGGTCTCCCTGTCCTGGCGGACACGCTCAAGGAAGGCGCTGCGCTCGGCGTCGGGGGCGGCGGAGATGTAGCGGTCAATGGTGGCGCGTTCAGCATCGCTGATCGCGTCCAGGGCATAGAGCTCGGCGAGATCCACGGCCCGCCCGGATTCCAGGTCGGCGGCGATCGCAGTTCCGAACGAGCCGGGACGGCGGGTGCCTCCCTGACTATTCATTTCTGTCATCTCAACTCACCCCCAGACAGGTCTTCAAGCGGATCAGTCCGTCGCGGATGCGGGACTTGATAGTGGGTACTGCTGCGTTTAGCTTCTCCGCGACTTCGCGGTACGTGAGGCCGCCGTAGTAGGCCAGCCGCACGGATTCCTGTTGTGTATCGGTCAGCGTTTCCAGGCACCGGACCACCGCCTCGGCCTCCAGCCTGCTGTCCACCTCGGTGGAGACGGAGTCGTGGTCCACGTCCTGGCTGCTGGCGCCGTACTTGGCCTCACGGTCGGTGGCCGACTGCGAGGAACGGACCTTGTCCACGGCCCGGCGGTGCGAAATGGTCATCAGCCACGAGAGCGGGCTTCCTGCTTCCGGGTTGAACTTTGCGGCGTTCTGCCATACCTGGAGGAAAACCTCCTGCGTGGTGTCTTCGCTGAGTTCGGGATCGATGAGGACCCGCCGCGCCATGCCGAACACCCTGCGCGATGTCAGTTGGTAGAACTCGGCAAACGCGGCCTGGTCGCCGCCGGCTATGCGGGCGAGCAGCCCGGCCAAGCGCTTGCCGAGATCCGCCGGTGAGTTTGTAACTGCGGCCGGGGCCTCGGAGTTTGGCGCGTTGGGAGTTTCCATCACTACCCAGCATAAGTCGCCCGGCGGTGAAACCTGAGCATCGCGGCCGGTGCTGCCCCGGGGAAAGGGGAGAGCCGACGGCGCCGCCCGCCTCGTCGCTAGCCGTGTCACCTGCCCGCTCCTTCCTCGCCCTGGAATTGCTGTCAGGAGTTATTCGGTGCCGGCAGCCGTCCGGATGGGCAGCGGGCGCTCAGATCTGGGCGCCCGAAAATCCCTGTTGGCGCCAGGCCTCGTAGACGGCAATGGACGCTGCGTTGGCCAGGTTCAGGGAACGCAGGGACGGAAGCATGGGGAGCCGCACCGTGGACGTGACATGCGGATCGCTCTTAAGGTGCTCAGGCAGGCCTACCGATTCCTGGCCGAACATCAGCACATCGCCGGGGCGGTAGGCGATGTCCGCGTAGCTGGCGGTGCCGTCCGAGGTGAAGGCGTACACACGCTCCGGCTGCAGTTCGCGCCAGGCGTCCTCGATGCTTTTGTGGACGGTGACGACGGCGAGGTCGTGGTAGTCCAGGCCGGCGCGCCGGAGCTTGGCATCGGAGAAATCAAAGCCGAGGGGTTCCACCAGGTGCAGTTGGGCGCCGGTTATGGCTGCCAGCCTGATCGCATTGCCGGTGTTGCCGGGGATTTCGGGGGCATGGAAGAGGATTCGGAACACGGTCCAATCCTAGTCAACCAATCCGGGTCAACGGTTCAGTGCCCGCTTCCCAGCGCATGCAACGGTTCAGTGCATGCCGCGAAGCAGCCTGGCCAGCACGGACACATTGACGGTGTTGGGTGTGGGGCCGGAGGAGAGGAAGTGCTTGAGGCCGCGGACCAGGCCTGCCGCGTTCACCACCTGGATGGTTTCGGAGGTGCCGGCTGTTCGCCGGTGGCGGTCGATGACGGGTTCGTGGAGGTTGCCGTCGGCGCTGTGGATGACTGTCCAGCCGGTGACGTTCAGTTCCGGGAAGATGTCCTGCATGGCCCGGACAACGTGGGCCAGTTGCGGCGGCGCGATGGAACGTCCGCCGTGCCTCAGGGTTTGCCCGTCCCAGGCGTAGGCGCCCTTTGGCAGCAGCATGGACCCGATCAGCGCCAGCCGGTAGCCGGACAGGAGTGCGTGGTCGATGTGGCTGTTATCGGCCGGGGACTGCAGGCCGTTGACCAGCCGGGTCGCAGGAATCGCAGGCAGAACCTGGCGGGTGATGAGCTGCACCGTGCGCAGTTCGCGCTGGATTCGGGCCTCGGCGCCAAAAATACCCCGTTTGCGCGGCATCCCGTGGACCTGCTGGCTGGCCTGGGCGAACGGGATGAGCGGCACCGTGCCGGACGCCTCGAAAGCCGCGGCATCGTAGGGCGGGACATAAAGGGGCGGGTCGCCTGCGGTGTTCCGCGGCGTGGTGGTTCTGTGCACTGTGGCCGAGGCATGGCTGCCCGCCGCCGGCGCATCAAAGTGCGGCCCTGCGGCGGAATCGTCGGTGTTGCGGGCGGTTCCCGCGGCGTACGAGCGGTCGTAGGCCTTCCGGCGCGTGGGGTCTATGAGGGTTTCGTATGCTGCCGTCACTCGCCGGAAAGCAGCGGCGTCCCCGCCATGGTCAGGATGGGCCTTCCGCGCGGCCCGGCGGTAGGCCACCTTGATCTCCTGGTCGGTGGCCGTCACGGCGACACGGAGCACCTCGTAGTAGGAGTTGCTGCTCTCGGTCAAGCACTCATCCCTTTTCTTCGCTGGCCAGTCCACGGCATGCAGCCCGGTGGGCCCCAGTTTACGGCCTGCCCACACAACGTCTGCGCACGCCTCAGTGGTTCCCGCGGCCCGGCGTCTAGACTCTTTGAGGATGACGGCAGGCGGGCCGTCCGGGCGAACATATTGGGGTGGACGTGAAGGCGCAGGCGGCTGTACTCGTGGGGGGGGGGCGCTGCTCGGCGTGACAGCAATGGGAGGCTGCAGTGTAGACGTTCCCGATCCGGCCGCCCCGAAAGTGGCGCCAACCGTCACCGCCCTGGCCACCCCTACCATCACCCCGGGCCATGACGCAGAAGCGGTGGCCGCAAAGGACGTGCCGTTCTCCGCTGGCGGTTCCCTGGCCGCCGGGGTCCCCGTGGGGATCTCGGACGGACTCAAGGATGCACCCGGCTGGCAGCAGGTCAAGGAGAACGTGGCCGGCGAGAGTCAATTCGTGAAGTCCGATGGCTGTCTGGTGGCGGCCAAGGTCCGCACCAACCAGGCACCGCTGGCGCTTCAGGACGACAAGGAGTCGAGTGTTGGCCTCTTCACGTACCTGGACCCGACCATCCTGCCCGGCTATCTGAAGACAGCGACGCTGCGGTGGGGCGGTGAGGTTGGCAAGCCGGGGCCATCGGCTGAGGTGCTGGCCCTGGAGAAACCCGGCCAAGCGGGCGTCAGGCCCACGGCCGTTATGGCCCGGGTGTTCGGCACTGCGGCATCGTCGGTCTACATTTCGGTGGCCTGCCCGGACGATGCCACACTGGCAGCCGCCCGGGCCTACATCGCAGAACGCCTCCTGTTGGTTCCGCCGTCGAACTAGCGGTGTCGGTTACTTACCATGCCTGCGCCAGGACCCGGCGGGGGAAAGGCGGTTCAGGGCCAGCGCGCCCACGAGCAGGCCGAAGTCCCGTAAGGCAACGTCGTAGAAGCTGCCCAGGACCAGTAGGTTGATGATGATGCCCAGCAGCCAGACGGCGACCAGCAGGGAACCGAACCGGGGCCGGACGGCCACTGCAATACCGGCGGCGATCTCCACGACGCCGACGATGTACATGAAGCTCTGCGCCGACACGGGCACCACGGAGGTGGCAACCGGCGCGAGGTATATGGTCCAGTCGGCCAGGGTGTTGGTGAACTTGTCCAGCCCGAAGAGAATCGGTGCGACGGTGAACACGGTGCGCAGCAGGAAGAAGGCCTGCCTGTCCGGTGCCATAGCCTGTAGCCGACTGCCTGCGGTGATTTTCGCGTTGGTTGTCATGGTGGACTCCTTCTAAAAGTAGGTATGATTATTTTAGAAAAATTAGCACCATTAAGCAATGGATGTTGTTTTTAGAGTTAGGGGTACAGGGTGCGCAGACTTCCGTGGGGCCGCCGCATGGCGGCCGTGGCTTCCTTGGGCGACGACAAGCGCCGGGAGCTTTTTGAACTGGTTGCCGCTTCCGATGCCGCAGTCGGGCGCGATGAGGCTGCGCTGGCCCTCGGCCTGCCAAGAAGCACTGCGTCCTTCCACCTTGACAGGCTGGTCCAGGACGGACTCCTGGCGGTGGAATTCCACAAGGCCGCCGGGAAGTCAGGTCCTGGCTCCGGGCGGCCGGCGAAGATGTACCGGCAATCAACGAGTGAGGTCGGCGCTTCCGTGCCGGACCGCAACTATGACCTCGCCGCTGAGCTGCTGGTCGCAGCGATCGAGCACTCCACAGCGACCGGCGGAGCCGTGGGCAATTCCCTGCTGGCCGCGTCGTACGGCAAGGGCAAGGCGATGGCCGCCGGCGCCGCAAGCCTGACGGACTTCATGGCGGGGGAGGGCTACGAGCCCAGGCCTGACGGCACCGGCGGCTTTGTGCTGGTGAACTGCCCGTTCCATCGGCTCTCGGACGGGCACCCGGAAGTCGTCTGCGCCATGAACGGATCATTTCTGCAGGGCGCGGCTGCGGCGTGCGGGGAGCCGGAGGAACGTATAGCGCCGAACAGCGAGCCTGGCCAGTGCTGCGCCAGGATCACCCCGCCCTGACACCTGATGGGCCGGGGCCGCGGGTGTGCCGCCCTGGGCGCCGCTAGAATTGAGGCGTGCCCGTCTACCTCGATCATGCAGCCACCACGCCACTTTCCGCCGAGGCGCTGGCAGCCCTGACCCGGGAACTTGCCCGCACCGGCAATCCTTCGTCCCTGCACGGCTCGGGCCGGCGTGCCCGCCGCTCCGTGGAGGACGCCAGGGAAGCAATCGCGAAAGCGGCCGGCGCCCATCCCTCCGAGGTCATCTTTACGTCCGGGGGCACTGAGTCCGACAACCTTGCCGTCAAGGGCCTGTACTGGGCCCGTTCCGGCGAAGACCCGGCACGGCGGCGCATCCTCTGCTCCGCCGTCGAGCATCATGCCGTGCTGGACACCGTGGAATGGCTGGAGCGGCACGAGGGTGCCATTGTCACGTGGCTTCCCGTGGACAGCGGGGGCGTGGTGGATTTGGACGTCCTCGCCGCCGAGCTGGCCCAGGACCCCGGGACCATTGCGCTCGTGACGGTCATGTGGGCCAACAATGAAGTGGGCACTATCCAGCCGGTGCACAGGATTGTGCAGTTGGCGCACGCCGCCGGGGTGCCGGTCCATTCGGATGCCGTGCAGGCCTTCGGCTCGCTGCCGGTTGATTTCAAGGCCTCCGGGCTGGACGCGATGTCCGTTTCCGGGCACAAGATCGGCGGACCGGTGGGAGTCGGCGCCCTCCTGCTGGGGCGGGCCGTCAAGCTGACCCCGGTGCAGCACGGCGGCGGCCAGGAACGCGACGTGCGCTCCGGGACGCTGGACACGGCGTCCATCGCCGCCTTCGCTGCTGCCGCCGAGGCCGCCACCGCACGGCTTGCCGCCGAGTCCGCGAGGATCGCGGCCCTGCGGGACAGGCTCATCGACGGCGTCCTGCAGCGGGTGCCCGAAGCTGCACTCCGCGGCGCCCCGGGGGAGGGTCGGCTGCCCGGCAACGCGCATTTCACGTTCCCTGGCTGCGAAGGTGATTCGCTGCTGTTCCTGCTGGACCTGGTGGGGGTGGAATCCTCCACGGGATCCGCCTGCACGGCCGGTGTCCCGCGCCCGTCCCACGTGTTGCTGGCCATGGGGCTGGACGAGGAGACAGCCCGTGGCGCCCAGCGCTTCACGCTGGGACATGCCTCAACCGACGCGGACGTGGATGCCTTGCTGGCAGCCCTCCCCGGCGCGTACCAACGCGCCCGCCAGGCAGGGATGGCCGGGCATGAATCCTCGATCCAGACTGCGGGAACGGTAGCGCGTCAGGCGTCCTCCGGCAGGAGCTGATCGAGCCCAACGGACCTGTCGGCCAGGCGCTCCGCTGTGACTCGGGTCCTGGCCGAGATGAGGGCCTTGATGGTCTTCTGCGTGCCGGGCTGTGGCTTCCGCGGCCAGTTGACGCTCATCCCGGCCATCACCCTGGAATCCTGCTGCCAGAACGCGACGAACTCCTTGCCCTCCAGTGACCCCCGGATCACCGGCTCAGCGCCCGCCGCCAGGGCCGGGAAGCCCGAGTACTCCATGCTGACGTCGTACTGATCGGTGTAGAAGTAGGGGATGGTGCTCAGGACTGCATCCTGGCCGAGCATGGCCCTGGCGGCCACCTTTCCGCCGTTCAGGGCATTGGACCAGTGCTCGCTGCGGTGGTGCTGGCCGGTGAAGGGGTGCAAGGCGTTGGCGACGTCGCCGGCGGCAAAAATACCGGGCGCGCTGGTCTGCAGGGACGCGTCCGTGAGGATCCCGTTGTCCAGGGTGAGGCCGGCCGCCTGCGCGAGTCCGGTCTCGGGAACCACGCCGACGGCGATGACCACGATGTCCGCAGGGAGCGCCTCTCCGGAATCGGTGACCACCCCGGTGACAGCGCCGCCGTGGCCGGTGATTTCCCGCGCTGAGGCAGGAAGCCGGAAGCTCACGCCGTTGGCTTCGTGGAGTCTGCGGAAGAACCGTCCGAGGTCAGGGCCGATGGCCCCGGCCAGGGGGATCTCGTCCAGTCCGAGGAGCGTGACGTTGTTGCCGTACGTGGCGGCAGCCGCAGCCAGTTCCATACCGATCCAGCCGGAGCCGATCATCACCACGTTCCTGCCGCCCGCCGCCAGGCTGCTGCGCAACCGCCGGCTGTCGTCCAAGGTGCGGAAGGTGGATACCCCGGCCAGATCGCTGCCGGGCACGCGGAGGGTGCGGGGCGTCGCGCCGGTGGCGAGCAGCAGGGAGCCGAATGACAGTGTGCTGCCGTCGTCGAGTTCCACCGTCCTGGCGTCCGGCCGGATGTCCGTGACGCGCGCGCCCAGGCGGAGGCCGACGTCGTTCTCCGCGTACCAGCCTGGCGGCACCACCGGGACGGCGTCCTCGTCAGCCTTTCCCAGCAGATACTCCTTGGACAGCGGCGGCCGCAAGTAGGGGTGATGGCGCTCGGCGCCGATGATGGTCACCCGGCCTTCGAACCCTTCCGCCCGCAGGGTCTTGGCAGCGGTGGCACCGGCCAGGCCGCCGCCGGCAATCACAATTTCCCCCGCGGCCGCAATGTCCTCAGCCATGTCCGTCCGATTCCCGCTGGTGCGTGCTCGAAGTCTAAAACTGTTAATTCTGACTTTAGAAGTGAAGGCCCGCTGGGTCAAGGGTCTTTTGGGGAGGATTCGGCGTGGCGATAGACTGGTGCGGCAGGCATTGTGCTATTCCTGCGGCAGCCGGTTGAACGGCAGCCGCCCTCTGCCGGCATCCCCCGAACCCTAAAGAAAGCCAGCATGCGAGTTCTAGCAGCCATGAGCGGTGGAGTCGACTCCGCCGTTGCCGCAGCACGTGCCGTTGAAGCCGGGCACGACGTCGTCGGCGTTCACCTTGCGCTGTCCAGGATGCCCGGAACCCTGCGGACGGGCAGCCGCGGCTGCTGCACCATCGAGGACTCGCGCGATGCGTGGCGGGCCTGCGATGTGCTGGGCATTCCGTATTACGTCTGGGATTTCTCGGAGCGCTTCAAGGAAGACGTGGTCCAGGACTTCATTGATGAGTATGCTGCCGGGCGGACACCCAATCCCTGCATGCGCTGCAACGAGCGGATCAAGTTTGCCGCCCTGCTGGAGAAGGCCATCGCCCTGGGCTTTGACGCCGTCTGCACCGGGCATTACGCCAAGGTCATCAAGGACGCCGAAGGCAACCCCGAACTTCACCGGGCGGCGGACTGGGTTAAGGATCAGAGCTACGTCCTGGGTGTCCTGACCCACGAGCAGCTCAAGCACTCCATGTTCCCGCTGGCTGACACGCCCTCCAAGGCTGAGGTGCGGGCCGAGGCCGAGCGCCGTGGACTGTCAGTGGCCAACAAGCCCGACAGCCACGACATCTGCTTCATTCCCGACGGCGACACCGCGGGCTGGCTCGCCGAAAAGATCGACATGACCACCGGTGACATTGTGGACGAGACCGGCTCGAAGGTGGGGGAGCACCCGGGAGCCAACGCGTTCACCGTGGGACAGCGCCGCGGCCTGAAGCTCGGCACACCCGCAGCGGACGGCAAGCCCAGGTTCGTCCTGGAGATCCGGCCCAAGGAAAACAAGGTAGTGGTGGGGCCCCAGGCGCTGCTGGCCATTGACGAGATCCGCGGCATCAAGGTCTCGTGGGCTGGTCTGCCCATCGCGGAAATCGAAACGGGCGCCGAGTTTGACTGCTATGCCCAGGTCCGCGCCCACGGAGACCCCGTGCCGGCAACCGCGCGAATGCTGCCCGGCGAGGGTGCACCCCAGCTGCTGGTCACGTTGACCGATCCGCTGCGCGGTGTGGCACCTGGCCAGACAGTGGTCCTCTACCAGGGCAGCCGCGTCTTGGGCCAGGCCACCATCGACGCTGCCCGGTCGTTGCAGCGCGCGGAGCTCTGAGGCGGAGCAATTTACCCCGGTCAGGTAAATTTTGTGTCTCAACTAACAAAAAAGCCGGTTGATGAGTCCGGCGTCTGGTTGAATCTAGGCATCAGGACAGCGCGCTGCCCGCTCAAGCCAAGACACCCATTTGCGGGCGGCGAGCGCGTACTCATCGAACAGAAAGTTCACAGATGACCAAGAGCACTCAAGCCTTGCGCAGCGCACTCGCGCTCGCAGGCGTTTCCGCCTTCGCATTGACGGCCTGCACGGGCCCCTCGGGTGGCGGGGGCGGTGGCAGCACAGCTTCGGAGAATGCAAGCAGCGTCATCGCATATGGCACCACAGACAAAGTCACCGCACTGGACCCGGCGGGCTCGTACGACAACGGTTCGTTTATGGTGATGAACCAGATTTACTCCTATTTGTTGAACTCCAAGCCCGGTGGCGCCGATCCCGTGCCGGACCTTGCCGAATCGTCGTCCTTCACCAAGCCTACGGAATTCACCGTCAAGCTGAAGAGCGACCTCAAGTGGGCCAACGGGCACGTTTTGGATTCCAAAGACGTCAAGTTCTCCTTTGATCGCCAGGTGGCCATCAACGATCCCAATGGACCGGCATCATTGTTGTCCAACATCGATTCCATTGCCACGCCTGATGCCAGCACCGTTGTATTCACGCTGAAGAATGCCAACGACCAGACGTTCCCGCAGATTCTGACCAGCCCGGCCGCGCCGATCGTCGACGATGAAGTCTTCCCGGCAGACAAGCTCCTCAGCGACGAGGAAATTGTCAAGGCCAATGCCTTCCACGGCCAGTACATCATCGACTCCTACAACAAGAACACGCTGGTCAGCCTCAAGGCCTGGCCGGACTACAAGGGCGTGCTTGGAAAGCCCGCCAACGCAGGGGCCACCATCAAGTACTACACCGACCAGACCAACATGAAGTTGGAGGTCAAGGGCGGGCAGATCGATGTTGCCAACCGCAGCCTGAGCGCCACGGACATCGATGACCTCAAGAAGGACTCCAACGTCACGGTCCATGTCGGACCCGGCGGCGAGATGCGGTACATCGTCTTCAACTTCGACACCATGCCCTTCGGTGCCAAGACCCCGGAAACGGACCCCAAGAAAGCGCTGGCCGTCCGCCAGGCCGTTGCTGACCTCATTGACCGCCAAGCCATCTCGGACCAGGTCTACAAGGGCACGTACCTGCCCATGTGGTCCAACGTCCCGTCCGGTTTCGTGGGCGCCAACGAATCCTTCAAGCAGGCCTATGGGGACGGCTCCGGCAAGCCCAGCCTGGACAAGGCCAAGAAGGTCATGTCCGACGCCGGCATCACCGGCCCGGTAACGATCAAACTGCAGTACAACCCTGACCACTATGGCAAGTCATCCGGTGACGAATACGCCATGGTCAAGGACCAGTTGGAGAAGAGCGGTCTGTTCACCGTGGACCTTCAGTCCACCGAGTGGGTCACGTACAACTCTGCGTCGAAGAAAGACAGCTACCCCGTCTTCCAGCTGGGCTGGTTCCCGGACTTCAGCGACGCGGACAATTACCTGACACCCTTCTTTGTGGGCGGTGGCTTCATGAACAACCACTACTCCAACAGCGAGGTCGAAACGCTGATCGCAAAGCAGCTTGTGACGGCTGATAAGGCAGAGCGTGAGAAGACCATACAGGAGGTCCAGAACCTGCTTGCCAAGGACATCTCCACGTTGCCGTTGTTGCAAGGGGCACAGGTGGCTGTTTCGGGGACCAAGGTGAAGGGCGTGGATTCGACGCTGGATGCGTCGTTCAAGTTCCGGCTCGGCACCATTTCCAAGTAACACCTGTTACACCTGCGTAGGAGGTGGGGCCGGCCGGCCCTGCCTCCTACGTGTTGGCTCCACACTTTTCGCTTTCCAGACCAAGCAGGTTCAGCATGGCCACATTGATTGATGCGCCGCCGCCAACTGTAGCGGCCCCCACATCCAAATCCGCGGGAGGTGGCCTCGGGAGGTATATCCTGATTCGCTTCCTGCTCATTTTCCCCACGATCTTCATCCTCGTCACCCTCGTTTTCTTTCTGATGCGGATCACCGGCGATCCCATTACCGCAGCCCAGGGCGGACGCCTCCCGCAGGAACAAATCGACGCCTTGGTTCACCAGGCCGGCTATGACCGGAACCTGTTCATCCAATACATCGAGTACCTTGGCCACATCGCCACCGGAAACTTCGGCCGGACTATTTCAGATGGCCGGCCCGTCATCGAGATGCTCGCGAAATTTGGTGCAGCCACCCTGGAACTGAGCATCAACGCCGTGATGGTGGCGTTGCTCGTGGGAATACCGCTGGGTATGTTCGCCGCCCACAAACGCGACAAGGTTCCGGACGCTGTCCTGCGCATGTTCGCCATCCTTTGCTATGCCACCCCTGTCTTCTTTGCCGGCCTGCTGCTGAAGCTGACATTTTCTGTAGGACTGGGTTGGTTCCCCGTAGCTGGCCGTGCATCCACCACAACGGAATTGGCGATGGGCCGGCTGGCAGCGCCCACTGGCGTCTACTGGCTGGACGCCCTTCGCAGCGGCAATCTGGCAGCCTTTGGCGACATCGTCCACCACGCAGTCCTGCCGGCCGTCGCGCTGGGCCTATTGACCGCGGGCGTCTTCCTCCGTCTGGTCCGCACCAACGTGATCGGCACGCTGGGCAGGGACTATGTTGAGGCAGGCCGGTCCCGAGGTGTCAGTGAATACCGCCTGGTGACCAAGCATGCCTACAAGCCTGCGCTGATCCCCATCATCACGGTGATGGGTTTGCAGATTGCCCTGCTGCTCGGCGGTGCGGTGCTGACCGAAACCACCTTCGAGTGGAAGGGCCTTGGCTATCAGCTGGCGCAGTACCTTACCGCGCGTGACTTTGTGGCTGTCCAGGGCATCGTGATGCTGCTGGCCGTCATTGTGGCGATCACCAATTTCGTGGTGGATATTGCCGCTGCCCTGATTGATCCGCGAGTGAGGTACTGATGGGCACCACAGTTTTGGAACCGAAAAAGAAGTCCTTGCTGAACCGGCTTCCGGTCTCGTCCCACATCCGCCAGAGCGTTGGCCTGCAACGGACCATGCTGCTCATCGGCGTCGTCCTTTGCGCTGTTTTTGTGGTGGCCGCGATATTTGCGCCGGTGCTGGCGCCCTACGGGTATTCTCAGATTTCCGATGACGCCGGTTCTTTCCCGGCGCAGGCCGAACCCGGTGGCAAGCATCTGATGGGAACAACCGTGGGCGGATACGATGTGCTGTCCCGGATGATCTGGGGATCGCAGACAGCCATGGCGGTGATTGTTGCTGCCGTGTTGATGTCCATCTTCCTGGGAGTGTTCCTCGGACTGGTGAGTGGCTACTTCGGCGGCTGGCTGGACCGAGTGCTGGTGGTGATTGCTGACGCGATTTACGCCTTCCCGACACTCCTCGTGGCTATCGTGATGTCGATTGCCATCAATAAGGGACAGTCTGGCTTCTGGGGCGGAATCCTCGCCTGCGGGTTTGCCATCACGGCAGTGTTTGTACCGCAGTACTTCCGGGTGATCCGTGCTGAAACCATCCGGCTCAAGGCTGAACCGTTTGTGGAATCCGCCCAGGTTGTTGGCGCCTCAAGCGCCAGGATTATTAGCAGGCACATCTTTTCCAACGCGACCCGGACCCTGCCGCTGATCTTTACGCTCAACGCCTCCGAAGCCATCCTCACTCTGGCAGGCCTGGGCTTCCTCGGTTTCGGTATCGAGCCAAGCTCCGCCGCTGAATGGGGCTTTGACCTGAACAAGGCGATGTCCGACGCCTCCTCAGGCATTTGGTGGACCGGCGTGTTCCCCGGCCTCGCCATCGTGCTGACGGTGGTTGGCCTGACCCTCGTGGGTGAAAGCATCAACGACCTGAACGATCCGCGCTTGCGCGGACGCAAGGCTGCCGGCGCCAAGGGCGCCCCGGGACCATCAACCGCGGCCGCGCAGTCTGCCATCGCAGCGAATGTGAGAGGACTGTGACCATCAATATTGATTCGGCATCTGACCGGTCCAGGCCGGCAGACCAGCCCGTACTGGAGATCGACCACCTCAAAGTCACGTTCGCCACCGATGGCGGAGACGTCTACGCCGTGAAGGATGTGAGCCTGGACGTCCGCTCCGGCGAGGTCCTGGCCATCGTGGGCGAATCCGGCTCGGGCAAGACCGTGACCGCGAAAACCATCCTCGGGCTGCTGCCGGAGACAGCCACCAGCGGCGGGGCTGTCCTGATCAACGGGAACAACGTGATCAGCGTCAGCGCCGCGAAGCTGAGGCAGATCCGTGGCCGCGATGTGGCCATGGTGTTCCAGGAGCCCTCCACGGCACTGAACCCGGTGTTCACCGTGGGCTGGCAGATCGCCGAGGGCATCCGTGCCCACGCCGGCGGGGCCGGCGGGAAGCGGGTCTCGGCCAAGGACGCGAAGGTCCGTGCCATTGAGGCGCTGCGCAAAGTGGGGATCCCGGATCCGGAGCATCGGGTTAACTACTATCCGCACCAGTTCTCCGGCGGCCAGAAGCAGCGCGTGGTGATCGCCGCCGCGCTGGCCCTGAACCCGGGACTGATTGTCGCCGATGAACCCACCACAGCCCTGGATGTCACCGTCCAGGCCGAAATCCTGGAGCTGCTCCGGGACCTCCGGGACAAGTACGGCACCTCGATCGTGCTGATCACCCACAACATGGGCGTGGTGGCCGATCTCGCGGACCGCGTAGTGGTGATGTACCAGGGTGATGTGGTGGAGGAGGCGCCGGTGCGCGTGCTTTTTGCTGAACCCAAGCAGGATTACACCAAGAAGCTGCTGGCCGCCGTGCCCCACCTGGGCCGGAACTCGGCGTCGGAGGGCCTGCGGGAACGCGCCCACCAGGGTTCACCGGTGCTGGTGGAGGCAACCAACCTGACCATCGAGTACCCCGGCAGGCTGGGAACTCCGGCCTTCAAGGCCGTGGACGGGGTCAGCTTCACCGTGTCCCCGGGCGAAGTCTTTGGGCTGGTGGGCGAATCCGGCTCAGGGAAAACCACCATCGGCCGGGCCATCGCGGGCCTGAACCGGACCACGGGCGGCAGCCTGAAGGTACTCGGCTACGAGATGCTGAACCTCAAGGAGCGGACGTTCAAGCCCCTCCGGAAGAATATTGGCTTTGTGTTCCAGGATCCGGCTGCGTCCTTCAACCCCCAGCTGACCATCGGCGACTGCGTAGCGGAGCCCATGATCATTCACACCAACCCGAGCCCGGCGCAGGCGCGCAAACGCGTTGCTGAGCTGCTTGAATCAGTGCAGTTGCCGGCGTCGTACGCCCAGCGGTACCCGCACGAGCTGTCCGGCGGCCAGCGCCAGCGGGCGTCGCTGGCGCGGGCACTGATCCTGAACCCGCGGTTGCTGATCGCTGACGAGCCGACGTCGGCCCTGGACGTTTCGGTGCAGGCAAAGGTCCTGGAACTCTTCAAGGAAATCCAGGCCGAGTTCGGGTTCGCGGCACTGTTCATCAGCCACGACCTCGCGGTGGTGGACATTCTGTCCCAGTGGGTGGGCGTCCTGTACAAGGGCAAGCTGGTGGAGCAGGGTATCGGCAGCCAGGTGATGGGCGCGCCGCAGCACGACTACACCAAACGGCTGATTGCCTCGCTGCCGGTCCCTGATCCGGACGAACAGGCACGACGCCGGGAAGCGCACCGGGCGCTGCTGACCCAGTAGGCACCACCAGCGACCCCACAGTCGCGGCATCACCAGACGGACATCCCGCCCCACCAGGCGGGGTGTCCGTCCGCCGCTTAACACCGGAAGGATTTCTCCGGACGCCCCATAGACTTGGACCATGACGCAGCAAAACCACGATGTTCCCGACACCGACACCTACGATGCCGCCGCGAGTTCGCTGGCAGGCCACGTGGACAACTCGGTGATGGCGGAACTGCTGTCCATCCGCTCCAGCATCGACAACATCGACGCGACCCTGGTGTACCTCCTGGCCGAACGGTTCAAGGCCACCCAGAAAGTGGGCTTCCTCAAGGCCGCGCACCGGCTCCCGGCGGGGGATCCAGGCCGGGAATCCGCCCAGATCGCCCGTCTCCGGCGGCTGGCGGAGGATGCGCACCTCGATCCCGCGTTTGCGGAGAAGTTCCTGAATTTCATCATCGGCGAGGTCATCCGCCATCATGAAGCCATCGCCGAGGACCACCAGGCCGCTGCAGAGTGGAAGTAACATCCACCGGGCTTGGGCCCTGGCCGGGGGAGGACCCCGTGGAGGCTGCCCGCATTATCCGCGGCGAGCTTGGAAGCCCGCACCTGCCGTTCCTGGCAGAGCTTCCGGACCGTGGAGTCGGTTCCGACGCCCTGGGGCGGACGGCCGCACTCCTGGTTGAAATGGCCGTGGATGTCCAGCCGTACGGCTGGCGGCTGGTGGACCGTCCGGGCAAGGATTTCCGCCGGGCCGCGTCGGCCCTGTCCACCGACATCAACGTCCTGGCAGATGTCGCCGGCGCCGAGGACACCCCGGCCCCCGAACTCAAGGTCCAGCTGCTGGGACCGCTGGGTCTTGCCGCCGGGCTGCACCTGCACAACGGCGAACGGGCACTGATCGACTACGGCGCACGCCGGGACATTGCCGACTCGCTTGCCGCAGGGGTGGGCGGCTACCTGTCCCGGATCTCCAGCGCCGTTCCGGGCGCACGGCTGGTGGTCCAGGTCGATGAGCCTGATATCGCCGCCGTACTGGCCGGCACCATTCCGACGTCGAGCGGTTACCGCACGCTTCGGGCGGTGGGTGGCCAGGAGGTCACCGAGTCCTGGCAGGTGGTGATCGACGCGCTGCGCGCCGCGGGTGCCGCCGAAATCGTCATCTCCGTGCCTGAAATTGAGGCCCCCATCGACCGGATCATGGCCGCCGGTGCCGACGGCGTGGCCGTGCCGCTGAGGGCCCTGACCACACGGCAGTGGGAGCAGTTGGCCACGGCAGTGGAGGCAGGCAAGCGGATCTGGGCCGGCGCCCTGGACGTCAGCCGCGGCACACTGCCCAGGGTGGCCGACGTCGTGGAGTCCGTCTGGCGGCCATGGCACGAGCTGGGGCTCCCGGCGTCGTCCCTGGGCAGTATCCGGGTCACCCCCTCGTCGGGACTTGCCGGCCACACGCCGGCCACCGCCACAGCAGTGCTGGGCCGGCTCACCCAGGTGGCCGACGGCCTGAACCAGCGCGCGCACGGCTGAGCGGGCGAACGGCTGAGCGGGCCCACCGCTCAGCCGTGCGACGCAAGACTTCTATGTCCGGTTTTCCCAACGGTCCGGCTGGGCGTAGCGGGGCAGGAAACTCTGCGCCGAACTGCCGCCGATGTAGGGACGCAGGCAGTAGTCAAAACCGCCCGCATAGACCAGGACCAGCCCGATCTGCGGCTGGATGACCTTGACCTGGATCCGGTGCTGTCCGTGCTCGCCTGCGGCGCCGTCCCACCACTGCTCGGCGTAAGCCCTGGCATCCACGGTGGCCGGTAGCGGCAGGCGGAGGGGGCCCAGGAACAGCCGCGAGGCTTCGGAAACGCCGCGCAGCCTACCCTCGTTCGTCACACTGAGCTTGAGGTCGGTCACCATGCGCCGGAAACGGCCCAGGTAGTCCACCAGCCGCGGGCCGCCGTCGGAATCCATGAGGCTGGTGGTGTCCTGGAATATCCGCAGGTTCCCGGGGAAACGGATTTCCCGCCGGGCAGTCAGGCTGGAGCGGCCGAACGGATCCTGGTGGGCATGGTTTTCAATCCGGAAGGGGATGCCTTCCCCGTAATCCGGGAAGAACGCGTCCTCCCCGGAGGTCAGCTTGAGCAGCGGCCGCAGCCACGCCTGCCGGCAGCCCACAACGTCGAACACGCCCTCCCCGACGCCGTAGTGCCCCGAACCGGGCGCCAGCGAAAAGTACTCCTGCAGCTCAGGCTGCAGCCGGTGGAAGTCCTCGCCCAGGGCCTGCTGGTAAATAGGGACGTTCATGGTGACCTCCTGGACGGTACCGTCAGCGGCGCTGCAGTAATTCACAATCTACCGGCCGCCTTGAGCCGGATGTACATGTCGGCAAGCTGTGGCGGCAGCTGGTGTGGCTCCGCATCCACCACTTCCACCCCGTGGTGCCGGAGCTCGGCGCTGACCGCCGCCCGTTCCAGGAGTACGCGTTCAGCCGCTGCCGCCCGGAATACACCGGCGGCGTTCTCACGCTCCCGCAGCATCTGCCCCAGCATGGGATCACGGACGGCGGCCACCACCACAACGTGCTGCTGGGCGAGCTGTGCGGCCACGGGAATGAGTCCTTCCTCCGGCGCCCCGCCGTCCAACGCCGTCAGCAGCACCACCAGGGACCGGTGGGCGGAGACCGCCCGGATCTGGCCGGGGAGGCTGGACCAGTCAAGCTCGATCAGTTCAGCTTCGAGGGGCGCCATTGCCTGCACCAGCTGCCCCAGGAGGTTGCCGGTGGTGGCGGAACCGGCTCTGGCCCGCGGACGGCGGTCGTAGGCAAGGAAATCCACCCGGTCACCGCCACGCTCTGCCAGCACCGCCAGCAGGAGCGCCGCTTCGATGCCTGTATCCAGCCTTGGTTCGTCCTCGATCCTCGCCGCTGACGTGCGGGACGTATCCAGCATGATCACCACGCGCCGGTCGCGTTCCGGGCGCCAGGTGCGGACGACGACGGCGGACCGGCGGGCGGTTGCGCGCCAGTCGATGGACCGGACGTCGTCCCCGCGGACGTAGTCACGCAGCGAGTCGAATTCGGTGCCGGAACCCCGGATCTGCACGGCGGCCTTGCCGTCGAGTTCGCGGAGTTTCCTGAGCTTCGAGGGGAGGTGCCTGCGGGAATGGAACGGCGGCAGGACCCGCAGGAGGCCGTCACAGTCAAACGTGCGCTGGCGTGCCGCGAGCCGAAGGGGTCCATGGGAGCGCACAGTGACGTGCCGGGCGCCCACGTCGCCACGGCGGACCGGCTGTAGCCGGACGGTCATCCGGCGGCTTTCCAGGGCGGGGATATCCAGGTCCTGGACCGGATTCACAGCCCCGGCAGACGGCTGCCACGCGTCTCGAACAGTGGCGCGCAAGCGTCGCCGGCCACTGTTGCGCAGCGTGATGACCGAAGCGGCCGTGCCGTGCAGCGTCACGTTGCCGGGCTCGGCGCGCGTGACGATGATGGCCCGCGGGGAAGCGGCCAGGCCAAGGTCCAGGCCCAGGAGAGCAGCGAGTGCCACGACCACGCCCAGGACCGTTCCTCCGCGAGGAAACAGCAGCACCGGCACCAGGCCCAGCAGTGCCAGCACGACGAACCGTCCGGAGAGTGCCATGTGCAAGCGAATCAGCGGGGGACCGGGACGGACGCCAGGATGCTGCCCAGGACATCGTCCACGCGGACCCCGTCCATCTGGGCATCAGGCTGCAGGGCCACCCGGTGGCGCAGGCACGGCAGCGCCAGTGCCTTGACGTCGTCCGGGGTGACGAAGCTGCGGCCCGACAGCCAGGCCCAGGCGCGGGCCGTATTAAGCAGTGCAGTCGCGCCGCGGGGCGAGACGCCCAGCTGGAACGACGGCGCCTGCCGGGTGGCGCGCACGAGGTCCACGATGTAGCCGATGATTTCCCGTTCGACGGCAACGGTGGCCACAGCCTGCCGCGCCCGTTCGAGGTCCTCGGCGCCGGCCACCGCCCGGACACCGGCGGCAGCAAGATCCCGGGGATTGAAGCCGGCTGCGTGCCGCCGGATCACTTCCACCTCGTCAATCCGGCTGGGCAGCGGCATGGTGAGCTTGAGCAGGAACCGGTCCAGCTGGGCTTCGGGCAGGGGATAGGTTCCCTCATATTCCACGGGGTTCTGGGTTGCCGCCACCAGGAAGTTCGCCGGCAGCGGCCGGGACACCCCGTCCACCGAGACCTGCCGCTCTTCCATGGCCTCCAACAGGGAGGCCTGCGTCTTCGGGGGCGTCCGGTTGATTTCGTCGGCCAGCAGGATGTTGGTGAAGACCGGCCCCTCGCGGAAACTGAATTCCGAGGTGTGCGAGTCATAGACCAGGGAACCGGTGATGTCGCCGGGCATCAGGTCAGGGGTGAACTGTACGCGTTTGGTGTCCAGGCTCAGCGCGGCGGAAAGGGCACGGACCAGGAGTGTCTTGGCCACACCGGGCACGCCCTCGAGGAGAACATGCCCTTGGGAAAGCAGCGCGATCAGGAGTCCCGTGACGGTGGCATCCTGGCCCACCACGGCTTTGGCAACCTCGTGGCGGACATCCAAAAGCGCCTGCCGGGCGGGATCCAGCGTCCGCGGGGAGGAATCCATGATCTGCGGGGCGCCGTACGCTTCGTTCATCGGGTTCTGACCTCGTTCTCTAGTTTGTCCAGTTCCTGTGACCATTGCACCAGCCTGGTTGCGGTACCGGGGCGTTCTTGGATCAGGCTGCTGATATCTCTGACCGGCCGGCCCATGTGCCGGGCCACTGCCTGCACCACGTCGTCGGCAGTGGCCTGGGATCCGACTCTAAGGGCTTGCGCCAGACGAACCAGGGTGCCGGCCCGAAGGTTGTCCCGTGCCCGGTCAAGTGCGTGGGAATCCTGATAAAGGCGCGCGCGGCCTTCGGCGGTCTCCACGGCCTTGACCACCACGGGGAGTGGTTCAAACACGAGCGGGCCGAGGCGGCGCCCGCGCCACACAATGGTCAGCACGGTCACAAAGACCAGCCAGGGCCCCAGGAATGCCACCCAGTCAGGGGCGAGGTCATCAAGTGTCTGCGTTGACTCCGCAGCGGCCGCGTCGCCCAGTCCGGGCAGGTACCAGACAACGACTTCTGAGCGGCCCAGCGTCCGCAGGGCCAGTGCGGCATGGCCGTGGCCGGCAAGCCCGCCGTTGTTGAGGAGGGCGGTGCTGCCCAGGACGGTCAGGCCGCCGTCATCCGTGCGGGCAAGCAGCCCGGCGGTGCTTCCCGGCGGGCTGAAGCACACTGTGCCGCCGTCGTACAGGAATCCGCCGGTTCCGGAGACAGCACCTGCCGCCGCGGGATCGGTGAGATCGCAGCCCGGTTCCAGGAGCGCCGTTGACTCAGGCACCACACCGGCCTGGCTGATGCCGGTATCGAGGGCCTTCAGCGTGCCGAGCCGCGGCGTCACCAGCACTACGCTACCCGCACTTGCGGCCAGCTCGTCCAGCCGGGATTGGTCCAGGAATCCGCTCCGGTCGTACAGGAGGAGGGTGGCACCCGGCCGGTCCGCGAGTGCTGCCGTGGCGGAGTCAAAGGAGTCAACATCCTGGACCTCGACACCGTGGCGGCCCAGTATCTCGGTGACCGCCCTGGCGCCGCCCGGCCCGGCGTTATGCACGGATAAGGGCAGGGAATCGCCCTTTGGTGCGAGTTGGGTGGAAATAACCACCGCCAGTCCGACGGCGGCCGCCGCGCCGATCGCTGCCCCGCCGCGGTGCCGCCGGAGCCAGGCACGGGCACCGGACACGGCACCGGCGCCGGACCCGGACCCGGATCGGAGTGCCGGGGCGGAACCCGGCTGCGCCTCCGGTGCACCCGACGTCGGAAGTTTGGGCGTCAAAAGATCCGGCGAAGGGTTCTGCATCGTGGGACCCTGCGTCATCGCGGAACCGCCGGTTCGTTACGTTCAGCGGGCAGGGCGGCGCTCGCCGGCGTGAGGGACTGCAGGGCAATGTCCAGTTCGCGCACCGCGGCAAAGTCAGCCTGGCCTGCGGACTCATTTCCGTAGCGGATCCCGTCGAAAGTCCGCGCAGCTTCCGTCAGGCGGCCGGCCTCTGACGGAAACGGTGTGGCCAGTTCGTGCGCCACCTCGTCCGCGGTCCGGCCCGGCCGCGCGTCGAAAAGCGTTCTGTCCTCGGCTGTGCGCACGAGCGCACGGAAACAGTCCACGATGGCGGCGCTCCAGTTGCCGGCCGCGGCAGCGGCCGCCGCGCGCCCACGGTAGGCCTCGGCACTGACTGTTGTGCCGGCGTCGAATACGTCTCCGGCACGCTTGGCCTTCGCGTTGAGGCGCGGGCGGGCCAGGACGACCGCGGCGCCGATCAGCACGGCGATGGCCACACCGATCCACGGCGCCGCCACGGTGGTGTCCGGGCCGGAGCCGCCGTCCAGGGACCGCAGCCAGTCCAGGATGTCCGCCCACACAGTGTCCAGCCAGCCGGGGGCCGCGTCACGGTATTCCGGCTTGGCGAGTTCTTCTTCGGCCCAGCGGCGGGCCTCGTCGCGGCCAGGCAGGACCGGTGGTTCAGCGGCCATCCGGCCATGCCCCGCCGGGCGGTGCCCCGTAGGGCGGCAGCGGATTTTGGCCGCGTCCCGCCCGGTAGACCGGAACGCCTCGGCCCGGGACGCCGTCGGGATCTGCTCCGGATTCCAGCAGCCGGAGCAGGGCGATATCCAGTCCGTCCCGGCGCATCCTGAGGTCGAGGTAGAGCAGCGCCATCACGGAGGTCTGGAAGGCAAAACCCGCTGCGGCGACCACTGCGGTAACGACCGCGGTGGCAACGCCCGCCACCACGGCCGCCGTCATGGCCTGCTCGGAACCGCCGTGGGGTGAGACCACTCCGGTGTAAAAGCCGGTGAGCAGCGTGACGGGAATCATGACGACCTGGGCGATGACCCCCACCATGATGCCCACCACCAGCGTGATGCCCAGGAGCCGCCACCAATTGCTGCGTGTCAGTTCCCAGGAGCGCCGAATGCCGGCCATCGCACCGAGTTCCTCCACGACAACGGCGGCAGGGGCCACCATAAGCTTGATGTAGACCCATACGTACAGCACAAAGCACACCAGCCCAAGCGGGATGAGGATCAGGGCGCCCACTCCGCCGACGGTGCTGACCAGCAGCACTGCCAGCGCCAAAAACAGCAGCGCAACGAGGAGCCCGCCGCCCACCAGCAGGGCCGCAAGGCGGATCAGGGCACCAGCGCGGGACCGCGCCAGGGTCCACATCTGCCTGAAGCCGGTGGGGCGGTTGAGGACGGATCTGGCGACCGGAACCACCATGGCGCCCTGCAGCACCGCGGACAGAAAAACGGTGAGCACCGAGACGAGCAGGATCCCGGACGCGAAGGTCACCACCAGCGGGACCAGGTCCTGCTCCGTCAGGCCCGCCGCCCAGGCTTCAAGTGACGCCGCGGACGTGGCGGAAAATGAACTGAGAACTGCCGTGAGCACTGCGGCGAGCGTCTGCGCCAGCAGCGCGGCGCCCAGCATGGCTTTGGCG
Organism: Pseudarthrobacter raffinosi; assembly: GCF_023913735.1. GTDB lineage: Bacteria > Actinomycetota > Actinomycetes > Actinomycetales > Micrococcaceae > Arthrobacter > Arthrobacter raffinosi. The sequence goes on from NZ_JAMXBH010000006.1 coordinate 194,261, forward strand.
TTGCGCCTGATCGCCTGGAAGGAGCCATCCAGGATCTCGCCGAACATCAGTGGCCGCAGGGGAACGATGCCGGGTTTGGGCGGGGCAACATAACGCGGCTGCTGGTAGGGCGGCGGAGCGCCGTAGGGATTGTGCGACGGAGTGTCCCAAGCCGGCGGGCCACCCGGAGGAGGTCCCCAAACCGGCTGGCCGCCCCAGGGCTGCTGTGCCGGGCCGGGCTGCTGCCCCCACGGAGGCTGGTTCCCTGGCGGCTGGCCTTTCCCAGCCTCGCCGGCAGGATGCGGCTGCTGCATGTTCGGATCCTGGTGTGGCACCCTGTTCCTTCCCCCGTGCGGGACTGTCCGCGTCTTGCCAGCCTATAGTTCCGGCGTCGGGCGGCATAGCGTGGCGCCATGCCGTAAGGCCGTTCAACAGGACAAACCCTGTTCAATAAGGGAATATATAACTATGAAGGCACGCATTCTGGTAGTTGACGATGACGAAGCGCTGGCCGAAATGATTGGGATTGTTCTGCGCAATGACGGCTTTGAGCCGGTTTTTTGCGCCGATGGCAGCCAGGCGCTGGATATTTTCCGTTCATCGAAGCCTGACCTCGTGCTGCTTGACCTGATGCTGCCCGGCGTGGACGGCATCGAGGTCTGCCGGCAGATCCGCTCCGAATCGGACGTGCCCATCGTCATGCTCACGGCCAAGTCGGACACGTCCGACGTCGTCCGCGGCCTTGAGTCCGGCGCAGACGACTACGTACCCAAGCCGTTCAAACCCGCCGAACTCGTGGCACGCGTGCGTGCCCGCCTGCGGCCCGGCGACCAGAAGGCGCCTGAAACGCTGCGGATCGCTGACATCACCATCGACGTGGCCGGCCACACCGTGAAGCGTGCCGATGAGCGGATTTCCCTCACGCCCCTGGAGTTTGACCTCCTCGTAGCCCTGGCGCGGAAGCCCTGGCAGGTGTTCACCCGTGAGCTGCTGCTGGAGCAGGTCTGGGGCTACCGCCACGCGGCGGACACCCGGCTGGTCAACGTCCACGTCCAGCGCCTCCGGTCAAAAATTGAACGGGATCCGGAAGCTCCCGAAGTTGTATTGACGGTTCGTGGTGTCGGCTACAAAGCAGGATCCTGAGCCCTCAGGACCAGAAGCGCACCGCGCCCCGGACCTTCCCGCAGCCAAGGGCCCGGAGCACACGGATGCGCTGCCGTTGGAGCTGGCAACGCTGCCATTCCGGGCACGGATCTGGCGGCGCCGTGGAGTAATCGTGGGGCTACGGGTGGGCCGCCTTGTCCGTCTCGGCGTGACCCGTTTCTTCCCTGCGGTCCGGTTTGCCGGGCGGGCCATGCGTCGACGCTGGCGCCGGTCCCTGCAGTTCCGGACAGTTCTCACCACGCTGCTGTTGGCCGTGACATCCTTTGGCGCCGTGGGCGCCTACCTGTCCAACCAGATCGCCAACAACCTGTTCCAGGAGCGCCTCACCCAGGCGGAATCCGAGACCCGTTACTACGTCAAGCAGGTCCAGGAGACGTTCGACGGCGCCCAGGTCACCGACCAGTCCAGCGTCATCACCCTGGTCTACGACACTTTGAACGCAGTGGAGGGCCGCGGCTCCGTCATCCAGCGCCGCTACGTTTTCGAAGCCAAGCCCGAACAGACCAAGCCCCGGAACCGCTGGGTGGAGTCGCGGGCGTCGGACCAGCTGACCGTCAGCGTCATCCCGCCTGCACTCCGTACGGCGGTACAGGATTCAGGCAAGGACCAGTACTGGGCCTCCACCGTGATTCCGGTAGGTACCGAGGACAGGCCGGGCATCGCCGTGGGCAACCTGGTGACCTTCAACGGGACCGTGTACGAGCTCTACCTGATCTATGACGTCAACACCGCCCAGCAGACGCTCGACGAAATCCAAGGCGTCCTCCTGGCCGGCGGCGCGGTGCTGGTGCTGATGATCGGGGCCATCGCCTGGTATGTCACCCGCAATGTTGTCAGCCCCGTCAGCCACGCTGCCCTGGTGTCGGAGAAGCTTGCGGCCGGCCAATTGCAGGAGCGGATGGTGGTCAAGGGCGAAGACGAGGTTGCCCGTCTCGGGGCATCGTTCAACCACATGGCCGCCAGCCTCCAGGAGCAGATCACCCAGCTGGCCATGTTGTCCCAGATGCAGCAGCGGTTTGTCTCCGACGTCTCCCACGAGCTCCGCACGCCCCTGACCACCGTCCGGATGGCCGCGGAAGTGTTGTACGACGCCCGCCACGATTTCGACCCCATCAACAAGCGCTCGGCCGAACTCCTGTACAACCAGGTGGAGCGGTTCCAGTCCCTGCTGGCCGACCTGCTCGAGATCTCCCGCTTCGACGCCGGCGTGGCCATGCTCGACGCCGAGCCCGAGGACATCCTGCAGGTGATCGCCCATGTCATTGACGGGGCAGCGCCCGTCGCGGCCGAATACGGCTCGGAGATCATCCTCCGGGCTCCCGCCGTGGGAATTGTCGCGGAGATGGACGCCAGGAGGATCGACAGGATCCTACGGAACCTCATCCTGAATGCAGTGGAGCATGGCGAAGGCAAGCCGGTCACCGTGACTGTCTCAGCCAACCAGTCAGCAGTGGGAGTTGCAGTCCGGGATCAGGGGATCGGCATGACCCCGGCCGAGGCCGCCCGGGTCTTTGACCGGTTCTGGCGTGCGGATCCGGCGCGGGCCCGCACCACCGGAGGCAGCGGACTGGGCCTGTCCATCGCAATGGAAGACACCAAACTCCACAACGGCTGGCTGCAGGCATGGGGAAACAAGGGTAGAGGGGCCAACTTCCGGCTGACCATTCCGTTGCGCCAGGGCGAGGAGATCGACCGCTCACCTGTGCAGCTTGAGCCGGAAGACATCATCCTCCCCGACGTCCCACATTCGAAAAACATGCTGGTCCTGGGGCCCGGCCCCACTGGGGCGCCTGATGTCCCCGCTGGCGGCGGGCGTGGCCAGGGCGCCGGGCGCACCCCTGCCGGGACGGGCGCAACACCGAAGGAGTCTTCATGACGGGACGAAAAGTGCGGGCGATGCTGAAGAGGAGCGTTGTGCTGTTCGTCGTTGCCCTGGTGCTGGCCTCCTGCGCGCGCATTCCCACGGCCGGGCCGGTGGGGAAGAGCGCGGAAGGCAGCGCCGGCAACGTCAACGCACCGGTGTTCCTCCCGGCCGCTCCCCAGCCCGGCGCTACTCCGGAAAACATCATTGATTACTTCTACCGTGCCGGTACCGGATACGAGGGGGACTACGCGGTGGCCCGCGAATACCTGACGCAGGCAGCGTCAGTATCCTGGAAACCCGACCAGCGCGCGCTGGTGTACCGCGAGGCGAAAGTGGTGGGCACCGGCGTCGACAACGTCTACAACTACCAGCTGGACGTTGCGTACAGCGTGGATGTTGACGGCATCGCCACCCAGATGCCCGAAGGCACCATCGAGAACATTCCGGCCACTCTCACCCAGGTGGACGGCGAATGGCGGATCTCAGAGATCCCGGACGGAACAGCGATCCCGGAGGAAACCTTCAAGGTCATCTACGGCGCCTACCCTATCTACTTCTACGATCCCAGCTTCACCTATGCCGTGCCTGACGTCCGCTGGTTCATCAAGAACAAGACGGTCAAAGCCATGACCAGTGCGCTGCTGGCCGGCCCCGCGCCGTACCTTCGCGGCGCGGTGGTGAGCGCCTTCCCGTCCGGCATCAAACTCGCCCGCGAATCCGTTCCGGTGGTGTCCGGCGCCGCGCAGGTGGACCTCACGGCCAAGGAACTCACCGAGGCGTCCACGGAGGACAGGCTCCGGATGCAGACGCAGCTTTCGCTCACGTTCCGCAGCCAGCCCGACGTCGTTAATGTGGAGTTGCATGCCAACCAGGACCTGGTCCGCGTCGAAGACAACGGTTCGGTGTTGCCCCCGGTGCGGGACAAAAACGTGCCGGTCCGCGAGATCGCCGTCAGTGGCAATGAGCTGGTTCGCTACGAAAACAACAGGGTGTCCCCGCTGCCGGATATGCAGCCAGTTTCATCGCTCGGGCCCCGCTACCCGTCGGAATCCCCGGTGTCCCAGACCATTGCGTTCCTCAACGAAAGCCGGACGACGCTCTACAGCATGGTGCCGGGACAGCCCGCCCGTGCGCTGACAACGCGCAGCACCATTACGCACCCGTCCTTCAGTATTCATGACTGGGTGTGGGCCGCAGGGCCGGGAGCTACCGGCGGTACGGAGGTGGTGGCCTACCGGCCCGTCGGAGTTGCCGAAGGTGCCGCCGTTCCCACCGTTACGCTCACGCCGTCGTGGTTGGCCGGAAGAACCGTCAAGGAGCTGAGGATCTCCCGCGAGGGCGTCCGGGCGCTGGTCATTTCGGAACAAAACGGCAAGACGAAGGTGCAGATTGCCGGGATCATCCGGAACGCCGACGGGACACCCCGGGAACTGACTGCCCCGATCACCCTGGTGGCTTCCGGTGACCCGGACCAGGGCGTCTGGGTGAACGACACAACGGTCGCCGTGATGAAAGCCTCGGCAGGCTCGAACGTCACGCCGGAGCTGCTGTCCCTCACCTCCGGACAACCCCAGCAGTTGGCGCCGTGGCCCGGCCTTGTGTGGCTCAGCGCCGGCAACGGGCTGGAGGAAATTTACGGCCAGTCGGCCGAGGGCATCTTCCAGCGGCTCGGCAACGGCTGGTCGCCCCAGCTGAAGGGCCCCATTGACCCCTCATTCCCTGGGTAGCTTTCCACATAGCGCGGACCAGCGGTTCCGGGGCTGCGATACGCAGGCCACCATGGGGTGTGACCGAAGTTCAGCCCGGACGTCCTCCTGCTCGCCACCCGTCTGCTCGCCACGCGCCTGCGCGCCGGTCCGGGGGCCGCGGTGGGGGCCGCTCCCGGGGGGGTCCCGCCAGAAATGCGGCAAGCCTGGATCCGGACCTCCTGCCGCCTCCGCTGCAGTCCGCCAAGCATCGCAGCGGCCACCGCCGCCGCTGGCTGCGGGCCGCCGACCAGATGGGCGTGGCCGCCGCGGAGCTGCTGGCACTTGCCGTCCCTGTGGACTGCGTCTGCTGCGGTGCGGAGGACCTGGCCCTGTGCGTCATGTGCGAACGCCACGTCCGCCTGTTGACCAGGCACCCGTTCCGGGCAGAGGAGCAGGCGCCGGCCCTGATGAACGTCGACGGCGGCCTGATCCTTCCCGTGGTGGCGGCCGGGGTGTACCGCGAGGAGCTGGCGCAGGCCGTGCTTTCGTTCAAGAGCCATGGCCAGCACCAGCTCACGTCAGTCCTGGCGCGCGGACTGGGGCAGGGCATTGCCGCGTCCGTGGCCGGCGTCGACGGCGTCTGCCTGGTTCCGGTGCCCAGCAGTACGGCCGGCTACATCAAAAGAGGGTTCAGTCCGGTCCACCTCCTACTCGCAGAGTTGCGCCGGGGGACCACCCTCCGCGGTACACCGGTGTTGGACGTGATCCGGAAATCCCGGCGCCGCGCCGCACTGGAGCGGCTGCCTGGAGGCCAAAAGGGACTCGGCCGCGGGGCCAGGGCGAGCCGGGTCAAGGGGTCCATGAAGGTCCCGAAACGCCAGCGCGCGCGGGTGGCCGGACGCCGCTGCATCATTGTCGACGATGTCCTCACCACCGGGGCCACACTCGCCGAAGCAGCCCGCGCACTGCACCTCAGCGGTGCCGTGGTGGTGGGTGCAGTGGTCCTCGCCGCGACACGCCCGCCGGATTCAGCTGGCGGCGAATAGCCCGCCCCGGGAGCTGGCGGAACGCTGCCCGTCTTAGAAAAAAATAAACGAAGAAAGGATGAATAACAGGTGGCTATGAACTAACGTCGGTTGTGGGTACCAAGAACAAGTTGTACCTTTCGATGGCGGCTCGGAAAGGGGCTTGACTGTCAAGCAGATCGGCCCGTGGGATGTGCCGCCGTCGTGTCACCGAAGTCATTTGGAGGGCACCATGGAGTTTATGATCAGCGGACGAAATCTGACGGTCTCAGACCGCTTCCGCGAATACGCCGGTGAGAAGATCTCGAAGATCGAGTCACTTGGCGACAAGGTCCAGCGGGTTGACGCGAAGGTTTCCAAGGAAACGAATGCGCGCCAGACCGGCGACCAGCTCACCGTTGAAGTGACGGTCCTGGGCCGGGGACCCGTAATCCGTGCCGAAGCCAGCGCCGCAGACAAATTCGCTGCGTTCGATCTCGCCTACACCAAGCTGCTGGAACGTCTCCGCCGCGCCAAGGATCGCAAGAAGGTCCACCACGGGCGCCACACCCCCAAGGCAGTACGTGAAGCCACCGCATCACTGGAACCCGCGAGTACCAGCGAGCCCCTTTATGTCGAGGCGAGCCATCGCAGCGAAACCCAGGCAGCACCTGTTGAACGATCGCCCTACGAGGTCGAGAACGACATTCCGGCTGGGGACTCCCCGGTGCTGATCCGGCGCAAAGTTTTCCCCGCGGCCTCCCTGACCCTTGACGATGCTGTGGACAACATGGAGCTCGTGGGCCACGATTTCTACCTGTTTGTGGACAAGGCCACCAACACGCCCTCGGTGGTCTACCGGCGCCGTGGCTGGACGTACGGAGTGATCACCCTGGACCACGAATGCGAACCGGGGGAGACGGCCGTCGAAGAAAAAATCCTCGCCTACCGTTCCGATGACGAGGCTGCAAAAGTCTAGGGCGGTTTACACCCCTCAATGAAAGGACTGATGTGCCAGCGACGCTGAGCCTTAACCAGGCCCGGCGGATCGCCCTGGCAGCTCAGGGACTCGACAAAGGACGGCCCGCCGGCCCCGTGACCTCACGGACGGTGGGCCGTACCTTTGCCCGGATCCAGCTTGTCCAGATCGATTCCGTCAACGTGTTGTCCCGCAGTCACTTTCTGCCCTTCTTTTCAAGGCTCGGCAACTATGACCGCACCATTCTTCAGCGGATGGCCAGCTCGCCGCCCAGGCGCATGATGGAGTACTGGGCGCACGAGGCCAGCTTCATCCGGCCCGAGCATTTCCAGGACCTCCGATTGTGGCAGAAACGCACGTGGGTGGGTGCGTCCGCCCTCGACCCAGGCCTGCGCGACGCGGTGGCGGCAAAGATCCTCGATGCCCTCGCCACAGGGCGGCCCATGACGGCGGCGGAACTGACGGTGGACATCGGGCACGTGGAGGACCGGCGGGACGACAACTGGGGATGGAACTGGAACGCCGTCAAACGCGTGCTTGAAGACCTGTTCGAGGCGGGCACCATTTCCGCGGCGTCCAGAACCGAACAGTTCGAGCGAAAGTACACGCTGACGGCTAGGGTGCTGCCGCGCCGACTGGCCCTCGAAGCCACGCCGGACCCTGTTGAGGCCATGCATCGGCTCATCGACGCGGCCGCGCAAGCCCATGGCATCGGAACCGTGAAGTGCTTCGCGGACTACTTCCGGACACCGGGCAAGGCGGCCGCCGCCTCTGTGGACCATCTGGTCAGCATAGGGAGGCTGAAGCCGGTGGCTGTCGCAGGCTGGGACCGGAAGGTATTCCTCCATGCCGACGCCACATTGCCGCGGCGGGCGGCAGGGCGGGCCTTGCTCAGTCCCTTTGACTCCCTGGTCTTCGAGCGGCGCCGGCTTGAGGAGCTCTTCGGGTTCCATTTCCGGATCGAGATTTACACGCCCGCGCACCTCCGACGCTTCGGGTACTACGTCCTGCCCTTTCTCCTGGGTGACACCATCGTGGCGCGCGTGGATCTTAAAGCGGACCGTGCGGCGGGAAATCTGCTGGTGAGGTCCGCCTACGGTGAGCCGGACGCACCGGCAGGGACCGCCGTCGAGCTCGCCGCCGAGCTGGAACTGATGGCCGACTGGCTGGAGCTGGACAACATTGTGGTAAGCCCGATCGGGGACCTGGCGGAGTCCCTCGGCGCCGCCCTGCGTCACCGCGCCGGTCCGCTCTCAGGGAACACCGGCCGCGTGGCCTGTGTCTCTCCCGTAGACTAAAAACGCCAGAATTCGGCAGCATAAGACTGGGAGTATCTTCACGTGGCATCACTTATCGAAAAACTTCTCCGCACGGGTGACAAAAAAACCCTGCGGCAACTGCGGAACTATGCCGACTCCATCAATGCGCTCGAAGACTCGTTCAAAACCTTCACGGATGCTGAGCTCCGCGAGGAAACTGACCACCTCCGCGCCCGCCACCGGGACGGCGAGCACCTGGACGATCTCCTCCCGGAGGCATTCGCGGCCGTGCGTGAGGCCTCATCCCGCACCCTGGGCATGCGTCACTTCGACGTCCAGCTTATGGGTGGCGCCGCCCTCCACCTCGGCAATATCGCCGAAATGAAGACCGGCGAAGGCAAAACCCTTGTGGCCACCGCGCCCGCCTTCCTTAATGCCCTCACCGGCAACGGCGTCCACGTCATCACGGTGAACGACTACCTTGCCGAGTACCAGTCAGACCTTATGGGCCGGGTCTACCGTTTCCTTGGCCTGACCAGCGGTTGCATCCTGTCCAACCAGGATCCCGCGGTGCGCCGGCAGCAGTACGCCGCGGACATCACCTACGGCACGAACAACGAATTCGGCTTTGACTACCTGCGCGACAACATGGCGTGGGACCAGTCAGAGCTGGTCCAGCGTGGCCACAACTTCGCCATTGTTGATGAGGTCGACTCCATCCTCATCGACGAAGCCCGCACGCCGCTCATCATTTCCGGCCCTGCCCAGGGCGACACCAACCGGTGGTATAGCGAATTTGCCAAGGTGGTGCAGCGACTGAAGGCCGGCGAGGACTACGAGGCGGACGAGAAGAAGCGCACGGTCGGTGTCCTGGAGAGCGGCATCGAAAAGGTGGAGGACTACCTGGGCATCCAGAACCTCTACGAATCCGCGAACACTCCGCTCATCGGGTTCCTGAACAACGCCATCAAAGCCAAGGAACTGTTCAAGCGGGACAAGGACTACGTCATCCTCGACGGCGAAGTGCTGATCGTTGACGAACACACTGGCCGAATCCTGGCTGGCCGCCGCTATAACGAGGGCATGCACCAGGCCATCGAGGCCAAGGAAGCCGTGGAGATCAAGGCCGAGAACCAGACCCTGGCCACGGTGACGCTCCAGAACTACTTCCGGATGTACTCCAAGCTGGCAGGCATGACCGGCACGGCCGAGACTGAGGCCGCCGAGTTCATGGGCACGTACAAGCTCGGCGTGGTGGCCATCCCCACCAACCGGGACATGCAGCGGATCGACCAGTCGGACCTCGTGTTCAAGAATGAAAAGGTGAAGTTCGACGCCGTCGTGAAGGACATTGCCGAGCGTCACGAACAGGGCCAGCCGATCCTTGTGGGCACAACGAGTGTCGAAAAGAGCGAATACCTTTCCGGGCTGCTTGCCAAGGAGGGCATCAGGCACGAAGTCCTGAACGCCAAGAACCACGCCCGTGAAGCGGCCATCGTTGCGCAGGCCGGACGCAAGGGTGCTGTTACGGTGGCCACCAACATGGCAGGCCGCGGCACTGACATCATGCTGGGTGGCAACGCCGAATTCACTGCGGTGGCCGATCTGGCCAAGCGCGGGCTGGACCCGGAAGAGAATTCCGAAGAGTACGAGGCCGCGTGGCCGGCTGCCCTGGAGGCGGCCAAGCAGTCCGTAAAGGACGAACACGAGGAAGTACTGAACCTCGGCGGGCTGTATGTCCTGGGAACTGAGCGGCACGAGTCCCGCCGCATCGATAACCAGCTCCGTGGCCGCTCCGGCCGCCAGGGCGACCCCGGCGAATCACGCTTCTACCTCTCCCTGACCGATGACCTGATGCGGCTCTTCAACTCCGGCGCGGCCGAACGGCTGATGAACAGTTCCGTCCCGGATGATGTGGCGTTGGAATCGAAACTGGTTTCCCGGGCCATCGCGTCTGCCCAGGGCCAGGTTGAAGGCCGCAACGCCGAGCAGCGCAAGAACGTCCTCAAGTACGACGACGTCCTGAACCGCCAGCGCGAAGCCATCTACGGTGACCGCCGCCGGATCCTCGAAGGTGACGACCTCCACGAGAAGGTCCAGTTCTTCGTGGAGGACACCATCACCGCCCTGATCGACTCCGCCACGGCCGAAGGCAATGGCGACGACTGGGATTACACCCAGCTGTGGACCAACCTCAAGACGCTCTACCCCGTCAGCGTCACAGCGGAAGAGATCGTCGAGGAAGCCGGCGGCAAGTCCAAGCTCACTGTTGAATTCCTCAAGGAGGAGCTGCTCTCCGACGCCCGTGTGGTCTACCAGGCCCGGGAAGAGACCATCGGCGCAGAGAGCATGCGCGAGCTGGAACGCCGCGTGGTGCTCTCGGTCATCGGGCGCAAGTGGCAGGAACACCTGTACGAGATGGACTACCTCAAGGAAGGCATCGGCCTGCGCGCCATGGCACAGCGTGACCCGCTGGTGGAATACCAGCGCGAGGGCTTCGTTATGTTCCAGAGCATGATGGAGGCCATCCGCGAGGAAAGCGTCGGTTTCCTGTTCAACCTTGAAGTTGAGGTGACCCCAGCCCAGGATGTGGTGGTGCCCGACGCAGCAGGTGGCCACACCGAGCACGTTGAGCCGCAGATCCACGCTGCCGGCCTGGAAGCGCCGGAGAAGCCGGCCCAGCTGCAGTACACGGCTCCCGGCGAAGACGGCGCATCCCAGACCCGGGTGGAGGGTCGTGTCTCTTCACGGTCCGGAAATCCCGCAAAGGCTGCAGCGCAGGACGCCACCAAGCGTCCGGCCAGGAAAAAGCGCCGCTGACAGCAGGGATCGTGGCTGATCAGCCATAGGTCGGCACTGCAATAGATCGTCGCTGAAATAGTTCGACACTGGAAGTGCCCGGAGCCTCAGCTCCGGGCACTTCTGCATTCGTGGGCAAGCGGTTCAGCCGACCATAAACTCGGTCACGCGCCAGACCTGCTTGCTGCGCTCAAGCCGGACCGCTACAGCCCGTGCCCGGATGTCATCAACCACCACGGCGCTTGCCTCATAGATGCCCGGGGCGACCTCGCAGGCGCGGACTGAACGCACGATGGAGTTCTTGTGCAGCCGGGCCAGGGACGGCGAGGCAGAGCGCGACTGTTCGCGACGGATCAAAGCCGCGCGGTGCTGCAGCACCGCGAGGCAGCGCGGATCCAGACGGCGGGCGAGCTGGTGGATCGGCCGGATGCCGGCGAGGACTTCCATGGCCGCCTGCACGGTATTGCGTGTGATCGCCAGGATTTCGGAGGCTTCGTCTGCCGCACGCAGCGGCACGACCGGCGCGGTAGTGGTGCGCGGAGGAACCTGGCGGACTGCTGCCGCGCCGCCCGGGTTGACCGTGGCGGAGCGGATTGGCGTAACTGCGTACATGTGATTCCCCTTAATCGTGAGCTGATGAATATCGGAACGTCGGTTAGGCCGTGGAAGGTGCATTCAAAATCTGCCCGGGCAGCAGGACATGCGGGCTTTCGCCGATCCGGGATTTGTTGGCCTCGTACCAGCGGGGCCAGTGCAAGGCGACATCCACATCCGAAGCCGCCGGGCCCAAGTGGCGGGAAGCGATGTCCCAGAGTGTGTCGCCCGCCAGTACCGTGACCTCACTCAATGGCGACCTTGGGCCCTGTTCCGCCCGGACGGGCTGGGCCGCCAGCAGGCCGGGGTCCGGGACCGGCGGGCTGGGACGCCAGTCTGGCCGGACCGCCGCCGCAGGAGTTTCGGTGGTCTGTCCTCCCGTGTCTGCAGGGTGTTTGCCCTCCGGTTCCGGGAGCTGCCGGTGGCCGCTTGTGGGAGACCACTGGGCCTGGATGGCTGCGCCGTGGACCGGTACGTCCTGGACCGCCACTTCCTGCGTGGGTACCCAGGCGGGTCCGGCCGGTGGGACGGCTGCGTGAGCCAGCGGTGCCGACAGTAGTTGCACCGACAGTGCGGCCACAGCGAGCCGGCGCATAAATGCCGGGCAGCACTTGCCGGCCCTGTCGGCGGCCCGCCGCCTGCCGCACCTGTCCAGGACGGCAGCCGCTGACGCCAAAACCATCGAGAAGATCCACCACGCCACGATGGCCAGCCCTGCGGCGACAGCCACGGCACCGAGTAGGTCATCGAGGTCCGGGCCTTGCCGGCGTGCTGTGGACAGTTGCCATCGGCCCACCATGCCCCCGCCGGCAACGCAGAGGAAGAATCCCAACAGGAGGATGGACGCCGCCATGACGGCGTCTGCGCGGAGCCCACGTGCTGTAGCTGCCGTCATGCTGTTCCTATCTTATGTTTGATGCTGTTTGATATCATTTGATAAATTTAGGTTCAGTTTGACGCACTTATGCTGGATTTGTCCAGAGACTGGAGTGAAGTCGTTGGTGAATTGACCGCGAACAAACCCGCACCCTACGCTTGGCCCCATGCGTTGGGATGCTCTGTTCAGTGATATGGAGGCACAGTTCGCCGAGGGCGAGCGGCTGGCCGTCGATGCCGAGATCTCTGAGCGGGCAAGAGCGGAAACGGCCTCCGTCGCTCTGGCTGACCGCTTGCGGGGTTCCCTGAACAGCCACGTGGCCGTGTACCTGGCGTGTGGGCGCGCCTTCGAAGGAACCCTGAGCCATGCCGGCGCCGATGCGCTGGTCCTGAACGAGTTGCGTCACCAGGTCCTGGTCCCGTACGGCGCGGTGGCACGCTATGCGGGCCTTGGCCGCGGCTCCGTGGCCGAGACTTCGCAGGTGCGGCGCCGGATCGGATTGGCGCATGCGCTGCGGGGCCTGGCGCGGGACCGGGCCGAACTTGCAGTCACTCTGCGCCACGCGCCGGAAAGGGATACAGGGCTGGCGGGAGTCATCGACCGGGTGGGCAGTGACTTTTTGGACCTGGCGCTGGTCAGCCCCGGGGAGTCCCGGCGTGCATCACAGGTTCGGCAGGTAGCCACGATTCCGTTTGCGGCGCTGGGTGCCCTGCGGTCACGGAGTGCAGGGGAACTGTAGCCGCGGGCCGGAGTTTTTGTCCACCTAATGGGACTTTGCCGCCCGTTGAGGCGATTATCTGGACAAAAACTCAGCGGACAAACGGTTGCGAGGGCTGACTCGCAAAGCCAAAATCAGCCTTGCTTGGCTTTGGCTTCCAGGATCATGCGGCTGGCCTCGGCGTAACGCTCTTCGATGTATTGCTCCAACATCTTTTCCTCGACGCGCCACTGCCCGCGCCCACCCACCTGGATGGCCTTCAGTTCTCCGCTGCGGACCAAGGCATAGGCCGCCGGCGAGTTGATTTGCAGCTGTTCAGCAACATCGGCGAGAGTCAGGAATCTGGGCATAGCTCCATTTTGCCATTGAAGGCGTCATCTGGTGCGGTTATCCACAGTTTGATGTTGTTTGGTCTTTTGACTTTTGTTCCGGGGCCCATGCCGTAACAATGAGGTGTCCGGACGCAGCCAGCCGCCTGGACCGGAGCTAAGGGGGAGAAGAGCATGAGCCACGATGCTGTTACTACAGGTGCCAGGCTGAAACCGCCGTCGTGGAAGGATCCCCGGCTGCTGGTTGGCGTGCTGCTGGTCCTGGCATCGGTGGTGGGAGTGATCTCGCTGGTTGGCAGCGCTGATCAGACCACCGAGGTTTACGCCGCCCGGGACTCCATTGCGGTGGGTGAGAAGCTGACCGCGGACAATGTGGTCCGGGCCAAGGTCCGCCTGGGTGAGACCGAACAGCATTACGTCACCGTTGAAGCAGGGCTCCCCGACGGGTTGGTTGCAGTCCAAAGAATCGGCAAGAACCAATTGGTGCCCAAGGAAAGTCTGGCCACCGTGGATTCGTTGGACCGCAAGCCCGTGGCCGTGGCCATTGAGGAAGCACTGCCGCCGCAGGCGGTTGCCGGGACCCGGGTGGACGTCTGGGTTGCCTTGCCGGATGCCCGCAACGGCTTCAGTGAGCCGAAGCTCTTGCTGCCCGGCGCGGAAATTGCACAGGTGACCGCCGGCTCCACGGCCTTGGGGTCCTCCCGCAATACAGTGCTGATGGTGCTGGTTGCCGACGGCCAGATGCCGGCCATCCTCGGCGCGCAGGCGAACCAGGCCAAGATTTCAGTGGTGTGGAACCCGGGCGGGGCCTCATGAGTATCCCCGTGGTCACCGTGGGCCAGGCCCGCGAGGACGTGGTGGGCGGGTTGGAGCGGCTCCACGGTCCGGTCACGGTGGTCCGTCGCTGCACTGAACTGACGGAACTGCTGGCGGCCTGCCAGAGCGGCCTGGCACGGGCCGCGGTTGTGGCTGACGGCTGCGAGGGCCTGACTGCTTCGCTCGTTGATCGGCTCGGTGCCGTGGGCGTGGCGATCATCGCCCTCACGGATGACGCCGACGAGGCTGCCAGGCTGCGCGGGATCGGTGTGGCCTCCGCACTGACCGGCGTAGAGTCCGCCGCCCTGGCCGGCAGGATTGCCGAGGCCGTTGACCAGCTGACAGGCACCGCCAGGGATGCAACGTTCGGGAGCGGGCTGGGGGACACCAGCGCTGCGTTGCGTCAGCGTCCCGCAGCCCAGGCGGACGTGCCGCCGGCCTCCGGGGCGGGAAAGATCATTGCCGTGTGGGGTCCCGCCGGTTCACCCGGCCGGACCTTCGTCGCGGCCAACATCGCGGGGGAACTGGCTGCGGATGGGAAATCCGTGCTCCTCGTCGACGCCGACAGTTACGGGGCCAGCATCGCCGCAGTCCTGGGCCTGCTGGATGAATCTGCGGGGATCGCGCAGGCCTGCCGGCTTGCGGACCAGGGACTGCTCGACGCCGATGCGCTGCTGAAGGTGGCCACACCGGTCACCACCAAACTTGGAACTTTCCGGGTCCTGACCGGGATCACCCGGGCGGACAGGTGGACCGAACTACGGGCAGCAGCACTGTCGCTGGTGCTGGAACGCGCCAAGGAGGTTGCCGACGTCGTGGTTGTGGACACCGGCTTCTGCCTGGAGGCGGACGAGGAACTCAGCTTCGACACGATGGCTCCGCGCCGGAATGCCGCGACCCTGCGGACCCTGGAACTGGCGGACACCGTCTATGCCGTGGGGGCCGCCGATCCGGTGGGGGTTCCCCGGCTGGTCCGCGGACTCGCGGAGCTCGAGCTGGCAGTGCCGAATGTGTCGCCTGTTGTGGTGATGAACAAGGTCCGGGCGGCGGCGGTGGGGAGATCCCCGGAGCGACAGCTGAAGGATGCGTGGGGGCGGTATGGCCCGTCGGCGGAGATCGCAGCCTTCCTGCCGGCGGACAGCCCCGCAGCTGACGCCGCGCTGCTCGGCGGCTCTTTGCTGCTCGAAACAGCGCCGGATTCCAAGCTCAGGCGGGCGATCGCCGATTTGGTTTGTGCAGCTGTCCAGCGATCTTCCCGATCCTCTGTATTTTCTTCCACACCGAGGCTTCGGCGAAAGGGCTAGGCTCACCGTAGGAGCTGCAACGGTGCAGCATCAAACTTGTGATGGAGGCGTTTGTTGATGTCGTCTGGATCCAGCGTGGAGGATCAAGCCTTGGCTATGGGTGACCGGGAGGGGTTCCTGGCGGATTATTACCAGCACCTTGCCGAAGAGGATGCCCGGACTTATTCCCCGGAGGTGCTGGCCAGCCGGGCGGAAACCCACCGCGGTGTCGCCGCGAACCGGCAGCCGGGCCAGGCGAAGGTTTCCATCGTCAACGAGGCGGACAGCAGCGTCGTCTACGTCGTCACGGACGATATGCCTTTCCTTGTTGACTCGGTCAACGCCGAGCTTGTTCGCCAGAACGCCGCCATCGGACTTGTGCTTCATCCACTGTTCGTGGTGACCCGGAACCGGGAAACGGGACAGCTGGTCAAAGTTGACCGCGTCCCGTCCCACATCGGTCTCTCCAGCGGTGATACGGCCGCGATGCCTGTGCTGTCGCACCTCATCGCGCAGGGCGAAAACGCCTCCCACATGGAGTCGTGGATCGCCGTGGAAATCAACCGTGTCTCCGACGAGGCAAAGGCGTCGTTGCTGGACGGGCTGGACCGCATCCTGGGAGACGTGCGCGCCGCCGTCGAAGACTGGCCCAAGATGCGCAACAAGGCCCAACAGATTGCCGCGAGCCTCGACCAGGTGTCCCACCCGGCCCAGATTGCCGAACTGCGGCAGGCGCAGGATCTTCTGCGCTGGCTCGACGACGGCAACTTCACTTTCCTTGGATACCGTGAGTACCACCTCGTCAACGTCGACGGTGAAGATGTACTGGAACTGCGTGAAGACAGCGGTCTCGGACTGCTCCGGGCGAAGCCGGGCGCGCCGCATATGCAGCATCTCACCGACGCCGGCCGAAAAAAGGCCCGCGAAAAGCGGGCGCTCGTGATCACCAAGGCAAACTCACGGTCCACCGTCCACCGCCCCGCGTACCTTGACTACATTGGCGTGAAGAGTTTCGACGCGGCCGGCAACGTCAACGGCGAGCGCCGCTTTATCGGCCTGTTCGCAACCAGTGCCTACGCCGGATCCGTCCGGAACATCCCCGTCGTGCGCGAAAAAGTGGACGCCGTGCTGGGCAATGCCGGCTACCCGCCGGACTCACACTCCGGCAAGGACCTTTTGGGGATCCTGGAGACGTACCCACGCGACGAGCTGTTCCAGATCGAGACCGAGGACCTGGCGGCCACCGCAACCGGCATCCAGAGATTGCAGGAGCGGCGGCGGACCCGGCTGTTCCTCCGGCCGGACATCTACGGCCGTTTTATGTCCGCGGTGGTCTACCTTCCGCGTGACCGGTACACCACCAATGTCCGGCTCCGCATCGAGGAAGAATTACGGACCACGTTCAAGGCTGAGTCCATCGACTACGAGGCGCGGATGACAGAATCGGCCCTCGCCCGCCTGTTCTTCCGGATCCGCCTGCCCAAGGGCAGCGAGGTCAGCCACTTCAACGCCGACGAGCTTGAAGCGCGGCTGGTCCGGGCAGCCCGTTCGTGGAGTGAGGGCATCGCTGAAGTCCTGCGGGAACGCGGCGCCGATGAGCAGGCGAAGGAGCTTGCCGCGATCTGGTCGGAGGCTTTTCCGGCCGGCTACCGGGTGGATTACGAGGTCGAAGACGCGCTGGAGGACATCGCCCGGTTCGAGAAATACGGGGCCGAAGCCGAACGCACGGCCGGTGCCAGGCAGGAACGGCCGGGCGTCCATGTGTACTTGCCCAAGGGCGCCGGTGAAGTCCTGGAGGAGGACGCCCGCGTCAAGCTGTACATGCTGGAGCCCAAGAGCCTGAGCCAGATCCTGCCGTTCTTCCACAATCTGGGACTCGAGGTGCTGGATGAGCGGCCCTTTGAGATCGAGACGGCTGACCAGCGGGACTTCTTCCTCTATGACCTCGGGCTTAAATACCCTGCCGGCATTGATCCGCTGGCCACGGGACAGCTGCTGGCTGACTCGTTCGGTGCCGCCGTATCCGGCGCCGTTGAGTCGGACAGTTTTGACCGGCTGGTGCTGCGTGAGGGGATGCAGTGGCGGCAGATCACTGTCCTGCGGGCCTATGCCCGGTACATGCGGCAGATGGGAAATACCAACTCGGTGGGCTTCATGGCGGACACGCTGCTCGCCAATCCCGATGTCACCAAGGCCCTGACAGCTCTTTTCGAGGCCCGGTTCGATCCCGCCCTGAGCGGGACCGAGCGCCTTGCGGCGCAGGAGAAAGCCCGCGGCGAGCTGTCAGCTGCCATTGAAGAGGTGGCAACCCTCGACGCCGACCGTGTGCTGCGGACCTTGGCGAACCTGATCGAGGCGACCCTCCGCACCAACTACTACCAGTACAAAACGCACCTGAGCTTCAAGCTCGATCCTGCCCGGATTGAGGGGCTGCCGTTCCCGCGGCCGATGTTCGAAATCTGGGTCTATTCCCCGCGGGTTGAGGGCGTCCACCTGCGCTTCGGCAAGGTGGCCCGCGGCGGCCTGCGCTGGTCTGACCGGCGCGAGGATTTCCGGACGGAGATCCTTGGCCTGGTGAAGGCGCAGACCGTCAAGAACGCGGTCATCGTTCCCACCGGGGCCAAGGGCGGCTTCTTCGCCAAGCGGCTGCCCGATCCTGCCGCGGACCGTGCCGCCTGGATGGCGGAGGGTGTTGAAAGCTACAAGACGTTCATCCGGGGCCTGCTGGACCTCACTGACAACCTCGTCACCGGAGCCGAGGGCGAAACTGTTGTGCCGCCGTCGGACGTTGTCAGGCACGACGACGACGATTCCTACCTTGTGGTGGCGGCGGACAAGGGGACGGCCACGTTCTCGGATATTGCCAACGGGCTGGCCGCAGAATACGGGTTCTGGCTCGGTGACGCGTTCGCCTCCGGAGGTTCGGTGGGTTACGACCACAAGGCCATGGGCATCACGGCCCGTGGCGCCTGGGAGTCGGTCAAGCGCCACTTCAGCGAGTTCGACGTTGATACCCAGACCCAGCCGTTCAGCGTAGTGGGCGTGGGTGATATGTCCGGCGATGTATTCGGCAACGGCATGCTCCTGTCCCGGCATATCCGGCTGCTGGCAGCGTTCGACCACCGGCACATCTTCCTTGACCCGGCACCGGAAACGGAATCGTCGTTCGTGGAACGCCGGAGGCTGTTCGAACTGCCGCGGTCCTCGTGGGACGACTACGACAAATCCCTCATCAGCGAAGGCGGCGGCGTGTACGCCCGCCAGGCCAAGTCCATTCCGGTCTCGCGGCAGGTCCGGGCGGCCCTGGGCCTGCCCGAGGCGACCACCGAGCTCAGCCCGCCGGAGCTTCTCCGCGCTATCCTGCTCGCCCCTGCAGACCTGCTCTATAACGGCGGGATCGGAACGTACGTCAAGGCCAGCACCGAGTCCAACGCCTCCGTGGGTGACAAGGCCAACGACAGCATTCGCGTGGACGGCAAGGACCTGCGGGTCAAGGTGGTTGGCGAAGGCGGAAACCTGGGCATGACGCAGCGCGGCCGCATCGAAGCCGCCCTGCAAGGGGTCATCCTGAACACCGACGCGATCGATAACTCGGCCGGCGTCGACTGCTCCGACCATGAAGTGAACATCAAGATCTTTGTGGACCGGATGGTGGCTGCGGACAAACTGACCCCGGAGGAACGGGCAGGCTTCCTCGCCTCCATGACGGACGAGGTAGGGCGGCTGGTCCTCGAGGACAACGTGGACCAGAACATCCTGCTCCTGAACGACCGGATGCGGGTGGCCGAGTGGAGTCCCAGCTATGAGCGACTCATGGACTGGCTGGAAAAGTCGGCTGACCTGAAGCGTGACCTTGAAGCCCTGCCCAGCACCGAAACCCTGCGGGAGCGCCTAAGCCAGGGCCAGGGGCTGACGTCACCGGAGCTCTCGGTGCTGGCGGCCTACGCGAAGATCGAGCTGGCCTCGGCGCTGCGTGACAGCGACCTCGCCGACGATCCGTGGTTCCGGGGGACGCTGCGGGCGTACTTCCCGCAGCAGCTGCGCGAACGGTTCGACGCCGAGCTGGACACCCATCCGCTGCGGCGCGAGATTATTGCCACGGTGGTGGCCAACGACATGATCAACCTGGGCGGCATCACGTTCGCCTTCCGGACCATGGAGGAAACGTCGGCCACGGAAGTGGCTGTGGCGAAGGCCTTTGTGGCGCTCCGCGAGATTTTCGACCTGAACACCATGGTGGGGGAGCTGAACAGCCTGCCGGCGTCGTTCCCCACAGAGCACTGGAGCACCGTCCACCTGGACATCCGTCGTCTGCTGGACCGCGCTGTCCGGTGGCTGCTGGCGCAGGGCGGCACGTCCCGGCCCATCGCTGACACCGTGGCCGAATTCAAGCCGCTCCTGGACCCGATGCGGGCCCGGCTCCTGGACTACCTGCGTGGCGATGACCGTGACCGCGTTGCGGACTGGCTGGAGACCGCGCGCGCGTGGGAACTCCCGGAGGGGCTTGCCTTCCGGTGGGCGGAGCTCTTCGAGAGCTTTGTCCTGCTGGACATCGCCAAGATCGTGCATGCCCGTAAGGAGCCGGTGGAGGAGATTGCGGCCGTTTACTACACAGTGTTCAACCGCTTCCACGCTGACAGGCTGCTGGAACGGATCAGCAGCCTGCCGCGCCAGGACAGGTGGCAGGCACTGGCCAGGGCCGCACTCCGGGATGACCTCTATTCCACTGTGTCGGACATGACGACGGCGGTACTCGAGTCGACGGCGTCAGGGGACTCCGCGGAGGACAGGCTGAAGGACTGGGAACGCCAGAATGCCGAGCAGCTGGGCAGGGCAAAGAGCATGTTTGACGAGGTCAACTCGCTCGAGGCCGACGACATGGCCTCACTGTCGGTAGCATTGAGGCTCTTGAGGTCAATCGTCCGACGCTAGGAATCCCGGCGTCGTAACTGGAGGTGCAGTGGCAATCTTTACGGACCCCATCAGGGAACACGCTGATTTCGGGCCGGGCGATGCCGAATGGCTGCACCTCCTGGTGGGCGACTGGCAGATGGTCGCTGACCTGGCGTTCGCCGACTTGGCGTTATGGTTCCCGCACCCGGATCACGGCTATGTGGCGCTGGCCCACGTCAGGCCGTCCACCACGCACACCGTGTTCCACGGCGACTTTGTGGGCGAGCCCATCCGGCAGGACCTGCAGCCGCTGGTGGACAAGGCCTGGAGCAGCCGTGCCATCGAGCGGTCCAGTGAGACCAACTGGAGCACTGACATGGCGTTGCGGGTGGAGGCTGTGCCGATGGTGCGCAACGGCCGGACCCTGGCTGTGGTGACCACCCACATGGACCTGTCCAGTTCCCGGATGCCGTCCCGCCTGGAGCTGACGTACCGGCAGTGCGCCTACGATCTCCTCCGGATGGGAACGCTGGGGCTGTGGCCTGACTTTGCCTCGCCTACCGGTTCGCGCCGCGGCGCGCCTCGTGTGGGGGACGGCCTGATCAGGCTCGATGCCGAAGGAATTGTGCAGTACGCAAGCCCCAACGGGGTATCGGCCTTCCGGCGGCTGGGCGACGGCGAGTCGCTGGAAGGCCGTTCCCTGGCCGAGGTGACCGCCGGCCTGCTGAAGGACCGGCGGCTGGTGGACGAGACGCTGCCGCTGGTGGTGACGGGGCGGATGCCGTGGCGTAGTGAGATTGAATCCCGTGGTGTGAGCCTGTCGCTGCGGGCCATCCCGCTGCGGGATGAGCAGCAGCGCTTTGGTGCGCTGGTGCTGTGTCGGGACGTGTCCGAACTGCGGCGCCGGGAGATGGAACTCGTTACCAAGGATGCGACCATCCGCGAGATCCATCACCGGGTGAAAAACAACCTGCAGACCGTAGCGGCCCTGCTGCGTATGCAGTCCCGCCGGATGGTCAGCGACGAGGCCAAGCAGGGCCTGGAGCAGGCGATGCGGCGCGTGGCCACCATCGCGCTGGTCCACGAGACCCTTTCACAGGGATTGGCGCAGAGCGTTGACTTCGACGAGCTGATCGGCCGCCAGTTCAGGCTTTCCGCAGAGGTCGCCTCGCCATCGCAGCAGGTCAAGACCGAGCGGTCCGGACTGTTTGGGGAACTGCCCAGCGACTTCGCCACCCCGCTGGCACTGGTCATTAACGAACTGGTGACCAACGCCGTCGAGCACGGGCTCGAAGGACGGACCGGCACCGTGTGGCTCATCGCGGACCGTTCCGAGGAGGAAGACGGCGAGGAACTGCTGACCGTCACCATTGCCGACGACGGTGTGGGACTGCCGGATACGCCGCACGTCGAGGGGCTGGGGCTGCAGATTGTCCGCACGCTGGTCACCAGTGAGCTGGGCGGCACCATCGCGTGGCACCCGCGCGACGGCGGCGGAACGGCTGTCCAGATCCGCCTCAGCCTGGCGGCCAGGTAGCCCGGAGACCTTGCACGTGACTTAACAGCCGATGGCCGCAACCCGGAAGGGTTGCGGCCATCGTTGTGTGAGGCTGTTGGTGCTAGGGCCTTAAGGACCGAGCCTAGGAGGCGCGGCGGGCCCGTGCGGCGCGGCGCTTAAGGGCACGGCGTTCGTCTTCGCTCATGCCGCCCCAGACGCCGGCGTCCTGGCCGGACTCGAGAGCCCACTGGAGGCACGTGTCAACGACGGGGCAGCGGCGGCAAACGCTTTTGGCTTCCTCAATCTGGAGGAGGGCAGGCCCTGTGTTTCCTACGGGGAAAAACAGTTCCGGGTCCTTGTCGAGGCACGCCGCGCGGTTACGCCAATCCATGCTGATCAGTTGCTCCAATTCTGGGAAAAGCTCTTGTGAAATAATTCACTAGTAGCTACAAAGGAAAAGGGCCCTGAGGGGCCCCCTTGGTCATCTCAGTCAAGCCTGTCATGTTAACGCTGTGTAAACAAGGGGTAATACAGCTTGAAATCCCCGGATAGCTGAGCGATACATCACACGGGCATTGCCGACCCCCGCCACTGTCCGACTATCTCCGGTAGGGTGCCAGTGTGTCAAGACCCCCCACGAACCCTGCAGATCCGTCGCCATCCACGCGCCCGCACGGCATTGTGGCGATAGCTCTTGTTGTTGCCGCCGAGGCCACCGCGCTATTGGTTGCCGCCGCCTGGTACGGCTACGAACTCCTGACCGGTGCACCGGTCCTGTCTTTTTGGGGAGCCGTATTTACTCTGGTCCTCTTGCTCGCTTTCTCGGCCTGGCTCTATTCGGTGGGGCACTTCCTCTTCCGTGGGCGCCGGTGGACGAGGGCAGCGGCGCTGGTCGCCCAGCTGTTTGTCCTTACTATCGGCGTCCCGACCCTTACCGGCGGCGTCATTTGGTCGGGGATCGCCATGGTGGTGCCGGCGCTTGCGGCCATAGTGCTTCTGTTCGACAAACGCGTCATCAGCTACGCATCCCGGACAGCCGATTCGCCTCCGGCGTTCTAGGCACCACCGGCACTTTAGGCGGCCAATCCGTCCTTCGACTGATCCGGCGGTACCCAGCCCAGCTGGACGGCGGTGGCGCGGCCGTTCTGGATGAGAACGCTCCGTCCCGGTGGCGGGTTGGGTTCCGTCTCGAAGCGGACCCCTAAGAGGTCTCCGTCCATAAAGGTTCGGGGCGCGATCAGGATGCCGCAGCGCAGGTTGCGTGCCTGGAGCGCCAGTGGAACCCGCTGGGGGAGTATCGGGCTGTACCCGGCCGTCATCACCACCGTGATTCCAAGCGTGTTGAGGTCGGCAAGGTCGCGGTTGACGTCCTGCGGCAATAGGTCCGCATCGTCAACCAATGCCACCGGGTTCCGTTCCAGACCGCCGGATGTCGCTTGGCGCAGGATCCCGGACCAGTAGGCTCCCGGTTCGGTGTCCTGCTCCGGCATAAGCCACGGTCCTGCTTCAGGGTTGAGCCTCGGCAGGAGCCGGAGAAATGACGACTTGCCAGACGAAGGGCCGCCCAGCACGGCCAGCACTCCACCCGCAGGCGCCCGGACGGATATCGGTTCAAGTTCGTCGCCGCCCACGCCGATGCGGAGGACGCGCTGCCCCAGTGGGATCCTGCCTTTCAGTTCAGCCGGGATCTGAGGGGCCGCCCGGTTCAGGATCCGGGCCGCGGGAACCACGGCCGGCAGGGTCTCCACTCGGAATGGTCGACGCCGCAGGGAGGGCTCCGGCGCTTGGGCTACCCCCGGATCTGCGGCCTCAGCGCCGGCAGCCGTATGGAACTGGCAGACTGTAGTTCGTCCACCCGACAGCGCGCCCACAGCGACGCCCCTTCCCACTGCGGGCGCTGTCGGAGGCAGTTTCGGCCAGGCAATCCGGCTGTCGTCGCTGGATCCGGTCGGGAAGTACACCCGGTTGGGTACGGCTGCGAAGAACCTGGAAGTGACCAGTTCCCGCTGTCCCGAGATGATCACCGTGATACCGGCCCGGTTTCCATCCCGGACAAGGTCATGGAGAACGTCCTCGGCCCACGCCAACGGCCCGGCACGTAAGGCCGAGAGCCAGGATCCCCAGCCAGCGATCACGAGCACGAGCGGTATGTCGTCGTCAGCGGGACGTCCCAGCCGGAGTGACTGCTCCCGTGCCAGACGCTCCAGGATGCGTACGGCACGGCGAAGCTCGTGCAGTCCTGCCGTGGCGCCCACCCGGCAGTGGGAAGCCAACACCACGAACGAACTGTCCGGGTCCAGCACATACAAGTGGGATTCCCGGGCATGGGATGCCAAGCCGAGGACTGCCAGCCGGATGGCCTCGGGCACTCCTGATTCCTGTCCGCCAACAAGGGCCAGGTGTCCGTGGCCGGCAGGTTCCCAGATCAAGGGTGCGGTTCGCTGTTCGGCGGGCAGGTCCATCAGGCCGAGCGTCACGGACCATCTGGTGGCACCGGCGTCGGCCTTGGTCCTGTCACTGGCGCCATCGTCGTCGTCAGCATCGCTTTCTACGGTCCCGGGGGTAGACGAGCCTGCAGGTTCGGGGAGGAGACAGGGGAGCGGCGCAGCAATCGGCTTCCGGATGGCCGGACGGTTCATGGTCTCCCACAACGCGGACATGGAAGCTATCAACGGGGCGGTTGCCTCGGCAGGCGTCGGTTCGTGCCTGGCGGATCCGGAACCCCCCAGCACTGCAGGGGCATCGATGTACTCGGAGGCCAACCATACCGAGATTCCGGCGGGTTCGGACCGGATGGCTCCGGCTGTCAGGGATCCGGCCTGAAACTCCAGCGGAGCCTCCGTTCCGCGGGCCAGGTAAGCCCGGCCCGGAGTATCGACCCTGATCCCGGCCGCGGCTTTCGAATTTATGATGTCCACGGATTCCATCTCCGACTGGACGCGCAACGCGATGCTAGTGGTGACGTTGGCGCGGATGTCGGCCGTCAGCGCGCCCTGGGGCCGTTGTGTGGCCATGATCAGGTGGATGCCCAGGGAACGGCCGATGGCGGCGATCCTCATCAATTCCCGGAGCGATTCGGGAGCATCCTCCACCAGCATCCGGAATTCATCTATGACAATTACAAGATGGGGGAGCGGCGACGCGCGCCCCGCCGACGTTGCCCGGAATGACGTCAGGTCCGGTGCCTGAACTGCCGCCAGGCTCTGTTCCCGGAATTTGATCTCGGCGCGGAGGGACTGCAGGGCGCGTTCGAGCTCATGGCTGCTCAGGTCGGTGAGCATACCCACACAGTGCGGGAGCCCGGTCAGGGGGCCGAGTCCGGAGCCGCCCTTGAAATCCACAAAGAGGAAGTTGATGCGGTCCGGCGCGTAGCTGAGGGCGAGAGCAACAGTGAGGCTGCGCAGGAGTTCGGATTTTCCTGAGCCGGTGGTCCCGGCGACCAGCAGGTGGGGTCCGTCGTTTTGGAGATCGAGTGTCCGTAGACCCTCAAGACCGCGCCCGATGGGAACGGCAAGCCCGGGCAAGCTGTTGTTTGCTGACCATCGCCTGGATGTTTCGGGCGTGGAGTGGGGGAGCAGCTCTGCGAGCCGGCAGGACGTGGGGATGGACCGTCCCGCACCGACTGGCTGGTTTGCCTCCCGCGCCAGTCGACGGCAAAACCTGTTGAAGACGTCAATGGGCGCCAGATCAGGAGCGAATCGGATGCTGTTATCACCGTCATTGAACACAGACAAGCGTTCACCGAGTTCCACGTCAGCATTCGTCAGCGCTGACCCGTCTTCGGGGGCATGGATGACCTGCCACCCGTGTTCCAATGCCGTGGCGGTGATCTTGGCCGAGGGCTCCGTGCCGTCCATAAGGAGGAGCAGTCCGTGTCCATGGGCAGGCCCGAAGCCGTGTTCGAGCAGGGTCCCGAGAGTGTTTGAGTTACTGGAAAGCGTGACACCGTCCAGATACCGTGCGGCGAGGGGGAGATGCTCCGCCTTGCCATGGACGACCACCCGGGTATTCCGGCCCAGCGGATAGCCGGAAAGCTGCATCAGGAGTGAGCGCACCAGCCCGTCGACGGCGGCTCGTGGCCCGCGGATGGTGGTGAGGGGTCTGGCCGGACTGAGCGTGAGTGGCAGTGTACCGGCCGAAGGAATTGCGCGGCCCGGATCCGTGGGCTCGAACCGGAGGTTGGCCGGCTGGATTGCCTGGCCCAGCCGCAGCCAGATGCCCTTGTTGGTGCGCGGCCCGGCACGGTCCCTACCTGTTGTATCCCCGATGGTCAGGTCCGAGAGCGGCGGCGCGGCCCGCCGTCGTCGTTCCTGGTCCTGGGTGACCGCGGCCCTGACCGCGGCAGCGAGTTCGCGGCGTTGCCGGCGCCCGCCGATCACCGGCACCAAGATGGAGATCGCCGAGACGGCCGTGAAAGCCAGGAACATCCACATTCCGGTCACGACGGCAAGCCCCACGCCAATGACCACCGGCAACACAGCCGTCAGAAGCAGCGCCGCGCGGTTCGTGGGATCGTCGCGCCGGCTGATAACCAACGGCTCGTGGACATCCATCCCCGCGTCGGCCAGGCCGTCACCCGAACGCTCAAGGAACACCAACGACATGGTGGAGTTGCCGCAACGAATGGTGGAGCCCGTCGAAATCACGGCATTCCGCACGCGCTCGCCGTCCACATCAGTGCCGTTGGCGCTGTCCAGATCAACAATCGAGATGGCTGTCTCGGTGACCACCAGGTGTGCGTGGGCCCGCGAAACGTCGGCGTCTGGGATGAGAATATCGGCATTGCTCCGGCCGATGGTGTATGTGCCCCGCCGCAGCGGCACAACCGTCCCCGCGCCGGCACCGCTGTGGACGGCCAATGCCAGTAACGCCGGAGGCTCGGAGGTGCGCTGCCGGGACCTGCGCGCCGTCAGGTCCGCCCCGTCGACGAGCGTGGCTCCGTTGACAAGCGGAGGCTGTCCGAGCCTGAGCTCAGCGACGTTCTGGCTGTCGACAGACACAATCCCCGTCCCGAAGTTTGCCGTCAGCGCTGCCTGCACTTCCGCACCGGCAGCCCCGTGTGGACCCTCGATGGTCAGCTCCACGGGTGGTTCCCGCAGAGCTGCGCCCGGGCTCCGAACGAGCGTGCAGTGCAGCGGCATGATGTGAGACTCCTAACGGTCAGCTTGTCTTCAAGCTAGCCGTCAGGCAGGCCGGTGTCGTGGGACGAGGTGCAGTATGTGGACAAGGGCGGGAGCGCCGGATTAGTAGGTCACGATGGGGTCTCGGGTAGGCTGGTGCAGCAGACAATGCGCAACATTGCGCTGCCCGCATTCGAACCAGGAGATTTTGTGACCGCTGACCTCGTCATCGTAGGGTCTGGCTTTTTCGGCCTGACAATCGCAGAACGGGCCGCCACTGAGCTCGGCTTGAAGGTGGTCGTCCTCGACCGCCGCCACCACATCGGTGGGAACGCGTACAGCGAAAAGGAAGAACAGACCGGGATCGAGGTGCACCGCTACGGCGCCCACCTGTTCCACACCTCCAACGAGCGTGTATGGGAGTACGTGAACCGGTTCACCACCTTCACGAACTACGTCCACAAGGTCTATGGCGTGCACAAGGGCGAGGTCTATTCCCTGCCCATCAACCTGGCCACTATCAACCAGTTCTTCCGCGCCAACCTGACACCCGGCCAGGCGCAGGCCCTGATCCAGGAACAGGCTGGCGAACTCGCCGGGACCGATCCGCAGAACCTGAACGACAAGGGCATCCAGCTCATCGGCCGGCCGCTCTATGAGGCGTTTATCAAGCACTACACCGGCAAGCAGTGGCAGACCGATCCCAAGGACCTGCCCGCGGGCATCATCTCCCGCCTCCCGGTGCGCTACAACTACGACAACCGGTACTTCAACGACAAGTACGAGGGCCTTCCCACGAACGGTTACACGGCGTGGATCGAAAAGATGGCTGAACACCCGAACATCGAAGTCCGATTGAACACGGACTTCTTCGACGAATCGCACGAGTACAGCAAGAACAAGGTTGTCGGGAACATCCCCGTGATCTACACGGGTCCGGTGGACCGTTACTTCGATTTCGCCGAGGGCGACCTCTCGTGGCGCACCATCGACTTCGAGAAGGAAGTGCTCGACGTCGGCGATTTCCAGGGAACGTCGGTGGTCAACTACAACGACGCCGAGGTGGCCTACACGCGGATCATTGAGCCCCGTCACTTCCACCCCGAGCGGGAGTACCAGACGGAAAAGACCGTCATCATGCGCGAATTCTCGCGTGCCGCCGAAAAGGGCGACGAGCCTTACTACCCGATCAATACTGCCGCGGACCGGGAACGGCTGCTCAAGTACCGTGACCTTGCTGCTGCGGAGAAGGACGTTCTCTTTGGCGGACGGCTTGGCACCTACAAGTACCTCGACATGCACATGGCCATTGGGTCTGCGCTGTCAATGTTCGACAACAAGATCCGTCCGCACTTTGAAAGCGGCGCAGCGATCGAAAGCGGAGGCGTAGACGCGTGAGTGAAGCGCCGGGCTGGGCGACGCTCCAAAGGGTGATATTCCCCCCGGAGTCAGGCGTGGACACGATGTCGCTCTACGCCGACGCCGGCCCGGCAGCGGGTGTGCGCATTAGGGAGAGCGACGAGTTTGCCCGGAATCCCAAGCGAACCGAAGATAAACTCCATCTCGTTGGCTCAAGCCCACGCGAGGTGCACTTTGACGACGTTATGTCCCGGCACTCGATCAGGGTGCGTTCGGGGGAGCAGCTCTCGTTGGGCACGTACTTTAACGCCTTCCCGGCAGGATATTGGCGGCGGTGGACCGAGGTCCGTGAGGTGCGGCTCGTCGTAGAGACACGCGGCCACGGGACCATCTCCGTCTACAAGTCCAATGCCCGGGGAACCATTCAGCGTGTTGACGGATCGAGGCTCGAAGGGGAATCTTCTACCGAGTTCCTGCTGTCGCTGAAGCCATTCGGGGATGGCGGCTGGTATTGGTTTGACCTGGCCTCAAGCCAGGAGGATCTGGTGCTGGACCGTGCGCGCTGGGAGGGCCCGCAAACCGCGGGACCGGCCCAAAGCGTGACAATTCAGGTTACGACGATGAACAAGCCGGACTTTTGCCTTGCAAATGCCCGGATCCTCGCGGATCATCCTGAAGCTCTGGACCTGGCGCATGAAGTACTGATCGTCGACCAGGGAACGAACAAGGTCGCTGATCAACCGGGATTCGAAGAATTGGCCAGTCGGCTCGGCGAGAAGCTGCGCATCATTGAGCAGGCCAACCTGGGCGGCTCCGGCGGATTCGCACGCGGAATGTACGAGGCCGTAGAGAACGGCAGCGACTACGTCCTGTTGCTGGACGATGATGTCGTCCTTGAGCCGGAGAGCATCGCACGGCTGATGTCATTTGCAGCCCACTGCAAGACGCCAACGATTGTTGGCGGGCACATGTTCGACCTCTACAGCCGTAGCACTTTGTATTCGATGGGTGAGATCATCGATGCCCACCGCATTTCGCCTGATCAGCCCCACCAGGACATGCAGATGCGCCACGATTTCAGCGTGTCGAACCTTCGGCAGACACCGTGGATGCATCGCCGTTTTGATGTTGATTACAACGGGTGGTGGATGTGCCTGGTCCCGACGTCAGTCATCAGGGAAATCGGGCTGCCGCTTCCGCTGTTCCTCAAGTGGGACGATTCGGAATATGGCCTTCGCGCCAGGGCGGCAGGTATCCGCACGGTGTCCCTGCCGGGGGCCGCTTTGTGGCATATTTCGTGGATTGACAAGGACGACCTCGTCGGGTGGCAGGCGTATTTCCATAGCCGCAACAGGCTGATCACGGCGCTCTTACACAGCCCGCACGCCAAAGGTGGCGGCGTAATCCGTGAGTCCCTGCAATCCGACATCAAGCACCTTGTCTCCATGCAGTACTTCACCGAAGAAAGCCGCCTGAAGGCGATGGCGGACTTGTTCGAGGGGCCGGGGCATCTTCACCCGTCGCTGGCGACCAAACTGCCCGATATCATTAGCATGCAGGCCGAACACTCCGACGCCCAGATGCGGGAGGACCTTGACGATTTCCCGGCGCCGTCATTGGGTGGCGGCCCGTCCACCGCGTCCCGGATAGGGATGCCCCACAAGAAGGACATGGTCAAGTGGGGCCTGACAACGGTGGCACGCCAACTGGTTAGCCGGCCGTCCGAAGAAGCCCTGGCAAGGCCGCAAAGCCACCTAGCCCATGTGGACAATCGCTGGTTCCGCCTGGCTCACTACGATTCCGTTGTGGTCTCCAATGCGGAGGGGACAGCGGCCTCATGGTACAAACGGGACCCGCGGAAGATGAGGGCCATGCTCGCGCGGGCCGGGAGCCAGCACGCGCGCTTGTATAAGTCGTGGGAGTCATTGGCGGAGGCATACCGCTCAGCACTGCCGGAGTTGGTTTCCATGGAAGCCTGGCGGAAGACCTTCGGCCTGGACCGCTGAGCCCAGGCAGATTGCATGAATGCGGCGCCCCCACTGTTGTGGGGGCGCCGCTCGTCTTAACTTTCGGAAGTAGTCCGGCCGCTGAGAGCCGGGGTCTGGCGAGTTGTCAGCAGACGATAGAGGCAAACGCCAGCAACGGAGAGGACCGCAATGTAAGCGACCGTTAGACCTTGCCAGGAAAACGGCGGCTGCCACTCTGGATCGAACATTTCGCTCCAGTTAATGTGGTCGCCTCGGATCCCAACGGTGTACCGGCGGAGACCCTCGAGCAGGAGGTAGGTGTGTGCGACGACACCGAGCACTAGGCTCCAACGGACGATGGAAGTCGACCATGGTGTCACTTTGAAGGGCAGGAACCGCGCAGCGACTCCTGTAGCTAAAATCAGCAGGACTACCAGTGCCAGCGCGTAACGGCCCTGCCAGATCCACCCAATAGTTTCGCTGGAGCCGGCCTGAAGAGCAGGTGGGATTGCAACGAGGGCTACAGTGAGCAAAGCAACTGGCCAGCGGAGCCTGGTGGGTCGGGCAGTGAACGACAACAAGAGCATTGCCCCAAATCCGAGCACCCATGTGTACACGACGGCCATCGGAGGATTGGTGTCGAGTGAGCCCAGCACGCCAACATACTCGCGCATATACCCGACCGTCCGGTCCAGCATGAGGAGGGCTGCTTCGTCAGCCGGGATTGGCGGCGTCACCGCAAAGAGACTGTCCAGGCTCCTGGCGGTAATGCTCCACCAAAGTGCGAAGAGACACGACAAAGCAACAATTAGTGCTGACAGCTGGAAGGACTTTGTCACCAGCACTGTGCGAATTGACGACAGATTATGTCCGAGAAGTGCGGCCGCAAGTGCCACAGCGATCCACAAGAAGGACAGCGGCCTGGTGTTTGATAGGAGAACTCCGGAGGCTGTCACGATAACTGCGGGAAGCACGTTGAGATGAGGGTGTGTTCGCTGTTCGAGCATGAGGCAAAGACCCATATAAAACGCTCCGGCCGTGCCGATCTCCAAGGCATTCGGGTTGACTGAACCGGTGAGGAACAGCACCGCCGGCGTGACTGCGATTGTCGAGGCGACCACCATGAGTGCGCTTCGACGCATCGATGTGGCCGCATAAAAGATTGCGGCAAGGAAAAACGCTGTGAGCCAAGAACTGATCAGCCGCATCGCGTAGAGGGCTGCCTCGCCGGTCAATCCGTGGCTGCCCAGTCCAACAATCGCATAGTACACGGGATTGTAGTTGCCCGCAGATGTCTCAGCGGGCACGAGACCGTTCTCCGCCCCAATGGACCGGGCGCAGGCAGGAGTAATTTCTGGATGAGTTGCAAAGCAGTTGTAGTTGCTGAGGTCGGCGATGTACTTGGGGACTTGGACCGTCAGCGACTCCCCTTGGACTCCCGAGCTGCCTCCGGAAAATTGACCCCGTGTAACTGCGGCCGCTTTGATCACGTGGGCCGTTTCATCCGGTGCAGACATGAGAGGTGATGCAAAGGACCAGATGTTGCCCGCGGCCCCGAGCAATAGCCACGAAACGAAGAGAACTACGACTGGGGATGGCCGACTGCTGGGAGAGGAACGGTGCCGTCGGTTAGCCATCGGCCCGCATGACGTGGATATCTGCATGGTAGTTTTAACAATACGTGGAGGTCGGCCGTGGCAGGTTTGTATGCTCCGTTCTACCCGGGAGACACCACTCACATGCGCAGTCCAACCGCACGAACCCTACGACGAACCAGGCTTCAGGAATGGTTGCCGGCGAGGCTAAGGCGCCTGCTTCGAATTCTCGCGGAGAGTCCCGTCATCAGGTTTCTCATAGTTGGCGGACTGTCCTTCGCTTTGGACCTCGGCATCCTGGCAATTCTCCACGAAGGTGTCGGCGTCGACCTTTGGATTGCTACCCCTATAGCCTTTATAGCCAGCTTGGTATTCAACTTTCTTCTCCAGCGCATGTTCACATTCCGCGCGACCAATCACCGCGCGGTGAGCGCCGCCAAATACCTGCTCCTCGTGCTCGTCAATATCGTAGTCAGCGATTTGATTGTCATAAGTTTTGACTCTAAAGGGTGGTCCTACGTAGCTGGAAAAGTGACAGCTACAGTCCTGACTACAGTCTGGAACTACCTTCTGTACCGTCATTGGATTTTCAAGAGCAGCGAAAGTGCGGCAAAGGTCAGTAGCTAACCTCTCCGCGATGGGACTGTGGAAATGACGGTGTATCCGGCTCGACACGCCGGGCGGTAAGCCTGGCGGGGAGGAGCCCGATATGGCCGCAACACTTGAGGCTGTGCCGAGTACGAAAACCGCTGAGAAGAAGACAGAAATATCCGAGGCTGACGCTGCCCGCGAACTGGTCAGAATGGCGAGGGAACAGGGCCTGTCCCTGACCGGTCCGCACGGTCTGCTCAAGCAGTTGACCAAGACCGTGATCGAGACCGCGCTCGATGAGGAAATGACCGAGCATCTTGGATATGAAAAGCACGATACAGCGGGGGAAGCAGACCGCGAACTCCCGCAACGGGGTGCGGCCGAAAACGGTGTTGACGGAGACCACCGGCCCGGTGGAGGTGGACGTGCCGAGGGACCGGGAAGGCACGTTCGAGCCGGTCATTGTGAAGAAGCGCCAGCGCCGCCTGACCGGTGTCGATGAGATGGTCCTCTCGCTCTATGCCGAGGGCCTGACCACCGGGGAGATCAGTGCGCATTTCGCTGAGATCTACGGTGCGTCGGTGTCGAAGGAGACGGTCTCGCGGATCACCGACCGGGTGCTTGAGGAGATGGCCGCATGGCAGAACCGGCCACTCGATGAGGTCTACGAGGCGATCTTCATCGCCGCCATCGTCGTCAAGGTCCGCGACGGGCAGGTCGCCAACCGGCCGATCTACGCCGCGATCGGCGTGACCCTGGACGGGGAAAAGGACATTCTGGGGCTCCAGGGCTCCTGACATGGTGAGGTATTCCGTGTGGGGTCAGGGGTTTTTGATTTCGTAGCGCAGGGTGAGGCCGGTGCCGGGGTAGCGGGTTTGGGTGGTGGTGAGGTGCTGGCAGAGCTTGCGGATTGCCGTGGTGGCCCGTGGTGTGTGTGGGGAGCGGGTCCAGGCGGATGGTGAGGTATCCGGGGGTGGTGGTGTCGATGTCGCCGCTGCCGGTGAGCGCCTGGCGTGCCAGGGTGTGGGCTTCCTGGGTGGCGCGGGCGTAGCCGGTGTTCGTGCGGATCTCCCGGGCGAGGATCGTGGCGGTGTTTGAAGGCAGCCATCCTGACCGCGTGGGTGATGAGTTTGGTCTCGGTGTCCAGGACCTGTTGGCCGGATGAGAGTTCTCCCAACGGGACCCTGACGGGGATCTTCTGGTGGGCGGCTTCTGCCTGGTCCAGTGCGGCTTCGGCGGTAAGGAGCGGGGCGGTGACCGCGTTGCACAGGTGTTGGTGATGATGACTTCGCTGGTGCCTGGCGCCGGGGTCCGCAGCGCGAGCATCGCGGCGTCTGTTCGGGCCAGGATGTGTTTCGTCAACTTTAAGTAGGCCATTTCAGCGCTAAGAATCAGGCCACCTCGGCACGTTTCCAGGCCATTTCAGCTGTTTGGTTATTTCATCAGGGCATTTTTGACCCGGTAGGACTCACCACGGAATTGCAGCAGGCGCCCGTGGTGCACCAGCCGGTCGATGACGGCTGCTGCCATGTTGTCGTCCCCGAACACCGTTCCCCAGCGGGAGAATTCGAGGTTGGTGGTGATGATGAGGCTGCGTTTTTCGTAGCCGTCGGCGATGACCTGGAACAGCAGTCTGGCCCCTTCGGTATCGATCGGGAGGTATCCCAGTTCATCGATGGCCAGGAGCTGGTTTTTGGCCAGGGAAGCGAGCTCCTTGTCCAGCCGGTCCTCGTCCTTGGCCCTGCGCAGCATCATGACCAGGGCGGAGGTGGTGAAGAACCTGGCTGGGATGCCCTGTCGGCAGGCGGCTGCCACCAGGGCGGTGGCCATGTGGGTTTTGCCGGTGCCCACGTCCCCGTAGAGAACCAGGTCCTGGGCCCGGTTGATGAACTCCAGGGATTCGAGGGGTTCGCGGCCGTAGTCCTCGGGGAACCTGAGACTGGTGTAGTCGAATCCCGTGAGTGTTTTTAGGGCAGGGAGCCTCGCGGATTTCAGCAACCGCTGGCGGCGTGATTCCTGCCGGGATTCGTGTTCGGCCAGCAGCACCCCGTGCAGGTATTCGTGCTGTTTCGGGGTGCCTTTCTCGGCCCATTCGGTCAACACGCTGCCGGTCAGTGAGGCATGTTTGCCCGCTTCGAGGATGTCCTGGACGGTGATCGGGTTCATGCGACTTCTCCGGTGCTGGTGTTCAGGGTGGTGAAGGTGTCATAGACGCTTAAGTCCACGTTGGCGGCGGCCGGTTCGGTGCCGTGGGCTAACCGGCGGGCGAGCATTCCCAGGGCTGCCATGTCCGGAGTGTCTCCGCGCCGGATCAGCGTGTCGGCGGCGGCCATCGCGGCATCGAAGCCGGCGGACCCGGACGCGGCATCCACCGCGTTGAGCAGGCGGCGACGGTCCGTGGGCGCCGCGGCATCGAGCCAGTCGCGGACCGGGTCGGTGACCAGAGCCCGCAACGGGGAATGGCTCCAGGCTCCAGGCTTGGTCACCAGCAGCGGAACCAGAGACGCGGGGTCGAAGATCGTCTCGGCCTGCCGGCCGAACACCCGGTCAAAGGACCGGACCGGCTCGGAGTGCTCATCGAGGATCTGCACCACGTCGTGGCGCAGCCCCACGGTGAGCATCCGCCCATGGAAGGAGGACCCGGCGGCGTAGGTGTTCCCGTCAATGAGCAGGTTCCCGGTCTTGTCGGCCTTGCGCGATTCGTAGCGCACCGGGTCGAACCCGACCCCGGGCAACGCCAGGGATGAGGCAACGTCGTGGGTGAACAGCTCGCCCAAGGGCAGGCCCTTGCGGTAATGCGTGGTGGTGGCCAACGCGTCGCACCGGGCCATGAGCACCTCGTTCAAGGCCTGCAGGCTGGAGGCCACGGGTTCGGGAACCATGAGGTTACGGCGCAGGAACCCGACCGCGTTTTCCACGTTCCCTTTTTCATGCCCGGAGTACGGGTTGCAGTAGCGGGATTCTGCCCGGTAGTGCAGCTTGAACGCCCCGAACAGTTTTGACTCCACGACCTTGGTGCCCACCCGGCGCCCGATGCCGGTGGCGTTATCAAAGTTCTGTGGCCGGCTGGATTATGTGGCCCGAGCCGCCGATAGCTGGTATGTATCGGTTGCTTTGGCGGTTTGGGCCACATAACCGTCAGAGGGATGACAGCCAGTTCAGCAGGGATTCGTCGGTCTTCCAGACGGGGAGAGCGCGGGGCCCCTCCGATGTACTGGGCGGCTCTGTGGCCCGTAAGGCTTC
>NZ_JAMXBH010000011.1 GCF_023913735.1 Pseudarthrobacter raffinosi
TCGTGAATCCGGCACGTGGCCGCGCCGGTGAGCTCATCCCCGGCCGGTTCCGGCACAAAGCCCGGACCTGGCGGGAGCGGCACCACCCGGTCAGCATCGAAAAACGCCATACCAGGTGTGCCGCGGACCGACGGGTGGAGTATGCCCCGGACCGGGACGGTATGGCCTGGCTCTCCGCCTACCTGCCCGCGGATCAGGCCGCGGGGATCTGGGACCGTACCACCACCGCCGCCCGCGCCCTCCAAGGCCCCCATGAGGACCGGACCCTCACTCAGCTCCGCGCCGACACCGTTGCCACCTGGCTCCTCGGCGTAAACGCGGACTGCATCAGCGGCGGATCAAGCGGCATCACCGGCGGAACCGATCTCAGCTCTGGCCGGGAATCCGTCGGCGTGGGTGGCGGTATTCCCTCACCGCGGGCGCAGGTGCTGATCACGGTCCCGGTCATGGCGCTGCTCGGCCTCACCGATGAATCGGCCATGCTCGACGGATACGGGCCGATCCCGCCATCCATTGCCCGCCACCTGATCGCCGACGGTGCCGAATCCTTCCACCGCGTCCTGATCGATCCCCGCGATGGCGCACCGCTCGAGATCGGCCGGACCAGCTACCGGCTCACGAAAGCCCAACGCCAATGGCTCAGGTTGCGCGACGGGAAATGCCCGTTCCCCGGCTGCAGCAACCACTCCCTCGACAACGAAGCCGACCATATCCTCGCCTGGGGCCACGGCGGCACCACCGGGATCAGTAATCTCGGCCAGCCGTGCCACAAACACCACCGGCTCAGACACACCACCGCATGGAAACCCACCACCGCGGGCAAGAATGAACCACCCGGTTGGATCTCACCCACCGGACGGCACTACGCGAGCGAACACCCCGACTGGGAACCACCGACGTTGCCAGCACCGGAAACAACAGGAGCCTTATGCACCACGCCGCCTTAGCGCGGGCCATGTCGCGGGCTGGGTATTGAGGCGCAGCGTCAGCCGCGGAGTCCGACAAGCCGGAGTGCCACAGCCGCGCCACAATAAACCGGCGTGCCACAGCCCGTCGCAATAAACATGCGGCCGGTGTCCGGCCGCGCCAGCTCGGTAGGGCCTCATGTGTCCGGCTGCCCAGCTCGGCAGGGCCTCAAGTGTCTGTGAGGATCCGCTCGCGCCTGTGGGGGGAGGAACGCAGAAACCCCCGCCGCTTTTGCAAGCGGCGGGGGTTTCATATGTGCCCTCGATTGGAATCGAACCAACGACCTTCTGCTCCGGAGGCAGACGCTCTATCCCCTGAGCTACGAGGGCAATTCAGGG
Source organism: Pseudarthrobacter raffinosi (assembly GCF_023913735.1). Taxonomy (GTDB): domain Bacteria; phylum Actinomycetota; class Actinomycetes; order Actinomycetales; family Micrococcaceae; genus Arthrobacter; species Arthrobacter raffinosi. The sequence continues at coordinate 1,305 of NZ_JAMXBH010000011.1, forward strand.
ATCCTGCCGTTGCCAGCGGGACGTCCTAGAGCTTAGCAGGAAGGTGCCTGCAAGGAAAAACGGCCCTGCTCAGTAGCCCGAAAAAGAGTCCACGTATACCCGGCGCGAGCCGGCCTTATGGGCTGCACGGCGCAGCGATGCGACGCTCGCAGGGGACCCGGAGATGTAGACAGCCCGGCCGGCAATGTCGGGAACGAGGGCCTTCAGGGAATCTCCGTCCAGCCGGGCGCCAGCTGAAGCGCCCCCGGATTCCAGCGTCCCGGCATCGGTGATGAACGACGGCGGGACCGAACCGTCTGCGAGGCGTGCCAGGATGCGCGCCCCGGACGCCTGCAGCTCGGCAGTGTAGGCAATTTCGGCAGCGTTGCGCGCCAGCAGCAGGAGAACCACGTCCCGGTCCTGCGCGGCGCCGGAAGCCAGCTGCGCAAGATAGGGCGTGATACCGATGCCCGCGGCTATCAGGAGGACGGGGGCCCGGGGATCGCGGGGCAAGACAAAATCTCCGCCCACGGATGTGGCGGCCACCTCATCACCAGGCTTCAGGTCCAGCAGGACTTTCTTCGCCGCGGACAGGGGCTCCGCCGTCCGGACGCCAAACTTCACCGTCCCCGAACCGGGGGCGCTGGTCAAACTGAACACCCGGCGTCGGCCTTTACCGTCAGACTTGGCGTGCGGCAGATCCAGTTCCATGTACTGTCCCGGCACAAACCGGACGGGCCGGGACGGTTCAAAGGCGAACTCTGTGGTGCTGGGCGTCAGAGGGCGGGAGCCAGCGAACCGGAGCCTGAGCCCGCCGCGCTGGCCCACAAGGAACGCCAGCAGGTTGCCGACCAGCAGGGCCAGCTCCGGCGAGTTGGCGATGAAGCTGAAGTTGTACGGCACTGCGAACACCACACCAACCAGTGCGGCGAGCGCGAGCTGCTGCCAGCGGCGTGGAGCGAGGGTGAGCGGCTCCGTCAGCATAAAGCCGACGAAGAACAGCAGCGGCCGCTGCGCCAGGGCCTGCCAGAGTGCGCTGCCCAGGGTAAGCCCTGCCTGCAGCAGCTCAGCGCTCACAATTGATGTGGCAACCACAAGGAACACGGCCGCCATGAGCAACTTACGCGTCCGGTAGAGCACCAGGAGGACGCCCGGAACCAGCAGCCACAGCATGGCAGGCGTGGCGGTCCACCACGTTGCGATGTTCAGCCCCGTCAGCCCGGTGACAAACGCCCCGGCGGCGGCGGGGTTGAAGATGTGCCGGCCACGCCAGGCCAGCGCGTATTTCGAGGCGGAGGCCAGCACACAGGCCAAGGCCACTCCCGCCATATCCAGGGGCATAAAGGAGGGCCAGAAGAGGAAGTACAGGAGCAGGCCGGTGATCAGCGACGACTCGGAATGCGGGCGGACGTGGAAAAGGGCAGCCAGCCCTCGGTTGGACACGTAGGTCAGGCCAAGGCACAGCATCAAGTGCACCAGCATCTGCGGGATGCCGAAAGTGAGCCAGCCAAGGGCATTCAGCAGAAGGCTGTACGTGGCAAGGGCTGCCAGCACCAGCAGGATCAGCCGGTACATCGTGTACTTGCCCAGCAGGGTGTCCAGCCGGCCGGCAGTGAAAACGGCAGTTGCCTTGGGGGCGTCAACGGGGCTCATGAGAACAGTGTCCCTTCAAATCCGTCCGAGTAGGCAGCGCTTCCATCAGAAAAAACCGTCAGCCAGGAAAAATCGAAACTCCGTTCCAATTCTTTGCCCGGAACAAAGAACAGGGCGGTGGCCAGGGCATCGGCAACTACGGTGCTTTCTGCCATGGTCCACGTGGCTACCGCCGTACTGACGGGCAGCCCTGTTGCGCCATCGAGCACATGGTGCAGGCCGTCGCCCCACGCCCGTCTGTTTGAGGCTGACGCGCACAATGCGCCGCCTGCCAGCGGCACGGCCCCGATGGCCCTCGCCGGATCGTACGGGTGCTCCAACGCCACGGAGACCGGATCAGGCCCGCGGTGCAGCAGGTCGCCGCTGGCGTCAATCACGAAGGAGTCCACGCCGCAGGAGCGCAGCTCAATAGCGAGAAGGTCCACCAGCTGCCCCTTACCGGCGGCACCGATGTCCAGGACCAGGGGAGCGGTCGTGGTGAGCACGTTGCCGTCCCACGTCAGGACGTCCTCCCAGCGGGGTGCCGGAAGCGCGTTCCCTGCCGGCCGCAGGGAATAGGCGGCGTCGTACCCGAGGCGCTCCAGGCTGCCACCGATCAGCGGCGTCATTGCACCGCCGGTGACCTCATACAGCGAGCGGTACAGCCGGCCAAGGTCCGCCGCTTCCGGCGGCAGCTCATACCGCCCGGGCTGGCGGGCCATGGCACCGACGGTCGAATCGGACCTAAACCGGGACCAGTCGCCGTCGTAGCGCTCCACCAAGGCGAGCAGCCGGGCACGGACGCTGGCGTCAAGCGGACGGGGGGTGGAGATTTCCCAACGGGTTCCGATCCCGTCGAAGCGGAAGTCCTCCGGGTCCGGCACGGCCTACTGGGCCTCGGCCTTGATCTTGTCCAGCGCCTGGTTGAAGCCGCCGCTGGTGAGCGAGGATCCTGCCACCTTGGAGACGTTGAGTTCGTCGATGCTCTTGCCCACAACCTGCGCTGCGATCCCGCCGGCGAATTCGCCCTGGAATTTCCGGGTGTTGGGGTTCGAGTGGTGCTGGGTGATGTTCACGGCCGTGACCGTGCCCGCGGCGAGCGTCAGCTCAACCCCCACGGTTTCGGTCCCGTTGGGGGAAACATAGGTGCCGTCAGCGCTGTAGGTGCCGTCCTGGTAGAGGGAGGCGCTGCTGGCCGGCGATGATGCCGTGCCGGAAGGGGCCGTCGTGGCGCCGGACGTGCTGTCGGAAGCCGCGGCGGGCACCGCTGGCGTGGCCGACGGCGCGCAGCCGGCCACCGTTCCAGAGAGGGACAGGCCGGCGATGCCGACGAAAACACTCTTGCGGACTGACGGTCTCATGATGGGGCTCGTTTCGTGGGCTGGGTGCTTGCGCTGTACTCAACGTCGGATTCAGCGTAATGGTTCACCCTTTGAATCAGCAGTGCGTCCGCTGTGAGGAAAAGTTGTGCGGAACCAGTCACGCACCACCCCCAAATTCGTCCCAGTGGCGGCCCCCGGTAGGCTAGAGGGGTGACTCCCGAAGAACTCTCCCTCGCCATATCCGCCTGCCTAAAAGACGCCGTCGCCGCCGGCGAAATCGCGCTTTCCGCATCAGCTGTCCCTGATGAGGTGCGCGTGGAGCGACCGAAGAACCGGGAACACGGCGACTGGGCCACCAGCATCGCCCTCCAGCTGTCCAAGCAGGCCGGCACCAACCCGCGCGAATTCGCCACCGTCCTGAGCGCCCGGCTGAAGTCCATCAACGGCGTCGCTGCCGTGGATATCGCTGGCCCCGGCTTCCTGAACATCACCGTGGACGCCGCCGCTGCGGGTGCCCTGGCGAAGGCCATCGTGGAAGCCGGACGTGACTACGGCACCACCACCACGCTCGCCGGCCACGTGGTGAACATGGAATTTGTGTCGGCGAACCCCACCGGTCCGCTGCACATCGGCCACACACGCTGGGCAGCCTTGGGCGATGCCATCGCACGTGTGCTGCGTGCTTCGGGCGCGGAGGTCACCGCCGAGTACTACATCAACGACGCCGGTTCGCAGATGAACGTGTTCGCAAACTCTGTTTACTCGCGGCTGCATGGACTTCCGGTGCCGGACGGCGGCTACCCGGGCCAGTACATCGCCGACCTCGGCCACGACGTCCTCACCCAGCACCCCGACATCCGCGAACTCACCGAGGTGGCGGCACTTCCTGTCATCCGCGCCGCCGCCTACAAGGCCCAGATGAAGGACATCAAGGACACCCTTGCCGATTTTGGCGTTGCGTTTGACGTCTACTTCTCAGAACAGGAACTGCACGACACCGGCCACATCGAAAATGCCGTCGCCCGCCTTCGCGAGCAGGGCCACGTGTTCGACGACGGCGGTGCGGTCTGGTTGCGCACCACCGACTTCGGGGACGACAAGGACCGCGTGATGATCCGCGCGAACGGTGAACCCACCTACTTTGCCGCGGACGCCGCGTACTACCTCTCCAAGAAGGACCGCGGCTTTACGGAAAAGATCTACCTCCTGGGCGCGGACCACCACGGTTACATCAACCGCCTCAAGGCCATTGCGGCCTGCGCGGGCGATGATCCCGAGGTGAACATCGAGGTGCTGATCGGCCAACTGGTGTCCGTTAACGGCGCCAAGCTGTCCAAGCGTGCCGGCAACATCATCGAGCTCAAGGACCTTATCGACTGGCTGGGCAAGGACGCCGTTCGTTATTCCCTGGCCCGCTTCCCGGCAGATTCCCCGCTCACCCTGGATCCCGATCTGCTGAAGAAGCACAGCAACGAGAACCCGGTGTTCTACGTCCAGTACGCCCACGCCCGGTCCCGCGGCACCGCCCGCAACGCCGTGGCTGCCGGCGTGGATCGGAGCGCGTTCGATGCTTCACTTCTGGATCACGCCACGGAAAACGAACTGCTCTCCTACCTGGGCAGCTACCCCTCGATTGTGGCCAAAGCCGCCGAACTGCGTGAACCCCACCGTGTGGCCCGCCATCTCGAGGTCATTGCCGGCGCCTACCACCGCTGGTACGACGCCTGCCGTGTTGCCCCGCAGGGCGACGAAGCCGTCACCGACGTCAACCGCACTCGCCTGTGGCTGAACGACGCCACCAGCCAGGTGCTGGCCAACGGACTGGATCTGCTGGGCGTGTCCGCACCGGAACGGATGTGAAACTGATGTCGGCACAGGAAACTTCGACGCAGAAGGTGTCAGCAGAGGACACCAACAGCGGATCCCCGCTGGCTCCCGAGTGGCTGGCCGTTCCCGCGGACCTGAATGCGCTCCACGAGCCCATGTGGGCGCAGGATGTGCGGAAGAACGACGCCGGTGAGCTCGCCATCGATGGCATCGCCGTCAGCGAGCTCAAGGCGCAGTTCGGCACGCCGCTCTTTGTGATGAGCGAGACAGACTTCCGGGCCCGCGCACGTTCCTTCAAGGACGCCTTTGATGCCGCGTTTGCCGACATCTGCGGGGGAGTGGACGTCTACTATGCTGGCAAGTCCTTCCTGTGCACAGCAGTAGCCGCCTGGGTGGCAGACGAAGGACTCCGGCTGGACACGTGTTCCGGCGGCGAGCTCGCGGTGGCGGCCCGGGCCGGCATCAAGGGCGAAAACCTGGGCCTGCACGGCAACAACAAATCCGACGCCGAGATCAACCGGGCGCTGGATATGAAGCTGGGACGAATTGTGGTGGACAGCCTCGATGAGCTGGACCGCGTTGCCAAAATCGCCTCGGGCCGCGGCGAAATTGCCAACGTTATGCTGCGCCTGACTCCCGGCGTCCACGCGCACACCCACGAGTTCATCGCCACCGCCCACGAGGACCAGAAGTTCGGTCTATCCATGGCCGGGGATACCACCGAGCAGGCCGGACTGTCAGCAGCGGAGGAGGCCGTGGCTGCGGCCACGGAATACGCCAGCATCGAACTGCTGGGCCTGCACTGCCACATCGGCTCGCAGATCTTCGAGCCGGACGGCTTTGAACTCGCCGCGCAGAAGCTCCTGCGCTTCCACGCTGCCATGCAGGAAAAGTACTCCATCGTGATGCCCGAGCTGGACCTCGGCGGCGGCTACGGCATTGCCTATACCCCGGTGGACACCCCGCGCCCCGCAGCTGACGTCGCGCAGGCGATGGCCGCCGTCGTGCGTTCCACGTGTGCTGAGCTGGGTATAACTGCTCCCCGGATTTCGATCGAACCCGGACGCGCGATTGTCGGCAGCACCACCTTCACGTTGTACGAGGTGGGTACCCTGAAAACTGTCCGCGTCGACGCGCCGGGCGATTCAGAGGCCAACGAGAACGTTACGCATCCGCGCCGCTATGTGTCAGTGGACGGAGGCATGAGCGATAACGCCCGCCCGGTGCTCTACGACGCGGATTATTCGGCGATTCTGGCCTCACGCACGTCCGCCGCGTCCCCGCAGCTGTCCCGCGTAGTGGGCAAACATTGCGAGAGCGGCGACATAGTTGTTAGAGATGTATATCTGCCCGAGGACGTGGCAGCCGGTGATCTGCTTGCTGTACCGGGGACCGGCGCCTATTGCTGGGCCCTGTCAAGCAACTACAACTATCTGGCCCGGCCGGGCGTTGTCGCGGTGCGCGGCGGATCTGCCCGGCTGATTGTCCGCGGGGAAACCGAAGAAGATCTGCTTAACCGCGACATGGGAGTGCCGAATGACTGAATTGCGAACCCTGAAAGTAGCCCTGCTGGGCTGTGGCAACGTTGGGGCCCAGGTTGCGCGGATTCTCATTGAGGACGCCGACGCCCTTGCCGCCCGTACCGGGGCCCGCCTGCAGCTCAGCGGCATCGCGGTGCGCAACGTCAATGCCAAGCGGGATGTGGACCTGCCGCAGGACCTCTTCACCACCGACGCCGACACCCTGGTCAAGGACGCCGACCTGGTGATCGAGCTTATGGGCGGGATCGAGCCTGCCCGCACGCTGATCCTCTCCGCGCTGCGCAACGGCGCCTGTGTAGTCACCGGCAACAAAGCCCTGCTCGCCCAGGACGGCCCCACTCTCTACGAAGAGGCGGACAAGGCCGGCGTGCAGCTGTCCTACGAGGCCGCCGTAGCCGGTGCCATCCCCATCCTGCGCCCCATCCGGGACAGTCTGGCCGGCGACCGCATTACCCGCGTGCTGGGTATCGTCAACGGCACCACCAACTTCATCCTGGACCAGATGGACTCCACCGGCGCGCAGTTCGCTGACGCCCTCGCCGAGGCCCAGCGCCTTGGCTACGCCGAAGCTGACCCCACCGCCGATATCGAAGGCCACGACGCCGCCTCCAAGGCCGCCATTCTCGCGTCGCTGTCCTTCCACACCCGCTTCGCCCTGGAGAACGTCCACTGCGAAGGCATCACGTCCGTCAGCGCGGCGGACATCGCTGCAGCCAAGGACGCCGGATTTGTCATCAAACTGCTGGCCATTGCCGAAAAGCTCACGGATGCCGACGGCGGCGAAGGCGTTTCCGTGCGCGTGCACCCCACGCTGCTGCCGCGCGAGCACCCGCTGGCCGCCGTTCGTGGCGCGTTCAATGCGGTCTTCATCGAGGCGGAAAACGCCGGCGAGCTGATGTTCTACGGCCAGGGTGCCGGCGGAACCCCGACGGCGTCCGCCGTCCTGGGTGACCTTGTCTCGGCCGCCCGCCGCATTGTGCTGGGCGGCCCGGGACGCACGGAGACCACCACCGGCCACGTCCCGGCCCTGCCCATCGCCTCAGCCATCACCAGCTACTACATCGGCCTGGACGTCGCTGACCAGCCCGGCGTGCTGGCCCGGATCGCCCAGCTCTTTGCGGAGCACGGCGTGTCCATCGAAATCATGCGGCAGACCATCCACCGGGACGCAGAGTCCAACGTGGAGTCTGCCGAACTGCGGATCGTTACCCACCGCGCATCAGAGGCTGCCCTCGCAGCCACCGTCGAGGCCGTCAAAGGCCTGGACGTCATCAATTCAGTGACATCCGTTCTGCGGGTAGAAGGAGTCTAAGTGGCTCACCAATGGCGCGGCGTTATCCGCGAATACGCTGACCGGCTGCCCGTAACGGAATCCACCAGGGTCATCACGCTGGGCGAAGGCGGCACTCCGCTGGTCCACGCGCAGAAGCTCTCCGAGCTCACCGGTTCCACGGTGTACCTAAAGGTCGAGGGGATGAACCCCACCGGTTCGTTCAAGGACCGCGGCATGACCATGGCCATGACGGCCGCCGTCGCGTCCGGCGCCAAGGCCGTCGTGTGCGCGTCAACCGGCAACACCTCAGCGTCCGCCGCGGCCTACGCCACGGCAGCGGGACTGAAATGCGCTGTGCTGGTCCCCGAAGGCAAGATCTCCATGGGCAAGCTGAGCCAGGCCATCGCGCACGGCGCCACGCTGCTCCAGGTGGACGGCAACTTCGATAACTGCCTGGACATTGCACGGAAGCTGGGGGAGTCCTACCCGGTGTTCCTGGTCAACTCCGTGAACCCGGCCCGCATCCAGGGCCAGAAGACGGGCGCGTTTGAGATTGTTGATTCGCTCGGCGATGCTCCGGACATCCACGTCCTGCCCGTAGGCAACGCCGGCAACATCACGGCGTACTGGAAGGGCTACAAGGAGTACTCGGCGCCGTTCGAATCCGACACGGCCGGAACCTTGCCCGCCGTATCCACCAAAACCCCCCAGATGTGGGGCTTCCAGGCCGCCGGCGCGGCACCGTTCGTGGCAGGGCACCCCATCACGGAACCGGACACCATCGCCACTGCCATCCGGATCGGCAACCCGGCGTCCTGGGACGGTGCCATCGCGGCACGTGACGAGTCCGGCGGATTCATCGACGCCGTGACTGACGAACAGATCCTGGATGCCCACCGCTGGCTGTCCGCCCGCGAAGGCGTTTTTGTGGAGCCCGGCTCCGCCGCCGGTGTGGCCGGACTGCTCAAGAAGCACGCCGCCGGTGAAGTTCCGACCGGCAAGACCATCGTCATCACCGTGACCGGCCACGGCCTCAAGGACCCCCAGTGGGCCCTCCGGACCGAGGACGGCAGTGAAGTGCAGCCGGTCAAGGTCTCAAACGATGTCGTGACAGTCGCAGCTGAACTGGGACTGGAAGAAAAGTAGCCTTGGAAACCACCTCGCCCACCGCCGTTGACCTGCCCGTCATCGAAGCAGGCCAGCGCGTCACCGTCAGGGTCCCGGCCACCAGCGCAAACCTCGGACCGGGTTACGACAGCCTGGGCCTCGCCCTGGCACTGCACGACACCCTGACGGTGGAAAGCCTCGAATCCGCTGAGCTCGTCTTCGAGCTCAGCGGTGAGGGGGCGGACACGCTGCCGCAGGACGCCAGCCACCTGGTGGTCAGGGCGATGGAGGCTGCCTTTTCCCGGCTTGGATACCGGCACGGCGGCCTCAGGATCACGGCGACGAACGTCAACCCCCATGGCCGGGGCCTGGGATCATCGGCGTCGGCAGTGGTGGCGGCCGTCTCGGCCGCCAATGCCATGGTGCCCGAAGCGGCGCGTCGCGGGCGGGACTGGATCCTGCAGTTGACCAGCGAGATGGAAGGCCATCCGGACAACGTCGCGCCCGCGATTTTCGGCGGACTGGCGCTGTCATGGCAGGACAGTGACCGGTACAGCAGCACGTGCGCTTCCGTGGCCGGTTCCGTGATTCCCATCGTGGCCGTCCCCGATTTTGAATTGTCCACCGAGGCCGCGCGCGCCCTGCTGCCGGCGTCTGTGGGCCATCATGCCGCGGCCATGAACTCCGGACGGGCTGCGCTGCTGATCCATGCGCTGACCCAGAAGCCCGAGTTCCTGCACGCCGGCACCGAGGATTACCTGCACCAGAGCTACCGGGCCGAGGCGATGCGGCCCAGCGCGTCCCTCATCAGGGCACTGCGCAACGCGGGCCACGCGGCAGTGGTTTCGGGTGCCGGACCTACGGTCCTGGTTCTCGCCGACGGCGAAGCCGAAGCCGCCGAGGTCCTTGGGTTTATTGAGTCCTTTACAGAGGCGAACACGCCGGGCATCGGCTGGCGCGTGCTAAAGCTGGCAGTGGACGTCGAAGGTGCTAAGGTGGACTTGCACCGGCGGTAATTCCGCCTATCTGATCGGCAGCTGCATTCAGTTGTTAGTGATCTCCTACTGCGCAATATTTTCCGGTGCCGCCTGCTTGGTCTGTCGCAGGAATCTGCAGCTGAATTGTCTGCCCCTGAATAGTCAGCCCAGCGCCCCGCCATTAATCGGTGCGTGAGGTGAATCAGTATCCGGCCCTGCTGGCCGAAATCCAACCGGCAAGACCGAAAATGCGGCTGCAGATCTGAACTGCAGCCCAGATCAAATCATCGCGTCCAGCTCCCAGTCTGGACGCCGTCGAGGGGGAAGGATCCTTCGTGACCGAAACCACTGAGCTGTCTTCAGCTGTGGAACCATCAACTTCTGCTGCCGGATCGTCAACGGCCGTACCCGCCAAGAGCAGTGGCCTCGCCGGCCTCAAGCTCGCCCAGCTGCAGGCACTTGCCAGCCAGCTGGGGATTTCCGGTGGATCCCGCATGCGTAAGGGGGATCTGGTGACCGCCATTTCCGCCCATCGCGCAGGCACGTCAGCCAGCAAGGCCCCGGCCAAGGCTGCCGAGAAGGCGACCGAAAACCACGTAGCCCCGGCCGCTACCGTACCGGTGGCTGCCGCCAGCGAAACCTCGGAGGCCCCGGCCACTGAGGGGACCCGTGCCCGTGGCCGTGGACGCAGCCGCCGCGCTGTCAGTGACGGAGTAGTTGCGGCCCCCGCCGCGGCAACGGCCATTGAAGCTCCGGCCGCCGCGCCCGTTGAGGCTCCGGCGTCAGCGCCCGTTGAGGCCGGCGCAGCAGCTGAGGGCGAACGCCGCCAGCCGCGCACCCGGAACCGGCGCCGCGGCGATGCGGCTGCCACGTCTACGCAGGCAGAAGCCACTGAGGCTCCGGCCGAGCAGCCCGCCGCTGAGCAGCGCCAGGCTGACCGCACCGAAACCCAGCGTGCCGATTCCCAGCGCACGGAAACCCAGGGCGCCGAATCCGGCGACAGCCAGCGTGCTGACCGCCGCGAGAGCGGCCGCACCCGTGGCGCCCTCGACACCACGGCCCGTGACAGCACAGCCCGTGACAGCACAGCCCGTGAAACCACGGCTCGTGAAACCACCGCCCGCGAGACCACCGATGGTGGCCGCGACAACGCAGGCAACCGTGACTCCGGCCAGCGTGACGGCGCCCGTCGCGATGACAGCCGCGATAACGACGATTCCGACGGCGGCAGCCGCCGCAACCGCCGCAACCGCCGCGACCGGAACGACCGCAATGACCGCTCCGGCGGCCAGGGTGGCCAGGACAGCCGGGACAACTCCCGCAACGACCGCTTCCGCGACCGCAACGACCGCCGTCGGGGACGCACCCAGGGACCGGACGTCGACGACGTCGAGGTCACCGAGGACGACGTCCTGCTGCCCGTCGCTGGCATCCTGGACGTGCTGGAGAACTACGCGTTCATCCGCACCTCCGGTTACCTGCCGGGTCCGAACGACGTTTACGTCTCCCTCGCCCAGGTCAAGAAGTACAACCTGCGCAAGGGCGACGCCTGCGTCGGTGCCATTCGTGCACCGCGTGAAGGCGAAGACCGCAGCCAGCAGACCGCCCGCCAGAAATTCAACGCCCTGGTCCGCGTCACCTCCGTCAACGGAAAGACGCCGGAAGAGCTCAAGGACCGCGTCGAATTCGCCAAGCTGGTTCCGCTGTACCCGTCCGAGCGCCTGCGCCTTGAGACGGATCCCAAGAAGATCGGCCCCCGCGTCATCGACCTGGTCGCCCCGATCGGCAAGGGCCAGCGTGGCCTGATCGTCTCCCCGCCGAAGGCCGGCAAGACGCTCATCCTGCAGTCCATCGCTAACGCCATCACCATCAATAATCCTGAGGTCCACCTCATGATGGTGCTCGTTGACGAGCGTCCCGAAGAAGTCACGGACATGCAGCGCACTGTCAAGGGTGAGGTTATTGCCTCCACCTTCGACCGTCCGGCCGATGACCACACCACCGTGGCCGAGCTCTCCATCGAACGCGCCAAGCGCTTGGTGGAAATGGGCATGGACGTGGTGGTCCTCCTGGACTCCATGACCCGCCTGGGCCGCGCCTACAACCTGGCAGCACCGGCCTCCGGCCGTATCCTGTCCGGTGGCGTCGACTCCGCCGCGCTGTACCCGCCGAAGCGTTTCTTCGGTGCAGCCCGCAACATCGAAAACGGAGGCTCGCTGACCATCCTGGCAACCGCCCTCGTGGAGACCGGTTCCAAGATGGACGAGGTCATCTTCGAAGAGTTCAAGGGCACCGGCAACATGGAGCTCCGCCTGTCCCGCCAGCTGGCGGACAAACGCATCTTCCCGGCCGTGGACGTCAACGCGTCCGGCACACGCCGCGAAGAGAACCTGCTTTCCCCCGAGGAAGTCAAGATCATGTGGAAGCTGCGGCGCGTCCTTTCCGGACTCGAAACGCAGCAGAGCCTTGAGCTGCTGACCAACAAGATCCGGGAGACCGGGAGCAACGTCGAGTTCCTCATGCAGGTCCAGAAGACAACGCTTGGTGCGAAGTCGGATAACGACAAGTAGCTACGCTCACCGCTCAAAATATGCCGGCCCTTTGGCCGGCATATTTTGAGCGGTTCGTCGTTAAGTCTCGTGAAACTAGACTTGTAAGAGTCGAAAGAGGTTTTGAAAATGTTTGAGTCCGTACAGGGCCTGCTTGATGAGCATGATGCTATCCAGGCGCAGCTTGGTGATCCTGCTGTCTATGCTGACCAGCGGCTGGCCCGGAAGCTGGGGCGGCGTTCTGCGCAGCTCAATGGCATCGTGGAGGCATACAACAAGTGGCATGCCCTGGAGGACGACCTCGCCGCTGCGAAGGAAATGGCCTCGGAGGACCCTGAGTTTGCTGCCGAGGTTCCCGTGCTGGAAGAAGCGCTGGAGCAGGCTTCTGCGAAGCTGCGCAGGCTCCTCATTCCGCGGGACCCCGACGACGCCCGCAATGTGATCCTGGAGGTCAAAGGCGGCGAAGGCGGCGACGAAGCCGCGCTCTTCGCCGGCGACCTCCTGCGGATGTACACCCGGTACGCGGAATCACGCGGCTGGAAGACTGAACTCATCTCGGCCAACGAATCCGATCTCGGTGGCTACAAGGACGTCCAGATGGCCGTCAAGGGCAACTCGAACGATCCTGCCGAGGGCGTCTACGCACGGCTCAAGTTCGAAGGCGGCGTCCACCGCGTGCAGCGTGTGCCCGTCACCGAATCCCAGGGCCGCATCCACACCTCTGCCGCCGGCGTCCTGGTCCTTCCCGAAGTTGACGAGCCCGAAGAGCTGGACATCAACCAGAACGACCTCAAGATCGACGTCTACCGCTCGTCGGGTCCCGGTGGCCAGTCCGTGAACACTACGGACTCCGCTGTCCGTATCACGCACCTTCCCACCGGCATCGTGGTGGCCATGCAGAACGAGAAATCCCAGCTGCAGAACCGCGAAGCCGGCATGCGCGTGCTCCGCGCCCGCATTCTGGCGCACCAGCAGGAAATCATCGACGCCGAGAACTCGGCCCAGCGTAAATCCCAGATCCGCACCATGGACCGTTCTGAGCGCATCCGCACGTACAACTACCCGGAAAACCGGATCGCGGACCACCGCACCGGCTACAAGGCCTACAACCTGGACCAGGTCATGAACGGGGACCTGGAACCGGTCATCCAGTCCGCCATCGAGATGGACGAACAGGCACGCCTGGACGCCATCGGCGACTAGCCGCCGGCACCCATGACACTCGGGTCTGGGCAGTCCCTCGCGGCTGCCGTCAGCGAGGCCACGGTGATCCTCCGGGACGCCGGGGTCCCCAGCCCCCGCGTCGACGCGGAACTCCTGGCGGACCACCTGCTTGGTGTGGGGCTCGGGAGGCTCCGGGCGATGATGCTGGGGGACACTCCAGCGCCTGTTGGCTATGCCGAACTTGTCGCTGAACGGGCCCAACGGATCCCGCTGCAGCACATCACCGGAGTGGCGCACTTCAGGTATCTGGAGCTCGCCGTCGGGCCGGGGGTTTTTATCCCCCGGCCGGAAACAGAGTCCGTTGTGCAGCTGGTCATCGACCACGTCAAGGGGATGGCACACCCGCGGATTGTTGACCTGGGCACGGGCTCGGGCGCAATAGCCGGCTCCATCGCCCACGAGGTGCCCGGCGCTGAAGTCCACGCCGTGGAATACAGTCCGTTCGCGCACGCGTGGGCGGCCCGGAACCTGGCGCCCCTGGGCGTCAAGCTGGTGCTGGGGGACCTCCGCGACGCGCTGCCGGAACTTAACGGAACCTTCGACGTCGTAATCTCCAACCCGCCCTACATTCCCGCCGAAGCCATCCCGAATGAACCCGAAGTTGCCCTGCACGATCCTCCCGAAGCCCTGTACGGCGGGGGAGCGGACGGCATGGAACTTCCGACGGCGGCGGCCGCCTCGGCTGCCCGGCTGCTGGTTCCCGGCGGCTACTTCGTGATGGAACACGCGGAAGTCCAGGCCGGCTGGATCGCCGGCATGATGCAGCGGACGGGTGCTTGGCGGGAGATCACCACGCACCTGGACCTCAACGGCAAGGAACGCGCCACGAGCGCCGTCCTTGCCGGTCCGCACCACGAGTGATGAAAGAATAGGCCAGTGACCACAACCTACAACTGCACGTCCGAGGATCAGCGCGCCCTTGGCCTGGAGCATGCCCAGCGTGCCATCAGCGAAAAGAAGTGCGTGGTGTTCCCCACGGACACGGTCTACGGAATTGCCGCCGACGCCTTTTCGCCGCAGGCCGTCACCATGCTGTTGGCCTCCAAAGGGCGCAGCCGCACCATGCCGCCGCCGGTACTGATTCCCCGGATCAACGCGCTGGACGGCCTGGCCACAGATGTTTCCGCTGATGCCCGCAAGCTCGCCGAGGCGTTCTGGCCGGGGGGACTGACCCTGATTCTGCACGCCCAGCCGTCACTGGACTGGGACCTGGGTGAGACCCAGGGAACGGTGGCCCTGCGTATGCCCGCCGACGAGGTGGCCCAGGAACTCCTGACGCTGACCGGTCCGCTGGCCGTTTCCTCCGCCAACCGGACCGGCCAGCCGCCGGCACAGACCGCCGCGGAGGCACGTGCCCAGCTCGCGGAGTCCGTGGAGGTCTACCTCGAAGGCGGTTTCCGGCCTGTGGAAGGAACTGACGCCGTGCCCTCCACAATCGTGGATGCCACCGGGACGCTCCTGCGCGTGGTGCGCAACGGCGCTGTGTCCCTGGAGCAACTCCGGGCGCACGTTCCGGGCGTCTTGGGCCTGGGCGAGATTCCGATGGCTGAGCCCGAGGAAGAATCTGAAGAAGTCGCTCTGCCGGCCGAATCAGCCGCTGAAGGGCCGGCCGCTGAAGAGCCGGCAGCTGAAAAAGCTGCCAACGAGCCGTCCGCGCCGGTTCGGGAGACTGACGGGTGAGCCTGGCACGCCAGCACATCCCCGTCCTGGGCGTGGACGCCACGCCGCTCAAGGTTGACGACCTGCTTGAGGTGCTGGCGGGGTTCGTCGCCGACGGGACCAAGCGGACCGTCGTCGGACATAACCTGCACAGTGTCACGCTGACACATTCCGACGCCGGCTTTCGTTCCGTTTATGAGGAGAGCGACGTGGTGCTCCTCGACGGGGCACCGGTGCTCTGGCTGTGGAGCCGGACGGGGAATGCCGTGGGGCCGGTCATGGAGTACCGGCTGGGTTCCACGGACTGGTTGCCGTCCCTGGGCAAGGTTGCCGGCCTGAAGCGGATTGCGGTGGTTGGCGCCGGCGCCGAGGCGAACGCCTTGGCTGTCGAAAAACTCCGGAGCATTGTTCCCGGTGCCACGATAGCGGGCCTGCCCGGCGAAGGCTGGAACGACGACGTCGAAACGGCCGCTGTGCGCTGGCTCGCGGAGCAGCAGCCCCAGCTCGTCCTGCTCGGGTTGGGAATGCCGCTGCAGGAATCAGTGCTGCAGCGCCAGCTCGACACGCTCCCGCCGGCCATCTACTGCACGGTGGGCGGCGCTATCGACCAGCTGGCCGGAATCCAGAAGCTTGCACCTCGATGGCTCGGGAGGCTCGGGCTTGAGTGGGCATGGCGCCTGCTGCTGCATCCCCGCCGCGTGGCGTACCGCGTGTTTGGCGAGCCGTGGGTGCTGCTGTGGCTGCTGGCCCGCCGCCGGCTGCGGCGCGTGTCCTAGAACTTCTGGTCCTCCAGCGGCGCGAAGCCCTTGGCACGCAGTCCCTTCGAGAAGGAACTTGCCCAGGCAAGCAGTCCCTTCAGGTCACGGCGCTGCGCAAAGTAGCCAAGATAGCCGCCGACGTCGGCCACCAGCGACTTAACCCGGAAATAGCGCCGGATCAGGTACCCGCGGTTGCGGTAGTAGTAGTAACGTTTGAACGCCGAATCCGGCACGATCACATGCCATCGTGCACCAAAGACGTGCTTCGTCTCGGAAAACGCATGCGGGTGGGTGATGGCGGTGGTGGTCACCGTGCCGAACCGGATGCCCGCCTTGCGGAGGCGGATGGTGAAGTCCACCTCGTCGCCGCGGATGAAGAGGCGCATGTCCGGCAGGCCCACCTTGAAAAACACGTCGGACCTGATCAGGGCACCGTTGAAGAAGTGTCCGTCGTTGGGTAGGAAACCTACTTTTTCCAGTTCGGCCCGGTCATGGGTGACTTTCCCGTCCAGCCGGAAGAAGAAGGACAGCCGGTCGGGATGGCCGGGGGCAACCACCAGCGGGACCACGGCTTCAAGGTCGCGTGCCTCAGCCTCACGCAGCAGCGTGGCGAGGCATTCGGGATCTGCCGGCTCGGCGTCGTCGTCCATCATCCAGACCCATTTGGCTCCGCTGGCCACCGCCTTCAGCGCGGCGAGGGCGAAGCCGCCTGCCCCGCCGAGGTTCGCTTCGGAACGGACGTAATCAACATTTGGGTGCCGCGCGGCAACATCGCGTGCGGGGTCCGTGCCGCTGTCGACAAGGCAGATGGTGTCCACTGCCGCGGACTGCGCATTAATGGCGTCCAGCAGGACGGACAGCTCTTTATGACGGTTAAATGTCACGGCGGCAACTGCAACCCGGACGGTCATGGGGATTCCTTTCAGCATGGCCTTCAGGGGATTCCCCGCTCGCAATGCGCCAGTGTGGCGCGAAGCCATGGAGCCGTTGGCGCTAGTATCTTGACTAGAGTCCACTGTAATACAGCCCTGTAAGGCACCAAGCACTGCCTGCTGCGCGCCCGGCGACGGAGAAGTTTCATTTATCGAAAGTCAGATTCCCCGCCAGTGAGCCCATCGATCGAGGACCACCTGTTCGGGCCGCTGTCCATGCCTGTGCGCACCCGCAGGGTTGCGCCGCACACCGACGAAACGGCCGCTATCGCATGATTATGTACCTGCTTATGGGGCTGACGGCTGCCGTCGTGTCCTACGGAGCCACCTGGGGTGCCCGCGTCATCGGGCACCGGCTTGAACTCCACGCCCCCATCCGCAGCCGTGACATGCATACGACGCCGGTGTCCCGGCTGGGCGGGGTTGCCATCTTCCTCGGCGTGCTGGTGGCCCTCCTCGTGGCCAGCCAGTCCTTCTTCGTCAAGGACATCTACCGGAACAACTTCTCGCCGTGGGGCGTCCTGGCGGGCGCGGCACTGATCGTGCTCGTGGGGATCGCGGATGACCTCCTGGATATCCGTTGGTGGGTGAAGCTCATCGGCCAGAGCGCCGCAGCCCTGGTGGTGGCCATTTGGGGCGTCCGGATGACCATTGTCCCGTGGGTTCCGGAGCCGATCTACCTGGAGAACGAACTGCTCCGCGTCGTGCTTACGGCCGGGCTCATCGTGACAACCATGAACGCCTTCAACTTCATTGACGGCCTCGACGGGCTGGCCGCCGGCGTGGCCATCATCGGCGGAACTGCCTTCTTCTTCACGGCGTACTGGGTGCACCGGAATGCCGTCCTGTTGGACTATTCGGACCTGGCCACCCTGCTCACCGCCGTCGTCGTTGGCAGTTGCATCGGCTTCCTGCCGCACAACTGGTTCCCGTCCAAGATCTTTATGGGCGATTCCGGTGCCATGCTGATCGGCCTGCTGATGGCAGCCGCCGGCATCGTCTCCACAGGCCAGATCACCTCAGGGCTGTACGACCGCGCCAACGGTATCTCCACAGTCATACCGATTCTGCTGCCCTTCGCCGTGCTGTTCCTGCCACTGCTTGACCTGGGCCTCGCCGTCGTCCGCCGGACAGCGCGGGGACGTTCGCCATGGTCCGCAGACCGAGGCCACCTCCACCACAAGCTGCTGGATATCGGTTACTCGCACCGGACGGCCGTGATCCTGATGTACCTCTGGACCGCCGTCCTGTCCTTCGGGGGATTGGCCTTTGCAGTCTTCCCTTGGCAAGTTGTATTGGCCGCCGACATCTTCGCCACGCTGGTCATGGGCCTGATTACGGCCTGGCCTTACCTGCGCCGCCACAGTGACCAGTCGCCGGCGTAACGGCGTTCGGATTTATTTCTATCTCGTGTAGAATTTAGGGGCAGCCCAAGCTGCCCCTCCACCCAGCCCCAGGGCGCCGACGATTGGGATCTTATGACCTCCAACGCCGAACCCGGACGTTTGTCCGGCAGCGGACCCGTTGGTGTTTCCGGTCCCACGCGCTCGCTGTGGCTTCGCCTCCTCGCACTCAGTTCAGCTGCCGGTGCAGGCGCACTGATTCTGGCGGGCATCCCGGCTGTGATCCTGAACGGCCCCAGCGGCGTTCTGTCCAGTACTTTGGGCGGCCTCCTGGTGATGCTCTTCTTCGCCATCAGTCTTCTCGTGGGCCACTTCGTGGGGCGCAACAACCCCTCCGGTGCCATCGGAATGTTCGCGGCCACCTACTTTGTCAAGGTCGTGGGTTTCGCGGTTGTCCTGTTTGTGATCGGAGCACCTGCCTGGCTTCACGACCGATGGTTCCTGATTGGTGCCGTTGCCACTGTTGTCTTCTGGCAGGCTGCCGAAATCTATGGCTTCAGCAAGGCGCGCCTGCAGATTTACAACGACCCCGAGCCCAAGGAGCCGAACGATGCCTGATCGGAAACGAACAGCGAAAAACGGTTCCTCCGTGCCCAAGAACGCTGCGCCCACGCCGGGGGTGTCGGCCGAAAACAACGACGGCGGATACAACGCCGGAATGGCCGTCTTTAGCTACATTATTGGCGGAATCATCGTCTGGAGTTTGATAGGGTGGGGTCTGGATTATCTGTGGGGAACCCGCTGGATCGTGCTCGCAGGCGCTCTGCTTGGAGCTCTCGGAGGTTTCTATCTTTCCCACATGCATGGCCTTACCAGTTCCAGAACCACGGCAGGTAAGAGCGGCGCAGACAGCGGCCCGTCCGCGGACGGAAACACAAATGCCAAATAATTTCACAGGGGGAGCTGCGGAGCACAATTCCGCGGGTCCTCGACCAACGCCCAATGATGGACACTGCAGAGAGGAAACGCGTTGATCGCGCTTGCGCTCCCGGCCCAAGATTCAGGAGAGTTCAATCCTCCTGGAATTGAAGAAATGCACCTGCCGGCAATCCTGCCGTGGGGGGTGGCTGACGGATTCTCCAAGCAGATGCTGCTGGTAATCCTATCGGTCGTCATTATCGCCACATTCTTTCTGCTAGCTGCGCGGAAGCAGCAGCTTGTTCCCGGCAAGCTCCAGTTCGCTGGTGAAATGGCTTATGGCTTTGTCCGAAACGGCATTGCAAAAGACATTATCGGCGGCAAAGATTTCATGAAGTATGTCCCGCTGTTGTTCAGCCTTTTCTTCTTCATTCTGGTGAACAACATCTACGGCGCCATTCCCGTGATCCAGCTCCCAAGCTTCTCGCACGTTGGCGGCGCCTATGTCCTCGCGGGCATTGTGTACGTCACCTGGATTGCCATCGGCATCAAGAAGAACGGCCTGAAGTATTTCAAGCTGGCCACCGTGCCGTCCGGCGTCCCGGTCTACATTCTCCCGATTGTGATCCCGATCGAGATCATCTCGAACTTCCTGGTCCGGCCGGTCACACACAGCCTCCGTCTCTTTGCCACCATGCTGGCAGGACACTTGATCGTCATGATCGCCGGTTCCGGCATTGAGTTCCTGGTGATGCAGGAGAACATCCTGCTCAAGGGAACCTCCCTTCTGGTCATCGCCGGCGCAGTTGCCATGTACATGCTGGAAGCACTGATCATGGCCCTGCAGGCCTACGTCTTCACGCTGCTGACCGCCATTTACATCGAAGGCGCCCTGCACGCGGACAGCCACTAGGCACCCACAAACTTCCCCTCACGGGGATGAAGCAACCCAAACAACCTGCCACATAGATGGCATCTTGAAAGGAAGAAAAATGGAAGGCACCATCAACGGCTCCCTCAACCTCATCGGCTACGGACTGTCCGCAATCGGCGGTGGTATCGGTGTTGGCCTCGTGTTCGCTGCTTACATCAACGGCGTAGCACGTCAGCCGGAAGCCCAGCGCGTCCTGCAGCCGATCGCATTCCTCGGCCTCGCCCTGACTGAAGCCCTCGCCATCCTCGGCCTGGTCTTCGCTTTCGTTCTCTAGTCTGACTTCAGAACCAAGCGAACATCCAGAACCGAGTAGATAAGGACGGGTGAATTATGTATCAAACGATCATCTCAGCCGCCGTGGAAGGCGCCGAGGCGACCAACCCGCTCGTTCCCAACGTCTGGGAAATGGGCGTCGTTCTCGCCGGCTTTGCTGTCCTCATGTACATCGTGGTCAAGTTCGTTGTCCCGATGTTCGAGAAGACGTTTGCAGAGCGTGCCGAGGCCATTGAAGGTGGCATTGCCAAGGCAGAAAAGGCGCAGGCAGAGGCTTCTGCAGCACTCGAAGAGTACAAGCAGCAGCTGACCGATGCCCGTGCCGAGGCCAACCGCATCCGCGAGGAAGCCCGTGCAGAAGGCGCCCAGATCCTTGCAGATCTGAAGGAAAAGGCCGCCTCTGAGTCTGCCCGCATCACGGCCCAGGCACACGTGCAGATCGAATCGGAGCGCCAGGCCGCAGTTGTGTCTCTGCGCTCCGAGGTAGGCACGTTGGCCACCACGCTGGCAGGCCGCATCGTTGGCGAAGCACTCAACGATGACGAGCGTTCTGCCCGTGTGGTTGACCGCTTCCTGGCAGATCTGGAGAACCAGAACGCAGGTGCAGCTAAGTAATGTCAGGTGTATCGAGCGAATCGCTGACCACGGCGCTGACCCAACTGGAAGCAAAGCTTCCGTTGGCCTCGCTGCAGTTGGCTAAGGAACTCTTCGGAATCCTGGGAACGGTGGACAGCTCGGCTGGCTTGCGCCGCGCCCTGACTGACCCGTCCCGCACCGGTGACGAAAAGTCGGCGCTTGTCAGGCAGCTTGTTGGCGGAAAAGTCTCCGCTGAGGCTGCGGACATCGCGGGCGGACTGGCCAGTTCACGCTGGGCATCGGCCCGAGATATCGGCGATGCACTCGAGACGCTTGCAGCAACGGTGGTTATCGCCGTTGCTGAAAACAAGTCGGCCGTTTCTGCCTCCGGAATCTCTGGGCTGGAAGAGCTGGAGAACGATCTGTTCTCCTTCAACCAGGCCGTTGCCTCCAACCACGAGGTACAACGTGCTCTGTCTGAGCCGCAGGCCAGTGCTGCAGCGAAGACCGGGTTGGCGCAGAAGCTGCATCCCGGCGCAGGCGAGGAAGCAAAAGTCCTCATCGCGCAGGCAGTTTCCCAGCCCCGCGGCATCAAGCCGACGCGGCTCGTAGCCCGGTTCGCCGAGCTGGCAGCCAAACGGCAACAGCGCTGGATTGCAACGGTCAGCGTCACCCGTCCCTTGACGGAGACGCAGTTCGCTCGCCTCCAGGCAGGGCTTAATTCCCTGTACGGTCGCGAGCTCAAGATCAACATCACCGTTGATCCTGAACTGATCGGCGGAATCCGTGTCCAGGTGGGTGACGAAGTGCTCGACGCTTCGGTTATAACCCGGCTGGGACAGCTTCACCGCCAACTGGCCGGATAGCCGGACAAGCACAACTTAACGAAACGAAACCCCGGTCATCGTGAGCAACGATGATCACGAAAACAGGAGAGCAGGGACTGCAGATGGCCGAATTGACCATCAACGCCGACGACGTCCGTAATGCGTTGAACGAGTTCGCGGCGTCCTACGAACCCGGAAACGCTGAGCGCGTAGAGGTTGGCCGTGTAACAACCGCAGGTGACGGCATCGCCCGTGTTGAGGGCCTTCCCTCGGTCATGGCGAACGAGCTGCTTCGCTTTGAAGACGGCACACTGGGCCTGGCCCAGAACCTTGACGTCCGCGAGATCGGTGTCATCGTACTCGGTGACTTCACCGGAATCGAAGAAGGCCAGGAAGTCCACCGCACGGGTCAGGTTCTGTCCGTACCGGTAGGCGACGCCTTCCTCGGCCGCGTGGTTGACCCCTTGGGCCAGCCCATCGACGACCTCGGCGAAATCAAGGCCGAAACCACCCGTGCACTGGAACTCCAGGCGCCCGGCGTGACCCAGCGTAAGTCGGTTCACGAACCGATGCAGACCGGTCTGAAGGCTATCGACGCCATGATCCCGATCGGCCGCGGTCAGCGTCAGCTGATCATCGGTGACCGCCAGACCGGCAAGTCGGCTATCGCCATCGACACCATCATCAACCAGAAGGCCAACTGGGCTTCCGGCGATGTGACCAAGCAGGTGCGTTGCATCTATGTGGCAATCGGTCAGAAGGCATCCACCATCGCGGCTGTCCGTCAGACCCTCGAGGACAACGGCGCACTGGAGTACACCACCATTGTGGCTTCCCCCGCGTCTGACCCGGCAGGCTTCAAGTACTTGGCACCGTACGCCGGTTCGGCCATCGGCCAGCACTGGATGTACGGCGGCAAGCACGTCCTCATCGTGTTCGATGACCTCTCCAAGCAGGCCGAGGCCTACCGTGCAGTTTCACTGCTGCTGCGCCGCCCGCCGGGACGCGAAGCCTACCCGGGCGACGTCTTCTACTTGCACTCCCGCCTGCTGGAGCGTTGTGCCAAGCTCTCCGACGAGCTCGGTGCCGGCTCGATGACCGGCCTGCCGCTCATCGAAACCAAGGCAAACGACGTCTCTGCCTACATCCCGACCAACGTGATCTCCATTACCGATGGCCAGATCTTCCTGCAGTCGGACCTCTTCAACGCCAACCAGCGTCCGGCCGTCGACGTGGGTGTCTCTGTGTCCCGCGTGGGTGGTGCTGCGCAGGTCAAGTCCATGAAGAAGGTCTCCGGTACTTTGAAGCTGGAACTGGCCCAGTACCGCGACATGCAGGCTTTCGCCATGTTCGCATCGGACCTCGATGCCGCATCGCGCCAGCAGCTGACCCGCGGCGCCCGCCTGATGGAACTGCTCAAGCAGGGCCAGTACTCACCGTTCCCGATCGAGAACCAGGTTGTGTCCATCTGGGCAGGTACCAACGGCCACCTCGACGAGGTTCCGGTTGAGGACATCAACCGCTTTGAGACCGAATTCCTGGAGCACCTCAAGCACAAGTCCTCCATCCTGACCACGCTGGCGCAGACCAACGTTATGGACGATGACACCGCTGAAGCACTGAAGACCGCGATTGTGGCCTTCAAAAAGGGCTTCTTCGGTGAAGGTGACAACCGCCTGGTAGGCGCCGGCCACGAGGAGCACGAAGCTATCTCGGAAGCCGATGTAGACCAGGAAAAGATCGTCAAGCAGAAGCGCTAGTTTCGCTGGCAGGGACTGTCGGAACCCCGAGGTTCCGGCAGTCCCGGCCACCGGGATCTTAGGAAAGGAAAAGTATGGGAGCCCAGATTCGGGTCTACCGCCAGAAGATCAGCTCGACCACGTCGATGCGCAAGATCTTCAAGGCGATGGAACTGATCGCTACCTCGCGCATTGGCAAGGCCCGCGCACGCGTAGCGGCTTCACTGCCTTACGCAAACGCGATTACGCGTGCCGTTTCTGCTGTTGCAAGCCAGAGCGAAATCGACCACCCGCTGGTCACCGAGCCGACGCAAATCCGCCGGGCAGCTGTTCTGGTTATCAGTGCAGACCGCGGCCTTGCAGGATCCTACTCGGCGACCGTGCTTAAGCAGGCGGTCGGTCTCACCGAGCTGCTCCACGAGGAGGGCAAAGAAGTCAAGACGTACGTGATGGGCCGCAAGGCTCAGGCGTACTTCGACTTCCGCAACCTTTCTTACGAGCGCGTGTGGACCGGCAACACTGACGCGCCGGAGTTTGGAACTGCACGTGAGGTCGGCGCGGCATTGCTCGAAGCCTTCGCTGCAGACTACGAAGAGGGCGGCGTAGACGAGATCCATGTCGTTTACACCCGCTTCAAGTCCATGGTGACGCAGGAGCCGACGGTTATCCGTCTTCTTCCGCTTGAGGTTGTCGAAGAGCAGGCGGCGTCCGAGTCGGACCTCCTGCCGCTCTACGAATTCGAGCCGGAAGCGGAGCAGGTTCTTGATGCCCTGCTCCCGCGCTACATCGAGTCACGCATTTTCGCCGCCATGTTGCAGGCAGCAGCTTCGGAGCTCGCTGCCCGCCAGCGGGCAATGAAGTCCGCCGGCGACAATGCCACGGACCTCATCAAGAAGTTCACGCGTCTGCGCAACACTGCCCGCCAGGCTGAAATTACGCAGGAGCTTTCCGAGATCGTGGCCGGTGCTGACGCGTTGAACGCGTCCTAGCCTCCACGAGCCCGGATCCAGCTGTACCTGCACCAAAGTAAACTTAACCCCTACGCCATCTACTGAGTGAAGTGAGAGAGATGACTGCCACTGCTACCGAACACGTAGCCGCGACGACCGGTGCTACCGGCCGTATTGCACGTGTTATTGGCCCGGTTGTCGACGTCGAATTCCCGGCTGACGCAATCCCCTCGATTTACAACGCCCTCACCACGGAGATTACCCTCAACGGTGAGACCAAGACGATCACGTTCGAGGTTGCCCTGCACCTCGGCGATAACGTCATTCGCGCCATCTCCCTGCAGGCAACCGACGGCCTGGTCCGCGGTACCGCTGTCGTGGACACCGGAGCCCCCATTTCCGTGCCGGTCGGCGACGTCGTCAAGGGACACATCTTCAACGTCCTCGGCCAGCCGCTTGACGTGGCTGAGTCGGAACTCGAGATCACCGAGCGCTGGCCCATCCACCGCAAGGCTCCGGCCTTCGCGACGCTTGAGGGTTCCACCGAGATGATGGAAACCGGCATCAAGGTCATTGACCTTCTCACCCCGTACATCAAGGGTGGAAAGATCGGCCTCTTCGGTGGCGCCGGCGTGGGCAAGACGGTTCTGATCCAGGAAATGATCACCCGTGTGGCCCGCAACTTCGGTGGTACCTCGGTATTCGCCGGTGTCGGCGAGCGTACCCGTGAAGGTAACGACCTCTGGGTTGAAATGGAAGAGGCTGGCGTCCTGAAGGACACCGCCCTTGTATTCGGCCAGATGGATGAGCCGCCGGGAACGCGTCTGCGTGTTGCACTGTCCGCTCTGACCATGGCGGAATACTTCCGCGATGTGCAGAACCAGGACGTGCTGCTCTTCATCGACAACATCTTCCGCTTCACCCAGGCAGGCTCCGAGGTTTCCACCCTCCTCGGCCGTATGCCTTCGGCCGTGGGCTACCAGCCCAACCTGGCAGACGAGATGGGTCTCCTCCAGGAGCGCATCACGTCCACCAAGGGCCACTCGATCACCTCGATGCAGGCCATCTACGTCCCCGCAGATGACTACACCGACCCGGCCCCGGCCACGACCTTCGCACACCTCGACGCAACCACGGAACTTTCCCGTGAAATTGCTTCCCGTGGTCTGTACCCGGCCGTTGACCCGCTGACGTCGACGTCCCGCATCCTGGACCCGCAGTACATCGGTCAGGACCACTACACCACGGCTGTCCGTGTGAAGCAGATCCTGCAGAAGAACAAGGAACTCCAGGACATCATCGCCATCCTCGGCGTTGACGAACTGTCGGAAGAGGACAAGATCGTCGTGTCGCGTGCACGCCGCATCCAGCAGTTCCTCTCCCAGAACACCTACACCGCCAAGCAGTTCACCGGCGTCGAAGGCTCCACCGTCACCATCAAGGACACGGTTGAAGGCTTCACCGCTATCTGCGACGGCGACTTCGACCACGTAGCCGAGCAGGCGTTCTTCAACGTCGGCGGCCTGGACGATGTCGAGCGCCAGTGGGCCAAGATCCAGGAACAGACCAAGTAGTATGGCTGAGCTTGAGGTTGAGATTGTCGCAGCGGATCACTTCGTGTGGTCTGGAGCGGCCAAGATGGTCAAGGCCCGCACCAGCGATGGTGAAATCGGAATCCTGCCCGGCCACTCGCCCCTGCTGGCGATCCTGGCCGAAGGTGAACTGGCCATCGAGCCGGTTTCCGGGAACCGCATTGCCGTGGCTGTTGACGGCGGATTCTTCTCCGTCGACAACAACCGCGTGGTGATTGTTGCTGACAACGCCCAACTGGGTGACGCGGCTACTGCTGGGATCCGCTAGCACGACCTTGATGGACGCTCCGACTTTTACGTTCATCTCCTTGGCAATCGTTTTCGGATTGCTGATTTTCGCACTGGGCCTTTCGGGGGTGCGCCGCTTCAATCTGCGGCGCGCCCTTGGCACAGTGGACGCCTCCATTTGCGTTGCTGGAAACAGCTGGCAGATGGGGGTTTGTCGTTATCAGGATAACGACCTTGAATGGTTCCGCCTGCTGTCACTGAGTGTGCGTCCCAAACATAAGTTCAAGCGCAGCTCCCTGGAGCTGCTGGGCCGCCGCAAGCCCACCGAGGCCGAGGCCGTGAAGGTCCAGCCCGACGTCGTGATTGTTGAACTGCGGTACGAAGGCCAGGATTTGCGGCTGGCCATGAAATTCGATGCGTACGCGGGGCTGTCCTCCTGGCTGGAAGCCGGGCCGGTCATCGGCGTGGGTACCTGGCGCTAGCCACGTGGACTGGATTGCTGATATCCGGTTGACCGACGGACCGGTGTACTGGGCCGCCTGGGTCCTTGGTGCCGCCGCGGCTCTGTCCCTGATCTGGCCTCCGCGCGCCCTTGGCCGCCGCCGCTGGTTCCTCAGTGTTGCCGCCGCTGTTGCCGCCGCCGCCGCCGTGGTGCTCCTGGTCCATTGGATCCTTATCTATTGGGCCTCTGCCTTCCCCGAAGAACTGCCGTTCGACGTCTTGGCCTGGGTGTTCCCGGCCGTGGCCGCCCTCCTGCTGGTGTTGCTCCGGCTCTCCACGGCGTCGTGGCGCCGCCGTGCGCTCGATGTGCTCGCCCTCCTGGCCGTAGTGTTGCTGGCTGCGGTTCAGATCAACGCGTATTTCGGCCTCAACCGGACAGTTGCGGACCTGACAGGAACGGCGCTGAGCCGCATCCCGGCCCTGGAACAGGAGCTGATGCGCCAGCCGGACAGCCCTGCCACGCCCCTGGACGGATGGAAACCCTCCAATGAGATCCCTGCCGACGGCGTTGTTCGCACCGCATCCATTCCAGGAACGTCCTCGGGTCTCCAGGCACGCGACTCGTACATCTACCTGCCACCGGCCTACTTTGCTTCGAATCGTCCCAGCCTTCCGGTCCTGGTTCTGGTCCCCGGCCAGCCCGGCGGCCCTGCCGACTGGTTGACCGGCGGGTCGCTCCCGGCACGCATGGACACTTTCGCCGCCCGGCATGGGGGAGCGGCGCCTGTTGTTGTGGTGGTTGATCCCAACGGCAACCAGTCAGCGAACAATCTCTGCATGGACAGCGCCATCGCCAAGGCAGACACTTACCTCTCTGTCGATGTGCCGGCATGGATCTCGGGAACGTTGGACGTGGACTCCGACCACCGGCAATGGGCCATCGGCGGTTTCAGTTTTGGTGCCACCTGCGCAGTTCAGATGGCCACCCGCCACCCGGAGCTGTACACGGGTGTTCTCGCCTTTTCCAGCGAGAGCGAGCCTGCGCTGGCCAAGGAACGCCAGAAAACGGTTGATGTGGCCTTCCACGGCGACACCGCTGCCTTTGATGCCCAGATACCGCTGACGCTGTTGAAGGAGCGCAAATATCCTGGCAGCGTGGCGTATTTCGCGGCCGGGGCCACAGATGCGGAGTTCGTCGCAAATCTGCGGACCCTTGAGGCGGCGGCCCGCGGGGCAGGTCTCACCGTGGGCTCGGACGTGGTGGCTCACACCGGCCATTCGTGGGACGTGCTGACTCCCGGCATGGACAACGGGCTTGAGCTGCTGGCTGCTCACTGGGGGTGGGCGAAATGAGGGAAGCTGGCGAATCCCGTGCGCCGGCCCTGCTCTGGTCAGCCGTCCTGCTTCCGGCTGGCCGAAGAATGCGGGGCTACCTGCGGTCGGTGCCACTGACGCTCAGCATCCTCGGCATTTTCCTGTTGGTCGGGGCGGCAACCGGCAGCTTCCTCAGCGGACCGCCGGAAGAGCTTCTATCCCTCGCAGGCGTCAGCGCCCCTGGTCTGAAGGCTGGCAACTGGTGGGCACTGGTGACGTCACTGTTCTTTGCCACGAACCCGCTGGCCTACCTGGTGGCGTCCCTGATGATCCTGCTGCTGCTGGGCCTGGCCGAGAGGAACCTTGGGCCCCTTCAGACTGCGGCGTTTTTCCTCGGCGGCCAGTTTGTTGCTGTCACAGTCTTCCTGCTCCTGACCCAGTTGGCGAGGTATGCGGGAGACGGCTGGCTGGGGCTGATGGCCGACAATAGCCTGATCGGTCCCTACGCCGCTATCCTTGCGGCGTCGCTGGCCGCGAGCGGCAGGATCCCTGTTCTGTGGCGGCGCCGGTTGCGGACGGCGCTGCTCTCGGTGTCGCTCCTGCTGGTCCTGTATGTGGGGCATGCCGAGACCGTCATCGGCCTGGTAGGTGCAGCGGTGGGTCTCGCAGCCAGCTGGTGGAACCAGGGCGACCACGGCCAGCTTCATCCGCCCCGCTCGAGCGGCAGGGAAACCAGGAACCTGCTCGCCCTCACGGTGGCCGTGTTTGCCGTGGGACCCATTCTTACCGCCGTTGCCCGGACGCCCACCGGCCCGCTTGCGCTGCTCCGGGACGTGGTGTTGAACCCCATGCCCACATTGGGTCAGCTCGAAGCAAACTGTGGAGCAACAGTGGTGGCATCCTGCCTGGAGGTGGGGCGGACGGGCTTCGCCGGACCCTTTGGCCTCGCCCTGGCAGTAGTGCCGGTGGTTCTGCTCCTCATCTGTGCTGACGGAATGCGCCGCGGCCGCCGCATGGCACTGCGCATCACATTGGCCCTTCAGCTGGCCGTCACGGCGATGGCCGCCGTCTACCTGGCCCTGTTCGCGCTGATCCCGCACTATCCCGCGCGGCCGCACACAGCCGCCATGGGTTCAGGTTTTGCCCACATCCTGCCTTTGGTGATCGTCCCACTGCTGCTGGCGGTCCTGCTCTGGGCTAACCGCCGCCAGTTCCGCGTCGAGACGATCCCTGCCGCCCGCCGTCGGCTCCTGGCGGTGGTCGGTGGCGTCTGGCTCCTCCTGGCCGCGAGCTACGCCCTGGCCTGGTTTGCCGCTGGGGGAATGACGCGCGACGGCGGCCTGCTGGGCTTGCTGGCCGAACTGTCCAGGCAGTATCTGCCGGTCCCACTGCCGAATCTCTACCACCGGGTGTTTGCTGAACGGAACGGCCTTGAGTCCCTGATCTTTGGATACTCCGGACCGGTCTTCTGGCTGGTTGCCCTGGCCGGCGTCTGGTCCGTGCTCCTGGGCCGGCATCATGGCAGCGATTCGGGCCACGACGACAGGGCCGCCGCGCGGAAGCTGTTGCACGAGGGCGGCGATTCACTGTCGTGGATGGCCCTCTGGGAGCCCAACCGGTACTGGTTCAGCCCGGATGCACGCGGCGCCGTCGCCTACCAGCTGCACGGCAGTGTTGCCCTGACGCTGGCCGGTCCCTTCGGTGCGGCAGACTCCCGTCAGCGGACTGCCGAAGGGTTTCTTTCCTACTGCGGCAACCGCGCGCTCATCCCGGCCTTCTACTCGTGCGATGACACGCTGTGGCCCCTGCTGCGGGACCGGGGCTTCCAGCGCGTGTCGGTAGCGCAGGAGACCAGGCTGTCCGTCCGGCAACTTGAATTCACGGGCAAGGAATGGCAGAACGTCAGGACTGCCCGCAACCGCGCCGCCAAGATGGGCGTCAAAGCCGTCTGGGGCACGTACCACGGGCTTCCGTCCGCCCTGCGTGCCCGGCTCAGCGAAGTGTCGGAGGAATGGGCGGCAGGAAAATCAGTTCCGGAAATGGGATTCACGCTGGGCGGCATGGATGAGCTGATGGACGACGAAGTGCTCTGCTGCCTGGCCGTGGACGGCGACGGCCACGTGCACGGGGTCACGAGCTGGTTGCCCGTTTACGACGGCGGGACGCTGGTCAGCCGCACTCTGGACGTTATGCGCCGGGGCGCTGACGGATTCCCCGGGGTGATGGAGTTCCTCATTGCTTCGGCGGTCCTGGAGTTGCGCGAATCCGTGGAGGTGATCTCGCTCTCCGGGTCCCCGCTCGCCAGCCGGCCCGGCGACGAAACGCCGGGGGAGCCGGTGCCGGCAGAGAACCTCGTCCGCATCCTCGATGTGGTGGGCCACGCCCTCGAACCGGTCTACGGATTCCGGTCCCTGGCGGCTTTCAAATCACGCTTCAAACCCGAGTACCGGACGCTTTACCTGTACTACCAGGATCCGCTGCAGTTGCCGGCGATCGGACGGGCGCTCACCCGGGCCTATTTGCCCGGCCTTTCGCTGCGGCAGGGGGCACGGCTGGTCCGGGGCCTGGTGGGCCAGGGAAGCTGATCCTCACAGCGGCCCGAACGATTTGCGACTGGAAAGTCACGGTGGACGAAGACATTGCGGACAAAGAAAAGATCCCCGGCACGGATGCCGGGGATCTTTTCTTCGCTGGAGGCCACACAGATGGCGGCCGCCGGGCGGGGGACTAGACCAGCGTTACGCCGGTAGCCTGGGGGCCCTTGGCACCCTGACCGATTTCGAACTGAACGCGCTGGTTCTCGTCGAGGGTCTTGAAGCCACCGGTCTGGATTTCCGAGTAGTGAACGAAGACATCGCCATCGGAGTCATCCGGGGTGATGAAGCCGAAGCCCTTTTCAGCGTTGAACCACTTGACGGTTCCCTGTGCCATTTATTTCTCCTCATTATGGAACTTGTCTAAGTCCGGCACACCTCGTGCCGGACTCGGTCACTCCGCGAGAAGAATCCTTCAATGCCGTTCCTGGGAACCTGCGCTGCAGGAGCTTCGCGCTCGCAACATGTCTTGCGAGCATGAAAAACACCTACACAAAGACTGGTCTAAGAATTTCACGCCGATTCCGTCAGGTCAACGGTCTTAACGGCCAATACGGCAAATTTTGCGGTATAAAACGGATGAATCCCCTTGTCAGGGGGTCGAAGGCGTCATCGGTGCGGATATCCGGCGTCAGAAAAGCGGAACTCGGCGTCAGAAAAGCGGATTGCGGGCCCTCAGAAAAGCCGGGAGTCGCTGTCGTCCACACCGCGCATGGCGTCGTAGTCCAGCGTGATGCAGTCGATGCCGCGGTCGTTGGCCAGCACCTTGGCCTGCGGCTTGATCTGCTGGGCAGCGAAGATGCCGCGGACCGGGGCCAGCAGCGGATCGCGGTTCAGGAGTTCAAGGTAGCGGGTGAGCTGCTCCACGCCGTCAATGTCGCCCCGCCGCTTCAGCTCGATGGCCACCGTGGCCCCGCTGGCGTCGCGGGCCAGGATGTCCACCGGGCCGATGGCGGTGAAGTATTCGCGGCGAATGAGCGAAAAACCTGAGCCCAGGGTCTCGATCTGATCGGCAAGCAGGCGCTGGAGGTCGGCTTCGACGCCGTCCTTGATGAGACCGGGGTCCACCCCAAGGTCGTGGGCGCTCTCGTGCAGCTGCTCGTGGATGTTGATGATCAGGCGGTCATCGGTTTTGGCGGACTGGACGGTCCACTGTTCCGTGACGCCAAGCTCCAGGTCAATGTCCTCCGGCGAGGACACCCGCAGGGTGGCGGGCGGGCTCATCCAGTTCAGCGGCTTATAGGAGCCGCCGTCGGAATGAACCAGCACCGAGCCGTCGGCCTTGACCAGCAGGAGCCTGGTGGCAAGGGGGAGATGGGCTTTGAGCCGGCCAACATAATCAACTGAACATCGGGCTATGACAAGTCGCACGCCGTACACACTACCGGGGCTGGGGGAGAATGGAGGCATGCCGCGTTCCAACCGTCCCCGCCGCCCTGCCTCCGGAAAGCCGGGCGTAGCTGGCGGAAAGCCTGCCGGCAAGAAGGGCAACGGCGACGTTCCGGAGTTGGATTTGGAGCGGGCGCGGGCTGGAATCGCCCGCCGGGAAAGCGCGCCCGACGGCGAGTGGACGGTCAGGACCATGACCGCCAGGAACGCGGAAAAGACCTACATTTGCCCCGGCTGTTCCACCGCTGTGGTCCCCGGCATCGCCCACCTGGTGGTCTGGAAGGACGATCACATATTCGGTGCGGCCGCAGGCCTGGCTGAGCGCCGCCACTGGCACACCAACTGCTGGCTGTCCCGGACGTACCGATACCGCTGACTCGGAATAGCCCGGGCGAACGGCTCCGCCCCGCAGAAGCCGCGTTAAGAGCCAGCGCACTGCGCCTGCGGACGCCGGGAGTCGCTAAGCTGGCAGGCATGACTTTTGATCCGGCGTCGTACGAATTCAGCCAGCCAACAGGGCCCGCACCCATCCGCGCGTCAACGGTGCTGCCGGCCCGGCGCGAGAACATCGAGCTCCGCACGGAGGATGGCCACACCCTGGTGGGGGAATTGGCGCTGCCCGAGTCCGGCCAGATCACCGCGACGCTGATCACCCTGCATCCGCTTCCGACGCACGGCGGTTTTATGGACTCGCACGTGTACCGCAAGGCGTCCTACCGGCTTCCGGCCCTGGCCGGCGTGGCTGTGCTTCGTTTCAACACGCGCGGGACCGAGTCGCCGAGGGGAACCAGCGCAGGTTCCTTCGAAGAGGGGATCGGCGAGCGGCAGGACGTTGAGGCGGCGGTACGTTTCGCCGTCGAACGCCAACTGCCCAACCGCTGGCTGGTGGGCTGGTCCTTCGGCACCGAACTGGCGCTGATGTACGGTGCCGTTGAGCCGGTGGCGAGCCAGATTGAAGGTGCCGTCCTGCTGTCGCCTCCGCTGCACCGCGCCACCGACGCCCACCTGCGTCTCTGGGCGGACTCCGCCAAGCCGCTCACCGTCCTCGTGCCGGAGCATGACGACTACCTCCAGCCCGCCGCCGCCGCTGAACGTTTCAGCCTGGTGCCGCAGGCCCGGGTGGTGGGTGTCGACGGCGCCAAGCACCTTTGGGTGGGGGAGAAATACGCTTCCCGCGTGCTCAACGAAATCGTCGATGAGGTGACGGAGGCAGGCTCCGGTCCCGAAGGCCTGCCGCAGGTGTGGAACGGCCCGGTGGCCACTGCGGCTGCCTAGCGGCTGCCGCTACTAGTGCCTGTCCGCTGGTGGCTGTCCGCTGGCGCCTGTCCGCTAGTGCTTGTCCTGGCGGACGATGTAGATCTCCTTGACCAGCAGCAGGATGGCCGCCGCCGTCGGGATGGCGATCAGCGCCCCCAGGACTCCCAGCAGGCTGCCGCCGGCAATCACGGAGATCACGGCGACGGCGCCCGGCACGGCCACGGCTTTCTGCATGATGCGCGGCGAGATGAAGTAGGCCTCGAACTGGAGGTAGGCGAAGTAGCAGATGCCGTAGACGGCGGCAGTCTGCCACCCGACCGTCAAGGCGATCAGCAGGACCACGATGCCGGCGATCATGCCGCCCACCAGGGGGATGAATGCCAGCAGTGCCACCACGAAGGCCAGCAAGAGGGCGAACGGGACACCCACAATGGACATCACGATGAACGCGAACGTGGCATTGAGCAATGCCACGCAGGCCTGCCCGATCACGTAGTTGCCGACGGACCGGGTGATCTCCTCGGAGAGGGCTTCAACCCGGGCCCGGCGAGACCGCGGCGCCAGCCGGTAGCCCCACTTCTTCATGGCCGGGAGGGCTGCCAGGAAGTAGAGGCTCAGGACCAGGACGATCAACGTGCCGAAGAGACCGTTGGCCAGGGTGGAACCGAAGCCAACCACGCCACCGAAGATCCCGCCCATCGCCTCGGGGTTGTTGACGAACTTGTCGAGTTCCTCGTTGATGCGGTCGCGCACACCAAACTGGTCATCCACGTTGCGGAAGAACTCAGAGTCGATGAAGTCCCGTACCCAGGTGGGTGCCTGCACCACAATTTGGGTGACCTGTTCCACGATGGTGGGGATGAGGGTAGCGAAGAACCCTCCCACAGCCACCACCAGGACCAGGACGGCCAGAAGAATGCCGACCGGGCGGGGAATCCGGCGGTTCTCCAGCCAGCCGACCACGGGTTCCAGGCCAAGGGCTATAAACAGGGCAGCCACAATCCACAGCAGCAGCTGCGTGGTGTTGGAGCCGATCCAGTAGACGAGCAGGGCAAGGCCCACTCCAACAGTGCCCATGAAGCCCATGTAAAGGGGATGTTGCATCGACATCCGGGGACCCGGACGGCCAAACTGCGCCGCTCTCCCGCCAGTCTCGCCGTCTTCGGTGGCGGCAGGTCCTTCCGTGTGGTTGTATTCCGGCGGGATCTCAAACCGGAGCCTGGGCTGGGCGCCCGGCAGCGGCTGGCGCAGGCGCCGCACAAGCTGGCCCAGGGCCGCAGCTGCGGAGCCCCGTCGCTTCGCCGTCGCAGGCGTGCCCGGCGAGGATTCCAAAGCGCCAGCGGCCGGTTGATTTTCGTGTCCCGTGGAGGACTCTTCCGTCTTGTCAGTCACTGGATTCTGGGGCCTGTTCCGTGCGTGGCGCCGCATTTGCGGGCCGGTGTGATGATCATCGCAAACACTATCAGCAGCCTTGCCAACAGGAGCGAGGGCGCCCGCCGGGCCGCCTGGGCGCCGCCGATTCCGGACTCCGCTGGCGCCCCAACGGGGGTTCTGGTAACAAAACGGTTACTATTGAAAGTAAACCCCCGCGAATGATAGGTGTTTCCTTTGCGCTTCAAGACTGCAGTTGCACTCGTGCTGCTAGGCCTCCTGACACTTCTGGCCGGTATTGGCCAGAAGACAATCTGGGCTCCCTCCGAGACCTTTACGGCTTCCGCCCCGGCAGATGCCGCGGAGGCGCCACTGACCATCATCGACCAGAACCTGCGCACTGCGCAGGGCGGAACGGTGAAGATCAAGGTCGAAGGCGACGGCAACTTCATGCTCGCGGCCGGCCGGCCTGACGACGTGGACGCCTGGGTGGGCCCGACGGCCCACAACACCATCACTGGGGTTTCCGAGGACAACAAATCCCTGCAGGTTGAGCACGCCAACGGCGACGCCACGGCGCCGAATCCGTCCGGATCCGATCTCTGGGTTTCCACTGAGAACGCGAGCGGTGAGCTGGAGTACTCGTGGACGCCGCCCGCTGACGGCGAATGGTCACTGCTGCTGGCGTCCGATGGCACCAAGCCCGCACCGTCGTCGATCTCCATGACGTTCCCGAATGACACCGCCACCCCGTGGGCCATCCCGCTTATGGTGATTGGCGGCCTGCTGATCCTCGCCGGCATTGCCCTGGTGGTCCTGTCTGCACGCAAGCGGGACGGCGAAGGCAACGGCACGGGAAGCCTGTTCGCCCGGCGCGCCCGGGCCAAGGCCGAGGCAAGGTCCGCCTCACGGCTCGGCATGGTGTCCGGCGGCATGGTCACCGCCGCAGTGACCGCCCTTGTTGTGGCCGGAACGGGTGTTGCTGCGAACGCTGCCACCACGCCCGCGCCGGCTCCCGAATCAGCATCGCCGGAGGCCGCCCAGGCGGCCGCGCCGGTCCTCCTGGACGCCCAGTTCCGCAGGATCCTGGAGCAGGTCTCCAGCACCGCCGACGCCGGTGACGCCGCAAAGGACGCAGCCAAGCTCGCAGAGCGCGTAGCCGGGACGGAGCTTGAGGTCCGTACGCAGAACTACAAGATCCGTTCCCAGGTGGGCACTTATGAAGCCCGGATGCCCGTCCGTTCCACCAAGCTCCTCACCACGGTGGTCACCAGCGACCGCAGCTGGCCGCGTTCAGTCCTCGCCGTTACGCAGGGTGACGGCAACGTCGTCCCGCAGCTGCTCACCCTGGTCCAGCCCTCCCCGCGGGAGAACTACAAGCTGACCGAGACCACCCCGCTGCAGCCGGGAACTACGTTCCCCGCCATCGGCCGGAACGGCACCGACACGCTGGCCGCCAACGACAAATCCGGCCTGCTGTACAGCGGCGAAGAAGCCCTGGCCGGGCTGGCCGACCGCCTGACGAATTCAGAGTCGAGCTTCAAGGACAAGCTGGTGGAGGGCGCATCCTCGCCGTACATCGCCGACACGCTCTCCTACCAGGCCGAGGTAGTCAAGTCCGGCGAAAACGGCAACTTCTCCTTCACCCACAAGGTAGTACCGGAAAGCACTGTGGTGTTCCGGACGGCCGACGGCGGGGCGCTGGTGCTGGGCCGGATCAACTTCGGCTTTGATGGCACGCCCAAAGCCTCCGGTGACAAGCTCACCATCGGCGACGACGCCGCGGCCCTCGCCGGCGGCAAGGAAACCACCACCGGCATGGTCCTGAACTTTGCTGAATCAATGGCGGTCTACGTTCCGCCGGCAGGTTCTACGGATCCCATCAAGCTGGTGGCCGCAACGCGCGGGCTGGTAGGCGCAAGCTTCAAATAGGCCCGCAGGGTCCAGTCCCTGATGCAGTACCCCCGGCAGCGGCCGGAGTGGCTAGAGTGGAAAGCATGAGTTCGCCAGCTTCCCGCCCAGTCCCTCCAGCCGCTGCCAGCCTGCTTAACCTGCGTGGCGCCGTCGACCTTTCATCCCTGAGACAGGGCCAGGCGCCTCCTGCGGCTCCCGGCAATCCGCCTGTTTCCGGGGATGCGGGTGCCAGCGCAGAAGCGGGTGCGGTAACGCCCGACGACGGCGCGGCACCGCTGCGGGTCACTGTCACCGAAGGAAATTTCCAGGAACTCGTGGAGCTTTCCGCCCAGGTTCCGGTGGTCTTCGCGCTATGGGCCGCGTACTCCCCGGAATCCGCCGCGATGCTCGACTCGCTGGAGCGGGTCATCAACAGCTACGGCGGCCGCCTGGTCCTGGGGGCGGCGGACATCGAAGCCTTCCCGCAGCTGGCACAGGCCTTCCAGGTCCAGGCCGTCCCCACGGCCGTCGCCGTCCTCAAGGGCCAGCCCGTACCGCTCTTCCAAGGCGGTGCCGAGGAATCCCAGATCCGCCCCCTCCTGGATGAACTGCTGAAAGTCGCGGCGGCCAATGGGGTTACGGGCAGCCTCGGCGGGGGCAGTGCGCCCATGGAGACTGAACCAGCACCTCTTCCGCCGCTGCACCAGGCCGCGTTCGACGCCATTGAGGCGGGCGACTATGAGGCCGCCGCCGTGGCCTACCGGCAGGCCCTGCTGGAAATGCCCGCCGACGCCGAGGCCAAGGCCGGCCTGGCCCAGGTGGAGCTGATGGCCCGGCTCCAGCCGCTCTCCGCCGAGGACTCGGAAGCCTTGCGTACCCTCGCCGCCAACGAACCTGACAATCTGGCCGCCCAGCTGGGCGTGGCGGACCTGGACGTGTCCGGCGGTCACGTGGAGGACGCGCTGAACCGCGTGGTCAGCTTCATCGGCCGGAACTTCGGCCCGGAACGGGAGCCAGCCCGCGTACGCCTCCTGGAACTCTTCGACGTGGTGGGCACGTCCGACCCCCGTGTTGCCAAGGCACGCCAAGGACTCGCCAGGGTCCTGTTCTAGTGCCGGCCCTGTTCCAGCCGCTCAAGCTCCGCTCCCTGGAGCTCACGCACCGCGGCTGGGTATCACCCATGTGCCAGTACAGCTGCGGTCCCGACGGCGCCCCGGGGGTTCCGAACGACTGGCACCTGATGCATCTGGGCTCCTTTGCCGCGGGCGGCGCGGCGTTGATCCTCACCGAGGCGGCCGCTGTGAACGCGGCCGGCAGGATCAGCCCCCGCGACACCGGGCTGTACAACGACGAACAGGCCGAGGCCTGGCAGCGGATCACGTCCTTTGTGCACCGGCACGGTGCCGCGGAAGCGAAGATCGGCGCCCAGCTTGCCCACGCCGGCCGGAAAGCGTCCGCCTACTGGCCGTTCGCCGGGCAGCGGGGGAGCGTCCCGGAGTCCGACGGCGGCTGGCCCACGGTGGGGCCGTCACGGCTTGCCTTCGACGGCTTTGCCGAACCCGCCGCGATGACCGAGGCGCAGATCCAGGACATCATTTCCGACTTCGCGGCCGGCGCCGTGCGTGCCGTGGACGCCGGCTTCGACACCGTGGAGATCCATGGCGCGCACGGCTACCTCCTGCACCAGTTCCAAAGCCCGCTGATCAATACGCGGACCGATTCCTGGGGCGGGGACGAGGCCGGACGGAACCGGCTGATGCTCGCCGTCGTTGATGCCGTCCGCAACGTCATCCCCGAATCCATGCCCCTGCTGCTGCGGATTTCAGCCACCGACTGGGCGCCGGGCGGCGTCGATGTCCAGGCTTCGGTCCGGCTGGCCGCCCAGGCGGCGGAGCACGGAGTGGACCTCATCGACGTCTCCAGCGGCGGGGCCGTGGCCCACCAGGACATCAGTCCGGGTCCGGGCTACCAGACGGAGTTCTCCGCACGCATCCGCCGCGAAGCGGGGGTCCCCACAGGCACCGTGGGCCTGCTGACTTCCGCAGGCCAGGCCGAGCATGCCGTGGCCACCGGGCAGGCCGACGGCGTGCTTATTGCCCGGGCCGCGCTCCGGGATCCGCACTGGTGGCTCCGTGCGGCGTTTGAACTGGGGCACGACCTCCCCTGGGCACCGCAGTACGAACGGGCCATGCCGCGGCATTCGTTCTAGGGTTCCCTACGCCTTTGCACTACTCCCGCGGGAGGACCCCTTCGGCAGGGCCCTGGGTCTAGGCTGGCATCATGACTGCTGCGCATCCTGATCCCCACTCTGATCCGGTGGTGCACGCGGGGCCCGTTCCGGCCTTGTCCATCCGCGGCCTCGCCAAGCGTTTCGGCGGAAAAATCGCCGTGGACGGCATCAGCCTCGACGTCCCGGCAGGCTCATTCTTTGGCATCGTGGGGCCCAACGGCGCCGGCAAGACCACCACGCTGTCCATGGCCACCGGCCTGCTGCGGCCCGACTTCGGGACAGCCGTTGTCCATGGGGTGGACGTCTGGGCCCGGCCGCTGGAGGCCAAGAAGCTGATGGGCATCCTCCCTGACGGTGTCCGCCTCTTTGACCGGCTCACCGGCGAACAGCTGGTCACGTACGCGGGGCTGCTGCGTGGCATGGACAAAGACGTGGTGGCCTCCCGTGTGGGGGAGCTGTTGTCCGCCCTGGACCTCTACGAGGACGCCGGGACGCTCGTGGTGGACTATTCGGCCGGCATGACAAAAAAGATCGCCCTCGCCTCGGCCCTGATCCACGCCCCGCGGCTGCTGGTGCTCGATGAACCCTTCGAGTCCGTGGATCCCGTCTCGGCGGCCAACATCCGGTCCATCCTGGACAGTTATGTAGCCGCCGGCGGGACGGTGATCGTCTCGAGCCACGTTATGGACCTGGTCCAGCGCATGTGCGACCACGTCGCCGTGGTGGCGGCCGGAAGGCTCCTCGCCACCGGGACCGTGGACGAAGTCCGCGCCGGGGCAACGCTGGAAGAAAGGTTTGTCCAGCTGGTCGGCGGACGCAACCACACGGAAGGCCTGGAATGGTTGCGCACCTCCTAAGGCTCAAACTGACCCTGCTGCGGAACGGCCTTCGCCGCAGCCCTTGGCAGCTCGTCGGCCTGGCGTTCGGCGGTCTCTATGCCTTGGGGCTGGTGGGACTAGTGGTCGTGGCACTGGTCCTGCTGCGCACTGTAGACCCCGAACTGGCCCGGACGGTTGTGGTGCTTGGTGGTTCAGCGGCCCTCCTGGGCTGGGGCCTCATTCCGGTGGTCGCGTCCGCCGCGGACCTGACCCTGGACCCTGCCCGCTTCACCACCTCCGCCATCCCCATGCGCCAACTGCTCACGGGGCTGGCCCTCGGTGGGCTGATCGGCATCCCCGGCCTGGCCACGGCGCTCGCAGCGCTCGCCACCGTGTGGACCTGGGCCCGTGGCCCCCTTCCCGCGGTTGCCGCACTGGTGGGCGCCGCCGTCGGCGTTCTGACATGTATTGTCCTGTCCAAAGTGGTCACCACCGCCACCGCCAGCCTGGCGTCGTCGCGCCGGTTCAAGGATGTCAGCGCCATCGCATTTATGGTCCCGCTGGTCCTGATGGGCCCGATCGTCGCTGGCGTGGGCAGGGGCATCACCGCCTCGACGGGTTTCCTGCCGGAGCTGG
Source organism: Pseudarthrobacter raffinosi (assembly GCF_023913735.1). GTDB lineage: Bacteria > Actinomycetota > Actinomycetes > Actinomycetales > Micrococcaceae > Arthrobacter > Arthrobacter raffinosi. The sequence goes on from NZ_JAMXBH010000011.1 coordinate 41,408, forward strand.
CTGCCACCTTGTCCTGGACGCCACTTGGTGCCGCGTGGTCCCTCGGTGGTGATGTTGCGGTTGGCCGCCCGGGAGCGGCCGCACTGAAACTCGTGATCGCCGCTGCAACCCTCGCAGTCCTGTCCTGGTGCTGGAAACTGCTCCTTGAACGGGCCCTGGTCAACCCGCCCTACGCCGGCAGCGGGAGCCGCAAGGGTGGCAAACTGGGGCTGTTCGACCTGCTGCCGGCCACACCGGCCGGTGCAGTAACAGCGCGCGCGCTGACGTACTGGCTGCGCGATCCCCGCTATTCCGGTTCCCTGGTGGTGGTCCCGCTGCTCCCCATCCTGCTGGTGTTCCAGGGCAGCCAGTCCGGTCACTACGGAGTACTGGCGGTGGCTGCACCGCTGGCTGCCTTCCTGCTGGCCTGGTCCATCTCAGCGGACGTCTCCTATGACAACACGGCATTCGCGCTGCATGTGGCCACGGGCGTCCGCGGTGTGGACGACCGGCTGGGCAGGGCGTTGGCCTGCCTGGCTTTTGCCCTGCCCGTGGTGCTGATCTTTGCAGTGGGCCAGTACTTCTTTACCGGCAGCTGGTCGGAACTGCCCGGCCAGTTGGGCTTGAGCCTGGGCATCCTGTTCACCGGGCTTGGCTTGTCGTCCGTGGTGTCGGCACGCTACACGGTGGCCGTCCCGTTGCCCGGGGACAGCCCGTTCAAGAAGCCCCCGGGCAATGTAGGGCAGACCCTGGTGGTGCAGTTTGCCGGCATGGGCGTCCTGAGCCTGCTGGTCCTGCCTGAGGTGGGCCTGCTCATCGCGCAGCTGGTCACGGGGAATGCCATGTTCGGGTGGGCCAACCTGGCCGTCGGCCTGATGCTGGGACTGGCGCTGTTTGGGGCGGGCATTCGGCTGGGTGGAAAGTGGCTTGATGCCCGCGGACCCGAACTGCTGGCCCAACTGACCGTCAACCGTTGATTCCGTAAAAGACCAGAAGGGCGGCCGGACATGGAAGTTGTCATCCTCCAGGGCAGCAAGCAGATCGGACAGCTCGTCGCCGATGCCATCGAGGCCCTGCTCCGGCGCAAGCCCGCCGCCGTACTGGGCCTCGCCACCGGGTCATCGCCGCTGCCGGTGTACGACGAGCTGGCGGCGCGGCACCAGCGTGACGGGCTGGACTTCAGCAATGCCCATGCCTTTGCCCTGGACGAATACGTGGGGCTGGACCACGGGCATCCGGAGTCCTACAGGCAAGTCATCCGGCGGGAATTCACCAGCCGGGTCAACATCGCCGAAGGCAACGTCCATACGCCTGACGGGGCGGCCGCGGACCTGCCCGCGGCCTGTTCCGCCTACGAGGAGGCCATGCGGGCAGCGGGCGGAGTGGACCTGCAGCTCCTGGGCGTGGGTACGGATGGCCACATCGGCTTCAACGAGCCCGGTTCCTCGCTCGCATCCCGGACCCGCATCAAAACGCTGATCGAGCAGACCCGCCGGGACAACGCCAGGTTCTTTGGCAGCCTGGCAGAGGTGCCGCACCATGTGGTGACCCAGGGGCTGGGCACCATTCTCGAGGCCCGGCACGTTGTCCTCATCGCTACCGGGGCACAGAAGGCACCGTCCGTCCGCGACTTCGTGGAAGGACCCGTCGCCGCCATCTGCCCGGCCTCGGTCCTCCAGTTCCACCCGCACGCCACCATCCTGGTGGATCAGGCCGCGGCATCGTCGCTGAAGCTCGCCGACTTCTACCGGCACACGTACGATCACAAACCTGACTGGCAGGAGCTGTAATTCCGGCCACACACCACGGGCGGGTGCCTAGCGGCGTTGCGCGGAACAGCCGACGGCGGCGGGTGCAGTGAGTGCAAAACGGTCCTCCCGCCGTCGAACGTCCTCCGTCCCGGGACGCTAAGATGGATGCCATGACTAGCATGACGGACCCTCTCGAAAACGACCCGATGCGCGAGCTTTCCGGGGCTGGAACGTCCACGGCAACCATCGAGCGCGAAGAGCTGCGCCAGGAAGTGGAGCCCGGTGACCGGGAACGCTTCTCGCACTACGTGCGCAAGGAAAAAATCATGGAATCCGCGCTGACGGGTGATCCTGTCATTGCCCTCTGCGGCAAAGTGTGGACGCCGGGCCGGGATCCGCAGAAGTTCCCGGTGTGCCCCATGTGCAAAGAGGTTTATGACGGCCTCCGCCCGGGGAACGACGGCGGCAAGGGTCCCGGAGGGGACTCGGGCAACAACAAGTAGTGACGGAGACGCTCTTTGGCGGCCCCACCCTGCCACCGGCCTATCCGGAACGCGCAGCCTGGGGAACCGCCCAAAAACTCCGTGCCTGGCAGCAGCAAGCCCTTGACCTCTACTTCAGGACCGATCCCCGCGACTTCCTGGCCGTAGCAACTCCCGGCGCCGGCAAGACCACCTTCGCGCTGCGAGTGGCCTCCATGCTCATCGAATCAGGGGCGGTCAACCGCGTCACCATCGTGGCGCCCACGGACCACCTGAAACGGCAGTGGGCCGACGCCGCTGCCAAGGTGGGCATCGCCATCGACCCCAACTTCAAGAACTCCGATGGCCAGCACGGCCGCGGTTTCGTTGGCGTCGCTGTCACATACGCGCAGGTGGCCAGCAAACCCATGCTGCACCGCGCCAAGACCGAGGCCGCCCGCACGCTGGTGATCCTTGACGAGATCCACCACGGTGGCGAAGCCCTGTCCTGGGGCGACGGCCTCCGCGAAGCGTTTGACCCTGCGGCACGGCGCCTCTCCCTGACCGGTACGCCGTTCCGCTCCGACACCTCGCCCATCCCTTTTGTTGAATACGCGCAGGACAAGGACGGCATCCGGCGCTCGAAAGCGGACTACACCTACGGCTACGGCAACGCCCTGCGTGACCATGTGGTGCGCCCGGTCATGTTCATGGCCTACTCGGGCCAGATGCGGTGGCGCACCAGTGCCGGCGAGGAAATGGCGGCCTCACTGGGCGAGTCCGCGGTCACCAAGGACATCACGTCGCAGGCGTGGCGGACGGCGCTGAACCCGGCCGGGGAATGGATTCCCGCTGTCCTGGCGGGGGCGGACAAACGCCTCAGCGAAATGCGCCGCACGGTTCCGGACGCCGGCGGGCTGGTCATCGCCACGGACCACGAGGATGCCAGGGCCTATGCCGGGCAGCTGAAAAGGATCACCGGCGAATCGCCCACCGTGATCCTTTCCGACGACGCCAAGGCCTCCAGCAAGATCGAGGAATTCACCGCGAGCGAGAAACGGTGGATGGTGGCCGTCCGCATGGTGTCAGAAGGCGTGGACGTGCCCCGGCTCTCCGTCGGCGTCTATGCGACGTCCACCTCGACGCCGCTGTTCTTCGCCCAGGCAGTGGGCCGCTTTGTGCGCGCCCGGAAACGCGGCGAAACGGCCTCGGTCTTCCTGCCGTCCGTGCCGACGCTGATGGCCCTGGCCAACTCGATGGAGGCCGAACGCGACCACGCGCTGGACCGCCCCGAGAAAGAAGACAGCGACGGCCTGTTCAATCCCGAGGACTCGCTGATGGAAGAGGCCAACCGGGAGGACAAGGCGTCCGACAGCCTCACCAAGGGCAAGTTCGAGGCCCTCGACTCACAGGCGTCCTTCGACCGCGTATTGTTCGACGGCGGCGAGTTCGGCACCGGGGGAGAAGTGGGCTCGGAGGACGAACTGGACTTCCTGGGCATCCCCGGACTGCTGGATGCCGAGCAGGTGGGGACGCTGCTGCGGCAGCGCCAGCACGAACAGCTCAACCGCAAGAACCGGCGCACACCGGCAGCCGAGCCGGCCACCGCGGCGCCGGCCATACCGGACCACCGGATGCTGATGGACCTGCGCAACGAACTGGCCAAGAACGTGGCGGCCTGGTCGGCGCGGACCGGAACCCCGCACGGTGTGGTGCACACGAAGCTGCGGACCGTCTGCGGCGGCCCCCCGGTGGCCCAGGCGAACGAGGAACAGCTTCAGTCCAGGCTGCGGAAGCTCCAGGACTGGTTCATCGGCCGGAAGTAGTACTTACGCGACTTCGACGCCGCCCAGCTCCATTTCGGCGACGGCATCCTCCAGGTCCTCGGCAATGCCGGCGGTGAGTGAGCGGATGACCGTGACGGAGTAGCCGGCCTGGACCGCGTCCAGCGAGGTGGCCATCACGCAGAAGTCGGTGGCGATCCCCACCACTACAACGTCCTCCACATCGTGGCTTTGCAGCCAGTCGTCCAGTCCGATGGCGTTGTCCGCCGGTGCGTAGGCATCTGCGTCAGCGGGCATGGCGCCCGGCTGCCGTTCCCCTGTGGGGACGGCATCCTCAGGTGCCAGCAGGCCCTCAAAGCCGGAGTACGCCGCGGCGAACTGGCCCTTCTGGAAGTAGGCCTGGATGTATTCGCTGTCCAGGTCCGGATGGAGTTCTGCGCCGCGAGTGCCGGCCACGCAGTGCCGCGGCCAGCTGTCCTTGTGATCGGGCGTGTCGGAAAAATGCGCGCCGGGATCGATGTGCCAGTCCTGGGTGGCAACTATGTGGTCGAACTCATTGTGATGGGCGTCCACGTACTCGCTGATGGCTCCGGCAACACCGGCACCGCCGGCCACGGCCAGGGAGCCGCCCTCGCAGAAGTCGTTCTGGACGTCAACGATGATCAGGGCGCGGGACATCAGTTCTCCTCGTAGATAGTGGGGATGGCAGGCTCGCCGCGCTGCAGGCGGTTGACGACACCGGGCAGTTCGGCCATGGTGTCCGCGTGCCGTTGGCGGGCGCGGACCACACCCTCGTGTCCGGTCCAGCCCGGCAGCAGCTCGCCGTTCTTCATAAACTGCTGAAGCAGCGGCCGGTCGTTGCCGTCGTCTTCGGGGCGGTGGCCGATGCCCACAATTTCCTGGGTAGCCACCCCCCGCTCGTTGAGCTTGCGCAGCGCGTACTTCCGGCCGCCCATGCTGGTTTTGTTCTTGGCGGTTTTCGCCACGGAGACGAAATTGCCGGCGTCGTCGGTGCGGCTGACGAGCTTGTAGACCATGCTCGCTGTGGGTGCACCGGAACCGGTGACCAGCGAGGTGCCCACACCGTAGGAATCCACCGGGGCGGACTGCAGCGCGGCGATGGCGAACTCGTCCAGGTCCGAGGTGACCACGATCTTGGTGTTCACGTTGCCGAGCTCGTCCAGGAGGCGCCGGACCCATTGGGCCTGGGCCACGAGGTCGCCGGAGTCCAGCCGGACGCCTCCCAGCTTGGGCCCTGCCAACTCGACGGCGGCACGCACGGCTGCCTCGACGTCGTACGTGTCCACCAGCAGCGAGGTGCCGGGTCCGAGGGAGGCGATCTGCGCCTCAAACGCTTCCCGCTCGGTGTCGTGGAGGAGCGTGAAGGAGTGCGCGGCGGTCCCTACCGTTTTGATGCCGTACCGGAAGCCGGCCTCGAGATTGGAGGTGCTGTCGAACCCGGCAATGACGGCGGCGCGGGCTGCCGCGACTGCCGATTCCTCGTGGGTCCGCCGGGATCCCATTTCAATGCAGGGCCGGTTGCCGGCCGCGGTGATCATGCGGGAGGCGGCGGAGGCGATGGCACTGTCATGGTTCAGGACCGAGAGCAGGTAGGTTTCCAGCATGCAGGCTTCGGCAAACGTTGATTCGACAATCAGGATGGGGGAGTTGGGGAAGTACGCCTCGCCTTCCGGGTAGCCCCAGATGTCACCGGAAAAGCGGTAGTTCGCCAGGTAGTCCAGGGTGTCCTGGTTGACCACGCCGGTCCGCCCCAGGAAGTCCAGCTCGGCTTCGCCGAACCGGAAGTCGGCGATGCCTTCCAGCAGGCGGCCCGTTCCCGCCACAATCCCGTACCGCCGGCCGTCCGGCAGGCGCCGGGCAAAAGCCTCGAAGACCGACCTGCGGTGTGCGGCGCCCGAGTGCAGGGACGCCTGCAGCATGGTCAGCTCGTAGTGGTCTGTATAAAAGGACGTGCGGGGATGGTCCCAGCTGGCGGAGGTACTCACAAAATTCACTCTAGTGTGCATCCCCATAGAATGGACAGATGACCTTAAGCGTTGCGCTCGGCCCTGATACACAGGAGGGCACCCGGACCGGGACAGAGGCGTCCACGGACTCCCTGACCGCCCCGGACATCCCTTGGAACCTGGTGATCTGGAACGATCCCGTCAACCTGATGAGTTACGTCAGCTATGTCTTCCAAAGCTACTTCGGCTACTCCGAGTCCAAAGCCAACAAGCTGATGATGGAAGTCCACAAAAAGGGCCGGTCCATTGTTGCCCACGGCAGCAAGGAACAGGTTGAGCGGCATGCCGTGGCCATGCACGGCTTCGGCCTCTGGGCCACCGTGGAGAAGGCCACCGGCGGGAATGGTGGAAACTCCAAAAACGCAGGAAAATCCGGCGGGTCCGGGCAGGGCAAGGGGAAACGTGGCTAAGGCATTCAAATACGGGCTCAAGGGCATCACCGGGTTCCTGGAACCCGCCGAACGGGAACTGCTCCGCAGCCTGATCGATGACGTCATCTCCATGCTCCAGCCGGCCGAACACACCAGCCAGGATCCGCTGGCCGCCCTGATCGGACTGGATATGGACGTCCAGGAACCGACGGACCGTGCCGTTAAGCGGTTACTGCCCAACGTGATGAAGAACGACGACGGCGCGTCCCTGGAGTTCCGCCAGCTCACCGAGCGCTCGCTGCGGGAAACCAAGATCGGCGCGCTGCGCGCTGCCGCGCTGGACCTGGACAGGGACGAAGTGGTCCTCACCGCCGAAGGGGCAAGGTTCTGGTCCATGGCCCTGAACGATGTGCGCCTGGTGCTGGCGGAACGCCTGGATATCCGGGATGAAGAGGACGCCGAACACGTGCACCTGATGCAGGACTGGTCCCAGGCCGAGGACGTGGAAAGTTACCTCGCCCTGGTGTACAACTTCACCACGTGGCTGCAGGAATCACTGGTCCAGGCGATGCTCCAGTCCCTGGACTCACGGGCCTGAACTGCTGTCCTGGTCCGGGATTCGACCGCCACTGTGACAAAATTGACATGAGTCGGGCGCCACAATGTGATGGCTGCGGCCCCGGGGAAGACCTATCCTCGAATAATCATGACTACAGCCTCGAGCATGGATCCGTCAGGCGCAGCCGCATCGGACTCCGCAGCCAGCAGCACCACCGCCCAGGTGGGGTCCCGCCCCATCGGCATCTTTGATTCCGGTGTCGGCGGACTGACCGTGGCGCGGTCCATCATCGACCAGCTCCCCAACGAGTCCATCCTCTATGTGGGGGATACCGCCAACGGGCCCTACGGGCCCTTGCCCATTGCCGAAGTGCGCGCCAACGCCCTGGGCGTGATGGACGAACTGGTGGACTCCGGCGTCAAGCTGCTGACCATTGCCTGCAACTCGGCGTCGGCCGCTGTCCTGAGGGACGCCCGCGAGCGGTACACGGCGAAATACGGCATCCCCGTCATCGAGGTGATCCAGCCGGCCGTCCGGCGGGCTGTCGCTGCCACCCGCAGCGGGCGTATCGGCGTCATCGGAACCTCCGCCACCGTTGGTTCACGGGCTTACGAAGACACGTTTGCCGCCGCGCCGGACCTGGCCATCACGTCCGTGGCCTGCCCCGAGTTCGTGAGCTACGTGGAGGCCGGGATCACCACCGGACCCGCCTTGCTGGCTATTGCCGAAGAGTACCTGGCGCCGCTGAAGGCGGCAGGCGTGGACACCGTGGTGCTGGGGTGCACGCACTATCCGCTGCTGACCGGCGTCATTTCCTTCGTGATGGGTGACGCCGTGACGCTCGTGTCCAGCGCGGAGGAAACGGCGAAGGACGTGTACCGGGCCCTCGCCACTCACGACCTTCAGCGCACTGCTGTAGCACCGCCGGAACACCACTTCATCGCCACCGGTGACGCCGGCCAGTTCGAAACGCTGGCCCGCCGTTTCCTGGGGCCGGAGGTCCTGTCCGTCCGGCACGTGGACCATGTGGCGGCCCAATACCCCACCGGCAGCCTGGCACGGATCACCCCCGAGATGATCGCGGCCGCGCAGACCGCCAGCGCCCGGCAGTCGTCGTCGGGACCTCGGATTTCGAACTTTGTGGGCGCCCATCGGGCCGGAGGACCTGCCCTGTGAAGCTCACCATCGTCGGCTGCACCGGCTCGTTTCCCGGCCCGAGCTCGCCGGCGTCCTGCTACCTCCTGACCGCCAACGACGGCGAGCGGACGTGGAAGATCGTGATGGACCTTGGCAGCGGAGCCCTTGGCGCCATCCAGCGATACACGGACCTTGAGGACATCGACGCGATCTTCCTCACCCACCTGCACCCCGACCACTGCATGGACTTGTGCGGCCTGCACGTGGCCGTCCGCTGGAAGCCCGGCGGCTGGGGACGAGGCAGGATTCCGGTGTGGGGCCCCGCCGCGACGGCGGACCGGATGGCCACCGCCTACGGCCTGGAACTCGATCCGGGGATGCACGAGGAATTCGACTTCACGAACTGGACCGAACGGGAATCCGTCACGGTGGGGCCGTTCACGGTGACGCCGTTCGCGGTGAACCACCCCGTGGAGGAGGCCTACGCCCTGCGGGTGGAAGTGACCGAACCGGACAAGCAAGGCAACACTGTCAGCCGGATCCTGACGTATTCCGGGGACACCGATTCCTGCGCAGGACTGGAGGAAGCGGCAAAGGACGCTGACCTGTTCCTGTGCGAGGCCGCCTTTGAGGAAGGCCGCGACGACGACATCAAGGATGTCCACCTGACCGGAAAGCGTGCCGGCGAGGCCGCGGAGAGCGCGGGCGCACGCCGGCTGTTGCTCACGCACATCCCCGTCTGGACATCGCCCACCACTGTTATGGCCGAAGCGCGCCCCGTGTTCGGCGGCGACGTGGCCGTTGCCGTGGCCGGTGTGCACTACACCGTCTGACCCGCTGCCCCTCTGGTCCAGTGCAATGGCTGGCCCGCTGCACGCTCTGCGGCGGGACGGCTCGTCGTGAGTCGATAAGCTAAAGGCATGACTTCTGAAGCAACCGCAGTGCCCGTAGTGCGCGCCGATGGCCGCGCCCCCGACCAGCTCCGCCCCATCAGCATCACCCGCGGATGGTCCAAGCAGGCCGAGGGATCGGCCCTCATCGAGTTCGGCAACACCAGGGTCCTGTGCACGGCGTCCCTGACGGCGGGCGTGCCGCGCTGGCTCAAGGGCGAAGGCCGCGGCTGGGTCACGGCGGAGTACGCCATGCTTCCCCGGGCCACCAACACCCGTTCTGACCGCGAATCTGTCAAGGGGAAAATCGGCGGGCGGACCCACGAGATTTCCCGGCTGATCGGACGCTCGCTGCGTTCCATCATTGACACCAAGGCATTGGGCGAAAACACGATCGTCCTGGACTGCGACGTCCTCCAGGCCGACGGCGGAACGCGCACCGCGGCCATCACCGGCGCCTACGTGGCACTGGCGGACGCCATCCGCTTCGCCCGCGACAACAAGCTGATCGCCAAGAACGCCCAGCCCCTGATCGACACGATCGCAGCGGTTTCGGTGGGCATCATCGACGGCGTGCCCATGCTGGACCTGCCCTACGTTGAGGACGTCCGCGCCGAAACCGACATGAACGTGGTGGTCACCGGATCCGGGAAGTTCGTGGAAGTCCAGGGCACCGCAGAGGGTGCTCCCTTCGACCGGGACGAGCTGAACCAGCTGCTGGACCTGGCCCTCCTGGGCACCACCGCACTGGCGGCGATCCAGCGCGAAACCCTCGCCGACGCACTGTGAACCAGGACACTGTGAACCCGAACGCTGAACCTGACGGCGCGCCCGTACCGCGCCTCGTCCTGGCCACGCACAACAAGGGCAAGCTCAGGGAGCTCCGGGAGCTGCTGCGCGGACAGGTCCCCGGGCTCGACGTCGACACGCAGGTGGTGGACGCCGCGGCGGTGGGTGCGCCAGACGTCGTCGAAACCGGCGTGACGTTCGCCGAAAACTCGCTGTTGAAGGCGCGGGCCGTTGCGGAGGCCACTGGGCTGGTGGCCATCGCCGACGATTCGGGGCTGGCCGTCGACGTGCTGGGCGGGGCGCCCGGAATTTTTTCCGCGCGCTGGTCTGGCCGGCACGGTGACGACGCCGCCAACCTGAGGCTTTTACTGGACCAGCTTGCCGATGTCCCGGACGGGCACCGGGGAGCGGCATTTGTCTGCGCTGCGGCACTGGCGGTCCCCGGGCCGGGTGCCGCGAGCCGTGAAGTGGTGGAATACGGCCAGCTTGAGGGGTCCCTTCTGCGCGAACCCCGCGGTGACGGTGGCTTCGGCTACGACCCCGTGCTGCGGCCGGCCGGCGAGGACCGCAGCTGCGCTGAATTGTCACCGGAAGAAAAGAACGCGATCAGCCACCGCGGGAAGGCCTTCCGGGCCCTCCTGCCGGCCATCGTCGGCGCGCTCGCCCGCCAGTGACCTAACGGGAGTTCACCGTCCAGATATCGCGCCCAAAAGCCGTTAGAAATGCCGATATCTGGACGGTGACTCCGGGCGGAGTGGCCGGGGAGTAGTGACAGGCTGCGTGGTGGGGGCTCAGTGGTCCCGGTGGGTCTTCCGCTCGGCCTCGGGTTCGTGTTCCTCAATGAATTCCTCGACGGCGTCCGTGCCGAACTTGGCAGCCTGGCGCTTGGCGGAAATTCCGCGGAGTACTTCGATGCCGATGGGAATCACGGAGACCAGCACGATGACGATGAAGATGATGTCCAGGTTCTCCCGGACCCACGGGACCCTGTCACCGAGCAGGTAGCCCAACAGCGTGACGCCGCTGCCCCACAGGACCGCGCCGATCACGTTGAACAGGAAGAACTTCTTTTTGTTCATCTGGGCCACGCCAACGATCACGGGCACGAAGGTCCGGATGATCGGCACGAAGCGGGCGAGGATCAGTGCCTTGCCGCCGTGCTTTTCGAAGAAAGCATGGGCGTTCTCCACGTTTTCGCGCTTGAAGAGGCGGGAGTTCGGCTTATTGAAGATAGCGGGGCCGGCCTTGGAACCGATCAGGTAGCCGGTCTGGTTGCCGATGATGGCGGAAATGGTGATCAGGAGCGCCAGGAGCCAGACATTGAACTGGATGGTGTCCGTTGCCACCAGCAGCCCCGCCGTGAACAGCATCGAATCGCCGGGAAGGAAGAATCCCACCAGCAGGCCCGTTTCGGCGAAGACAATTCCGCAGACCAGCAGCACCACCCAGGGCGCAAGTGCTGGATCGGCCAAGAAAATCTGGGGGTTCAGCCAGTCGGGCAGGAACGATGCCAGCTGCGGCTGGACCGGTCCTGCACCACCCAGCATGGGCACGGCAAGGTCGCTGATCGCAAGAAAGTTCACCTACTCAGGGTACTTGACGCACCCTCGCTACCCGGCGTCGTCCGCGTGATATCCGCGACAGGGCCGCCCCGGTGACACGGGAACGGCCCTGCACGGCGGTAAAGTATGGGCCGTGGGTTTGGACTTTACGGCGATCGACTTCGAGACAGCCAATGGCTTCCGGGGTTCACCGTGCGCGGTTGGCCTGACGAAGGTGCGGGGCGGGCGCGTGGTGGATGAGGCGTCGTGGCTGATGCGGCCGCCGGTCAACCACGACCACTTCGAGTACCACAACGTCAGGGTCCACGGCATCAAGGCCACGGACGTGGCCGGCCGTCCCCGCTTCGGTGAGCTGTTCCCGGAGATTGGTGCCTTCATCGGGGACGACATCCTGGCGGCGCATAACGCGGCCTTTGACCTTGGAGTGATCCGGTCAGGGCTTGAGGTCTCCGGCCTGCCCGGCCCTGCCTACGACTACGTCTGCACGGTGATGCTGGCCCGGCGGTGCTACTCCCTCGTCTCCAATTCCTTGCCGTTCGCCGCAGAGGAAGCCGGTGTGCCGCTGGTCAACCATCACGATGCCGCAGAAGACGCCCGTGCCTGCGCCGGCATCCTGATCGACATCGCTGCCCGGAACAACGCCAACAGCATTGCCGAGCTCTACCTGTCGCTGGGCCTGGTCCTGCCGCACCAGGAGGCGTTTGACCCGGCGCACGATGTCCTGTCCAAAGCCAGCCTTACCGCCCTTGCCGGCGCCGCTGGCGGAAACAGCGCCGCGCTGGTGCGCCCGTTCCTGTCCGGGTGGCCGGAGGAGGGCGACAACCCCGTCCCCAATGCCGACGCCGAACCGTCCCACCCGCTGTACGGCCAGACCGTTGTCTTCACCGGCGAGCTCTCCATGGCCCGGCCGGAAGCGAAGGTGCGTTCGGCCGAGCTGGGTGCCCGGCCGGAAAGCCGGGTAACCGCCCGCACCACGGTGCTGGTGGTGGGTGACGGCTTTGTGGCCGCGGACCTGCGGTCCGGCAGGCTGACCGGCAAGGCCCGGCGCATCCTGGAGCTCCACGACCGCGGCCAGCCCATCGAAGTACTCTCCGAAGGCGAGTTCCTGCAGATGGTGGGCGGCTGAGCCGCACTGCGTTCATCCGGCGCAACAAATCTTCCCTGCGGCGTGCCCGGCTCCTAGCCTTGCAGGATGAGCAAACTAACGGACGGCCAAACAACCGGAATCAACTGGTCCGCCGTGTTCGCCTTTCCCAACCCCGTCAATGAATACGCGGCCCGGATCACCGCCGGCCTGGTGGTGCTCCTCGCGGGCGCCACACTGCTGAGCGGGTCCGTTTGGGGACTCGTGCTGATCGCCGCGGGCTTCTGGCTGCGGGTGCTCTTCGGCCCACGGATTTCGCCGCTGGCCCTGCTCTCCGTCAAGGTCCTGGCACCCCGTCTGGGCCGCGTTCGCCTGGTTCCCGGACCGCCCAAGCGTTTTGCCCAGGGCATGGGGACCGTAGTCTCCACCACGGCGCTGATCCTGTTCCTTGCCGGTGCCGCCCCGGCAGCGTGGATTGCGCTGGCAATACTCATCGCGGCTGCCTCCCTGGAGGCCTTCGCCGGATTCTGCCTGGGCTGCGTCATCTTCGGAGTGCTGCAGCGCCGGGGCCTGATCCCGGAGGGCATCTGCGAGGCCTGCAACAACGTCGCGCTCAGGCGGTCGTAACGCCCACCAGAAGGTCGGCCATGCCGCGGATGACGTCCGGCCCTTCGAGTGCGTCGAGCCATTCCGGGGGCAGGCACTCTTCGCCGTAGTAGGCGCCCAGGATGTTTCCGCCGATGGATCCCGTGGAATCGCTGGCGCCGCTGTGGTTGACGGCCAGCGCCATGGCCGCCCGGAAATGGTCTTGCGGCGACAGTGTGGAGTCCGCATCCGGCGCTGTGGCCAGGACAGTGTAAAGCCCGACGGCGAACGCCTCCTCCGCGACCCAGCCCTCGCCGAGCTGCCGAACCAGTTCCTCCGGCGACAGGTCGCCTGTTCCCGCACAGCGGATGGCCGCTTCAAGCCGCTCGGGAAGTTCCGCCGCCACATCCTTCAGGCCACGGACTTCGGCCAGGACCGCCGCCGCCGCGTCCGCCAGGGTGTCACCGGCCACCAGGCGGTGGATCAGCAGGCTGAAGCTGCCGGCACTTTGCCGTGCGGACGGATGGCCGTGCGTCAGGGAGGCGGCGTCGGCACTCAACTTATAGACGGCGTCGGACGCTATGAAGGGAATCAGGCCGAACGGTGCCGACCTCATCACCGTTCCGCGGCCCTTCGAGTCCGGGTTCACCGGCCGGTAAACCGTGCCCATCTCCCCGGTGGCCAACCCGCTGATACACGCGTTTCCCGGAGCGCGGCGGTGCCTCAGGACCTCATGACCGTCGATCCACCGAGGCGGCTGCGACGGGGCCTGCGGCGGTAAGGACTCGCCCTGGGTGGCCAGCCAGCGGAGATAGGCCAGCCACAGGCAGGCGTTCGCGTCGGCACCCACGCCGTCATTGGCCCATTCGAGCACCTCCACCAGCCCGTCCACGGTGTACAGCGTCAGCTGCGTGTCGTCCGAAAAGTGACTGCCGCCGTCGAGCGCGGAGAAGTCTGTCAGGCCGTCCGGGCCGAAGCGGCTGCGGATCGCTTCCACGGAGTCGAACTCCACCGCGTAGCCCAGCGAGTCGCCCAAGGCCCCGCCCAGGAGGCAGCCGTGGATGCGGGACTTCAGCGGGGGCGCGGCAACGGCGCCCGGTTCAATGCTCATGACAGTAAATTTACCGTGGGGCGGAGGTGGAACGCGCCGGGGCGCCACGCCGTCCGTCCACTAAGCTCGGACTCAGCCAACGCCCAGAATCCCTTGGCAGAATGCAAAGGCACCAAACCCCAACGAAAAGGATTGCCCCACCATGACCATGCCTGTGCCCGTCCACCGTGACCCCGCCCCCGGGCTGACTGCCGGCAGCGGTGCCGAAATCCGGTACGGGCTTGTGTCCAGGCTGTCTGCCGAAGCCTTTGGCAGCCTTTTCATCGTGGTGGCAGGCCTGGGCGTGCCGCTGTTCTCCATCCCGCAGTCCAGCCCGCTGCCCGCCGCGCTCGCAGCAGGCCTGGCAGTGACCGCGGCGATGCTGGCCTTCGGCTACGTTTCCGGCGGACACTTCAACCCGGCGGTGACCGTTGGCCACGCCGTTGCCGGCCGGATCCGGCTCGGTGACGCCGCTGCTTACATCGGCGCGCAGCTGGTGGGCGGGCTCCTGGGCGCCCTCGCACTCTTCGGCATCCTGCGCACACTGCCGGGCATCCAGGACAGCCGGACGGCGTTCGACACCGTGACCGCCGGATTCGGCGAACATTCCATCATCCAGGCGCCCCTCGCCGGCGTGCTCCTGCTGGAAGTGCTCGGGGCCGCCATCCTGGTTGCAGTCTTCCTGGGCACCACTGCACGCAACAACGTCAACAAGACGGCAGCCGCCGTAGCCGTGGGCCTCGCCTGCGCTGTCCTGCTGCAGCTGGGCCAGTCCGTGGGCAATGCGCCGTTCAACCCCGCCCGCGCTACGGCCTCGGCCGTCTTCAGCTCCAGCTGGTCCCTTGAGCAGCTGTGGCTTTTCTGGGTTGCTCCCTTGGCGGGCGCAGCCATCGCCGGGCTGGTCTTCCGGGGGTTCGCCGAGCCGGTTGCTGCCGTTACTGCTTCAGACGCTGACGGACCAGTATATGACGTCAGTGCCGCCGTCGGCGGTGCTGCCGACGACGTTGAGGATTTTGACGACGACGAGGATGCCGACGTCGTCGAAGAGGCCGCCGAGGTGCCGGCCAAGGCAGCTGCCCCGGCCAAGGCCGCACCGGTTCATTCCGCCGCGGACGAGCCGGACAACCGCGACGAGGCCCAGGAATTCTTCGACGGAAAGCGCGGCTAGCTGGCCTGACTGGGCAACGGCCTGTTGCGGCGGTTTCCTAAACTGTCGGTGGCAGCCGCTAGCGTAAGAATATGCGGTTATTGCACACTTCGGACTGGCACTTGGGCAGGTCCTTCCATGGCGTCGGGATGCTGGACGCCCAGCGGTCATTTGTTGATCAGCTCGTCAGCGCCGTCACCGGAAACGCCGTTGACGTTGTCCTGATCGCCGGCGATGTCTACGACCGCGCCCTGCCCGGTGTCGACGTCGTGGGGCTGTTGGACGATGCCCTGGTGCGGCTCACGGCGGCCGGCGCCACTGTGGTGCTGACATCCGGCAACCACGACTCCGCCATCCGGCTGGGCTTCGCCTCCCGGCTGCTGGAACGTGGCGGCGTCCACTTGCGGACCCGGCTGTCGGACCTGGACCAGCCAGTCGTCCTGCCCCTGGAGACGGGTGACGGCGGGACTCCGGGCGCTGTCCTGGCCATCTATGGAATCCCCTGGCTGGAACCGCGCCTCGTCGCCGAACAACTCGGTGCAGAACCCACCAGCCACTTCGAAGTCACCCGCGCCGCCACTGACCGCATCCGGGCAGACCTCGCGGAGCGCAGCGCAGCGGGAACCGTCCATTCGGTGGTCCTCGCCCACACGTTCGCCAGCGGAGGGATCAGCTCAGACAGCGAACGGGACCTCAGCATCGGGGGAGTCGGAGCCGTGCCCCTGGACCTCTTCGACGGATTCAGCTACACCGCGCTGGGGCACCTGCACGGCCGCCAGACCCTGTCGCCGCAGGTCAGGTACTCGGGTTCGCCCGTGGCCTACTCGTTCTCCGAAGCCAAGCACACCAAGGGCAGCTGGCTGATCGACGTCGGCCCGGACGGTGTGACCGGCGTATCGGAACTGTCGTGGGAAGCCCCGCGGAAGCTGGCTGTGCTCCGCGGCGATATCTCGGAGCTCCTGGAGTCCGCGGAACATTCCTGGGCCGAAGGGGCGTTCTGCCAGATCACCCTGACGGATGAGCAGCGGCCCGCGCAGGCCATGGAGCGGCTGCGGGCCCGTTTTCCGGACACGCTGGTCCTCGGCTTTGATCCGCAGGGCGGCACCGTCAAGGCGTCCAAGAGCTACAGCAGCCGCCTCGCCGAAGCCCAGGATGATCTCTCGCTCTGCTGCGGATTCCTCGATCATGTGCGGGGGCGGGACGCGGACGACGCCGAGCGGTCGGCTATCGCCGCGGCGCTGGATAACGTACGCCTGACGGAGGGATCGCTATGAGGATCCACCGCCTTGCCATCTCCGCCTTCGGGCCCTTTGCGGGCACCGAGGAAATCGACTTCGACAGGTTGAGCGCCCACGGGCTCTTCCTCCTCAACGGCCCTACCGGAGCAGGCAAGACCAGCGTGCTGGACGCTGTCTGCTTTGCGCTGTACGGATCCGTGCCGGGGGCGCGCCAGGAGGGTAAGCGCCTGCGCAGCGATCATGCCGAGCCGTCGCTCGAACCGGCGGTAACCTGCGAGTTTTCCGCTCAGGGCCGCCACTTCGAAGTCACCAGGTCGCCGGCCTGGGATAAACCCAGTGCCCGGGGGAAGAACGGCTTCACCACACAGCAGGCCAAAACGCTCCTCCGGGAACGCGTCAGCGGGACGTGGACGGAGAGATCCGGACGCAATGACGAAGCCGGCGCTGAAATCACCGCCCTGCTGGGAATGGACCGGGAACAGTTCACCCGCGTGGTGATGCTGCCGCAGGGCGATTTTGCCGCCTTCCTGCGGTCCAAGGCAGCCGATCGCCTGGAACTGCTGCAGAAGCTCTTCGGCACCCAGCGGTTCGAGGCCCTGGAACAGGAATTGGCGGCGCAGGCGCAGGCCGCGCGGAACGATGTTGCCCGGCTGAACGCGGAGCTTGAGCTGCTGGCGGCGCGGGCGGAAGCCGAGGCCGCCGCGCTGGCCATTGACGATTCCGCAGCTCCTGCCCAGGAGGAATCTTCTGCCCGGATCGAATGGCTGCAGGAATCAGTGGCCCACCGCGCAGGGGAACTGGCTGCTGCGGCGGAGGCTGCAGCAGCTGTCAGTAGGCACACCTCCGGCCGGCTGGAGAGCGAGTCCGCGCGGCGGGAACGGCACCGCAAACTGGCAGCCGCCGAGGCCAGGAAGGCAGCCGCAGAGGCAACCCTGCCGTCACTGGAGGTCCATGCCGCCCGCCTCGAACAGCACCGCCGCGCCGAGGTGCTCTCGGGCCAGCTGCATGCAGTCCAGTCCAGCCAGACCCAGGTCCGGCACGCGGCGGGAGCCATGGAATCCGCCATCACACTGCTGCGCATGGCGGCGGATGAAGACCCCGAACTGGACCAGCTGGACCTTGGCGCCTGGGATGCGGACCACTCCGATGGCGGGGTCTCCGCCGCAGGGGCCCTTGATATCGCTGGTGAGCTCAGCCTGCTCCGGTCCTTGTTGGCCGTTGTGGAAGCAAGATTGCCGGACGAAGAACGCCTCCATTCACTCGTTGCCAGGCGTGCCGCACTCAGCACGAAGCAGCAGGAACTCACCCAAAAGGACATTGACCTGGGCGTTTCGCTGCAGGCCCTCCGCACGGAGCAGGAAACCCTGACGGCGGGCCTCGAGCCCCTGACGGAACTGGCCTCAGCCGCCATCCTGCACGCCAAGGAAGCCGCTGCGGCTGAGGAACTTCTTGACGTCGTCCGGCGCTACGCGGCTGCACGGGCGGCGCAGGGGCTCGCCACGGAGCGCCACTCGGCGTCCCGGGAGATCCAGCTCGAGAAGAAACTCCGCTGGCTGGACCTGCGCGAGGAAAGACTCGCCAACGCCGCCGCCGAACTCGCTGCGCAGCTGGCCGAGGGAGAGGCGTGCCCGGTTTGCGGCAGTGCGGACCACCCGGCTCCCGCGGAGGCTGCGGCGTCAGCGGTGGGCCTCAGCCAGGCCGAGGAAGCTGCCCAGCAGGACCATGAGGCCGCAGAGACAAAGCTGGCAGCGCGTGCCCGTGAGTTGGGCGACGCGAACCAGTTGGTGGCTGTCCTTGAAGGCCAAGGAGGGGACACGCCCGAAGAGGATGCGTTTGCGGCCTTCGAGTCTGCCTGCACCGCCGCCGACGAGTCGCAGCTGGCGGTGAAAAACCTCGCTGACCTCCGGCAGCAGCTTGAGGCAGCCGAAGCCAGATTTACCGCAGCGGATTCCGCCAGGCAAAGAGCAACATCCGAACTCGCGCAGGTCACCGTTGAATTGTCGGGACTCGTGGACCAGCTGGCGTCGCTTGACGAGGCGCTCTCCGGCCTGCGTGGCGGCCACCGCAGCCTCACACGCCGGCTGCGGTCGGTGCAGGAAGCTGCCGCCACACTGGAGAAGGCCGTGGAGGCCCAGGCCTTGCTCAGCAGGGCCAGGGCCAGGGCCGAGGAAGCGCGGATCCAGCTTGACCTGGCGTTGCCGGAGGCTGGTTTCAGTTCTGACCTTGAAGCCCGGGCGCAGCTGCTGTCGGCCACCGACGCCGATGCCCTGCTGGCTGAGGTCCGGGCCGGCCACGACGAACAGGCGCGGATTGCCGAGTTGTTCGCATCCGAGGATCTGCTGCTGGCGCGGACGGAAGCCGCAGCCCATCCCGCGGTGGACGAAGCCCTCATTGCCGAGCTGCAAACCGTCGCGGAGCAGGCCGGGGAGGAGGCACGCGCCGCCGATCTCGCCGCCGCTATGGCCGTGCGCTGTGTGGAATCGCTGGCCGCTGTCCGCAATGACTACGAACGGATTGCCGGTTCCGGGCGGGTTCCGCGGGAACGCGCCCAGCTGCTAACAGCCCTGGCTGATACCGCCGCAGGCCGAGGAGACAACACGTACCGCATGAGCCTGAACAGCTACGTCCTCGCGGCACGGCTTGAACAGGTGGCGTTGGCTGCTTCCGAACGCCTGGTGGCCATGAGCGATGGCCGCTACCTGCTACAGCATTCAGACGCCAAGGCCGCGCGGGGCGCGAAATCCGGGTTGGGCCTTGAAGTCGTGGACCAGTGGACCGGGCACCGCCGGGATACTTCCACCCTTTCCGGCGGCGAGTCCTTTATGGCGTCCCTCTCACTCGCCCTGGGGTTGGCAGACGTTGTGCAGCAGGAGTCCGGCGGCATCCAGATCGAGACGCTCTTTGTGGACGAGGGTTTCGGCAGCCTGGACGAACAATCCCTGGAACAGGTGATGGATGCCCTCGAAGGCCTTCGCGACGGCGGGCGCGTTGTGGGTCTCGTCAGTCATGTGGGGGAAATGAAACAGCGTATCGGAACCCAGCTCCAGGTCCTCAAGGGCCGGAACGGTTCCACCCTCCGCATTTCCGACGCCGCCGAAGCGCTGATGTGACGGCGGCCATGCCGGGCTGGACTGGCCCCAGCCGGCCTCTATAATTGGATAGTTACCGGGTCGCGCGCATCGGGAGGAGGGACGATGCGCATTACTGAACGAGCCCGGAACCTTGAACTCTTCAACAATGTCCTTCTTGCCTGCTTCCGTGGAAGCGCCTCTCGCTCCTGACACTGCGCCTGCCTCCGCTGCACCATCCTCCGCTGCACCAGCCTCCGTTGCGCTGGCTCCGCCCACCGGGCGGTTCGCCAGGCTCCCGCACCTCGCAGGCCGCAGCTTTATCCCGCTGGGCCTGTTCGCCCGGCTTCCCCTGGCCATGCTGACTGTCGGTGCCTTGACCCTCGTCACGTCCGTGACCGGCTCGTACGCGCTGGGTGGCACAGTTGCCGGTGCTGTGGGGATCGGCTCAGCCCTGGGCGCCCCGGTCTTTGGAGCGCTCGCAGACCGCAGGGGGCAGCGGCCCGTCCTCCTGGTGGCGGCCGTGCTTAACACGTTGGCGGTGCTGGCGCTGATCGGCACGGCCTTGGCTGCGCCCGAAGCCGGATTCTTTCCCGGTGCCGTGATCGCCGCCGCATTCCTTGCTGGGGCCAGCTGCCCGCAGGTAGGGCCGCTGGCCAGGGTGCGCTGGATGGCGCTCACCTCGCGGGGCAAGGAAGCGAAGGGCGGCAGGGATCTGGACACGGCCCTGTCGTACGAAGGCACGGCTGATGAGCTGACGTTCGTGCTGGGACCGGCTCTGGTGGGTATCCTGGCCAGCCTGGTGGCCCCTTGGCTGCCGTTGGCCCTGGCCGCAGCCATGACCATCACGCTGGTGCCCGCCTTTGCCGTGCACTCCACCCACAAGGCGGTTCCCCTGAACCGGGGCTCGGCAGCTTCGCGCAAGGCTGCGAGGATTCCCACCGTCGTCGCACTGCCCGTCCTGGCGATGGTGGCCATGGGCACTTTCTTCGGGTCCGCCCAGACGGCTTTGAGCTCCTTCTCCGCCAGTTTCGCCACCTCGGAGATCGCCGGACTGCTGTATGCGGTCATGGGACTGAGTTCGGCCGCCGCAGCCCTGTCCGTGGCGTACTGGCCCCAGCGCTTCACTCCCGCCGCCCGGTGGCTGATTAGCGCGGCACTCATGACGGTGCTCGCGCTGCTGCTTCTGGTGCCCGGATCGTTGGGCGGCATGATTGCGGTGCTTCTGGTCCTGGGATTGCCCGTGGGCCCCGTGATGGTCACGGTCTTCGCGATTGGAGGCCTGGTGGCGCCGGTGGAAAGGCTCGGGACCGTGATGACAGCTCTGGCAAGCGGGATCGTGGCGGGCACCGCACTGGGGGCCGCCGTTGGTGGCCAGCTGGCGCAGGCCCACGGCTACCACGCAGCCTTCATTGTGCCTGTGATTGCCGCCGGCGGCCTGCTGGTGCTTGGTGCCGCGGCCGCCGTCATTCTCCGCAAACGCCACTGATCGACGCCGGGCGCTGGTCACGGCCAGGCGGCGTGTGCAATGGTCAGCCCAGCTGGGCCTCAATGCGCGCGGCACCCGCCATCAGCGCAGCGGCGATTTCGTCCGGATTCTGGGCTGCCCGGATATAGACGACGGCCAGCGCGGCTGGCCGTCCGGCAGGGACCATGACCGGAACTGCCACGGAGGAGACTCCGGCGATGACTTCATCGTGGCTGGCGGCATAGCCCAGCTGCCGCGCGGTTCCCGCCTCGGGCCGGTAGGGGATTCCCGGGGCTGCCGCATGCCACTCAGCTTCTGAATAGGCGGACTGGATCGCAATTCCAGGGGCACCGGCGCTGATGGGATGCCGGGAGCCGGGGTGCTGGACGATGGCGGCGCCGGTATGCCGCGGGTCCACGGTGACCAGCGTGACACAGTCATCGCGGTCCCAGACGGCCACAAAGGCACTCATGGTCAGGGAGTTCGCGAGTTGCGTCAGTTCCGGCAGTGCCGCCGTCTGCAGGTTGCGGGCAACCCCACGCGCCAGGACAGCCAGCCCGGGCCCCGGCTGGACTCTGCCCGCGTCATCGCGCACCAGCAAGGAGTGGTCCTCCAGGGTCCGCAGGATCCGGTAGGCCACGGAACGGTGAACCCCCATGGCGTCGGCAAGTTCCGCAATGGTCAAGGGAGTCTCCGCGGCCGCCAGGATTTCCAGCGCACGGATTCCGCGCGACAGGGTCTGGGACGGCGAAGCCTGAGCTGCTCCGGCGGGGACTGCGGTGGACGTCATGGGTCCCATCCTAGGCGGCTGCACGGGCGCTGCCCGGGTGCCGTGACGGTGCTTCCCTCGCTTGGACTGCGTGCGGATTTCGAAAAGCCCTGTGCTGATTCCGAAAAGGAAGTTCAACTATGGAACTGACTCGCATCAACTGTGGAACTGATCCGTGCGGAGAATCAAGAAAAAGAGTGCGTTTCATCACATCTTCGCGTAACGTCATACTAACTGACCGTTCGATCAGTAAATTGGACGGCCCAAATCCACCGTCGGCAGCCGTTATCCCCAACCAGGCTGCCCCAAGCCACGGAGTTCCAATGACCGAAACTTCACGCGTCGATTCCGAGGCGGGCCCGAGCAGCAAGCACGAGGAACGCAAGGTCCTCGCAGCAACGCTGGTCGGCACCACCATCGAGTGGTACGACTTCTTCATCTTCGCCCAACTGACGGGTACCCTGCTGTCCCCGCTGTTCCTGGCTCCGCTGAACGAATCCAATCCGGGCCTGGCCCAGATCCTGTCCTTCGCGCTGATCGGCATCAGCTTCCTGTTCCGCCCGCTGGGTGCAGTGGTTGCCGGCCACCTTGGTGACCGGCTCGGACGCAAGGCCATGCTGGTCTTCACCCTCCTGATGATGGGCGCAGCCACCTCTCTGATCGGCATGCTGCCGACGTACGCGCAGATCGGCGTCTGGGCCCCCATCCTGCTGATCATCCTCCGCATTGCCCAGGGCTTCTCCGCCGGCGGTGAATGGGGCGGCGCTGCCCTGATGGCAGTGGAGCACGCCCCCAAGAGCCGGCGCGGCGTGTTCGGCGCGTACCCGCAGATCGGCGTCCCGGTCGGCATGATCCTGGCCACCGGCCTGCTCTTCATACTCAACTCGAACATGTCCAAGGAAGACTTTGCTTCGTGGGGCTGGCGGGTTCCGTTCCTGCTGTCCATCGTGCTGATTGTGGTGGGATACCTGATCCGGCGGGCCGTGGCCGAGAGCCCCGTTTTCCAGGAGATGGCGGCCCGAAAGGCCGAAAGCAGGGCGCCGCTCAGCGAGCTCATTCGTAGCCACAAGAGGCCAGTCCTCTACTCGACCATGATCTTCATCGCCAACAATGCCGCTGGCTACCTGTTGATCGCTTTCTTCATCTCCTACGCCACCAGGACGCTGAAGATGCCGGTCCCGGAAATCCTGCTCGCCACCACCCTCGCCTCCTTCGGCTGGCTGATCTTCACGCTCGCCGGCGGCTGGCTCTCAGACCGGATCGGCCGGGTCAAGACGTTCCTGATCGGGTATGCGATCATCTTCGTCTGGATGATCCCGATGTTTGCCCTGATCGACACCAGGAACATCTGGCTTTACGGAGTGGCGCTCTTCGTCCTGACCATCGGACTCGGTCTGTCCTACGGCCCCATGTCGGCGATGTACGCCGAGATGTTCCCGGCCAATGTCCGCTACTCGGGCATCTCCATCGGGTACGCGTTCGGTGCGATCCTGGGTGGTGCTTTCGCCGCAACCATTGCCGAGACTCTGCTGCAGAGCACCAAATGGACCGGATCCATCGGCATCTACATCATGATCCTGTGCGTGATTTCGGCTGTCGGGGTTGTGCTTGCCAAGGAGACGAAGGGCAACCCGCTGGGCGTCAGCAGCCACCACTAAAAGTTGTGCGCATCGCAGAACGGCGGGTTCGGGCCAGCTGGCCTGGACCCGCCGATTGGCTTTCCGGGCCCGGTGTTGCCGTCGGGCCTACTGGTTCAGCAGGCTGATGGCGTCCTCATCAGCCAATTGTTCGAAGTGCCGGTAGAAGCTGCCAACGGCGCGGAACTTGCCCGGCAGATGCAGGCACAGCACGGCGTCGCACACCCGCGACACGGCCGTGTAGGCTTCCACCGAACCCACCGGCGCTGCGGCGACGACGCGTGCCGCACCACCGGAACGGGCTGCCTCGGCGGCAGCGCGCATGGTGGCTCCGGTGGCCAGGCCGTCGTCGAGCAGTAGAACCGTTTGACCGGTGAGGTCGTTGCTGATCCCCGGGTAAGTCGCGGCCCGGCGGAGCAGCTCGGCCCTCTCGCGTTTCTCCACTTCGTCCAGCCACTCCTGGCGGACGCCGTGGTCCAGAATGCGGGTGATCAAGGGACGGTTGAGCAGGCGCACTATCCGGCCTCCCGACCAGGCCAGCGCACCGAACGCTGTTTCGTCGTGGCCGGGGATGCCGAGTTTCCGGACCAGAACGGCGCCGAGTGGCAGGTACAGGGCCTTGGCAGCCGCGGCGGCCACAGGGATGCCGCCGCGGGCCAGCCCCAGGACGATGGTGTCGGGGCGTTCCCGGAACTGCGTGAGCACCGCCGCCAGCCGTTCACCGGCATCGGTGCGGTCTTCAAAACGCGTGCTCATTGTTCCCTCTCCGGCCGTCTCCGCCACGCTTCCAGCCTACCTTCTGCTGCCGCGCCGGGAACCGGGGATACTTCCTCCCACCGCTGCTCAGTTACGAGAGGGCGGCGGTAACAGCCTTGGTGATTTCCTTGATCACGACAGTCCGTTCCGGGATGTCGCTCAGGTCGGCACCCTTCGTGAAAACCACCAGCACGTAGCTGCCGGAGGACATCAAGAGGACGGTGGCGTCGTGGAGTTCGTTATCGAGCAGCCCGTATTTGTGGAAGACGGTGACGCCGTCCGGAACTGTGGCCGGAATGAGGTTTTCGTAGTTGGTGTCCTGCATATAGGACAGGAGCTGCTCCGTATGCTCCTGGTCCAGGAGCCGGCCCTCGAACAGTTCCGCCAGGATATGGGCCATCTCGGCGGTCGAAAGCGTATTCACCTCTGGGTCATACGTGACGTCGATGGAGTCGGCATACTCCGAAAGTTCGGAAAGGCCCACTGCGTCCATCAGCAGGCTCCACGATTCGTTGTTGCTGTCCTGGACCATCGCCTGGATCTGGAACTCCGAGGTGAACGCGCCCAGCGGATCATCGAGGGACGCTGAACCCTCCTCCACGAGGTGGTAATAGGCAGCAGCGGTCAGGATCTTGGCCGTGCTCGCTGCCTCGAACGGTTCCTCCACGCCGTACTGGTGCACGGCCCCGCCGTCGGTAGCCATCAGCGCAACACCCACCTGGTACTGGCTGTTGGCGCCGATGATGACATCGATGGCTGTGTCCAGGCCCGCGTCAATCGGGGCGGAGCTTGAAAAGGTGTCGATGCCAATTGATGCGCGCGATGCCGCACCCTGCCCGGGCCGGGCAGGGGCCAGTACGTAGGCGGCAGCGATCAGGACGACGCCGAGGAAACCGGCGGCAGCCACCAGGGCGGAACGGCGGCGTAGGGCGGCGACCGTGCGGCGGGCGCGCGGCTGGGAAGAATCGTGCATCTGACGATCCAAGCAGCGGAACCTATGCGGGAGCTATGAAATCCCTGTCAGGGATCAGCCGCGCACTGATCAGACCCCCACTGGTCAGACCCCCAGGAAAGCGATGGCGCCTTGTTTGAAAGCCCGGCTGGTGATGGCGTTGGTGTGGTTGCGGCCAGGCAACGTCAGCTGTTCAGCCATGGACCCTGCCCGGATTCCGAGTGCGGCAAGCTGCGGCATGGTGGCCGCACGTTCATCCTGGTCGCCGGCCACAAGGAGCATCGGCATGTGGGGTACGGCTTCGGCAGGATCGAAGGGCTCGGCCTTGATGGCATCCACCAGGGACAGCAGCGCGAAGATGTTGTTGCTCGGCAGGAGCATGGCCATCTTGAGCAGGCCGGCCGTGGACTCGTCCGCGATGGGGGTTCCGTCGGCGAGGTAGTTCTGCGCTGCGATGAGGTCAAAGGCTGCCAGCGGATCGGCGATGTTCGGTCCGCCCAGGACCAGGCGGTGGACGATCTCGGGCTGGGTGGCGCCGAATTCCCAGGCGAGCCGGGCGCCCAAGGAATAGCCCACAACGTCCACCCCGCTGGTGGGGTCACCGTCGTGCAATGGCCGCACGCCGGCGTCGAACGCTATCTGCAGCAGATCTGCGCGAATCCGGCTGGGGGAGTAGGAGTCCATGTCCTCGGGGGCTCCGCTGCGGCCGTGTCCTGGCAGGTCCACGGTGATGACGCGGCGGCCGGCCTCCAGCAGGGCCGCCACCCAGCCGGTGTCATGCCAGTTGAGTTTGCTGGAAGAGGAGAAGCCGTGCAGCAGCAGCACAGGGCGCAGTCCGGCGTCGTTCTGGGGGTCGTGCACCTCCACAAAAAGTTGGGGGTCCGTGCCCTCAACGGTGTGGGAATGCATCTCGCCGGTGTGCCTGCCGCTCATGGTGTCAGTCCTCATCAAGTACGGCGCTCAGGCGGACCCGGGCGCGTCGGTGCCTCGTCCTTTGGGACCGTGCCCACGATTCCGGCGGTGTTATCCGGCACCTCGAACACGATCAGGGGTTCGCCGACATTGATCCTGTCGCCTGCCCCACCGAAGATACGGACCACTTTACCTGCCTGCGGACTGGGCAGTTCAACAGCGGATTTGCTGGTTTCCATCTCCACCAGCGGCTGGTTACGCTCTACCTGATCGCCGGGCGAAACCAGCCACTCAAGCACGGTCGCCTCGATCAGGCCCTCGCCGAGGTCCGGGAGCGGGAAGGAAATTTCAGCCACGGCGGTACTCCAATACTCGTTGGATCCCGCTCGGCCGGCGGCTTCGCAATTTGTACAGTGCGGGCCGCCGTCGGTCTTTCTGCCCCTCACCCAACTTGCTTCCACCAGTTGACTTTGCCGGCTCATAACGACATCTGCTGCTACTTGGGTAGGCGATCGCGGGTGGTGAGCCGGGCGCTGAGCCAGCAGGCTGCCGCGAGGCAGGCAACCAGAACGAAGGTGCTCAGCAGCTGTCCGCGGCTGCTTTCCGCGCTGAAGCCGACGGCGAAGATCAGGCCAAGGAGGACGAGTCCGAAGATAGTCAGGCCCGGGAATCCCTTCATTCGCAGCGGAAGTTCGGCACCGTCCCGGTCCGTGCGGCGCCGGAGGATCAGCTGCGAGACGAGGGCCGTGCCCCAGACCACCAGGCACGTGGATCCGACCAGCTGGAACAGGGCCGGCAGGATCCGGTCCGGGAACAGCAGCTCCAGGACGGTGGCGAAGAAGCCGAACGCCACGGACACGCCCACCGCCACCACGGGCACGCTGGCGCCGCTGAGCCTGGCCAGGAACCGGGGAGCCTCGCCGCGTTCGGCGAGCGAGTACACCATGCGGGACGCGCCGTAGAGGTTGGCGTTCAGTGCAGAGAGAAGTGCGACGACGGCAACCAGGGTGATCGCCGTGCCGGCGCCCGGGATCCGGGCCGCGTCGAGCACGCCGGCAAAGGGCGAGGCGAGTCCTTCGGAGGAGACCGGCAGGACGGCCGCGATGACAAAGACCGACCCGATGTAGAAGACCAGGATGCGCCACAGCACCGTGCGGATCGCCTTGCCCACACTGTGCTCCGGGTCCTCCGTTTCCGCGGCGGCCACGGCCACGATCTCGGTTCCGCCGAAGGCAAAGATCACCACGAACAATGCCGTGGCGATTCCGCCAAGCCCGGCGGGGGCAAAATCAGTGGTGATGTTAGCGAGTCCGGGCGAAGCTACCTCGGGCAGGAAGCCCAGCAGCAGGGCGACCCCCACGGCCAGGAACGCCACAATAGCGGCAACCTTCAGGATGGCGAACCAGAATTCAAACTCGCCGAAGTTCTTGACGCCCGTCAGGTTGATGGCCGTAAACACAACCATAAAGATCAGGGCAAGGGCCCACACGGGGATAACCGGCCAGACGGAAAACAGCAGGCCCGCCGCGCCCAGGGCTTCCGCGGCGATGACCACCACCAGGTGGAGCCACCACAGCCAGCCCACTGTGGCGCCGGCGGTTTTTCCCAGGGCCCGCTCGGCGTAGACGGAGAACGCGCCGCTAGTGGGATTCGCAGCGGCCATCTCGCCCAGCGCCCACATCACCAGGATGATGAGCGTCCCGGCGACCAGGTACGAGATCAGCACGGCAGGCCCCGCGGCCTGGATGCCGGCCCCTGAACCCAGGAACAGGCCGGCGCCGATGGCGCTGCCCAGCCCCATCATGGTGAGCTGCCGGGGTTTCATGGCCGAGGTGGGATTCCGGCCGCACTGCCGTGGACTTCGATGTCATGCCGGTGAACCTTCTTGGGGTTGGGGTTGGTGCCCCCGCAGGGACCACTTGAATTTACCGCCTAAGTTGACCATCAACCAGGACCTGGGCCACGGTGCGGTATCCGAGGCGCTGGCCGCGATCCCGGAACTGATCGAGGTCCACACTGTTTCCGGCAGTTCGGACCTTATGGCGAGGATTGCCGCGCGGTCCAATCCGGACCTGCAGCGTGTTCTGGATGCGATGATCGCCACCAGGACCGTGCTCCGAGCGTCGTCCGTGATTGTCCTTAACACCCATTTCCAGGGCAGGACGCTGAACCTGCTCGAAGCCGCGGCCGCCAGGCAGCCGGAGTAGGGCTCCGGGGACCAGCCCAAGGCGCCGTTGCCCGGTTACGCGTGGCGGCGAAACATTTTGAATCAGAGGAATGTGGCCGTAGAATCAGTTCTAGTCAATTTGACTTTAACTAAGTGATGGCAATGAAGCCCAGAAGCAGGGAGCGGGTGAGTGACCGTGTACAGCAGCTCAGCGAACGTCTCCGAGCGGGCCACCGCTGCCCCCTCGCTCGCGATCTCCACCGTCATTTTCGCCCTGCGGCCCAGCGAATCCTCGGGCCGGCCTACCCTTTGGCTTCCCCTGGTCCGCAGGATTCGCGAGCCGTACAAGGACCTTTGGGCCCTTCCCGGCGGACCGCTGACGCACGTTGAATCCCTGCAGGATGCCGCGTCCCGGAACCTGCAGGAAACCACCGGACTCACACCGAGCTACCTGGAGCAGCTCTACGCGTTCGGCGGCCTGCACCGCTCACCCACCCAGCGTGTGGTGTCGATCGTCTACTGGGCGCTGGTCCAGCCCACCGAGGCCGCCCTGGCCGACGAATCGGAGAACGTGAAGTGGTTCCGGGCAGACAAGGTGGGGGACCTGGCCTTCGACCACAACGCCATTGTTGAGTACGCGCTCCGGCGCCTGCGGAACAAGCTGGCCTACGGTTCCGTGGCCTACCACTTCCTGGGGGAGTACTTCACGCTCGCCCAGGTCCGGGAGGTCTATGAAGCCGTCCTGGACACCCGGCTGGACCCGGCCAACTTCCGCCGCCAGCTCAAATCCACGCCGGAGATCGAAGAAACCGGCGAATACCTCCAGGGCGGCAAGCACCGCCCGCCACGTCTTTACCGCTTCACCGGCCGTCCTGGCCTTGACCCCGATAACAGGAGCACACCATGAGCAGCGTCAACACAGCCATCCAGCTGATCACGCGCGAACAAGCCGAAAGCGCGGCCCGAAGCGCGGCAGCAGGCAAAACAGCATCCACCTGCAGCCCGGCGCTCGCCAAGGGCCCGTGGGAATACGACCTTGCCGAAGCCCTCGCGGGTGCCCCTGCCTACGGACCCGGCGCCTCCAGCGCGGACGTTGCCCCGGCCGCCACGCCGCGCCAGGGCCAGCTTCCGGAGGAATACAAGCTCGCCAGCGATGCTGAGCTCGATGTCCGTATCCGCGCGGCCAAGAACAAGCTCGGGGACCGGGCAGTGATCCTCGGCCACTTCTACCAGCGCGACGAAGTCATCCAGTACGCAGACTTTGTGGGCGACTCCTTCCAGCTGGCCAACGCCGCCCTGACCCGGCCCGACGCCGAAGCCATCATTTTCTGCGGCGTGCACTTCATGGCCGAGACCGCGGACATCCTCTCCACGCCGGAACAGGCCGTCATCCTGCCCAACCTCGCCGCCGGCTGCTCCATGGCGGACATGGCGGACACCGACTCCGTGGAGGAGTGCTGGGAACAGCTCGAAGAGATTTTCGGTACCGAGGCCGACGCCGAGGGGCGGGTTCCGGTCATTCCGGTCACCTACATGAATTCCTCCGCCGCCCTGAAGGCCTTCTGCGGCCGGAACGGCGGCATCGTCTGCACCTCATCCAATGCCAAGGTGGTCCTGGAATGGGCCTTCGAACGCGGCCAGAGGGTCCTCTTCTTCCCTGACCAGCACCTGGGTCGCAACACCGCCAAAGCCATGGGTGTGCCGCTGGAGCAGATGCCCATGTGGAATCCGCGCAAGGAACTGGGCGGCAACGACGAACAGGCCCTGCTCGATTCCCGCGTGATCCTCTGGCACGGCTTCTGCTCGGTCCACAAGCGCTTCAACGTGGGCCAGATCGAAAAGGCCCGCGCCGAGTTCCCCGGCGTCAACGTGATTGTGCACCCCGAGTGCCCCATGGAGGTGGTGGATGCCGCCGATTCAGCCGGCTCCACCGACTTCATCAAGAAGGCCATCGCAGCGGCCACCGAACCGACCACGTTCGCGATCGGCACGGAAGTGAACATGGTGAACCGGCTCGCGGCCGAGTACCCCCAGCACACCATCTTCTGCCTGGACCCGGTGATCTGCCCCTGCTCCACGATGTACCGCATCCACCCCGGCTACCTCGCCTGGGTCCTGGAGGAACTCGTCGAAGGCCGCATCGTCAACCGCATCAGCGTGGACGATTCCGTCCAGGACAACGCCAAGACCGCGCTCGAGCGCATGCTCGCCTCGCGTCCGCTGTAGCCCGTCCGCTGTAGTCCAACTCCTGTAACACCGGAAATCGAAACGAGCCCCACATGAGCGCAGAGAGCCCAGCCGGTGGTCCGGCACCCCGGCGGCTGATCGTCGTCGGGAGCGGCATTGCGGGACTGTACGCCGCGTTGCTTGCCGCCGAGGCCGGCGCCGAAGTGGTGCTGCTGACCAAGGGCGCGCTCGCGGACAGCAATACCTACCACGCCCAAGGCGGCATCTCCGCCGTCCTCGACGAGCCCGCGCCCGGGGACACTGTGGCCGCGCACATCGCAGACACGCTGAAGGCCGGAGCCGGGCACTGCGACGAGGAGGCCGTCCGCGTGCTCTGCACGGAGGCCCGGCTGGATATCGCCGGCTTGGAACGCTTCGGCGTGCGTTTCGACATGGACGACGACGGTGACCCCTCGCTGGGTCTCGAGGCCGCCCATTCCGCGCCGCGGATCCTGCACGCCGGCGGCGACGCAACCGGTGCCGGCGTGGCCAGGGCACTCATCAAGACCGCCCTGGATGCGCAGGCGGCTGGCCGGATCCAGGTCATCGGGCACGCCCAGGTCATCTCCCTGTCGCAGAGCGAAGGCCGTGTGGCAGGCGTGAATTTCCTCCACGACGGGCGGGAACTCGGCATCCATGGCGATGCCGTGCTCCTGGCCACCGGGGGAGCCGGCCAGCTGTTCGCCCAGACCACCAACCCTGCCGTGGCTACTGCCGACGGGCTGGCACTCGCCTGGCGGGCCGGAGCCGCAGTGGCAGACCTGGAGTTCTTCCAGTTCCATCCCACCTGCATGGTGCTCCCGGCCGATGCCCTCGAGGCCGCTGGCAACGGCACTGAACCCCTCCTGATTTCCGAAGCCGTCCGCGGCGAAGGCGCCATCCTGCTGGACGCCCACGGCGAACGTTTTATGCCCGCCTACCACGCCGACGCAGAACTTGCCCCGCGCGACGTCGTCTCCCGCAGCATCGCCCTGCACCTCGCGACCCTTGGGGATCCAAACGGGCACGTTTTCCTTGACGCCATGGTGGTCGAAGCCCGGAGGGGCGAGGGCTACCTGGCCAAGCGGTTCCCCACCATCACCCAACGCACCCGCGAAGCCGGCGTCGACTGGACCCGCGAACTCGTCCCCGTGGCCCCAGCCGCGCACTACTGGATGGGTGGGGTCCTTACCGACCTCTACGGGCGGACCTCGGTGCCTGGGTTGCTTGCCGCCGGTGAGGTTGCTTGCACCGGCGTTCAAGGGGCTAATCGGCTTGCCAGCAACTCTCTCCTTGAAGGACTTGTCTTTGGGCGGCGGGCAGTCTCCGCATTCTTGAGCGACGGCGCGGGTTGGGTGTCGCCCGACGCTGCTCCTCCGCGTGCTGTCTCGGCCGCTGGCGGCCTCCCCTTGACGCACGCTTCCGGAGCACCCTCGGACGACGATTCGGCGCTCCCGTTGGGTGCGGCTACTGACGAGCCGGCCCTCAAGGTGCCAGCCTGGGAGTTTGAGACCGTTCCGTCGCCTGGGCCTGTCGAGACGTCGTTTGTTGAGGCGGAGCCGTTTTCTCGGGTGGCGCTTCGGCGGTTGATGACTGCCAACGCCGGGGTGATCCGGAATGGGTCGTTGTTGCGGGAGGCAGGGGCCACTCTGGGCTCCTGGGCCGTCGTCGAACCCTCTGAGAATGTTCCTGATTCCCTCGATCCTCGGGAGCATGAGGATGCCAATCTTTTGTTGGCTGCGCAGTTGCTGGTGCATGCCGCGCGGGAGCGGCTGGAATCCTTGGGGGCGCATTACCGCAGTGACAGCGTGCCCGCGGATGCCGCCGTCGAACATTTTGATAAGCGTTACACCATGAGCCGGAAAGCGAGCCTCGTCCATGACTAGCCTGACCCTCCCCGCAGCACCCGTCCGGGACATCCTGGAGCGGGCCTTTGCCGAGGACGCGCCCAGCGGCGACATCACCTCCCAGCTGCTGATCCCGGCTGACGCCCGCGCCACGGCAGTGCTCAACGCCCGCGTGCCCGGCATCTTCAGCGGTGGAACGGTGTTCCGCGACGCCATGAAGCACATTGATCCGGAGACTGACGTGAAGTTACTGCTTGCAGACGGTGAAGCGTTCGACGCCGGCACCCATCTCGCGCGGGTGAGGGGCAGCGCCCGCTCCGTGCTGCTGGCCGAACGGGTCGGGCTGAACCTGGTCCAGCGCATGAGCGCCATCGCCACCAAGACCGCGGAATTCGTAGAGCTTGTCGAAGGTACCAAAGCGCGCATCACCGATACCCGCAAGACCACCCCCGGCCTGCGCGTGCTGGAGCGCTACGCGGTGCGCTGCGGCGGGGGAGCGAACCACCGCTACAGCCTCTCCGACGCCGTGCTGGCCAAGGACAACCACCTGGCCGTCATGACCGGCGGCGACCCCGCCAAGCTCACCGCCCTGCTGGTCGCGGCCAAGGCCCAGCTGGGGCACACGACGCATTTCGAGGTGGAGGTGGACAGCGCCGAGCAGATCGAGCCTGTTCTCGCCGCGGGCGTGGACACCATCATGCTGGACAACTTCACCCTCGAGGAGCTCCGTGCAGGCGTCAAGCAGGTGGCAGGGCGCGCCATCGTGGAAGCCAGTGGCAACGTCAACCTCGGCACCGTGGCGGACATCGCGGCCGCGGGCGTGGACGTCATCTCCATCGGTGGCCTCACGCACAGCGTGGCTGCCCTGGACCTGGGCCTTGACGTCGAACTGAGGGCCGGCTGATTCGGCCATGATCTTCCTTGACGCCGCCGCCACCACGCCCGTCCGCCGCGAAGTCCTCGAGGCCATGTGGCCCTACCTAAGCGGCGAGTTCGGCAACCCCTCCAGCCACCACACCCTGGGCGAGGCCGCTGCGGCTGCGCTCGCAGGCGCCCGCGCCGCCGTGGCTAAGGTGCTCGGCTGCCGCCCCGGCGAGGTCACGTTCACCTCCGGCGGAACGGAGGCGGACAACCTCGCGGTCAAGGGCATCGCCCTGGCCCGGCAGGCCGCGGACCCGAGGCTCAACCGCGTGGTGATCAGCGCCGTCGAACACCCCGCCGTGGAAGAGTCCGCCCGGTACCTGGAGCGGTTCCACGGGTTCACCATGGATGTGGTTCTGGTGGACAGCGCCGGCCGGGTGACGCCTGAGGCGCTCGCGGCCGCGCTCCGGCCGGAGACCGCTCTGGTCAGCATCATGTACGCGAACAACGAGGTGGGCACCATCCAGCCGGTTGCGGAACTGGCTGCAGTGGCCACCGCGATGGGCATCCCGTTCCATACCGACGCCGTCCAGGCCGCCGGCTGGCTGCCCTTGGACGTTAAGGCGCTGGAGGTGGATGTCCTGAGCATTTCCGGCCACAAGCTCGGCGCACCCAAGGGCTGCGGCGTGCTGTACGTCCGCGGCCGGACCCGCGTCGAGCCCCTGGTGCACGGCGGCGGGCAGGAACGCGGCCGGCGGTCGGGGACCGAAAACGTGGCAGGAGCAGTGGCGCTGGCCACCGCCCTGACGCTCGCCCACGCCGAACGGCCGGAACTGGCCGCCCGAGTGGCAGGGCTCCGCGAAGACTTCATCGCCACCATCCTGGACACGGTCCCGGGAGCCCTGCTCACCGGGCACCGGACGGAACGGCTGCCGTCAGTAGCGTCGTTCTGCTTCCCCGGCACCAGCGGCGAATCCGTGCTCTTGGAGCTGGAGCGGCAGGGCGTGGTGTGCTCGAGCGGTTCGGCGTGCGCCGCCGGCTCGGACGCGCCGTCGCCGGTGCTGACCGCGCTGGGCTATGACGCCGAGGTCGCGCAGACAGCTGTGCGGTTCAGCTTCACCTCAACGGTGACATCCGAGGAACTGGAGCAAGCGGCGGCAGCCGTGGGCACCGCCGTCGGGAGTGTCCGGACCCTCGGCCGCAGCTAGCGACCCCCAACCTGCCCAACTATGTAGCGCTATCTGTCGTTTTGGAGGCTCAAAACGACAGATAGCGCTACCTACTTGGGAGAGCGTAGGGGAGCGGTTCAGATGTGGCGGGCGCGGCGGAAGATCCAGTGCCGCAGCATCGTGAACCGCACGGCGGTGGCCACGAAGCCCGACAGGGTGGTGGTCCACAGCTCATCGGACACGGTGGCGTCCGGGTGCAGCCAGTGCAGCACGCCCAGGCTGCCGCCGGTGATGACCAGCGCCACGACGATGACGATCACGCCGTTGAGGTGGTCGCGGGCCATCCGGCGCTGCCCGGAGATCTTGAACGTCAGCCTGCGGTTCAGTGCCGTGTTCATCAAAGACGTCAGCACCAGGGCGGCCGCGTTGGCCAGTTGCGGTCCCAGCCAGGGGCGCAGCAACGCATAGAGCGCCAGGGAGGTGGCGGTGCAGATAATGCCGACGCCCGTGAAGCGGAGGAGCTGCCGCACCAGCGGAAACCTGAAGATTCCGCGGTAATGCTTGGTGGCTGGCGCACCGCGCGTGGGCTGCTGCGTCAGCTGGGCGGCGGGCGCAGCAGGGGTCTCCATGGGTCAAGCCTGACATATCAGGCCGGTGGTTCCTCCCAGGACGCCGCCTTGACCGGGTTGCTGAGCTCGCCAATGCCCTCCACGCGGCACACCACTGTGTCTTCGGGGTGGATGCGGGCACACTCTGCCGGGAAGCCCGTCAGGACCAGATCGCCGGCGTGCAGGGTCATAAAGGAGCTGAGGTAGACGAGGATTTCGTCCACCTTCCAGCCGAGATCGGTGCTGCTGGCGGCCTTCAGTTGGGTGCCGTTGTGGACGATGCTGATGGACAGGTCCGAGTCGTCGAGATCCGTCACGATCCAGGGGCCCACGGGGGTGAAGGTGTCCTGGCTCTTGGCGCTGATCCACAGTTCGTCCGATTTCTGAAGATCGCGCGCCGAGACGTCGTTGCCGATGGTAAAGCCCAGGATGGCGCTGCGGGCCGTCTCCAGCGTAAGGCCGCGGACAGAACGGCCGACGACGACGGTCAGTTCCGCTTCCGGGTCCACGTAGCCCACCGTTGAGCTCAGTTCAATGGCGTCATCCGGGCCGATCACGCTCGATGCCGCCTTGTGAAAGGCCTGCGGCGGGAGGTCCCGGCCGGCCTGGCCGGTGTTGTGCGCCATGCTGAAGAGGTTGAGGGGGACCGACGGCGCCAGGAACGTAAACGAGTCCTGGTCTACTGCAGTGCCGGTTTCCCAGCCGGGCCGGGCCGGGTGGTTGGCGTTTGGACGGGACGCCCCGAAAGGGGATTCAACGACTGTCCAGGACCTGCCGGCGTCGGAGCCGAAGTCTGGGGCGTCTTTGGCCACGAAGAAGTGCTCGTCGGCAACAGCCGGGGACAGGGGGCGGACACGGGCAAGGCGGCGGGGAGCGCTGGCAGTCATGATGACATCCTACGTCCTCCGGCTGGCCGGTGGCCGGCTGCGGCAGGCTCAGTACAGCTCGCCCACCGGGATCTCCACAGCCAGGCGGTTGGACGGGCCGGGCAGCGGGCAGGCCCAAGCCTCGTTGTACGCGCAGGACGGGTTGTAGGCAAAGTTGAAGTCCAGGACAAACTCCGCGCCCGCCCCCGAGCCATGGACCCCGTGGAACGCGCCCTTGATGGTGTCCAGGAGGTACCGGCCGGCGCCGTAGCTTCCACCGGGCTGGCCGGCCGTGGCGTCCCGGAACGGAACGAAGATTCCGCCGCCGTAGCCGTGCAACTTCCACACGCCGAGCTGGCCCAGCTCGGGAAGATCGAACGTGCCCAGCCGGACAAACCGGACCACGCCGTCAGTGGCGGTTTCCACGGTCATTTCCCGGCCGGCTCCCTCAAGGGTCAGCGGCACATAGAAGCGGTAGATAGGATCGTAATCGGCCGTCTTCAGGCCGGAGAACTGCGATTTGTCCCTAGCGCTGAGGGCCGAGGCCGGATGCGTTGCGAACATCCGGTCGCGTTCATGCCGCCAAAGGGAATGGGCCTCCGCCGGATCTTCAGCGGCAACCTTCCGTACCGTGTCGTACAGCGCAAACGTCCGCAGCCGCCAGTCCGCAATGTCGATGGCGGAGATGTCCGCCAGGCTCTCAAGGTCCGCGCCGTACTGCTCATCCGCCATAGGCACCAGCCTAGTCCCTTGCGCGCGGGGAATGTCCGACGGCGACACGAGGCTCCGGCCCTTGTCCACCGTCGTCCGCCGATAGGCTGGCTGCATGACACACAAGGCGGCAATGTGGGGAGTGCGGACGGTATCGCTGCTGATGGCCGGTGGACTGGCGGCCGGCTGCAGCGCGCCCAGTAACAGCGATTCGGCATGGACGGCGCAGCCGGAGACATCGGCCAGCCCAGGCTCCAGTACGAGCTCAACCGCCGGCGCTACCGGTTCCCCGTCGTCGGATCCTGTTGCCACAGCAGGTGCGTCGACGTCCGGAGCACCCGGCCCGGCCGCAACAGCTGCTGCCTGGAAGACCTTTACCGATCCGGCGAAGACCGTCAGCTTCGACCTGCCGGAGGAATGGATCGCCCAGTCCGTCACGCCCGAGGACGGGACATTGCCGGGTGCCCTGAAGATCGAGGTGAAAAAGCCGGACGGCACGGTGGTGGCCACACTGCGGACAGGACTGTCGCCGTCGTCGTCCGAGTGCCCCGAGACTGCCCGGAAACCGTACGTTGTGATCAGCAGCGTGCCGGTGGAGCTTCCCAGCCTGACGGGGGAAGGCACCATCGCCCCGCACGTGGTGTTCCGCGTCATCCAGGGCTACCGCTACTTCGGTTCCTACGGCATCACCAACATTGTGGGCGGGGCTGACGGCCAGGCCTGCGAACTGCGGAATGTGGTCCGTGGCCCGGCAGGAAAAGGGGACTACTCGTTCGGTGACCTGGGCGTCCTGAAGGCCTTCGCCCCGGATGAGAAGGTGGCCCCCGCGAAGGCGTTTGACACCCTGGGCCAGGCCGAAAAGTACGTGGACGAGAGCTCGGAATTCGCGAACGTCCAACGGATGCTAATGTCTCTGGAGATCAAAAACTAGTCCTGCCCCTTGCCCCTCAACCCCAGGGCCAGCGCGGAAAGTTCTGCCACTACCTCACACCCCGGAGATACATGGAACGCACCGTTTCAGCACGTATGGTTTTCAGGACCATCGCCGACACGAAGGCAGCCCTGGCCATCGCTGTGGCCAGGAATCCCGGCTATACCTCGTTTGATGAATCCCTGACTGTCACGGCCGACGGTCAGCCGGTTCCGTTGCAGGAACTCGCGGACCATCATGGCGGCCGCCTGCACTACATGGAGTTCACTGAACCCGCCGAGGTCACCGTTGAGTACTCAGCGACGGTGGCCGGGCAGGCCGTCCCGGAAGAAGCCACCCTGGCTGAGCTCATCCGCTACGTGCGGCCAAGCCGCTACGCGGAGTCGGACCGGCTCCTGCCCACGGCCTATGCCGAATTCGGCGGCCTGCACGGTGCCGAGCTGCTCCAGGCCGTGCGGAGTTGGGTCTTCGGGGAATTGCGGTACATCAGCGGGTCCTCCAGGGGCACTGACGGCGCCGTGGAAACACTGCTGCACCGCACGGGAGTGTGCCGGGACTTCGCGCACCTGGCCATCGCCCTGCTGCGTTCCAAGGACGTCCCCGCCCGGCTCACCGCCGTGTATGCGCCGGGGCTGAGCCCCATGGATTTTCACGCGGTAGCCGAGGCCCATGTCAATGGCGCCTGGCACGTCATCGACCCCACGGGGCTGGCCCCGCGGGAGTCGATGCTGCGGATCACCGCCGGCCGGGACTCCTCGGACACCGCATTCCTGTCCACAGTGGGCGGGCGCCTCACGCTGAACGAGCTGCGCGTCAGCGCTGTGGTCAACGGCCAGCTGCCTCCGGAAGATCCGGCCAAGCTGGTCATGCTGGGCTGAGATTCCCGCACGGCCCGGTTACTGGCGGGCAGTTACTTCCCGGCCAGATATTTCCCAGGCAGTTACTTTGCCGGCCGCGCTCCCACGGAATGCCGGAGTTTCTCGGTCAGTCGCTGGAGTTCCCTCTGCTCGGCAGCCGTCAGGGCCGGCCCCACCAGGCTGGAGATGTCCCGCACGTGCTCCCGGCCGATCTCCTTCTGGAGGGCGGCCCCTTCCTCGGTGAGCTTCAGCAGCACGCCGCGGCCGTCGTCGGGGGCAGCCATCCGGACCACGAGCCCGCGCTTCTCCAGCCTCTCAACCAGCCTGCTGAGGCTCGACTGGCTCAGCAGGACATGGTCATTGAGTTCATTGAGCCGGAGCCAGCCGGACGGACACCGGGACAGCGTGAACAGGACGTCGTACTCGTTGATGGCCACCTTTCGGAAGGCAGCTCCGGCCTGCAGCCTGCGCATGACGGCAACCTGCGCCCGGAACAGGGATTCCCAGGTTTCCGCCGCCAAGCGGATGTGTGATTCGTTTCCGTCGGCAGCCATCAGGCCTCCGAAGGGGCAGTCTCAGGCGCCGGTGCAGCCATCAGGGCGGCAACGCGGCCGGCATGCGTGGGCGGATCCGGCACGTGGGCGGGCTTGAGGGCAGCGTATTCCTTGCGGAGGACCGGGAGGACTTCCTCGCCGAACAGGTCAAGCTGCTCCAGCACTGTCTTCAGGGGCAGGCCTGCGTGGTCGATCAGGAACAGCTGGCGCTGGTAGTCGCCGAAGTACTCGCGGAACGTCAGGGTCTTTTCGATGACTTCCTGCGGGCTGCCCACGGTGAGCGGTGTCTGGGAGGTGAAGTCCTCCAGCGAAGGGCCGTGGCCGTAGACGGGCGCATTGTCGAAGTAGGGCCGGAATTCCTTCACGGCGTCCTGGGAGTTCTTCCGCATAAAGAACTGGCCGCCGAGGCCCACGATGGCTTGGTCCGCATTGCCGTGACCGTAGTGCTCGTAGCGCTCACGGTAGAGGCTGATCAGCTGCTGGTAGTGCTCCTTGGGCCAGAAGATGTTGTTCGCGAAGAAGCCGTCGCCGTAGTAGGCGGCCACTTCGGCGATCTGCGGCGTGCGGATGGAGCCGTGCCACACAAAGGGGGCCACGCCGTCGAGCGGTCGCGGGGTGGAGGTGAAGTTCTGCAGCGGCGTGCGGAACTTGCCGGACCAGTTCACCGTGTCCTCGTCCCACAGCCGGCGCAGCAGGCTGTAGTTCTCGATGGCCAGTTCCACGCCGTCCTGGATGTTCTTGCCGAACCACGGGTATACCGGAGCGGTGTTGCCGCGGCCCAGGACCAGATCTACGCGGCCGTCAGCCAGGTGCTGCAGCATGGCGAAGTCTTCGGCGATCTTGACCGGATCGTTGGTGGTGATCAGCGTGGTGGCAGTGGAGAGGGTGATCCGCTCGGTCTGCGCTGCGATGTACGCGAGCGTGGTGGTGGGCGAGGACGAGAAGAACGGGCGGTTGTGGTGCTCGCCGAGGGCGAAGACATCCATGCCGATTTCCTCGACTTTTTTGGCGATCGCCACGGCCGCCTTGATGCGTTCGTTCTCCGTGGGGGTCCGGCCGGTGGTGGGGTCAGTGGTGATGTCACTGACGCTGAATACGCCTATCTGCATGGTGTGCCTTCCGTTTCCTGGGCTTCTCTGAGCTTGCTTCTACTATACCCGATTTTCATGCGTTTGCATGTATCGACGGATATAACGCCTCGCCGGCGAGAATATTCCAGGTGTTACAGGGGGTCGCCCGGAGCGGCACGGCGGCCACTGACGCGGGGCACCATGCCGGTGGTCCAGTCGCGGAACTCGGCATCGACGTCGTCGGCTGCCGCAAATTCCGGGCGCTGCTGCATGGCACGGAGCAGTGCTTTTGTCTCCCGCCGTCCCTCCACGAGCCGGTACAGCACGGGAACCAGCACCAGGGTCAGCGTTGTGGAAGAAACCAGGCCGCCGATCACCACCACGGCCAGCGGCTGGGAAATGAAGCCGCCGCCCCCGGTCAGGCCAAGCGCCATGGGTGTCAGGGCGAAAACGGTGGCCAGCGCGGTCATCAGGATGGGGCGGAGCCGCTGCCTGGCGCCATGGGTGATTGCGTCCGCCACGCTCATCCCGCCGCGGCCGTCCCGTGGCTGCCTGTACTGGTTGATGAGGTCGATGAGCACAATGGCGTTGGTAACCACGATGCCCACAAGCATCAGCATGCCGATCAGCGACGGCAGGCCCAGCGGAACGCCCGTGGCCAGCAGCAGGGCCACGGCGCCGGTGGCGGCAAAGGGAACGGACACCAGAAGGATCAGGGGCTGGATCAGCGATTTGA
This sequence comes from Pseudarthrobacter raffinosi, assembly GCF_023913735.1. GTDB lineage: Bacteria > Actinomycetota > Actinomycetes > Actinomycetales > Micrococcaceae > Arthrobacter > Arthrobacter raffinosi. Next base: position 82,006 of record NZ_JAMXBH010000011.1, read on the forward strand.
AGGTGGCCACCATAATGACGTAGACAATCGCGATCGCGGCGAGGAGCGCCAGGCCCAGCTGCTGGAAGGACTCGGCCTGCTGGGTGGTGGCGCCGCCGAGTTCGGCGGTGACCCCTGCGGGGAGGCTGACCTCCGTGAGGCGCTTCTGCACCTCCGCGTTCACCGCACCGAGGTTGGAGCCCGACGGCGTGACTGACACTTTGGCGGTCCGCTGGCCGTTGCTGGCGGTAATGGAGACCGGCACGTCAACCTGTTCCACTGAGGCGATGCTGCCCAGGGTGACGGGGGCGCCGGATGCAGGGAGCGCGATGTTGCGCACGGCGTCAATGCTGGTGAACCGGGTGCCCTTGCCGATCTGGACCGGAAAGTCGTTGGTGTCGATCCGGACCGTGCCGGCGGGGATGGGGCTGATGGTGGCAGCCAGGACGCCGGCCACCTGTTCCTCGTTCAGTCCGGCCGCGGCGGTCTTGGCCCGGTCAACCTTGACCTGGACCACCGGCTGTCTGGCCGCGAGGTTCGTTGCCACCTCGCTGGTCGCCGGCACGCCGGTCATTGCTTCCACCATGGCCTCGCTGGCTGTGCGGAGGTCCTCGGACGTTGCCGCCTTGATGGTGATGTCCACCGTGGAGGACGTCCCGAAGCCACCCTGCTGCGTGCCGACGGTAATCTTCCCGGAACCGGCCACCTTGCCCACTTCGGTCCGGACGGTTTCCTGGAGCTTCGCCTGATTGGCCTTTTCATCCGTCACCACCGTGAACGTGGAGTTGGCGGCGCCGGAGGACGTCAGGGCGGCAAAACCTGCCTGCGCGTTTCCGGAGGTGAGCTGGACATTCCTGACACCCTCGATGCCGCGGAGGACGTCCTCGACCTTGATGGCGGCTGCGCTGGTGTCGGCCAGGCTTGTGCCCGCTGGCATCAGTTGGCGGACAGTCAGGCTGTTCTGGCCGGAATCGCCGAGGAGGTTGGTGGACAGCAGCGGCGTCATGGCGGCCGTGGCGCCGAGTACCAGCACGGCGGCGACGAGGGTCAGCACCGGGTGCTTCTGGGTCTTGCTGAGGACGGGCAGGTAGGCACGCTGCAGCCGGCTTTTCTGTTCGGCTTCCTGGGCCTGGGCACGGGCGGCGGCAGTAGCCCGGGCGGCAGCTTCGCGGGCAGCGGGCGAACCAGCGGCGGGAGAACCGGCGGGGGCGGAACCGGCGGGGCTTTTGAGGAACCAGTAGGCCAGGACCGGAACGATGGTCAGCGATACCAGCAGGGATGCCAGCAGCGCCATGGTGACTGTCAGGGCGAACGGCCGGAAGAGTTCGCCGGCGAGCTCGCTCACGAAGGCAATGGGCAGGAAGACCGCCACAGTGGTCAAGGTGGAGGCGGTGATTGCGCCGGCCACCTCCCGGATTGCGGTGAGGATCGCGGGGACTTTCTCCTCCCCGTAGCTGAGGTGGCGTTTGATGTTTTCGATCACCACAATCGAGTCGTCCACCACCCGGCCGATCGCAATGGTCAGCGCGCCCAGGGTCAGGATGTTCAGTGAATAGCCCGTCGCGGACAGGCCAATGAAGGTGATCAGCAGCGACAGCGGAATGGAGACCGCGGTAACAAGGGTGGAGCGGGCTGACATCAGGAAGACAAGGATGACGGCGACGGCGAAGCCCAGCCCGAGGAGGCCCTCCGTGGTGAGGTCCTTGATGGACTTCTCGATGAACGGGGCCTGGTCGAACACCGCCGTGAACTTTGCGTTGGACCCCAGCTCGGCCTCCAGGGCCGCCAACGAGTCGTTCACGGCGTGGGAGATTCCCACGGTGTCGCCGTCGGGCTTCTTGGTCACGGAGACGGCCAGTGTTTCCTGGCCGTTGGTCCGGGTGATGGAGGTCCGTTCGTCATCCTGCAGGCTAACGTCGGCTACCGTGCCGATGGTCGCGGCATCCTTGGCTCCGCCCACGGGTAGCGCCTTGATGGCGTCCAGGGAATCCACCGGGCTGCCGATCTGGAGGGATAGCGTCTTGCCCTGCTCCTGGATGGTCCCGGCCGGGATCAGCGCGCCGTTGTTGGAGAGGGCGTTCCGGATGGACTCGATCGTGGTGCCCTTGGCGGCCATCGCCTCGGGCCGGGGGAGGATCTCGATGTGCTGGGTGGCGCCGCCGGTCACGTCGGCTCCCCGGACGCCGTCGATCTTCTGGAGCCGGGGAACGGAGAGGCGTGCCAGGTCGGCGTTGAGTTCGCTGAGGGGCTTGTCCGAGGACACTGCCAGGAACACGATGGGGAAGTCGCTGATGCTGCCCGCGATGGCCTGCGGCTGCACGTCCTCCGGCAGGGAGCGTTTGGCGTTGGAGATGGCGCGGTCGATCTGGTTCCGGGCGCGGTCGAGGTTTGTCCCGTAGGTGAACACCATGGAGATCTGCGAGACGCCGTTGCGTGACGTCGAGGAGGTGGACTCCAGGCCTTCGACGCCGTTCAGGGCGGTTTCGAGCGGTGCGCTGACCTGCTTGTCCACCACTTCGGGCGAGGCGCCGGACATGGCGGAGAGGACGGTGATCTGCGGGAACTCAATGGAGGGGATGAGTTCCTGTTTCAGCGATGACATGGTGATCACGCCGAACACCGTCGCGAAGACGGTGATCAGCGCGATCAGCGCCCGGTTTGCCAATGAAAGTTGTGCCAGCCGGAACATCGCGGGTCTCTCCTGTGGGGTTGACGTACTCCTGCGGACCGGACCGGACCGTCCAGCCGGGCCTGAGGCCCGGACCGTCCAGCCGGGCCTGAGGCCCGGACCGTCCAGCCCGGCCTGACGCCCGGCGGGCGGCCGGACGTCAGTGGTTGGCGGAAACGCTCTCCAGCTGCAGTGCCTTGGCCGTTGCCGTTTCGAGTTCGGCAGCAAGTTCCGGATTCTCATCCAGCTTCACGCCGTAGCCCGGCATCATGTCCTTGAGCTTGCCCTGCCAGCCCTTGAAGTTCTTCGGGAAGGACTTCTGCAGCAGTTCAATCATGATGGGCACCGCTGTGGACGCGCCGGGCGAGGCGCCCAGCAGCGCACCGATGGTGCCGTCACGGCCGGCGATGACTTCCGTGCCGAACTGCAGCACGCCGCCGCGCTTCGGGTCTTTTTTGATGATCTGCACACGCTGGCCGGCGGTGATCAGCTCCCAGTCGCCGTCCTTGGCTTCGGGGTAGTACTCGCGCAGCGCATCCACCTTGTCCCCGTGGCGCTTGGCAACTTCCTTGACGAGGTACGCGGTGAGGTCCATGTTGTCCTTGGCGACTGCAAGCATCGGGATGATGTTGCTGGGCCGGATGGACAACGGCAGGTCAAGGTACGAGCCGTTCTTCAAGAAATTGGTGGAGAAGCCGGCATAGGGGCCGAACAGGAGGGAACGCTTCCCGTCGACGTACCGGGTGTCAAGGTGCGGGACCGACATGGGCGGCGCGCCCACCGAAGCTTGGCCATATACCTTGGCGCTGTGCTGGGCGGCAAGTTTCTCGTCGGTGCAGCGGAAGAACTGGCCGGACACGGGGAATCCGCCAAAGCCCTTGCTCTCCGGGATGCCGGAGGCCTGGAGGAGGTGCAGTGCGCCGCCGCCGGCGCCCACAAACACAAACTTGGCGTGGATCTTGCCGTGTTCCCCGGAAGCCGGGTGCTTGATCGAAAGGTCCCAGCCGCCGTCGGACGCCTTGGAGATGCCGCTGACGTCATGGCCGTAATTGATTTCGACGCCGTTGTTCCCGAGGTAGGTGGTGAGCTCACGGGTCAGTGCCCCGAAGTCGACGTCGGTCCCCTCGGTTGCCCGGGTGGCGGCGATACGCTGCTTCGCGTCGCGGCCCTTGACGATCAGCGGCGCCCATTTGGCGATCTGGGCCTGGTCCTCGGAGTACTCCATGCTGCGGAACAGCGTGTGGGGCTTGAGCGCTTCGTAGCGGGTCTTGAGGAATTTGGTGTTGTCCTCGCCGATGACAAAGCTCATGTGCGGGACGGTGTTGATGAAGCCCTTCGGCGAGCCGATCAGGGATTCTTCCACAAGATGGGACCAGAACTGGCGGGACAGCTGGAACTGTTCGTTGATGAGCAGGGCCTTGGCCGGGTTCACCGAGCCGTCTTTGGCTGCGGGGGAGTAGTTGAGCTCGCACAGGGCGGCATGGCCCGTTCCGGCGTTGTTCCAGGGGTCGGAGCTTTCCAGCCCGGGCTGATCCAGGCGTTCGAACAGGGAGATGGTCCAGTTCGGTTCAAGCTGCTTGATGAATGCCCCGAGCGTGGCGCTCATGATGCCGCCGCCAATCAGTACGACGTCGGCATGTTGGGTCTTGGATATGAAGGTCACAATCAGTCTCCGATAGCAGCGGCTCTGGCTGTCAAAGAATATCCCCGGGCGGCCCGCATACTGAAATTGGGCCGGGCCGTCAAGGCTTTAGCTGTACCTTTGTGAAAACTTCACTCAGTACCGGGGACGCCGGGTAGCTGCTGACGCGGTCCGAGAGTGCGAGCGCCGAGATGGGGAAGGCGATGGGAACTGCCGGCACGGTGGCCGCGATCTGGGCGTTGATGGTGTGGTACTGCTCGTCGCGTTCCTTGCCGGCAGGGAGGCCGCGGGCGCGGTTGATCTTGGAAAAGACCTGCGGGTCCTGGTAGCCGAATTCGCCGTTCTTTTCGCCGAACAGCGGGCCCACAAAGTTATCGGCATCGGCATACGCGCCATTCCAGCCGAGCAGGTGGAGCCCGTGGTCCCCGGGTGACTGCACTTTCTGGAGATAGCCTTCGGACCAGTCCACCGGGACAGGCTTAATGTTGAACCCGACGGCGGTCAGTTGCCTGCTGATTTCGGCGTAGATTTTCTCCGGCGTGGGCAGATACGGGCGGGTGGCGTTAAGCGGATAGTAGAACCTGAGCTCTTCCCCGGTGTAGCCGGCCTCGGTCAGATAGGCCTTGGCCTTGACAGGATCGTGGCCCAGTGCGGGAGCGTCATTATTGAAACCGCTGATCTTCGGAGGAACGAATTGTGAGGCCTTGGCGGTGTTGTCGATGAAGAACTTGCGGATCAGGGTTTCCTTATCGATGGCCAGCTCAATGGCCTGCCGCACTTTTTCGTTCTGCAGGACCGGAATTTCCTGGTTGATGCCCAGGTACATCACCGAGAAGGGATCACGCTGGACGATCTGCATGCCCCGCTTGACCAGCTGATCGAAGTTGCCCACCGTGACGGCGTCGTAGCCGTCGATCTTGCCGTCCAGGAGGGCCTGAAGCCGCGTCTGGGGGTGGTCGTACGTGACGAAATTAATGGTGGAGATCTGCCCGCGGTCACCCCAGTAGTTTTTGTGGCTGATGAGCCGGACTCTCGCCTCGTCCCAGGCGGCCAGGCTGAACGGTCCTGTGCCGACGGGGTTGGTGGCGAACCGGGAGACCGGGTTTCCGCCACGGGTCTGATCCAGGACATCCGCCGTGCCCGCCGTCAGGGCGGCCGGGGATGCGATGGCGAACGCCGGCAGGGTGAGCGCCTGGAGGAACGCAGTGAAGCGCTGGGTCAGGTCGATCCGGACAGTGTCAGCGGAAAGGGCCGTGCAGCTCTTGAAAATGGAGAGCGCAGCGTCCTCGGAATGTGCCTTGAACACGCTCTTGAACGAGCTTCCCGGCGCTTGCCGCCGCAGTTCCGCCGAGAAGGCGAACCAGCGGTTGAAATTGGCACACACGGCGTCGGCGTTGAAGGGCATGCCGTCCTGGAACGAGACGCCGCTGCGGAGTTTGAACGTGTACGAGCGGCCTTCGTTTTCTTCGGACCATTCCGTTGCCAGCAGCGGCGTGGGCTTGCCCGTGGTCTGGTCCACACCCACCAGGCCTTCGAGGATCTGCCGGGTGATCCGGTAGCTTTCCACATCGTTCGAGAGCGCGGGGTCCAGGCCGAGGGGCTGGGACGCCGTGCCGAACGTGAACGTTTCGGTGGGTTCAGCGCCGGCGGGCGCCGTCGAAGGAGACGTTGCCGAGGGCGAAGGCGGTGGGTTGCCGGTACAGGAGGTCAGGCCTAACGCCATAAAAACGGCGCCGGTCTTGATGACCGTTCGCCGCGAAGTACTGCTGGGCACTCGTCTATCACCTCTGGCTGCTTCCGGCCGGCGCCGCGGACTGCGGGCCAAGGACACAGTCTAGTTGACACACCCCGGTGCTCCCTGGACACACGCCAGAGGCCTGTTCCGGCTGCGGAACAGGCCTCTGGGCTTGAAAGCCGGACTACTTGGGCATCAGCACCGAGTCGATCAGGTAAACGGTGGCGTTCTTGGTCTGGACGCCGCCGCAGATCACGCTGGCGCCATCAACCATGAGGGCATCCTTGCTGCCGGTCACGGTGACCGATCCGCCCTGGACCGTGGCGTGTGTGCCGGCGATCTTGTCAGGGGTGATCTGGCCGGGGACCACGTGGTAGGTCAGGATCTTGCTCAGCAGGGCGTCGTCCGTCTTGAGCGTTTCGATGGTGGCGGCATCGATCTTGGCGAAGGCGTCATCCACCGGAGCGAAGACCGTGAATTCGCCGCCGTTAAGGGTGTCAACCAGGTCAACCTTCGGGTTCAGCTTGCCGGAGACAGCTGCCGTGAGGGTGGTCAGGATGGGGTTGTTGGATGCCGCGACCGCTACCGGGTCAAGGGCCATCCCGGCAACCGAGCCTGCCCCGGTGGGGACCTTCTCTGCGTAGCCGGCGCAGCCTGCGCCAACGAGGTTTGCGGCCGGATCCATGGCAGCAGCACTGGCGGACGGTGACGGGGCCATCTTCGTTTCTGACGGTGCGGCGGCCGGAGCGGAGGAGCTCGGGGTTGTGGTTGCTGTTCCACCGCAGGCGGTAAGGCTCAGCAGGGCTGCAGCTGCAACGCCTGCGACGGTGAAGGATGTGCGCTTGAATGACTGCATTTCGGTTCTCCTTGTTTGTGCCGATTTCTTGCCTGCGGCAGACGTTGTGCCTGCCGCGTGGCCTTTTCCGACTGTTGGGCACCTGCCCTTGGCTGGTGTCTCAATGGGTATTCGGCCGGAGCACGGAAGCGGATGGGTGGATCGCCAAGAGTTTTTAATTGCGCGCCAAACCGGGGGAGAATGCCGTGGCTGGGACAGTTAAATGACAGAGATCCCGGGGCCTGTGGGCCCGGGATCTCTGTGTAAGTGTGCGCAAGGGGGGACTTGAACCCCCACGCCCGAAGGCACAGGAACCTAAATCCTGCGTGTCTGCCAATTTCACCACTCGCGCTTGGCAGTTGCCGCCGTTGTCTCAACCTTGGCCAGATGGCCTACGGATAAAAACGTACGACGGCGGTGCCAGCTTCCATTGTAGCCTCGGGCCGGCGGGGTTCCGGTCAGCCGGTTCCTGCCCCTGTGCCTCGGCACGCGTAATGCGTTACGCGTCCAGATTGAGGTCGCGCCGCAGTTTTGCCACGTGGCCGGTGGCCCGGACGTTGTACTGGGCCAGCGCCACCTTTCCGTCGGGATCGATCACCACCGTGCTGCGGATCAGTCCCTCATACGTCCGTCCATAGTTCTTCTTTTCGCCCCAGGCGCCATAGGCCTCGGCCACGGCATGGTCCCCGTCCGAAAGCAACGGAAAGCTCAGGTCCTCGTTGGCGGCAAAGGCAGCAAGTTTGTCCACGGAATCGGGGGAAACACCCAGGACCCGATAGCCGGCCGACGTGAAGGACGCCAGGCTGACACGGAAATCACACGCCTGTTTGGTGCAGCCGGGGGTAGCGGCTGCTGGGTAGAAATACACGATTGTGCTGCCGCTGTGCCCGGAAGCCAGGTTGACGTCTTTACCCGACGAATCCTTCAGGGTGAAGCCGGGCGCTACGTCGCCGGTCAAGAGTCTGTCAGCCACTGTTAATCTCCTCGTTGCAGGCGGAACACACCAGTTTAGTAAGCATCCAGGACCGGTGCTAACCAGCCTTAGCTATACTTGCTGGTATGCCTGACATGGATCGCTGGCCCACTGGGCGCCTATTGTCCACTGCGGCACGCCTCGTAGAACACTCCTGGAACGAAAAGCTAAGCGCCATCGGACTGACGCACGCCGGCGTGATCGCTATCGAAGTCCTCTCAGCGCAGGGGCCGATGACACAGGCCCAACTCGCCCAATATGTGCGCGTTCAGGCCCAGACCATGGGTAAAACCCTGAGCCGGTTGGAGTCCCACGGCCACATTGCCCGCGTCCGCAGCACCTCGGACCGCCGCAGCCAGGTAGTGTCCCTCACGGACAGCGGACGGGAAGCCGCAGCCGCAGCCGTTGAGATGGAACGCTCAGTGCTTGCCGCGGCAACTATTGACCCTGACGCCCTGCGGCAGGAGCTCCAGGCTGTGGTCAGGGAGCTGGCCAGCCAGTTCGCCTCGCCGTCAACCAGCGCCCTGGTGGACGGTGCCCCGCTCAGCTAGCAATCCCGGGAATCCGGTAAATCTGACTGGCACCATTACTGCAAAATTCCGCAGTGGTGGTGCCCTTTTTGGTTTGTGCCCTGAAACGTCCAGAAGTGGCGTCTTGGCCGCGTGATTTTGCAGCGGTTCAGGGCCCACTTCCAAGAGGTGCAATCGATGGTGGTTCGCCGAAGGAGGCCCGTCGGGACCCACCATGCACGTTCCGGACGTCTCAACTGAAGACCGGTGGCCTGGATATATCCCCGTCATTGGGTATAGGAGTGTCCATATCCTCTCGGCACCTATCAAGGCTTCAGGGGCTGCTTCAACATCACGACCGGCATCTGGCCGTAGGTCTCGCCGCGCGATGCCCTTATCATCTGACGTATGCGGAAACACTTGGTCGCCCTTGGGGTCGTGGCAATCCTCCTTGCCGGCTGCTCGGCCCCTTCAACTGATCCGGCAGTAACGACAGCGGCGCCGGCCGCCACATCAGCATCAGCTACGCCGACGCCGACTACGCCAACGACAGGCTCGGCCGCGACAGATCTGAACTGGGGCACGCCGACCGCTGGCGACGAGTTCAACTATACCGGCGCACCGGACGCCGCGAAGTGGTCCGTGTACAACAGTGTCGGGCACGCGGGGAATGGCATTCGGAGTCCCCAGCAGGTCACGGTAGACGGTTCCAAAATGGTCATGACTGGAACCCCGGACGGCACGACTGCTGGAATGAGCGCGAAGTTTGGACGCCAGAAGTACGGCAGGTGGGAGGCCCGCGCGGCGGGTTCGGGTGACAACGAGTACCGTATGGTGTTGCTCCTGTGGCCGGATAGTGGGATTTGGCCGTGTGAAGGCGAAGTTAATTATGCAGAGAAGACCGGTGATTGGAACGTCATCAAGTTCTTCTACCACTATGGATGTTCGAACTCGCAGACGTCGGCAGCCAAGGCTCTGGACATTTCACAGTTCCACAACTACGCGGTTGACTGGTCTCCGAATGGGATCGTCGGCTACGTCGATGGGGTGAAGTGGTTTGAGGACAACGACCCGACGCACCAGCCTCCCGGACCGATGCACCAGACGCTACAACTGGACTGGGAGCCAGACAGCACTGTTAACGGCGCCGGCGAGATGCGAGTGGATTGGGTTCGCGTCTATGCGGCTGGCGATCCAACTCCCGCTGCCCTGCGGCCGCCATCCGATGAGTCGTTTGAGTTCGCTGCCACCGGGGACATAAACCCTGCGGGTAACACGTCGTCCACGTCGCACAGTGGTAAAAATGCGGCTAGCATCATCGACGGTCTCAACGACGGTTCGCTGGACAACTTCCTTGCGCTGGGCGATTTCCAGTATGACAAGGGCACCTGTACCGAGCTCGAGGCTTACAACCAGTTGTGGGGTCCGGCTAAGGCCAAGACGTACTGGACCGCTGGCCCGAATCATGATGTTGAACCCGGCGAGAATGACGACGTTGACCGGTACATGGATGGGCAGTGCGTGTCCACGGTGAAGAGCGCGACCAGCTCCGATGTTGTACGGTTCCAAGACGCTCTTGAATGGTATTCGTTCGACAAGGGCAACTGGCACATTCTTGTCGCGCCTACGGCCACGTGGCGTTATAACGCTAAGCGGGCGCAGGCGATGACCTCGGAGATGGATGCCAACCTGAAAGCGGCGAAGGCCGCTGGAAAGCATTTGGCGGTTATCTACCATGATCCGTATTTCACCAGCAACACGTCGAGCCATACCCGCTTCTCTAAGGCGAAGCCGTGGATTGACGTGTTCTGGGCGAACCGCGTTCGTGTGCTGCTGTCCGGCTCACAGCACAATTATGAGCGGACCTGCCCGATTAACAACGAGGACCAGTGCGTTGCGGACGGGATGCAACAATTTCAGGTGTCCACTGGTGGAATCGGCCTCCGGGCGTTCACCAGCAGCCCCTCTTATGTGCAGCGGAAGTTTAGCGACACATGGGGTCACCTACGGATGAGCCTCAAGGCTGACGGCTCTTATACGTGGGAGTTCCGTCCCGTTTCTGGCGGAATGCAGACTGACAGCGGGTCTCGAAGCCATGGCTAATTCCTCGGTTCCGATCACCGCCGGTTCGGGCACTAACATTTGATACCGTCACCATGCCCGGTGGCGGACACAGGCAGGTTGTCGTGCTGGGCAATCACGGTGAGCATGAGGGACGTACCGCCACATTCCGCACCCTAGCGTTCCATAGATTCTCCCAGCTCTGTCACGGAGCTGAATGCCCCGCGTTTGAGGCACTGGCGGGTGATGATCCCGAAGAAGATCTCCACCATGTTCAGCCGGGAACAGCTGGTCGGGGTGATAGCTGTCGCAGATAACATGCAGTTCAACCCGGGGTGGGCGTCGGCGTCCCGGCCCAGGAAATCGACGAACTCGATGCTGGTGTGCTTTGGATAGAAGGCGTTCGCGCTGAGTTTGCCCGTGAGGACCTCCGCGTTGAGGTCGGCGTCCCATTCGGCGGCGATCTCCGGATAAAGCACGTCCAAGCGGTTAGTGACTGAAAGCTCTCTCGTCCAGCACAGAAGGGCAGGCGCTTCTCGAGGATTTGAACACTGCCTCGGCCTTCGCCTTGTAAGTGTGGTCGGGGCCGGCAGGACACCGCCTGAGGTAGCCAAAGGTGGTTGGATTCGGAGTCTCGCGGCAGTCGGCTGTGATGTCGGCGTGTCCCAGCTCTTTCCCCGGAGCAGCAGGGAATAAATAGCCCGCAAATACCCCACAGCGATCGAGGGGCAAAAAGGAAACCCCGTCTTCACGGCTTGTGGCCAGTGAAGACGGGGTTTCTTTGGTGCACCCCCCGGGACTTGAACCCGGAACCCATTGATTAAGAGTCAATTGCTCTGCCAATTGAGCTAGAGGTGCATCTCCTATGTGGTGACCTACCGGGCTTTTTCTTTCCCGGTTGATCTCCGCAACGACATGAAACTCTACACGAACTTCCGACCCATGTGAAATCGAGGCCCCAATGCTCCCCAGGTTCAGCCGGGAGGGGCCAGAACCAGCACAAAATCAGGGTTTTTGTTGTTGGTGAGCAGCCAGAAGCCGCCGTCGGGAGTCCGGATGACGTCCCGGATCCTGCCGTATTCGCGTGTGAAATAGGCCACAGGAGCGCTTGCCTCCTCGCCGGACAAGGACACCGTCCAGAGGCGTTGGCCGCGCAGGGCGCCGAGGTAGGCCGTCGACCCGGCAATTTCCAGGCCGCTGGGTGAGGAGTCCGCCGTCGAAGGCCACACCACCTTCGCGTCGCGGTACGCCTCCCGGTGAGGTGCGCCGGTTACTGCGGGCCAGCCGTAGTTGGCTCCCGGCTCGATGAGGTTGAGCTCGTCGTTGACGTCCGGGCCGAACTCGCTGGACCAGAGCCGGCCGGCGCTGTCCCACGCCAGTCCTTGGACGTTTCGGTGCCCCAAGCTGTACACGGCATTGCCGAAAGGGTTGCCAGGTGCGGGGTCACCCTCCGGAGTCAGCCGCAGGATCTTCCCGCCCAGAGCGTTGCGGTCCTGTGGCTGTTCGCGGCGCTGGGAGTCGCCTGTGCCCACGTACAGGAACCCGTCCGGGCCGAAGCGGATCCGGCCGCCATTGTGGGTTGATGCCTTGGGGATTCCGGAAAAGACCACCTCGGGGTCGCCAAGGTCCAGGGATCCGTCAGGCTGTTCCGTCAGCTTCAGCCGGGCGATGCGGTTGTCCTGTGCCGAGGTGAAGTACAGGTAAAGGTAGTTGTCGGACGGAAAGCCGGGGGAGAGGGCTAGTCCCAGCAAGCCTCCCTCACCGCCAGGAGCCACGCCGGGGACCTGGCCGATGGTGGTCGCCCTGCCATCACGGACAGCTTTCAGCAGCGCAGAGTCACGCTCGGAGACGACGGCGGTTCCGTTCGGCAGGAATACCGCGGCCCAGGGAATGTCGAGCTGGAGATCGAGCCGTGCCACAACCTCCGGTGGCGTGGCGTTACCCGGGCCGGCCCCGGTCCCGGTTCCTGTGATATTGCCGGTGGGGGCATCGTTGGCGTCCCCCGTGCAGCCCGACAGCAGCACGGCCAGGCACACTGCGAAGGCGCCCGCAGTGGGCTTGGCCGCCGCGAAGGCCCGAAAGTGCGCCTGCGTCCGGTCAGATACGCGTCCGCCGGGGGGCGCGGAAGCCGGCAGCTTCCGCATGGGCCGCCGACTCAAACCAGACGTCGGCTTTCGTCTGCACATAGTCCGGATGCCCCTCCTCGTAATAGACCATTGTTCCGGCGTCGGCCTTGACCTCGAAATCCGCCGGACCGCTTCCATCCGGGCCGGGCGACGCGGAACCTGCGCCGTAGGGCTGGTCCGCGGCCAGATGCCCGGTCGGTTCCGGTGCAGCTTCGTAGTCCGCCACGGCTGCCGGCTCCATGGTCCGGGCTTCAGCGGCCTCTGGTGATACTGCGGTGTCTGTGGCTACTGCGGCCTCCATGGATCCTGCAGCCTGCATGGGAGCGGCGCTTGCCGCGTGCGGGGCTGAATCGGCGGCGGCCACTTCGGGTTGCGTATCAGCGGCTTCGGCTTCCGCAGCGGCCGTTTCTGCGCCGGGCAGCGTGGGCGCATGGGGCTCCGTGTATTCCGGGTGATGCACAAATCCAGCGCCCTGGGCCGGTGGTGCTTCGGACGTTGGGGTGTCGGCAATTACGGTGGACGCTTCGCCTGCCGGCCGGTGGCTGGCGGCGGGTTGGGCTGGTGCGCTTGCCTCTGACCACTGGGTTTCCCACTCGGCTTCGTCTGCCTGCCGGCTCACACTCTCCTTGCTGCCAGGTTCCTGGGCTGCTAGCGACTCCGGGCGAGCCGGCTCCTCTTGCCCAGCCAGCTGCCCAGGTCGGCCGGGTTCCCCAGAGCCAGCCGACTCGGGGGATGACAGTTCTTCGGCGGACGGGCGTTCCCGTGCATCGGCTGCAGCGGTTTCTGCGGGACCAGAAGTGTCTGTGGCGCCAGCGGTATCTGCGGCACCAGCAGTAACAGTGGAACCGACAACGTCGGGGTCAACACCGGCGTCCTGCCCGACGATGGTGTCCTTTTCCAAGCTGGGTTCTCCAAGGCCGGCCTTGTGCCCACCCCCGGCTTCCTGGGGTTCTGCCGTGCTGGACCGCACGGGCGCCTCGTCCGCCGTCGTCGGTGGTGTCGGCTCAGCAGCGCCGAAGCCCGCAGCACTGGGGATGCCCGCCGTGCCTGCGGCTTCCGCCGAGGCAGCTGCGCTTCCGCCGGAGAGTCCGCCGTCCGTCCGGATGGGCGTGGAGTCACCGGTGCTCGAGGAGCTGCTGCGGTTCAGCAGCCACCACACAACGCCCACGATCAGCACAATGAGGATAATCCAGAAGACAAAATCCATAGCAGGGCCCTTCAGTCCGGATGGCACGGTTGCCGTTCCCTGACGGTACGTCGGTGCGAACGGGGCTGTCTAGGTTCCGGCAGGCCCGTAAGGGTCCGTCTCAGAATTTGAGACGAGCGTCCACTGTTTGATCGAAATATTCCTGAAAATGGGCCAAACGTGCTGTTCGGGTCGTTGGCGTCCCGATCGGAGTCATAGACTTTGACCCATGAGTGAGGACACCCAAACAGCAACCGAGAACAAGATCGACATCAAGCCCCGAAGCCGGGTCGTCACCGACGGGATCCATGCCGCCCCCGCGCGCGGTATGTTCCGCGCAGTCGGCATGGGCGACGACGACTTCGCGAAGCCCCAGATCGGCGTTGCGAGTTCCTGGAATGAAATCACTCCCTGCAACCTGTCCCTGAACCGGCTGGCCCAGGGCGCCAAGGAAGGCGTCCACGCAGGCGGCGGTTTCCCGATGCAGTTCGGCACCATCTCCGTCTCCGACGGCATCTCCATGGGCCACGAAGGCATGCACTTCTCCCTGGTCTCCCGCGAAGTCATCGCCGATTCCGTCGAAACCGTCATGCAGGCCGAGCGCATCGACGGCTCGGTCCTCCTGGCCGGCTGCGACAAGTCCCTCCCCGGCATGCTCATGGCAGCCGCCCGCCTGGACCTGGCCAGCGTCTTCGTCTATGCCGGCTCCATCATGCCGGGCTGGGTCAAGCTGGAGGACGGCTCCGAAAAGGAAGTCACCCTCATCGACGCCTTCGAAGCCGTCGGCGCCTGCGCCGCCGGCAAGATGAGCCTCGGCGACCTTGACCGCATCGAGCGCGCCATCTGCCCCGGCGAAGGCGCCTGCGGCGGCATGTACACCGCCAACACCATGGCCTGCGTCGGCGAGGCACTGGGCATGTCGCTGCCCGGCTCGGCCGCCCCGCCCTCGGCAGACCGCCGTCGTGATGAATTTGCGCGCAAGTCCGGCGAGGCAGTGGTCAACCTGCTCCGCCTTGGCATCACCGCCCGGGACATCATGACCAAAAAGGCGTTCGAAAACGCCATCGCCGTCACCATGGCATTCGGCGGCTCCACCAACGCCGTCCTGCACCTCCTGGCCATCGCCCGCGAAGCTGAAGTCGAGCTGAACCTGGAGGACTTCAACCGCATCGGCGACAAGATCCCGCACCTGGGCGACCTGAAGCCGTTCGGCCGCTACGTCATGACCGACGTCGACAAGATCGGCGGCGTGCCGGTCATCATGCGCGCACTGCTCGACGCCGGCCTGCTGCACGGTGACTGCCTCACCGTCACCGGCAAGACCGTGGCCGAAAACCTCGCTGCGATCAACCCGCCGGACCTGGACGGCAAGATCCTCCGTGCCATGGACAACCCGATCCACAAGACCGGCGGCATCACCATCCTGCACGGCACGATGGCCCCCGAGGGTGCTGTGGTGAAGAGTGCAGGCTTCGACGCCGACGTCTTCGAGGGCACCGCCCGCGTCTTCGAGCGCGAGCAGGGTGCCCTGGCCGCCCTGGATGAGGGTCTGATCAAGGCCGGCGACGTTGTGGTCATCCGCTACGAAGGTCCCAAGGGCGGCCCCGGCATGCGGGAAATGCTCGCCATCACCGGCGCCATCAAGGGTGCGGGCCTCGGCAAGGACGTGCTGCTGCTGACCGACGGACGCTTCTCCGGCGGCACCACCGGCCTCTGCATCGGCCACGTTGCACCGGAAGCTGTCGATGGCGGCCCCATCGCCTTCGTCAAGGACGGGGACCGGATCCGCGTCGACATCGCAGCACGCAGCTTCGACCTGCTGGTTGATGAGGCCGAGCTCGAATCCCGCAAGATCGGCTGGGAGCCCCTCCCTGCCAAGTTCACCAAGGGCGTGCTCGCCAAATATGCCAAGCTGGTCCACAGCGCCTCCACCGGCGCATACTGCGGGTAGCACGATTTCGTTCCTCAACCTCGGCTGCTGGTTGAGCCCAACTAGGTAGCAGTAACTGTCGTTATGAGCGCTCATAACGACAGTTACTGCGACCCAGTTGGGGAACGTGGCCAACCAGTGGACAATGGTGTCCACACTGTGAGATGCGCACAGTCCTCGTTGACATGTATCTCACACAGAGGGAAAACTGAACGCATGATCGCATTCGTTACCAGCTGCGCCGCTGCAGATGCAGCCGTCGTCCTTACCAAGCGCGTGGCTCACTAGCCCGACTGGTAACGAACCGTCACGCGCAACCCCTCGAAAAGCCGCCAGGCTGAGGGGTTTTTTTATTTCCGCATTTCCAAGTACACAGATGATCCACAAGGAAGAGTCCGATGAGCAAAGGATCGCCGATCAGCCCCTCGCTGATGGCTACTAAGTCCGCTGGAGCCCCCAAGGCTCCGGAACGCGCCGACCGAACGGCTGACCAGGCCGCCGTCGTCGCTGATCTTGCCGCTGTCTCTCCTGTCCTTGGGCCGAACAACGTTGTACCCCCAACGGTGATGACCGGCTCGCAAGCTATTGTCCGATCGCTCGAAGAACTCGGCGTCGACGATATTTTTGGTTTGCCTGGTGGCGCTATCCTGCCTACCTATGACCCCTTGATGGCCTCCAGCATGAATCACGTACTGGTCCGTCACGAACAGGGAGCCGGCCACGCCGCGCAAGGCTATGCCATGGTTACCGGCCGGGTGGGCGTCTGTATCGTCACCTCGGGCCCCGGTGCCACCAACCTCGTTACCCCCATCATGGATGCCCACATGGATTCCGTGCCGCTGGTGGCCATCACCGGCCAGGTCTCCAGCGGTGTGATCGGCACCGATGCTTTCCAGGAAGCCGACATTGTTGGCATCACCATGCCGATCACCAAGCATTCGTTCCTGGTGACCGACCCCAACGACATCCCGCACGTTATGGCGGAGGCCTTCCACCTGGCCTCGTCCGGACGTCCGGGACCCGTCCTGGTGGACATCGCCAAAGACGCCCAGCAGGGTCAGATGACCTTCTCCTGGCCGCCGAAGATCGACCTCCCCGGCTACCGCCCGGTGACGCGCGGCCATAACAAGCAGGTCCGCGAAGCTGCCAAGCTGATCGCCTCGGCCACCAAACCCGTGCTCTACGTGGGCGGCGGTGTGGTGAAGGCACACGCTGCCGCGGAACTCCGCGAACTGGCGGAACTCACGGGTGCGCCCGTTGTCACTACCCTGATGGCACGCGGTGTGTTCCCCGATTCGCACCCGCAGCACGTGGGCATGCCGGGCATGCATGGCACGGTTTCCGCGGTCACGGCGCTGCAGCAGTCCGATCTGCTCATCACGCTCGGCGCCCGCTTCGATGACCGGGTGACGGGCATCCTGAAGTCCTTCGCCCCGAACGCCAAGGTGATCCACGCGGATATTGATCCCGCCGAGATCTCCAAGAACCGTACCGCCGACGTGCCGATCGTGGGATCCGTCAAGGAAATCATCCCCGAGCTCACCGAGGCTGTCCGCTCCCAGTTCGAATCCGCCGGCACGCCGGACCTCACCACCTGGTGGGCGTTCCTTAACAACCTTAAGGAAACCTACCCGCTGGGCTGGACCGAGCCGGAGGACGGGCTCAGCGCCCCGCAGCGCGTCATCGAACGCATCGGCGCGCTGACTGGCCCCGAAGGCATCTACGTTGCCGGCGTTGGCCAGCACCAGATGTGGGCGGCACAGTTCATCAAGTACGAGCGCCCGCACGCCTGGCTGAACTCAGGCGGCGCCGGCACCATGGGCTATGCAGTACCGGCTGCCATGGGCGCCAAAGTGGGGGAGCCGGACCGTGTGGTCTGGGCCATCGACGGCGACGGCTGCTTCCAGATGACCAACCAGGAACTGGCCACCTGCGCCATCAACAAGATCCCCATCAAGGTTGCCATCATCAACAACTCCTCGCTGGGCATGGTCCGCCAGTGGCAGACCCTGTTCTACGAGGGGCGCTACTCCAACACGGACCTCAACACCGGCCACGAATCCGTCCGCATCCCTGACTTCGTCAAGTTGGGGGAGGCCTACGGCTGTGCCTCCTTCCGCTGCGAACGGGACGAGGATATTGATGCCACCATACAGAAGGCCCTCGAAATCAATGACCGCCCCGTGGTGATCGACTTCGTGGTGAGCCCCGACTCCATGGTGTGGCCGATGGTGCCCGCCGGCGTGAGCAACGACCAGATCCAGGTTGCCCGCAACATGACCCCGGAATGGGAAGAGGAGGACTGAACATGACCCGCCACACACTGTCCGTTCTGGTTGAAGACAAGCCCGGTGTACTGACCCGAGTCGCGAGCCTGTTTGCCCGACGCGCCTTTAACATCAACTCCCTGGCCGTGGGCCCGACGGAAGTTCCGGGCATGTCCCGGATGACCGTCGTCGTCGACGCCGACGGTGACCTGATTGAACAGGTCACCAAGCAGCTCAATAAGCTGGTCAACGTGATCAAGATTGTTGAGCTCACCTCCGAATCTTCCGTGCAGCGAGACCACATCCTGGTCAAGGTACGTGCGGATGCCGCAACTCGTCTGCAGGTGACCCAGGCTGCAGACCTGTTCCGTGCTTCAGTGGTTGACGTCTCCACAGACTCCGTGGTCATTGAAGCAACAGGCCACCCCGAAAAGCTCACGGCGCTGCTCTCAGTGCTTGAGCCCTTCGGCATCCGCGAAATTGTGCAGTCCGGCACCCTGGCCGTTGGACGGGGATCCCGCTCCATGAGTGACAGGGCTTTGCGCAGCGCTTAGTTAAGGCGGGGCACGGCCCCACCTGCGGCGCAATGCCCGTGCAGTACCGCAACACCCCAGACTAATTACCCAGTGAATCACTCAAGAGGAGTTACCCAAGTGACTGAAATGTTCTACGACGACGACGCCGACCTGTCGATCATCCAGGGTCGCAAGGTCGCCATTGTTGGCTATGGCTCCCAGGGCCACGCCCACGCGCTGAACCTGCGCGACTCCGGCGTCGAGGTTGTCATCGCCCTCAAGGAAGGCTCGAAGTCGATCGCCAAGGCCGAAGAAGCCGGCTTCAAGGCCCTGACCGTTGCCGACGCCGCCGAATGGGCCGACGTCATCATGATCCTGGCGCCGGACCAGTACCAGCGCTCGATCTACAACGACTCCATCAAGGACAAGCTGACCCCGGGCAAGGCCCTGGCCTTCGCCCACGGCTTCAACATCCGCTTCGGCTACATCGAGGCGCCGGAGGGCGTTGACGTCATCCTGATCGCCCCGAAGGCTCCGGGACACACCGTGCGCCGCGAATTCGAAGCCGGCCGAGGCATCCCGGACATTATCGCCGTGGAGCAGGACGCCACCGGCGCAGCCTGGGACCTGGCCAAGTCCTACGCCAAGGCCATCGGCGGCACCCGCGCCGGCGTC
Organism: Pseudarthrobacter raffinosi; assembly: GCF_023913735.1. Taxonomy (GTDB): domain Bacteria; phylum Actinomycetota; class Actinomycetes; order Actinomycetales; family Micrococcaceae; genus Arthrobacter; species Arthrobacter raffinosi. The sequence goes on from NZ_JAMXBH010000011.1 coordinate 101,107, forward strand.
ATCAAGACCACCTTCACGGAAGAGACCGAAACCGACCTCTTCGGCGAGCAGTCCGTCCTCTGCGGCGGCGTGTCCCAGCTGGTCCAGTACGGCTTCGAAACCCTGACCGAAGCCGGCTACCAGCCGCAGATCGCCTACTTCGAGGTTCTTCACGAGCTCAAGCTCATCGTTGACCTCATGTGGGAAGGCGGCATCGCCAAGCAGCGCTGGAGCGTTTCCGACACCGCAGAGTACGGCGACTACGTCTCCGGCCCGCGCGTCATCACCCCCGAGGTGAAGGAAAACATGCAGGCTGTCCTCGCCGACATCCAGAGCGGCGCGTTCGCCAAGCGCTTCATCGACGACCAGGACAACGGCGGCGAAGAGTTCAAGGCCCTGCGTGCCAAGGCTGAGCAGCACCCGATCGAGGCCGTTGGCCGCGAGCTGCGCTCCCTGTTCGCCTGGCAGCAGACGGACGAGGACTACGTAGAGGGCTCCGCAGCCCGCTAAGTCTGCTGTGCCGGTGCCCCTCGGGTGCCATTATGAGGCCGGGTTCACTTAACAATGTGAGCCCGGCCTTTCCGTCCGCCTAGACTTGTTCCATCCCAAGGACTGCAACGCAGAGGATCACTCGTGTCAAAACCCGTAGTACTGCTCGCCGAAGAACTTTCGCCCGCCACGATCGAGGCCCTCGGCCCGGACTTCGAGATCCGCCAGACTGACGGCTCCGACCGGTCCCAGCTGCTCGCCGCCATCGCGGACGTGGACGCCATCCTGGTCCGCTCCGCCACCCACCTGGACGCCGAAGCCATTGCCGCCGCGAAGAACCTCAAGGTCATCGCCCGCGCCGGCGTTGGCCTGGACAACGTTGACATTAAAGCCGCCACACAGGCCGGCGTGATGGTGGTCAACGCCCCGACGTCGAACATCATTTCTGCAGCGGAGCTGACGGTGGGCCACATCCTGAGCCTCGCACGCCACATCCCGCAGGCCAGCTCCGCGCTGAAAAACGGCGAATGGAAGCGCTCCAAGTACACCGGCATCGAACTATTCGAGAAGAAGATCGGCATCATCGGCCTGGGCCGCATCGGCGCCCTCGTTGCTGCCCGCCTCCAGGGCTTCGACACCGAAATCCTCGCCTACGATCCGTACATCACCTCGGCCCGCGCCGCGCAGCTCGGCGTCAAGCTCGTCACCCTCGATGAACTGCTGAGCCAGTCGGACTTCGTTACCATCCACATGCCCAAGACGCCGGAAACCGTCGGCATGCTCGGCGCCGACGCGTTCACCAAGATGAAGTCCACCGCCTACGTGGTCAACGTGGCCCGTGGCGGCCTCGTGGACGAAGAGGCGCTCTACGCAGCCCTGCAGGACCGCCAGATCGCCGGCGCAGCCGTGGACGTCTTCGTCAAGGAACCCAGCACGGACCTGCCGTTCTTCGCCCTGGACAACGTGGTGGTCACCCCGCACCTGGGTGCATCCACCGATGAAGCCCAGGAGAAGGCAGGTGTCTCCGTTGCCAAGTCCGTACGTTTGGCGCTGGCCGGCGAGCTCGTACCGGATGCCGTGAACGTGGCCGGCGGCGTGATCGCCCCCGACGTCCGCCCGGGCATCCCGCTGATCGAAAAGCTGGGCCGGATCTTCACCGCGCTGACCCACGCCTCCCTGACCCAGATCGACGTCGAGGTGGCCGGCGAGATCGCGGCGCTGGACGTCAAGGTCCTGGAACTGGCCGCGCTCAAGGGCATCTTCGCCGATGTGGTGACCGAACAGGTCTCCTACGTCAACGCCCCGGTTATCGCCGAACAGCGCGGCATTAACGTCCGCCTCATCACGACGGCGGAAGCGGAGGACTACCGCAACGTCCTCACCATCCGGGGTGCTTTGAGCGACGGCAGCCAGATCTCCGTGGCAGGTACGCTCACGGGTCCGAAGCAGATCCAGAAGCTCGTCGGCGTCAACGGCTACGACGTTGAGATCCCCATCAGCGAGCACCTCGTGGTGGTGGCCTACGCCGACCGGCCTGGTGTGATCGGAACCATCGGACACATCCTGGGCATGAACAACATCAACATTGCCGGCATGCAGGTGGCACGGCAGGCGGAAGGCGGCCAGGTTCTGGCACTGCTGACCATCGACAGTTCCGTTCCGCAGCAGGTGCTTGACGCCATCAAGGCAGGCATCGGCGCCGAAATGGTCCGCGAAGTGGACCTCGAGGACTAAGAACCGCACCGCCATCAACTACGCGTGACCGAACCTTAACGTCGGCCACGTATGATTGGCCGGTCTGCTTACAATGGCTGGGTCCTGTTTCAGGACCACGCCGGCAGACCGGCCAATACTTTTTGCACACCAGGCAGGAAATCCTATATATCCGCCGCCTGCGGATCCCGGTGTGCGCACGCAATCCAGGTTTCAGGGAGCCCAATGAACGCCGTCCAGAGGTTCATCAGAAGCAAAGTGCTGCTGCTGACCGCGGCCATCTTGATCGCAGCCATGTGCTTGTCGGTCCTCGTCCAAGGCCAGTCGCAGGCCGCACTCAATCGAACGGTGGATGAGAACTCGCGGGGTCTCTACGACGTCCTGGTCCAGGCCAAGGCAGGCTCCGGGGCGCTGATGCAGCCGGAGATCGCCAACGGTGGCGGCGGCATCGGCTTTGACCAGCTCGAGAACATCCGGAAGCTTTCCGGAACGTCCGTGGCGGCACCCATCAGCCTGGTGTCCCGCGTGACGCAGAACCTGGAAGCGCCACGGCTCGACGCCATGGATTACCTTGGCTACAACTCCGGGCTGGCAGGCACAGCGACGACGGACCAGGCCGCCGGCGCCACAGATCCCAGCAAATGGCCCGCTGCTGAGTCCGTGCTCGGCGATACCCCCAAGAACTACCGCCTGACCGCCAGCGCCGTCAGCTCCGACGGTGTCTCCGAGCAGACCCTGTTCAAGTCCACCGCCGAGGGCAGCCTGGGCAAGGCCAAACTCGTCGAGGAGAAGGCTGCCGGGGGCACCAGCATCCGGATCGCACCACCCGCAGGCGAGACAGGCATCAAATTCCCCGCTCCAGCCGGCGGCTCCGAACATAACCTGTTCAACCTTTCGGTGTCACTGCCCCTGTCTCCCGAAGTGACCGAGTCCGTGGTCGCCGTCGACCCCGTCTCCGAGCGGGCACTGCTCGGCTCGGCGGGCGACTTCCTCGCCCCGCTGGAGAAGGCCCCGCCCGCTGACGCGCGGAACGCCGGAGCAATCGGCCGGCACTTCGAAAGCCTCTTCACCAACGGCATCAGCCTGGAAGAGCTCAACGAGGGCCCTGACTTCCTCGGTGTCAAGCTCAAGTACTGGGCACCGCTGATGACGCAGTACCAGCAGGCGAAGCGCAGCGGACAGCTGACCGCGGACTCGCAGGCCATTCCCCTGGTTGTCCGTTCCGGCACGTCACTGGACCTTAAGTACAACGTAAAGATCGAGGAGATCGACGCCGCGGGCAAGGTTGTCAAGGAAGTCGGCACCGCCACGCGTTCCCTCGGCAAGGACTACCTGCCGTTTGTGTCCAAGGACCCGTTCGCGCTGTCCTGGCCCGGCTCCACCGACCACTCCGGTCTCCTCGGCAGCGCCGGCAACTTCAACCAGGGCCTCTACACCCCGGCCAAGTGGAGCACCGACTTCGCTGCCGCGCCGAAGTACACGGACGGCGACGCCGCGGCCAATGGTGCGGTCCAGAAGACCGCCGTTCCCAGCGACTGGGTCACTGTAAACCGCCTGCCGGAGAAGGGTGCCAACGGCGCCCCGGTGGACCAGACCCAGCGTGAGCCCGTGGATGAACGTTCCTACCGGGAAGACCTGGCAACAGGGGAAAAGCTCGCGGCTCCGCTGGCCATGGTCTATGGGACCTTCGACCCCGCGGCTGTTGAGAAAGCTGCCGGCGACGTCAACCGCCTTCCGCTGGGTGGCTACGACCCCACTCCGTTTACCCTCACCAAGGACGCGGAAGGCAAGACGGTCACCGGTACCGAACTCAAGCCTTCACTCAGTGCCACCGGACTGGCGAGCCAGTCGGCCGGTGCCATCACCGACTTCTACGGCCTGGCCGCAGCGCGCGGCTACAAGGACAACGCCGCCGTGATCGATGCCGTACGTGTCCGGGCCAAGGCTCCTGGCAGCTGGAAGGAAGCCCAGCCCGACGTCGAAAAGCTCGCCAGCGAGATCCGCGAAATGGGTCTTGAGGCTACTGTTGTGGCCGGTTCCGCCCGAGAGGACGCCAGCATTTTTGTCCCCGGATACTCCAAGGACGACGCCGGCAAGGAGTCAGCGCTGGGCACTGTCCAGCAGTCCTGGGTCCGGCAGAATGCAGCGGACGCAGTCTCCGGCTCCCTCACCGGGACCAACGTGACACTGCTTTTCCTGACCCTGTGCGGAGCCGCGCTGTTGACCGGCGCCTCCACCGTCAGCTACATCCGCAAACGCAAACGTGAAGCCGGGACCCTCCGCGCCATGGGCTGGACCCAAGTGCGCATCAGGAACTGGGTGCTTGAGGAATTCGGTGTCGGCGCTGCGCTGCTCGCGGTAGCCGGGATCGTCTTGAGCCTGGTGAGCTGGAGCGTGACCACAGCCATCGTCTCAGCCTCCGTCCTGGTCCTGTATGCGGCAGCGGCCTTCTTCGCCGCCCAACAGCTGCGCCACCGTGATGAGGTGGACCAGGAACCGCAGCACGACGAGCGGCTGATCCCGGTGGACTCCCCGCTGACCTTTGCCAACCGGCAGCTCAGCACGAACAAGTTCAACACCCTGTCCCTGGCCGTCGCAGTCGGCGTCTTCGGAGCCGCGGTGGGCGGGCTGGTTGCCTTGCTCATCGACATCCCCCGTGCTGCCGGAGCGAGCGCCCTCAGCGGCCTGGCCGCAGCAAGCGTGGCGATGCCCAGCATGCTCCTTGCCCTCGCCGGCGTCGCAGTGGGGCTGGTCCTGACCCTGGTCACCGGCCGGTTTGAGCTGAACGCCAAACGCCAGTACCTGGGCATCCTTGAGGCCATGGGCTGGAACCCGGACATGCTCCGCCAGGTCCGTCTTTTCGAAAACGCGCTGGTGGGCACGGTGGCCCTGCCGCTGGGCGTCCTGGGCGCGCTGGGCATCGGGCTCCTCCTTGCCCCGTATGCCGCGCTATGGGCCGGCGTCGCCGGCCTCGTGGCTGTACTTTGCTGGATACCGATTGCAACGAAAGTGGTCCAATGACAAACGAGACGAACGTTTACCGGAGCCGGAGGTCCGGCTCGGCTGAGTCGCCCCTGCAGACCCGTGCCAACACCATCGTCAAGGCCGCGGACCACGGGACCCCGCTGGAACTGAGCGACATCACCATCCGCTATGGCGGCGGTAAAAGCGGTGCCGAAGCCGTCAGTGTTGTGGAGAACTTCGACCTCACGCTGCACGCCGGCGAGATGCACTGCGTGGCCGGCCGAAGCGGATCCGGCAAGACCAGCATCCTGACAGTGGGTGCGGGACTGACCCTGCCGACGTCGGGCCGTGTCTTCTGGGAAGGTGATTCCCTCGAAAGCATGGGCGACGACGAAATCGCCGACCGACGTCGGGCCCTGATCGGTTACGTTGACCAGGGCGGCGCCCTGATCGACGGCATGAGCGCCCTCGAGAACGTCCTCCTGCCGGCCGTGCCCGACGGCGAGGTGGACCAGCGCCGCGACATGGCCAAGGACCTCCTGGACCTGGTGGGCCTGGGCCGCCGGATGCGGCACCGTCCGGCCCAGCTGTCCGGTGGTGAACGCCAGCGTGTGGCGATCGCCCGCGCCCTGATCCTGGGTACGCGCGTGCTGGTGGTTGATGAGCCCACGGCCAGCCTGGACCGAGCCTCAGCCAACCGCATCATCAGCATCCTCAAGGACACCACCTCGGACGGCATCGCAGTACTGGTCGCTTCACACGACCACGAACTGGTCCGCCTGAGCGATACGCTGACTGAACTGATCTAGCCCTGCCCCTCCGCACCAAAGGTAACGTCCGCACGTGAGCGCAACAGCCAAAACCCCGTTCTACATCACCACGGCCATCACCTACCCGAACGGTGTTCCGCACATCGGACATGCCTACGAGTACATCGCCACCGACGCCATGGCGCGCTTCAAACGGCTTGACGGCTTTGACGTGATGTTCCTGACGGGCACGGATGAGCACGGCATGAAGATTGCGCAGGCGGCCGAGAAGGAAGGCGTCACGCCCAAGGAGCTGGTGGACCGCAACGCGGAAGTCTACAAGTCTGCCCACGCCGCGCTGGGGATTACCTACGACCGCTTCATCCGGACCACGGACGCTGACCACTACGCCGCGTCGCAGGCCATCTGGAAGAAGATGGAAGCCAACGGCGATATCTACCTGTCCAAGTACGAGGGCTGGTATTCCGTCCGGGACGAGGCCTTCTACGTGGAGGACGACACCCTGGTCAAGGACGACGGCGTGCGGTACTCCAAGGAGACGGACACCGAGGTGACGTGGACGGCTGAGGAGAGCTACTTCTTCCGGCTGTCCTCCTACGAGGACCGCCTGCTGGCGCTGTACGAGGCCCAGCCGGAGTTCGGGGCACCGCAGTCCCGCTTCAACGAGGTCATCAGCTTCGTCAAGCGCGGCCTCGAAGACCTGTCGATCAGCCGCACCACGTTCGACTGGGGTGTCCCCGTCCCCGGCAACGACAAGCACGTCATGTACGTCTGGGTGGACGCGCTCACCAACTACCTGACCGGCGTCGGCTACCCGGACGTCGACTCGGAATCCTTCAAGAAGTTCTGGCCCGCCGATGTGCACGTGATCGGCAAGGACATCTCACGGTTCCACGCCATCTACTGGCCGGCGTTCCTGATGAGTGCCGGCATTGAGCTGCCCAAGCGCGTCATGATCCACGGCTTCCTGCACAACAACGGTGTGAAGATGTCCAAGTCGCTCGGCAACGTGGTGGCACCGGCAGACTTCGTGGCGCAGTACGGGCTGGACCAGGTACGGTTCTTCTTCCTCCGAGAGGTCCCGTTCGGCGCCGACGGCAGCTACAACCATGAGGCCATCGTGGGCCGCATGAACTCGGACCTGGCCAACAACTTCGGCAACCTGGCGCAGCGTTCGCTGTCCATGGTGGCCAAGAACTGCGAGGGCCGGGTCCCGGTTCCGGGTGCCTTCACGGCTGAAGACACCGCGATCCTGGCACAGGCCAACGGACTCCTGGAGACTGCCCGGACCGCCTTCGAAAAGCAGGAATTCAGCCGCGCACTCGAGGCCATCTGGGGCGTCCTGGGTGACACCAACGCCTACTTTGCAGAGCAGGCTCCCTGGGTACTGCGGAAGACCGACGTCGAACGCATGAACACCGTGCTGTACGTGACGCTGGAAGTGCTGCGCATCGTGGCTATCCTGGCCCAGCCAGTGATGCCCACCGCCACGGCCGCGCTGTTGGACACCTTGGGACAGCCCGACGGCGGATCCCGCCAGTATTCCGCGCTCACCACACCTATTGTCGCCGGAACTCCGCTGCCGGCTCCGGCGCCCGTCTTCCCCAAGTATGAGGAACCGGCCGAAGCCTAGGTATGTCGCTGCTGGCTACTTGCTGGTACGCGGACTGAGTACGGTTCCGGGGCCGGTCAGTAGGGCCCGCCTTGTAAGGCGCGTACTGAGTACTGGAGACATCCTGGTGTCCGTCTGTCTAGCCTTATCTGGTTAGCAAACTGATGATTCGCATCTGGGAGAACCGTCGCCCCGATGCTGTCCGTTTGCCTTTAGCCCTCCGTGTCGGGGATGGCGCCGTTCTTCCACCTGTCTGATCAGTTTGGACCAGACAATGGATGGAGACGGAAATGAAACGGATCCTTGCCGCTTTTGGTGTCGCGGGTCTTGCGCTATTGGGTGCCACTGCGCCGGCCACCGCGTCGCCTTCTGAGGACGAGAAAAAGATCACCATTTGCCACGCCACCGGCTCGGAAAGCAATCCCTACGTGCCGGTGACCATCAGCCTCAACGCTCTCAACGCCCACGTGGGCCACCAGCACGATGAGGACATCATTCCGGCCAACGACGGGAAAGTTCGTCCCGGAGGCCAGAACCTTGACAAGGCCAGCATCTGGAATGCAGGCTGCGCCGCACCAGGCGAGGGTAACGGCCGTGGCGATCACAAGATCAGCATCTGCCACGCCACCGGCTCGGACAAGAACCCGTACGTGTCGATTACGATCGCCCTGCAGGGGCTCAACGGCCACGCCAATGCCAACCACCAGCACTCTGAAGACATCATCCCGCCGAACAACGGCAGGGTGCTGCCTGCAGGCCTGAACTGGACGGCTGAGGGGCAGGCAACCTATAACAACGGTTGCGTTCCCACAACGGTGCCGCCAGTAGTGCCGCCTGTTGTTCCTCCGGTGGTCCCGCCTGTTGTTCCTCCGGTGACGCCGGGCGAAACTCCCAGTGGGGCAGTTGTGGGTACGCCGACGGGTCAAGGTGCCGTAGCTGCCAACAACCCTGGCTTCAATGTCCAGACTGCAATGGCAGGTTCGACTGACGTTTCCATCGCCCCCTGGGCCGCTGGCATCGTCGTGATGTTGCTCGCTGCAGCGGGAGTGGCTGCCCGCAGGACCCTGGCAGCCAGCGGTACCGTATCCCGGCCCCGGAAGGAATGACGCCGGCTACTGGCGCCCGCAGGGGCGCTGTTTGAATCACCGGCAGGCGCCGTGGCCGCAAGGGCACGGCGCCTGCCGGCAAACCAGGCAAATCCGACTCACAAGCGGGGTAACCATGGACAGCGATCGAAGGCTCTTCACCACCAAAAGCATCGTCTTTGTGGTGCTGTGCGGTGTGCTGGCCTACCTGGCGTTCGCGTTTCTGCCATTCCTGGCCGGGCCGGGACCGTCGCCGACCGTGACCGGGGTTGCTGTGCAGCCGACCACCCAGGCCCCAGCGCCGTCCACCCCCACGCCCTCCACGGACACCGGCGCCCCGGTCCCGGCGGGTCCGGCAGCGTCGCCGCCGCAGCGGCTGGTGTACCCGGCCGCAGACATCGATGTGGTGGTCCATCCGCTCGAACCCACGGGCGAGGACCAAGCCACCCAGACCATCGTGCCGCCCCCCACCATGGACGGCTACTGGCTGTTGCCCTACGGCGTGCCCGGAGTGGGCTCGGTCAATACCACGTACATCGCCGGGCACAGCTGGACGGACCGGGATGCGCCGTTCAACCGGCTGAGTACACACGCGGCGGCTGGTGACAGGCTGACCGTGGCCACAGCCACGGGCGAAGTGGCCTACCTGGTGGACTCGGTGACTAACTACGTCAAGTCCGGCCTCAAAGACAGCCCCATCTGGCAGGTGGCACCCCACAGGCTGGTCCTGATTTCCTGCTATACGGGTGATGCCTGGGGCACCAACGTGGTGGTGGTGGCCTCACCGGAGGACCCACTCCTCCGTCTCAGTAAATGAGACTGATTGTCCGGCATGCGGATGATCTAAATATTCTTGGAGCATGAGTGCATCCACGATCAATCTCGCTGTCATTCCCGGTGACGGCATTGGCCCAGAGGTCATTGCCGAGGCACTGAAAGTCCTCGAAAAGGCTGTCGCCGCTGAAGGCGTTGTCCTCGAGCAGACCCACTACCAGCTCGGTGCCGAGCACTGGCTGGCCACCGGCGAGACCCTTCCGGATGATGTCCTTGCCGACCTGCGTACACGGGACGCGATCCTCTTCGGTGCTGTCGGTGCCGCCCCCGGCGACACCCGGATTCCGTCCGGCATCATCGAGCGGGAGATGCTGCTCAAGCTCCGCTTCAGCCTGGACCACTACGTCAATCTGCGGCCGTCGCGGCTGTACGGAACAGTCGGGAGCCCGCTGGCCAATCCCGGCACCATCGATTTTATCGTCGTCCGTGAGGGAACCGAGGGTCCATATGTGGGCAACGGCGGCTCGCTTCGCACCGGCACACCCCACGAGGTGGCCACCGAGGTCTCACTGAACACGGCATATGGCGTGGAGCGCGTTGTCCGCGATGCCTTCCGCCGCGCCAGCGCCCGGGAACGCAAGCATGTGACCCTGGTGCACAAGCACAACGTCCTGGTCTACGCAGGCCACCTGTGGAAACGCACCGTCGAGGCGGTGGCCCAGGAATTCCCGGAGGTCACCCACGATTACCTGCATGTCGATGCGGCCACCATTTTTATGGTCACCGACCCCTCCCGCTTCGATGTCATTGTCACGGACAACCTCTTCGGCGACATCCTGACCGACCTCGCAGCAGCCATCACCGGCGGCATCGGGCTGGCGTCGTCCGGCAACATCAACATGGACCGCACCGCCCCGTCCATGTTTGAACCGGTCCACGGCTCGGCCCCGGATATCGCCGGACAGCAGAAGGCAGATCCCACCGCGGCCATCCTGTCGGCGGTGCTCCTGCTGGACCACCTCGGCTACACCGCCGCTGCCCGTAGGATCGAAGCTGCGGTGATCGCCGACGTCGAAACCCGCGACGGCGGCGCCCGCAGTACCAGCGCCGTCGGGGACGCCATCGCCGCAGCGCTCTAGGCCCGGCCGGAAGGTCCTGCCAACGGGCGTAAGCTTGTTTCGAATCACCAAATGCTGCCCTGCGGTTCAGTGTTGAACCACATTCAGAAGGCAGCCGATCGTGGAGGAACCATGACTCAGACCGCCCATGGCGTCGAATTTAACCAGCAGCTCTCGGCAACCCCGAAGTCAGCTGAAGAGCGTGCAGCCATCCTGGCCAACCCGGGATTTGGCAATTACTTCACCGACCACACCGCCGTCGTCGACTACAGCGTGGACGAGCAAGGCGAGGGTGGCTGGCACAACGCCCGCGTTGAGGCCTACGGACCCATCTCCCTGGACCCGTCTGCCGCGGTGCTGCACTACGGCCAGGAGATCTTCGAAGGCCTGAAGGCATACCGCCACGCTGACGGCTCAATCTGGACCTTCCGTCCGGAGGCCAACGCGGCCCGCCTGAACAAGTCGGCCCGACGCCTGGCCCTTCCGGAACTGCCCGAGGAATACTTCCTCGGCGCCATCCGGGAACTGGTGCAGGCGGACAAGGAATGGGTTCCCGGCGGTGACGGCGAGGCCCTGTACCTGCGCCCGTTCATGATCGCCACCGAGGCGTTCCTGGGTGTCCGGGCAGCGCGGGAGGTGTCCTTCCGAGTGATCGCATCGCCCGCCGGCAACTACTTCGGCGGCGAACTCAAGCCCGTTTCCATCTGGATCTCCCGCGAATACGCCCGCGCAGGCCGCGGCGGCACCGGTGCGGCCAAGTGCGGCGGCAACTACGCCGCCTCCCTGATCGCCCAGCAGGAAGCCGAAGCCAACGGCTGCAAGCAGGTGCTGTTCCTGGACCACTTCAACGATGACGCCGTGGAAGAGCTCGGCGGCATGAACGTTTTCTTCGTGATGAAGGACGGCTCACTGGCCACTCCCGCGCTCAGCGGGACCATCCTGGAAGGCGTGACCCGCTCCTCCGTGATGCAGGTTGCCAAGGACATGGGCCGTGAGGTGACGGAGCGCAAGATCACCCTTGATGAATGGCGCGACGGCGTGGCCTCCAGTGAGATCGCCGAGGTCTTCGCCTGCGGCACCGCAGCGGTGATCACCCCGATCGGTGTCCTCAAGGACACCACCGAATTCATCGGCTCCGAGGACGCGAAGGCGGGGGAGACCACCATGGCCATCCGCGAACAGCTCCTCGGCATCCAGACCGGAACCGTGCCGGATACCCACGGCTGGCTGACCCGCCTGGCCTAAGCACCACCTTCGCGCCCCGCGTTGCTGATTCCAGGCACCCTCAGCGGCGGGCGGCCTTCCGGGCAGCGTTCTTCAGGGCCTTGCGCGAGACCGGCTTCAGGGCTTTGCGTGCCGCTTCGTCGGCCAGGGCGCGGTTGCGGCGGGCATCGATGACGTCGTTCCAGAGTGCGGTGGCGAAGGCGCCGCCGTCCTGGGCGTAAACGTCGTAGGGGTAGTCAGCAAAGATGGACGGTATGGTGCCGCCGGCGGGCAGGTCCTTCCCTGTTACCTCGGCTACGGCGTCGGCAATAGCCCAGGTCCGGGTCAGGTGCCTGGTCAGGTTGTCCTGGACAAAGATATTCGCATCACTTGCTGCGGCTGCGCGCTTCAGGAGTGACTCCAACTCTCCGGCTACGGAACGGGACGCCACTTTTTCCACCAGCTGTGAACCCGACTTGAGGTCCTCGGCGAAAGCATCGACTTCCTCGCGCCAATCGGTGGTCTCACGGAACTTCCGCCACGTGGGAAACCAGACAATGGCGCCGGTCGCGTGGTTATGGATGTGCTGCAGGCCGCTGTTCTTCTCCGTCAGCGCGTGGTCGTGCCCCACGGCGTCGGCGCCGGACAACAGTTCAGACAACGAAATGGTGGGTGAAGTGCTCATGGTGGTGCCTGGCTGCTCTCTCTGGGCGGTGGGTACACCAGCCATAACCCGCCCCGGGGGTGCGGCTATTCCGTGCCGTCCTGATGCGAAGATGGTGCAGTGACCTCCACCTCGAGCGGCACTCCTCTCGCTGCCAGCCCACTGACGGCTTTCTTCCTGGCACCCAACCCCGGGCCCATGAGCCTGGACGGCACCAATTCGTACGTCATCTCCGCCCCCGGCGCCAGTACATCCGTGGTGGTGGATCCGGGTCCGGCGGACGAGGGCCACCTTCGCCGCCTCGCAGATGTGGGCCCAGTGGAACTCATTCTCGTGACGCATCGGCACGCCGACCACACGGCAGGCTCCCAGCGGCTCCATGAGCTCACCGGCGCCCCGGTCCGCGCCGCCGATCCCCGGCACTGCCACGGCGGCGGCGAGCCACTGCAGGACGGCGAAACCATCCAGGCGGCGGGAGTGGCGGTCCAGGTCCTGGCCACGCCGGGCCACACCTCCGACTCCCTCTGCTTCCACCTTCCGGACGACGGCCAGCACGGTTCCGTGCTGACCGGCGACACCATCCTGGGCCGCGGCACCACAATGCTGGACTACCCGGACGGCAGGCTGGGGGATTACCTCCGGTCCCTGGACCGGCTCGAAGCCCTTGGCCCGGCCACCGTCCTGCCGGCCCACGGGCCCGTACTTCCCTCCCTTGCAGCCGTCACCCACGCCTACCGCGAGCACCGGCACGAAAGGCTGGCGCAGATCCGCGCAGCGCTGGTCCTGCTTGGCGGGGACGCCGCGGTGGCGGCCGTGGCAGACGCCGTGTACGCCGACGTCGAACCTTCCGTCCGGCGGGCAGCCGAAATGTCGGTTGCCGCGCAGCTTGACTACCTCCGTGGGATGCCCGGCGCCTGACAGTAAGACGTGACGCAAGGGCAGGGCGGCCGCTCATGACGGTAGGCTAGCAACCATGCGTATTGCCAGGTTTGTAGTCGATTCTGATCCCCTCTACGGCGTTGTTGAAGGCGAGCCCGGCAGTGAGGAAATCACTGTCATCAACGGCGATCCCTTCTTCAATGGGGTGGAGCGCACCCATGTCAAGCACAAGCTCGAAGACGTCCGGCTCCTGGCGCCGATCATTCCCCGCAGCAAGGTGATCGGCGTGGGCCGCAACTTCGCCGAGCACGCCGCCGAGCTGGGCAACGAAGTCCCGCAGCAGCCGCTGCTGTTCCTGAAGCCGAACACCTCGGTCATCGGCCCGGGCGACCCTATTGTGCTGCCGGAATTCTCTGACGAAGTCTCTTTCGAAGCCGAGCTGTGTGTAGTCATCGGCCGGATCTGCAAGGACGTCCCGGAAGGCCGCGTGGACGACGTCATCTTCGGCTACACCTGCGGCAACGACCTCACCGCCCGCGATGTCCAGAAAACGGACCTGCAGTGGGCCCGTGCCAAGGGCTTCGACACGTCGGCACCGCTTGGACCCTGGATCGAGACCGAGCTGGACACCGAAGACCTGGCCATCAAGGGCTGGCTCAACGGCGAACTGCGCCAGGACGGCAGCACCAGCCAGATGATCCGCGGCGTCCGGGAAATCGTCTCAATCGTGTCCCACGCCTTCACCCTGCTTCCGGGCGACGTCATCATGACCGGCACCCCGGCGGGCGTTGACCTCGTCACCGCGGGGGACCGCTTTGACGTGGAGATCGAGGGCATCGGACGACTGTCCAACCCGGTGGTCCGCCGCTGACGGGTAAAGTTGGAACCACTATGACTACTGCCTCCGCGCTGAACCCTGCCGCCATCCCGTCCGTCACCGCCGACACCCCCGTCCGGGTGCGGTTCTGCCCGTCACCCACGGGCACGCCGCACGTTGGCCTGATCCGCACGGCGCTGTTTAACTGGGCCTATGCCAGGCACACCAAAGGCACCCTGGTCTTCCGCATCGAGGACACGGACTCGGCGCGGGACAGCGAAGAAAGCTACCACCAGCTGCTGGACGCGCTGAAGTGGTTGGGCATCACCTGGGACGAGGGTGTCGAAGTGGGCGGCCCGCACGAGCCGTACCGGCAGTCCCAGCGCAGCGACATCTATCAGGATGTCATCGCACGGCTGAAGGCCGGCGGCCACATTTACGAGTCCTACTCCACGCCCGCTGAAATCGAAGCCCGCCACCGTGCGGCCTCCCGGGACCCCAAGCTGGGTTATGACGGATTTGACCGGCACATCACCGAGGAACAACTGGCCCAGTACAAGGCCGAAGGCCGCCAGGCCGTGCTGCGCCTGCGGATGCCGGACGAGGACCTCACGTTCAAGGACCTTGTCCGTGGCGAGATCACGTTCAAGGCCGGCTCGGTGCCGGACTTCGCGGTGGTCCGTGCCAACGGCGCGCCGTTGTACACGCTGGTGAACCCCGTGGACGATGCCCTGATGGGAATCACGCACGTGCTTCGCGGCGAGGACCTGCTCAGCTCCACGCCCCGCCAGATCGCCCTGTACCGTGCCCTCTACGCCATCGGTGTGGCTGAGTACATGCCGGAGTTCGGCCACCTTCCCTACGTTATGGGCCAGGGCAACAAGAAGCTTTCCAAGCGCGACCCCGAATCCAGCCTGTTCCTGCACCGCGAACGCGGCTTCATCCCCGAGGGCCTGCTGAACTACCTGTCGCTGCTGGGCTGGTCGCTGAGCGCCGACGAGGACATCTTCACCGTCAAGCAGCTGGTGGAGCACTTCGACATCCACGATGTGCTGGCCAACCCGGCACGTTTTGACCTGAAAAAGGCAGAGGCCATCAACGGCACGCACGTCCGGCTGCTTGAGGCGGCCGATTTCCGTGCGCGCCTGGTGCCGTACCTCAGGGCCGCGGACCTGGTCGGAGAGATCCTCACGGACCGGGAGGAAGAGATCCTCACCGAGGCCGCCCCCCTCGTCCAGGAGCGGATCACCCTGCTGGGGGAGGCCCCGGAAATGCTCGCCTTCCTGTTCAAGGCCGACGACGCGATCGACGTCGCAGACGACGCCCGTAAGGGCCTGCCCGCCAACCTGACCGAAGTCCTCGACGCCGCCCTCGCCGCCCTTGAGCCTATTCAGGACTGGAACCCGGAGGAGATCCAGACGGCCCTGAAGCAGGCACTCGTGGAGGACCTCGGCCTGAAGCCGCGGCTGGCCTTCGGTCCTGTCCGCACGGCCATCTCCGGGCGCCGGATCTCGCCGCCGCTCTTCGAATCCATGGTGATCCTGGGCAAGGACTCGTCCCTGAGCCGGCTCCGCACCTTCCGCGGCTGATGTCTACCACCGGCACCACGGCTGACGGAGTCCTGAGCACACGCTTCGGGTCCATCCGGGGCGTCCTCTTCGACATCGACGACACCCTGGTGGACCTCGAATACGCCATGACCACCGCCCTGCGTGAGGTCAGCGAGCACCTCCTGCCCGGTCTGGACCAGACCGGGTGGGAGCGTTTCGGCAGGATCTTCACGCACGAGACCACGCACTACTACGACCGGTACCTGGCGGGGGAGCTGACCTTCAACGACCAGCGCCTCCTGCGGGGACGCGCCGCCCTGGGGCACTTCGGAGTGGATCTTGCCGACGGCGAAGAAGCGCACGGGTGGCTCTCGGCCTACGGCCGGCTGCAGCCCACGTATGTACGTGCCTTTGAGGACGTGCTGCCGCTCCTGGACCTGCTGGACGCTGCCGGCGTCCCCTACGGTGCCGTCAGTAACAACGTGCACGACTACCAGCGGGCCAAGCTCGACGGCGCCGGACTGGAACGCGTCCGCCGCCTGGTTGGTACGGACACGGTAGGCGTTGCCAAGCCCGAGCCGGCCATCTACCTCGAAGGAGTCCGCCTGCTGGGGACTGCACCGGAGGAGACGCTCTACGTTGGGGACAACAGAATGCTGGACGCAGACGGTTCGACGGCGGCGGGCCTGATAGGCGTCTGGCTCAACAGGGTGGGGGAGCCTGCGCCGGATTTCACCGGTCACAAGATCACCTCGCTGTCACAGCTGCTGGGCTGACCGGCCGCTTACTCCGCAGACTGCAGCCTTCGCCTGTTCCACAGCACCATGTAGATGCTCACGGATCCGAGCACCAGCACAGCAACCATGCCGAGAGCAACGGCGGTATCCGACTTCCCCACCATACTGGTGGGCGAGATGGCCGCTGCGCTGGAGTACAGGGTGTCCGTGCCAGCCGCAATCCGGGCATTGCCATCAGCAAGTTTCTGGACACCGGTGGCCAGCTCTGTCGATCCCGAGGCCAGCTTGGTGTTGCCTGTGGCCAGCTCCGAAGCGCCCGCAGCCAGTGCCTGGGAGCCGTGGAGCAGGCCAGGGTTTGACGGATCGGCCGGATCGCCCTTGATCCCGGCATTCAACGCACCGTGCCGTCCGCCAGCCGTGAGCTGCCCTCCGTAGTCTTGGCGACGGCTTTGATCAGGCCCGGGCGGTCGGCATTGCCAGGCACGCCGTCCATACCAGTGCGGATCTGGGACGTTCCGGCGGCCAGCAGTTCGGTACCCAGCACAACGCCGAGGTTGTTGGGATCGCGGCTGTTGAGCTTTCCACCCAGCGTGGCGAAGCCGGCGGTGAGACGCCCTGTTCCCGTGTGCAACTGTGCCGCTCCTTCATTGAGCTTCCCGGCACCAGCCTGCAGTTGCTGCGCCCCGGCGTCGAGCTTGTGGGCTCCAGCGGTGATCTTGGTGATCTTGTCCTTGACAACGGACAGTGGAACCAGCCCCTGAAGCGGGTCCGACGCTGCCGCTTCCAGCAGCTCAAGGGCCTGTGCCAAGGCCGCCGTGCCAGTGCCCGCCTCGGGGGAGTTGTTCGCTCCCCGGTAGCCTTTCAGCTGGGCCGTTCCGGCGGCCAGCTCGCCGGTTCCGGAGGCCAGACGGCCCGCACCTGCATTCAGCGCAGTCGCGCCGTCGGCCAGGTTGTTCTCGGCGTTTCCGGCGGCCGAAGGCGTCAGTGCCGCGGCGAGCTGGGTGGCTCCGGCGGCGAGCTTTCGGGCGCCATCGTCCACTTTGTACACGCCGGGCGCGAACTTGTTGTTGACGTCAGTTTCGATCTTGACAGCGCCAGCGGCGAGTTGGTCTGCACCGGACTGCAGTTTTTCAGCGCCCGGGGCCAGCTTCTCGCTGACACCCAGGGAGACTTTGTCGGCGCCGGAGGAGAGCTTGCCGGCACCGGTGTCTGCCAGGCCCGCGCCGGCCGCCAGCTGACCGGCGCCGTCCTTGAGCTGCTCAGCGCCGGCCGAGGCCTGGCCCGCACCGGCCGAGGCCTGGCCCGCACCGTCCATCAGCTTGGCCGATCCGTCGGTGATCCTGCCGGTGACCAGGGTGTAAAATCCAAGCAAAGCAATCAGCATCAGGGCCAGGACGGCGATGGCTAGCTGCTGTGCCCGGGTTCGGGTCTTGGTGGGCGCGGCGGCACGACTTTGTGTCACGGTGGGTCCTCTCGACGGTTTGCCGGCAGTGTGAAATCCGCCGGCCACCCACCTGGACCAGGGGCGGCAGTCCGGACGAAAATCTAAATTCCGAAGTGCCTGCAGCAAAGGCAGAGGGTGGTTACTCTCGGGTAACTTACCGAGAGTAAACTTATTCCGGGTGATCTGGCAAGGGGTTCGGACCTTGGGTCTTCGGTGCCGATTTGTGCCAGCCCAAAGTCTCGGGTAAAGTAATTTCTCGTGCTGAGGCGCACGGAGCAGGGCTTGAAGCCCGAAACTCCGGCCCGAAAGTATCATTGGGATATGGTGTAATTGGCAACACTACGGTTTCTGGTACCGTCATTCTAGGTTCGAGTCCTGGTATCCCAGCTCTGTTTGGTCGCAGGCTAACCGCGGCAAATCAGTGGTTTCAGATCGGTTCGCCGATTTGAAACGCGCGCTGAGTGTATGAAATACTCACTTAGCAAACCGGCCTGGCGCCGGTTGGAAGTGAAAACTTCCTGGAAGTACGCGGCCCCATCGTATAGCGGCCTAGTACGCTGCCCTCTCACGGCGGTAACGCGGGTTCGAATCCCGCTGGGGTCACCAACGAACGGTCCCGGGCATCAGCCCGGGGCCGTTTTTCGTTGTGGAGGCTGCGCTGCGGGATATAGGACAAAGCCGGGGCCCGGTGGAACAGCCGGCGCAACTGGCATGATGATCCTGTGACCTCCTCAGACGGGCTTCGTCCCACGCAGCCTCCGCCGCCTAAGCGCGCACCGCGAACCCAGCCGGGCCGGCCCGACGCGGCATCGGAGCCAGCCGTGGCCTTGCTTGAGGCCGTGCGTGGGGATCTGTCCGCCGTGTCGTTGCCGCTCGCCCTTGCGGACGTGGAACAGGCGCGCCAGGACACTCGGAACGCCGTCGCCCAGCTGGACGATTACATCCTGCCGCGGTACCGCAGCCTGGACGCGCCGCTGCTTGCCGTCGTCGGAGGTTCCACCGGTGCCGGCAAGTCAACGCTGGTGAACGCCTTGGTGGGGCACCCGGTCACACGCTCCGGGGCCATCAGGCCCACCACCCGGCAGCCAATTCTGCTGCACCACCCGGCCGATGCGGGCTGGTTCGAAGGCCACCGCGTGCTGCCCACCCTCAACCGGATCCGGGGCACCGTCTCCAGGGAACCCGTTCCGGCCAGCCGGGCCGGCGCAACACCCGATGCGGAAGCCATTTCCTCCCTGGTGCTGGTAGCGGACCAGGCTGTTCCGCAGGGGATCGCACTGCTTGACGCCCCCGACGTCGACTCTATTTCCGACGACAACCGCAGGCTCGCCGGTCAATTGCTGGCCGCCGCGGACCTCTGGGTTTTTGTGACCACCGCCAACCGCTACGCGGACGCGGTCCCGTGGAAGCTTCTCCTGGACGCGTCCTCGCGGGACATCATGGTGGCCGTGGTCCTGGACCGTGTGCCGGCGGAGGCGGAAGCCGAAGTCAGCGCCGACCTCCGCACATTGCTGCAGAAAGAAGGCCTCGGCGATGCCGGACTGTTCATTGTGCCGGAGACGGACCTGGACCATCTTGGCATGCTGCCAACGAGCGCCGTGGAGCCGCTGCGGCGCTGGCTGCAGGAACTTGCTGCCGACGCCGCTGGGCGGTCCGAAATTGCCCGCCGTACCCTCAACGGGACGGTGAAGGCGTTGGCCGGGCGGGTCGGTTCCGTGGCGCACGCGGTCCAGGGGCAGGAGCGTGCCGCGGCCTCGCTCCGTGCAGGCGCTGAGGCCGCCTATCGCGATGCCGGGGCCCGGATCCTGGACGCAACAAAGGACGGCGCCCTCCTCCGTGGCGAAGTACTGGCGCGCTGGCAGGACTTCGTTGGAACAGGGGAATTCTTCCGGGCGTTGGAGCAGAACATCGGACGGCTGCGGGACCGCGTGGGAGCGTTCTTCCGGGGCGAGCCGACGCCGGCCGTCCGGGTTGAGGCCGCCATCGAAACGGGGTTGCAGGCCGTCATCCTGGACGAGGCCGCCAATGCCGGCGAGGAAACCGACGAGCGGTGGCGCTCGGACCCGGCCGGCCGCGAGCTCCTGGGGACGGAGGATCTGTCCGGCACCAGCCCCGGCTTTGCCGATGCGGCCGCAGCGGAGATCAGGGCCTGGCAGGCCGGCCTGATGGAACTGATCCGCACGGAAGGGCAGGGCAAGCGCACGCAGGCCAGATGGCTTTCCTTCGGGATTAACGGGCTGGGTGCCGCACTGATGATCGTGGTGTTTTCCATGACAGCCGGCCTCACCGGGCTGGAGATCGGCGTCGCGGGCGGTACCGCCGTCGTCGGCCAGAAACTGCTCGAGGCAGTGTTCGGCGAAGACGCGGTCCGCCGACTTGCGAAGACCGCGCGGGATGACCTCCACGCCCGTTGCCAGCGGCTGCTGCAGGCAGAGCAGCAGAAATTCATCCAACGCCTGCCGGAGGGCGGCGCGGTCACCGGCCGGATCCTGACGGGCCACGCCGCTGCCCTGGCCCGGCTGGCGGACAAGGCATGAGCCGCCACAGCGTAGCCCGTGAAGCGTCGCAGCTGGACCGCAGGCTCGAAGCCCTCAACGATGCCCGCGAACTCGCCGAAGGCGTCTTACCGGATGCTGCACTCGAGGAGGTGTTCCAGCTCCTGGAACGCGCGAGCTCCCGGCGGTCACTGTCGGCTGATCACACCGTTGTTGGGTTCTTCGGTGCCACCGGCAGCGGAAAATCGTCACTCTTCAACGCGGTCAGCGGCGCTGAAATCGCGACGGCGGCCGCCCGCCGGCCCACAACGTCGGAACCTTTGGCTGGTGTCTGGGGAGCGGACGGCAGCGAGCCGTTGCTGGACTGGCTTGAGGTGGGCAACCGCCACCATGCGGAGCCCGTGGCAGGTTTCGCGGACGAGCGCACGGGGCTGATCCTGCTGGACCTGCCGGACTTCGACTCCACCAGGGCCGCGAACCGCGAGATCGTGGAGCGCATGGTTGGCCTGGTTGATGTCCTGGTCTGGGTACTGGATCCGCAAAAGTACGCCGATGCGGCGGTCCACAACGATTTCCTGGCGCCCCTGTCCGCGCATGGCGCCGTGACCCTGGTGGTCCTCAACCAGGTGGACCGCTTGCCCGAACGGGACGTGCAGCCTGTGCTGGAGTCCTTGAAAGGGATCCTTGCCCGCGACGGGCTGGGCAAGGTCCAGGTCCTGGGCGCATCCGCCCTGAAGGGCACCGGCGTGGACAAAGTCCGGAGTGCCATCCGACATGTTGTGGTGCAGCGCCAGGCGCTTTCACAGCGGCTGGCCGCTGACGTTTCACGGGCCTCCGGGCAACTCAGGGAAGCCGCCGGCGCCGGGGAAGCCGCCGGTGTCAGGCCGGCGTCGAGATCCCGGCTCACCGATGAGCTGGCAACGGCCGCCAACGTGCCCGTGGTGGTGGACGCAGTTGCGCGGTCCTACCGCATCGAGTCGACGCGCCGCACGGGGTGGCCGGTGACGCGGTGGCTGGTGCGGTTCCGGCCTGATCCGCTCCGCCGGCTCAATCTGAGAAGTTCTTCTCCGTCCCAACTTAACCGGACCTCGCTCCCGGCCGCGGGCGCCCCGGAACGCGCCCGGACGGATGCTGCTGTCCGTGAGTTTGCGGACGCGGCGAGTGCGGGCGCACCCGGACCGTGGCGTGCCGCGATCAGGGGTGCTGCCCGGGAGGGGCGGGAGGCGTTGCCGGATGCCTTGGACCAGGCCATCGCAGGCACGGACCTGATGGCGTCCCGGAAGTCCTGGTGGTGGGGCATGTTCAACGTGGTCCAGTGGCTCGCGCTGCTGACAGTCCTGGGCGGCCTGGGCTGGCTGGGTGTGCTGGCCGGGCTCGGCTATCTCCAGCTGCCCGTCCCCGAGGTTCCCAAGGTGGAGGGCTGGCCGGTGCCGACGCTGTTGATTGGCGGCGGTGTGGTGCTGGGGATCTTCCTGGCGCTGACTGGAAAATTCATTGGGTCAGGAGCCGCGAAGGCGCGCGCAGCCAGGGCCAGGAAACGGCTGCGGGCAGCGGTGGGCGAGGTTGCCCGGGACTTCGTAGTGGAGCCGGTTGAAATTGAGGTCAGCAGGCTCGCGTCCTTCAACGCCGCACTGAAGGTCGCGGGCGGAAACTAAGGTAGTTACACCAGTGCGGTTGCGGCGTCCCTGACCTTGATCAGCGTCCGCAGGTTCCGGGTGGTAGTGGTTGCCTTGAACCTGGCCTTGGACGAAATCTTGCTGAACGGGCTGTCCAACGTCCCGCCGGCCGGAGCCAGCCAGGCCAATGCCTCCGGGCCGAGGCGTTTCTGCTGGGTACCTTCAAAGGCTGCGCCGGCGGCTTCAAGCTCATTGAGCATGGCGGTGTCCGATGCCAGCGTGATGTAGGTGTGCGTTGCCTTGTCGTCTGCCGGATACGGGCAGGCCGCCACGAGTTCGGAGACCCGCCGTGCCGTGAGGACAACCACCCAGGCCTCGTAGCCGAAGGCGTCACGCAGGAACTTTTCAAAGGTCTGCTTGACCGCGGCAGGATCCTCGTCGCTGGCAAGCACCACATTGCCGCTGGCCAGCAGTGTCCTGACGTCCGCGAACCCCTGCGATGCAAGCGCAGTCTTGAGGTCCGCCATCTTGATGTTGATCCCGCCGACATTTATCCCGCGGAGGAAGACTGCGTAGCTGTTCATGCCGACAGCCTAGCCGGGGGGCA
Source organism: Pseudarthrobacter raffinosi (assembly GCF_023913735.1). Taxonomy (GTDB): domain Bacteria; phylum Actinomycetota; class Actinomycetes; order Actinomycetales; family Micrococcaceae; genus Arthrobacter; species Arthrobacter raffinosi. Next base: position 123,623 of record NZ_JAMXBH010000011.1, read on the forward strand.
GCCAGGCCTGGACGGAGGCGAGCCTTCAGTCGTTGCCCTTGCGCAGGGCCTCGGTGAGGATCCGCGCGGCGTTGCAAACCACCTCGGCGTGGAGGCGGCCCGGCTGGCGGGTGAGCCGCTCGATGGGGCCGGAGATCGAGACCGCGGCGATCACGCGTCCGGACGGTCCCCGGACCGGTGCCGAGACTGAGGCGACCCCGGGCTCGCGTTCGCCGAGGCTCTGTCCCCAGCCCCGCCGTCGTACGCCTGCCAGCACGGTGGGCGTGAATCGGGCGGCCTGCAGGCCCTCGAGAAGCCGGTCGTGGTCTTCCCAGGCGAGCAGCACCTGGGCGGCGGAGCCGGCCTTCATGGAAAGCTTGGTGCCGACGGGGATGGTGTCGCGCAGGCCGATGGGGCGTTCCGCGGAGGCGACACAAATACGCCATTCGCCCTGGCGGCGGAAGATCTGGGAGCTTTCGCCGGTAGCGTCGCGCAGCTGCATCAGGACCGGCCCGGCAGAAGCGATGAGACGGTCCTCGCCGGCGGCGGAGGCCAGCTCCACCAGGCGGCTGCCGAGGACAAACCGGCCCTGGATGTCGCGGCTTACCAGCCGGTGATGGATCAGGGCCAGGGCGAGCCTGTGCACCGTGGGCCGGGCCAGGCCCGTGGCGGCCACCAACTGTGCCAGCGTGGTGGGGCCGGCCTCCAATGCATCAAGCACATGGGCCGCTTTATCAATGACACCGACTCCACTAGAATTGTCCATGTAATGATATTGCCGTCTCATTATCTGAGATGCAAATCTTTGGGCTGGCACAAAATGCAGCCCTGCTGGTTCAGTGGAACCAAACAGCCAAACAGCAGTGAAGGGAGATGGCCGTGGCAAAGACACTGGCCGAGAAAGTCTGGGACGCACATGTGGTGCGCAAAGGCGAGGGCGAAGGAGCCAATGCCCAGCCCGACCTCCTCTTCATTGACCTTCACCTTGTCCATGAGGTGACTTCTCCGCAGGCCTTCGAGGGCCTGCGCCTGGCCGGCCGCAAGCTGCGCCGCCCGGACCTCACCATCGCCACGGAGGACCACAACACTCCCACGCTGGACATCCACAAGCCCATTGCCGATCTCACCAGCCGCACGCAGATCCAGACGCTGCGCAACAACTGCGCGGAGTTCGGCGTCCGCCTGCACTCTCTCGGCGACGCGGAACAGGGCATTGTGCACGTGGTTGGCCCGCAGCTTGGCCTCACGCAGCCTGGCATGACCGTTGTCTGCGGTGACTCCCACACGTCCACCCATGGCGCGTTCGGTGCCCTGGCCATGGGCATCGGCACGTCCGAAGTGGAGCACGTCATGGCCACCCAGACGCTGTCCCTGAAGCCGTTCAAAACCATGGCCATCAACGTCGAAGGCACGCTGCGCCCGGGCGTTACCGCCAAGGACATCATCCTGGCCGTGATTGCCAAGATCGGCACCGGCGGAGGCCAGGGCTACGTCCTGGAATACCGCGGTTCCGCCATCCGCGCGCTGTCCATGGAAGCCCGCATGACCATCTGCAACATGTCCATCGAAGCCGGTGCCCGCGCCGGCCTGGTGGCCCCGGACCAGATCACCTACGACTACATGAATGGCCGCCCGCACGCGCCACAGGGCGCCGAGTGGGATGCCGCCGTCGAGTACTGGAACACGCTGAGGACCGACGACGACGCCACGTTCGACGTCGAGGTGGCCCTGGACGCCGACACGCTGGAGCCGTTCGTCACCTGGGGCACAAACCCAGGGCAGGGTGTTTCGCTTTCCGCCAAGGTGCCGTCCCCGGAGGACTTCGGCGACGAAAACGCCAAGGCTGCCGCCGAACGCGCCCTGCAGTACATGGGATTGACCGCCGGTACGCCCATGAAAGACATCCGGGTGGACACGGTCTTCCTGGGCTCCTGCACCAACTCGCGCATGGAGGACCTCCGGGCTGCTGCGGACATCATCCGCGGGCGCCAGAAGGACCCCAACATCCGGATGCTGGTGGTACCCGGTTCGGCCCGCGTGCGGCTGGAAGCAGAGGCCGAAGGCCTGGACAAGGTCTTCAAGGACTTCGGCGCCGAGTGGCGCTTCGCCGGCTGCTCGATGTGCCTGGGCATGAACCCGGACCAGCTCGAGGTGGGGGAGCGTTGCGCCTCGACGTCCAACCGTAACTTCGAAGGCCGGCAGGGCAAGGGCGGCCGCACCCACCTGGTCTCGCCTGTGGTGGCAGCGGCCACGGCCATCCGTGGCACCCTGAGTTCGCCGTCGGATCTCGATCCGGCCCCCGAATCCGCCGCCATCCGCACCGACGCAGCCTAGGAGGCCGCCATGGAAAAGTTCACCACCCACACCGGCATCGGCGTCCCGCTGCGCCAGAGCAACGTTGACACGGACCAGATCATCCCCGCGGTCTACCTCAAGCGGATCACCCGTACCGGCTTCGAGGACGCACTGTTCTCCGCCTGGCGCAAGGACCCGGCCTTTATCCTGAACCAGGCGCCGTTCAACGCCGGCTCCGTTCTGGTGGCGGGCCCGGATTTCGGTACCGGTTCGTCCCGTGAACACGCCGTCTGGGCTTTGAAGGACTACGGCTTCAAGACGGTCCTGTCTTCACGTTTCGCCGATATTTTCCGTGGGAACTCCGGCAAGCAGGGGCTGCTGGCCGCCGAGCTCGCCCAGGACGATATCGAGCTGATCTGGAAAGAACTGGAAAACGCACCAGGCACCCAAGTCTCCGTTGACCTCGTTTCAAAGACTGTTATCTGCGGCAGTATCGTCGCGCCTTTTGAAATCGACGATTACACACGCTGGCGCCTCCTGGAAGGCCTGGACGATATTGGCCTGACGCTCCAGCACGAAGAGGACATCACCGCCTTCGAGGCCACCCGTCCGGCCTTTATGCCCAAAACGCTTCCGGCCCGCCTTTCCTGAGCGGGAGCGCGGAATTTCCCGCCCCGGACGGAGCCGCCTGTACAGCGCCGCGCCGGAGGCTTTCGGCGCCCGTATTTCGGTTCGGTAACGCAACCTCCTATGCTTAGCTGGAGCCTTTGCAAGGATTTTGGGGCGAGTAATCGTAAGGAAACCGGTATATGAGTAGTGTTCTGACAATCCGCGGCGGAGTCCCGCTTACAGGCCGCGTCAGCGTCCGGGGAGCCAAAAACCTTGTTCCCAAGGCCATGGTGGCAGCATTACTGGGCAACGAGCCGTCGGTGTTGCGGAACGTTCCGGAGATCAAGGACGTCGAGGTTGTCACCTCGCTCCTGCAGCTGCACGGAGTGACGGTGGTCAAGGATCCCGTCAGCGGTGACCTCACCCTGGATCCGAAGGCGGCCAAAACCGCCCCGAGCACGGCGATCGATGCCCACGCCGGTGATTCGCGTATCCCCATCCTGCTCTGCGGACCCCTGATCCATGCGATCGGTGAGGCCTTCATTCCGGACCTTGGCGGCTGCAAGATCGGTGACCGGCCCATCGACTACCACCTGAACGTGCTCCGCCAGTTCGGCGCCGTGGTGGAAAAGCGCCCGGGCGGCATCCACATCTCTGCGCCCAAGGGCCTGCATGGCGCCAAGATCAATCTGCCCTACCCCTCGGTGGGTGCGACGGAGCAGGTGCTGCTCAGCGCCACCCGCGCCGAAGGGATCACGGAGCTTTCCGGCGCTGCCACGGAACCTGAGATCATCGACCTCATCGCAGTGCTGCAGAAGATGGGCGCCATCATAAGCGTCCAGACCGACCGGACCATCCGCATTGAAGGCGTCCGGGACCTGGGCGGCTACAACCACCGTGCCCTCTCGGACCGCAACGAATCGGCGTCGTGGGCTTCGGCAGCACTGGTGACCCGCGGTGACATCTTCGTCGAAGGCGCCTCGCAGCGGGACATGATGACGTTCCTGAATACCTACCGGAAGGTAGGCGGCGGCATGGACATCGGCGAGGACGGCATCCGCTTCTACCACCGGGGCGGCAAGCTCAACCCTCTGGTCCTGGAAACGGATGTGCACCCCGGCTTTATGACCGACTGGCAGCAGCCGCTGGTGGTGGCCCTGACCCAGGCCGAAGGCGTGTCGATCGTTCACGAGACCGTCTATGAAAACAGGTTCGGCTTCACCGACGCGCTCATCCGGATGGGCGCGAGCATCCAGGTGCACCGCGAGTGCCTGGGCAGCGTGCCGTGCCGCTTCGGCCAGCGCAACTTCCTCCACTCCGCCGTCATCTCCGGTCCCACCCAGCTCAAGGGCGCCGACATCGACGTACCGGACCTGCGTGGCGGCTTCAGCCACCTGATCGCGGCGCTGGCCGCTTCGGGCACGTCGCGCGTGACCGGGATCGACATCATCAACCGCGGCTACGAACGTTTCACCGAAAAGCTGTCCGGCCTCGGCGCCGACTTCGACATCACCTCGACAAAGTAGCGGTGGGTACGTGAAGGAAACGGCCAAGAGCCAGGCCACATTCGTTGTGGTCGCGGCCATAGTGCGCACGGTGCTGAACGCAATGATGAACAAGAAGTGGGAAGGCCTCGAGAACCTCCCCGCCGGCGGGTTTATTGCCGCGCCTAACCATTGCACGGAAATCGATCCGCTGATCGTGGGGCACATTCTCTACAACCAGAACCGCGCCCCGCACTTCCTGGCGAAGGCCGGGCTGTTCAAGGTTCCCGTCCTGGGCGCGGTCCTGCGGGCCACCCGGCAGATCCCGGTGGAACGCTCGACGGCGGGAGCGAACCGCTCGCTGCAGCTCGCCCAGGAGATTGTGGCGGACGGCGGGGCCATCATCATCTACCCCGAAGGCACACTCACCCGCGATCCCGCGCTGTGGCCGATGAAGGGCCACACCGGCGCTGCCCGCCTTGCCTTGGAAGGCGGCATTCCCGTGGTACCGATCGCGCACTGGGGCGCCCATGAGGTGTTCCCGCGTTATGCGAAGCGGTTCCACCTTTTCCCGCGCAGGACGTCCAGGGTGATGGTGGGCAAGCCCGTTGACCTCAGCCAGTTCATGGGCCGGCCACTGGACAAAGCAACGCTGACCGCGGCCACCGAGAAGATCATGGATGCCGTGACCGGTTTGCTGGCCGACATCCGCGGGGAGGAGCCGCCCGCTGAACGCTGGGACCCTTCCAAGCACAATCAAGCCACGCACGGTCGCTTCGTTGTGCGGGAAAATCCTGACGACGCTGCGGATGCCACCTGATGGCTGACGGAAGCCGTCAGGGTTCCGCCCGGTCTGTCGCCGTCCTGGGCGCCGGTTCCTGGGGTACCACGTTCGCCAAGATCCTCGCCGATGCGGCTCGGGCAGCGGGGGAACAGCGGAGCATCCGGATCTGGGGCCGACGCAGCGAAGTGGTGGAGCAGATCAACAGCACGCACCGAAACGTCCAGTACCTGAAGGACACAGAGCTGCCGCCCAGCATCACAGCGTCCACAGACGTCAGCGAGGTGCTGGCGGGCGCGGACCTGGTGGTCCTGGCCGTTCCTGCACAGTCACTGCGACTCCAGCTCCGTGAATGGAAGCCGCTGATCGCCGCTGACGCCGTGGTGGTGTCCCTGATGAAGGGCCTGGAGCTCGGCACGGACTCCCGGATGAGTGAGGTGATCAGCGACGAACTGGGGATTCCCAAGGACCGCATTGCCGTGGTTTCCGGTCCCAACCTGGCCATGGAGATCGCCCGGGAGGAACCGACTGCTTCTGTGGTGGCCTGTTCCGATGCGGCGGCCGCGGGCTGGATCGCGAGGAGCTGCACCGCACCGTACTTCCGTCCGTACACCACGGCGGATGTCGTCGGTGTGGAAATTGGCGGCATCGTCAAGAATGTCATAGCGCTGGCCGTGGGCATCTGTGAAGGTAAACAGATGGGGGACAACACCAAGGCCTCCGTGATCACCCGAGGCTTGGCCGAAACATCCAGGCTCGCCCTTGCCCTTGGTGGCGAGGCACGGACCATGGCCGGGCTGGCGGGCCTGGGGGATCTGGTGGCGACGTGTTCCTCGCCTCTGTCGCGAAACCATACGGCTGGCCGGTTGCTGGGCCAGGGACTCACTCTTGACGAGCTGGCACTGAAGATGACCCAAACAGCCGAAGGCATCAAATCCGGCCAGGCCGTGCACGAGCTAGCGGGGAAACTGGGCGTCGAGATGCCCATCACCGCCGCCGTCGTTGCCGTCCTGGCCGGCAAACTGTCCGTTGACCAACTGGGGCCGCTGCTGCTGGCCCGGGACCTGAAACCCGAAGGCGATTACTGACGATGTCCGATGAAAACCTGACCGCAGCGGATGAAGCCCCACGGGCCAAACCCCGCGTCGCGGTGCTTTTTGGTGGCCGGTCCAGCGAGCATGCCGTGAGCTGCGTGACCGCTGCCGGCGTCCTGGGCGCCATCAACAAAGACAAGTACGATGTCATCCCCATCGGCATCGCCAAATCGGGGCAATGGGTGCTGGCCGCGGGGGATACCGCCCAATGGTCGCTGTCCGCGTCGTCGCTGCCGGAGGTCCCGCCGTCGTCGGAAACCGTGACGCTCGCCGAGATCGGCGGCGAGCACCAGCTGATCGTCGCCGCACCGAACCAGGTCCCGCAGGAACTCGGAACCGTGGACGTCGTTTTTCCCCTTCTCCATGGTCCCTTTGGCGAGGACGGCACCATCCAGGGGCTCCTGGAACTGTCCGACACGCGCTACGTCGGCGCCGGCGTGCTTGCGTCGGCTGTGGGCATGGACAAGCACTACATGAAGGTTGTGTTCGAGGCCGCCGGGCTGCACGTGGGGCCCTACATTGCCGTCACGGACCGCCAGTGGGTCAAGGACGCGGAGGCCGTCCGCAAGCAGGTGGACCAGCTCGGCTTTCCTGTGTTCGTCAAGCCGGCGCGGGCGGGTTCGTCCATGGGGATCTCCAAGGTGGACTCCCTCGAGGGACTCGACGCCGCCGTCGAGGAAGCCCGGCGCCACGACCTCAAACTGGTCATCGAGGCTGGCATCGTAGGGCGTGAGATTGAGTGCGCGGTCCTGGAAGGACGCGGGACCGATTCCCCCCGGACGTCCATGCCGGGCGAAATTTCCGTCGCCGCCGGAACGCACGAATTCTACGATTTCAACGCGAAGTATGTTGAGGACGACGCCGCCGCGCTGAGCTGCCCCGCCGACATTCCCGACGAAGCCATCGTGCGGGTCCGGGAACTCGCAGCAGCTGCCTTCGACGCTGTGGGTGCCGAAGGCCTGAGCCGAGTGGACTTCTTCTACACGCCCGACGGCGAACTGATCATCAACGAGATCAACACCATGCCCGGGTTTACGCCCAAAAGCATGTACCCGCAGATGTGGGCAGCATCAGGCCTGAACTACGCGGACCTGATTGATGAGCTGATCCATCTGGCCTTGAACCGGAAGACCGGCCTGCGCTGACCGGTCCCCACCGGCACCCTAACCTCGCTCCGCTTCGGCCAGGGAACCCTGCCGGCGTGGGCCCACCACCGGGACCCTACTGACTGGACGGCAGGCTCTGCAGGTCTTCCTGACCCACGCAGTTCCGGCTGGCCGGGATCTTTGCGGCCGCGGCGGAGAGATCAGCCAGGACGGTCGCTGAACTGATGACCTCCGGATCCATCAGGACTTCGGTAGCAGGTTCGCGGCCGAATGTCGTCAGCGTGTAGATCGGGTCGCCCTCCTTGATGACCCAGTCGATGCCGTTGACACTCACGCAGCGGTCCGTCGTCGGGCCAGGAGCGTTGACGCCGCAGCGCAGGATCACCTGAGACGGGTCCCCCCAGGCGGCGGTGGCCTGGCTGTTGGTTTTCCGCAGGGCAGCATCGCCGATGGCGTCAGGAAGGGCCACCATCATCGGAGCGCAGGCCGGGTTCGCCGCGTCGCCTGCGGCGGTGACATCCACAGTCGGGGCACAGGCGGACAAAGCGGCTGCAGTGAGGGCCGCGGTCAGCAGGATTCCGGACACGCTGACAGGCAAGGGAAAACGGGGATTGCGCATCCATCCAGCCTAGCGTCGCCGCCGTATGGAGCGGGACGCAGGAAGGACCGGACGTCCGTCGCGAGGATCTCTACAACAAGGGGCGGACCAGCAATGTCGGTGCCGCGCTGTAGCGTAGGGGCGTGCCTGAAATTCCGTTGACTGAAGAAACGCTGACTGTCGCCGCGCTGTCCGAAGCCGAACTGCTGGCCCGGATCTTTCCGCGGCTGGAAATGGCCGGAACGTACAGTTCGGCAACCCTGCTTGGCCCGGGCGACGATGCCGCCATTATCGCCGCTCCGGATGGCAGGACAGTAATCAGCATCGATACCCAGGTGCAGGACCAGGACTTCCGGCTCCAATGGCCCAGCGGGTACCGCACCACGGGCTTCGACGTCGGCTGGAAGGCGGCGGCCCAGAACCTCAGCGATATCAACGCCATGGGCGGCGTGGCCACGTCGCTGGTGGTGAGCCTGACGTTGCCGCCCGACACCCCTGTCAGCTGGGTGGCGGACCTGGCCGACGGCCTGACTGCGGGAATCCGGGAACTCGGGGCAACAGACTGTTCGGTGGCTGGGGGCGATTTGGGCCGCGGCAGGGAAATCTCCGTGACGGTCGCCGTGCTGGGCTCATTGGCTGGCGGCAACGCGGTCCTGCGGTCGGGGGCCCGTACCGGCGACGTTGTGGCCCTGGCCGGTACGGTGGGCAGGGCCGCGGCCGGGCTTGCGCTCCTGGAAGCAGAGGCTGCTGTGCAATCCCTGGTGCCCGCGCAATGGGCGCTCGTGGAAGTGCAGTGCAGGCCACGGCCGCCACTGTCCGCGGGGCCGCTGGCCAGGTCAGCCGGAGCCACTGCCATGCTGGATATATCGGACGGCCTGGTGCGCGACGGCGGCCGCCTCGCCGCGGCCAGTGGGGTTGTCCTGGACCTTGACCCCGCCGCACTGAAACCTCTCGCGGAAGCCTTGCGCCCGGCGTCGGACCTTCTCAGAGCTGACCCCATGGCCTGGGTGCTGGGCGGGGGAGAGGACCACGGGCTGCTGGCCACATTCCCGGCCGGCGTTCAGCTGCCTGCCGGATTCACTGCGATAGGCTCAGTACAAGCCTTGGGAAGCGCCACACTTCCGGGCGTCACAATTGCGGGCCACGCCGTTGGCACCGGGGGATGGGATCACTTTGCAGACTAAGGTTGCCGCCAACGCGCAAGCGATGAAGCGGTGGTTGGACAAGGCTGAAACCGCCATTGCCAACCACAGCGACCGCCTCAATGCCATCAACATTTTCCCCGTGGCGGACGGTGACACCGGCACCAACCTTTACCTCACCGTTCGGGCGGCCGCCCGTGCCCTGCACAGCGGCCCGGCGGGCCAAGGCGCGGCAGTCCCGGCTGACGCCGGCCAGGCGGATGTCGGAGCGGTGCTGGCGCGTGCCGGAAGGGCCGCGATGGAGCAGGCCCGCGGCAATTCCGGAACCCTCTTCTCGGTCTTTCTCTGCGCCGCGGCTGAACCCCTGGCCGGTCACACCCGACTGACGTCAACCCTCCTGGCCGCCGCGCTGAACCGCGCCCAGATCCGGGCGTGGTCCGCGTTGAGCGATCCCGTCCCCGGCACCATGCTGTCGGTGATGGAAGCCGCCGCACGGGCCGCCGCGGCAGTGGACGCCGGCCACAACGGCGACGACAGCAACCAGGCCCTGGGCAAAGCCCTCGACGCTGCCGTCAACGGTGCGCTGAGAGCAGTTGTCAGCACCGAGAGCCAGTTGGCAGCCCTTGAAGCCGCGCATGTTGTCGATGCCGGGGGCGTTGGCATGCTGCTCATCCTTGACTGCCTCCGCTCCGCCGTCCTGGGCGAAGAACTGCAGGGCGAACTCCTCGACGGGCTGCACGGCTTCGACGTCCAGGACCCCCACATCCACGCTGACATGCCGGCTGACGACGGCGTTGAGGTCATGTGCACCATCAGCCTTTCGCCGCTCAGCGCGGCCACGCTGCGCCAGCGGCTCGACGAGGTCGGCGAGTCCGTCATCATGAGCCAGGTGGACAGTTTGGCCGATGCTGAAGGCAGCTACCGGTGGCGCGTCCATGTCCACGTCCCCGACGCCGCACCCGCGGTGGCCCTGATCCGTTCCCTCGGCGAGCCCAGCGACATTTCGGTCAGCGAACTCGCCCTGGCCCGCGAACCCGAACCAGCTCCGGTGAACTCCAGTGGGCATGAACGCTGAACTGGACCTGGGCCTGGAACGCCTGATCGGAAAGCGGTCAGCGTCGGCCATTGAGAAGCACCTGGGCATCGCCACAGTCGGCGGCCTCCTGAACTACTTCCCGCGCCGCTACCTGAACCGGGGTGAATTGACGCCCATCAGCGAGTTGCCGCTGGATGAAGAGGTCACGCTTTTTGCGCGGGTGCTCTCCAACAGCACGCGCAAGATGCATACGCGCCGTGGTTCCATCACCGACGTTGTGATCACCGACGACGCCGCCTCCCACGGCCGTCCGCGCCTTTCCGCGGTAGGCCCCGGCAGCGGGCACGGCACGCTCAAGATCACCTTTTTTAGCGGACACCGGGCACAGGCGCAGCTCCTGCCGGGCCGGCGCGTGATGTTCTCCGGCAAGGTGACGCGCTACGGAGCGTCCCTGGGCTTGACCAACCCGGACTTCCACCTCCTCGACGAGGACCCGGACATGCCGGTCATGGACCCCGAAAAGCTCGCCGCGATGCCCATCCCGGTCTATCCGGCCACCGCAAAGCTCACCAGCTGGTCGATTCAGAAAGTCATCGCCACGCTCCTGGAAACCGTGGATCTGGATGCCCTGCCGGATCCGCTGCCGGAGGCGGTGGCCCGTAGGGAGAAATTCCTTCCCGTGGCCGAGGCCTACCGGCTCATCCACAGGCCGGAATCGCAGGCTGACTGGATGAAGGCCCAGGAGCGATTGCGCTACCAGGAGGCCCTGGTCCTGCAGGCGGCCTTGGCGCGGCGCCGTGCCCAGCTTGCGGCCGAGGAAGCCACGGCGCGGCGCCCGGCCACGGACGGGCTGCTGGCGGCGTTCGACAGGCAGCTGCCCTTCACGCTCACCGGCGGCCAGGCCGCCGTCGGAAAAACGCTGGCCACGGAGCTGGCGCAGGACAGCCCCATGAACCGGCTGCTGCAGGGTGAGGTCGGCTCGGGCAAGACCATCGTCGCGCTGCGGGCCATGCTGCAGGTAGTGGATGCCGGCGGGCAGGCGGCCCTCCTGGCGCCCACCGAGGTCCTCGCCGCCCAGCACTTCGAATCCATCCGGCGGACCCTGGGCTCCCTGTCCCGTGACCCGATGCTGTCCGCGGACGGGCTGCTGGGCAGCCTGGCCGAAGGGGCGGTGCAGGTCGCCCTCCTCACCGGCTCCATGCCCACCGGCGCCCGGAAACGGGCCATGCTGGACGCCGCATCCGGCGCCGCCGGGATTGTGATCGGCACGCACGCGCTGCTCAGCGACAACGTAGCGTTCTACGACCTTGGCCTGATCGTGGTGGACGAACAGCACCGGTTCGGTGTGGAGCAGCGGGACGTCCTCAGGTCAAAGGCCAACAAACCGCCACACCTGCTGGTCATGACGGCCACGCCCATTCCACGCACCGTGGCCATGACGGTCTTCGGCGACCTCGAAACGTCCGTTCTGGACGAGCTCCCGGCCGGCCGGGCGCCGATTTCCACGCATGTGGTGGGCCTCGCCGAGAACCCCGGCTGGGCAGACCGCATCTGGTCCCGCTCCCGTGAGGAGATCGACGCCGGTCATCAGGTGTATGTGGTGTGCCCCAGGATCGGAACGGACGACGACGGCGACTTCAGCCCGGGGGAAGCGGAACCTTCCGCGGCTGACCTGGCGGGCGACGGCGCTGCGCGGGAGCTCGCGTCGGTGACCGCCGTCGTCGAACATCTCCAGCAGGTGCCGGCTCTGGCCGGTGTGCCCCTTGGGCCAATGCACGGCCGTTTGGACACCGCAGTGAAATCCGCCGCGATGGCCGACTTCACCGCCAACCGGACCAAGCTCCTGGTCTCCACCACCGTTATCGAAGTCGGCGTCGACGTCCATAACGCCACCTTGATGGTGATCCTCGACGCCGACCGCTTCGGCATTTCCCAGCTGCACCAGCTGCGCGGCCGGGTGGGCCGTGGCGGGCTTCCCGGAACGTGCCTGCTCGTCACCAACCTCGAACGCGGGCACCCGAGCCGGCGCCGGCTCGATGCCGTGGAGGCAACCACCGACGGCTTCGAACTGTCGCAGGAGGACTTGAAGCTGCGCCGCGAGGGCGACATCCTGGGCGCGTCGCAGTCCGGCGGCCGCTCCACCCTGAAACTGCTGCGCGTGCTGGAACACGAGGACATCATTGCGCAGGCGCGCCAGGACGCCCAGGAAATTGTGGGCTCGGATCCGGCCCTGGCGCGGCATCCGCGGTTGGCGGAGGCCATTGACGAGTACTTGAACCCCGAGAAGGAGGCGTTCCTTGAGCGCGGATAGGAGGCGGCCATGAGCCGCATCATCGCGGGCGCCGCAGGCGGGACCCCCCTGGTCAGCGTCCCCGGCTCCCTGACCAGGCCCACTACCGACCGCGTGAAGGAAGCACTGTTCTCCCGGCTCGACGCATTCGGGATCATTGCCGGCGCCCGGGTCCTGGACCTGTACGCAGGGTCCGGATCGTTGGGCGTGGAGAGCAGCAGCAGGGGCGCTGAGGCCGTCGACCTCGTGGAATTCGATGCCAAGGCCAGTTCCGTGTGCCAACGCAACGCGGACCTGATCAACGGCGTGCTGGGCCGCAAGGCAGTGACGGTCCACCGGTCCAAGGTGGAGTCCTTCCTGGAGCGCACGGCGGAGACGGCCAGCTGGGACCTGGTGTTCCTGGACCCGCCGTATCCGCTGGATGACCCTGCCCTGTCGGCGGTGCTGGGCAAACTCGCCGATCATCTGGCTCCGGCGGCCGTGGTAGTGGTGGAGCGGTCCTCGCGTTCACCGGAGCCGTTCTGGCCCGCCGGCCTGGAACGGTTTGCCGAGAAGAAGTACGGCGAAACGCGGCTCTGGTTCGCGGAGCCATTTGTGCCGGACGCCATCACGCCGGACGCCATCACGCCGGACGTTGTTATTGAGGAGCAGCCGCCGAAGCAGGTTTAGGGCCTGGGACGCCTGGGACGCCTGGGACGCCTGGGACGGCGGGGAGTCTGCGGCTCAGCCGGCCAGCCTATCCAGGTCCACGCCGGCGAGAACCTTCGCGGGGTGGGGGCCGCGTGCCGTCAATTCGGCTGACCAGGCTTCGGGCCAGGGCGCCTGCGTTCCGGCGAGGATGATGTTGCCGGGGTAGCGGCCCGCGAACATCCCGGTTTCGGCGAAGGCCGCCACGTCGGTCATGGCGCGGCGCATGGCGGCGGCCTGGCTTCGTACCAGGGTCAGGCCGGGTTCATCGCCCACGTTGACGATCAGCAAGCCTTCCGGTGCAAGGCGTGCACGCGTCTCCTGGTAGAACTCCTCGCAGGCGATGTGGGCCGGGGCTTCCGGACCCGAAAAGATGTCCAGGATCACGACGTCGAACAGAAGTTCCGCGTTCAGGTCCGCCAGGGCGTCTCGGGCATCGCCGATGACGGTGTGCAGCTCGGTACCGTCAGGCAGGGGGAGTTGCTGCAGGACAAAGTCGAGGAGCTCGCGTTCCAGCTCCACCGCATACTGGACGGATCCGGGCCTCGTCGCCTGGATGTAGCGCGCAAGGGTCAGGGCTCCGGCCCCAAGATGGAGCGCGGTGATTGGCCGGCCTTCGGGAGCGGCGAGGTCCACAATGTGGCCGATCCGTCGCAGGTACTCGTAGAAGATCTCCTCGGGATGCGCCAGGTTAACATGGGACTGCTCGGCCCCGCCGATCCTCAGGACGTAGCCGCCGTCGGTGAAAGCATCGGGCTCGATGGAGGCGTGCTGTCCCGTGGTCCGCAGGAACCGCGTGGAACGTGTGCCGTCGGGCTCCGCCATCAGAGCTTTCCGCGGAGGGTCGCCAGCCTGGCGGCGGCCTCCTCGAGGAGCTCCACTTTCTTGCAGAACGCGAATCTGAGCAGGCTCCGTGTCCGTTCCGCGCCCTCCGGGTGGCAGAACACGGGGACGGGGACCGCGGCCACTCCCACCAGTCCGGGCAACCTGCGGGCCAGGTCCACGGAGTCGCCAATGCCGAGGGGTGCGGTATCCACGTTGACGAAATAGGTTCCCTGCGGCGTGTAAACGTCGAATCCTGCGGCGCGAAGGCCTTCGCTGAGGATGTCCCGTTTTTTCTGGAGAGTGGCCGCAACGCCCTGGTAAAACTCATCCGGCAGTGCGAGGCCGGTCGCAATGGCCGCCTGGAACGGTGTACCGGAGCTGTAAGTCAGGAACTGCTTGACCGTCCGGACAGCCGCCACCAGATGGTCCGGGCCGGTCAGCCAACCGATCTTCCAGCCAGTGAAGGAGAAGGTCTTTCCGGCGGACGAGATGGTGATGGTCCGCTCCGCTGCACCCGGCAGGGTGGCGACAGGAATGTGCCTGGCGCCGAAGGTGAGGTGCTCGTACACCTCGTCGGTGATGATGAGGCAGTCATGCTTTGCGGCAAGCTCAACGACGCGCTGCAGAACATGGCGGGGGAAGACGGCACCGGTGGGATTGTGCGGGTTGTTCAACAGCACCACCCTGGTGCGGTCGGTGAAGGCCGCCTCCATGGCCGTCATGTCCGGGTAAAAGTCGGGAGCCAGCAGCGGGGCGGTGACGTGAGTGGCCCCTGACAGGCCGATGACGGCGCCGTACGAGTCATAAAACGGTTCGAACGTCAGCACCTCATCGCCAGGGCCGACGAACGCCAGCAACGTTGCGGCGATCCCCTCTGTGGCGCCGGTAGTGATGATGACCTCTGTGTGCGGGTCCGGGGCCAGCCCGTAGAACCGCTCCTGGTGGGCAGCCACGGCCTCACGCAGTTCCAGGATGCCCTTGCCGGGCGCGTACTGGTTGGCCCCGGCTTCGATCGCGGCCATCGCTGCCGCCTTGATTTCCCGCGGTCCGTCCTCGTCAGGAAAGCCCTGCCCGAGGTTGATGGCGCCGGTCTGCGCCGCCAGCGTGGTCATCTCTTCGAAGATGGTGACGCCCAGTTGGCCGGCAGGTCCCAGCAGATTGGCGCCTGAGGCGGTGCGCTGCCACGGGGCAGGCACGGTGGGCATGGAAAGGTCCCGTGGTGGATGCATCCAGTCATGGTATCCCGGCCGTCCCATGCGGTAGGTTCGGTGCATGAGACGCGCTGTCTGCCCCGGATCCTTTGACCCCATTCACAACGGCCATCTCGAGGTCATCGCCCGTGCCGCCGGCCTCTTCGATGAGGTGATCGTGGCGGTTTCGACCAACTATGCGAAGAAGTACATGTTCAGCCTGGGGGACCGTCTGGATATGGCGCGCGAAACCCTGGCATCCCTCAAAGGCATTGTGGTGGAACCGGTGGGCGACGGTCTCCTGGCCGAGTACTGCCGCCAGCGCGGTGTCTCCGCGATCGTCAAAGGTCTCCGCTCATCCTCAGACTTCGACTACGAACTTCCGATGGCAACGATGAACCGCCAGCTCAGCGGCGTGGAAACGGTGTTCCTGCCGGCGGAGGCGCACTACCTGCATTTGTCATCCACCCTGATCAAAGAGGTGGCCGGCCTGGGTGGCAGCGTGTCCGACTATGTGCCCCGGTCGGTACATAAAAGGTTGCTCGCGGGCGGGTCTGCGCCCGATCAGCCGGCAAGAGGGTAGGCTAGTCCGGTACTTCGACGGCCGTCCGTCGCCTGGTTTGAGTCCCTGCGGTTCTTCAGGCTAAGATGGTACGTCGGTCATATGTTCAACAGGAGTTCTCATTAAACGAGATGCTAGTTCGCCCTTGGCGTTCGACGTCAAGGATCTCGGGCGCAGCCCGGGCAGCATGCGGACACTGAAGGAACATGTACCCGCACCAAGTGATCTTGGTGTGGCACTCATTGGCGTTCAGGAAGGCTCGGACATCGAGCTGGATCTGAGGCTTGAGGCCGTACACGAAGGAATCCTGGTATCAGGAACCGCAGTCGCCGAAGTAAAAGGCGAATGCGGCAGATGCCTGGATCCCCTTGCGTATGACCTTGAGGTCAATGTGCAAGAACTTTTCTTCTACGAGGGCGTTGTGCTTTCGGACGAAGAAGACGAAGAAGAGCAATATCGAGTCGAGCGCGATGTCATCGATCTTGAGCCGGTGTTGCGGGACGCAGTTGTAACCATGCTGCCGTTCCAGCCGGTGTGCCGGGAAGACTGCCAGGGCCTTTGCTCCGAATGTGGAGTCCGCCTGGAAGACGAGCCGGGGCATCACCACGAGATCGTAGATCCTCGCTGGGCTGCCCTAGCCGACTTGGCTAAGCCTGACCGGCAAAACTGATTTGTACGTGTTTGTCTAGAGAGAAATGAGTTAGCCGTGGCTGTCCCGAAGCGGAAAATGTCTCGCTCGAATACCCGCGCCCGCCGCTCCCAGTGGAAGGCAACTGCCCCCCACTTGGTGAAGACTGTCGAAAACGGCCAGGTTACCTACAGCCTGCCGCACCAGGCAAAGGTCGTTACCGACTCGGCTGGCACCGCGCTGTTCCTTGAGTACAAGGGCCGCAAGGTCGCAGACGTCTAATCGGCCGCTTGGGCTGACATGATGTCTTCAACTGAAGAGCTTCTGAAGCGTCTCGGTGTCTCCATTGACGCCGGGACGCTTCGTCTTGCTCTCACACACCGTTCCTACGCCTACGAAAACGGCGGCATCCCCACCAACGAGCGGCTCGAATTCCTGGGCGACTCCATCCTGGGCTTCTCCGTGACCGATGCCCTGTACCGGGACAACCCCACGCTGCCCGAAGGCGACCTTGCCAAGCGCCGCTCTGCGGTTGTCAGCACGCGCGCCCTCGCCGGCATCGGCCGCAGCCTGGGCATCGGGGACTATATCTACCTGGGGCAGGGCGAAAAGCTCACCGAGGGCAAGAACAAGGCCTCCATCCTGGCGGACACCATGGAGGCACTCATTGGTGCCACTTACGTGTCCAACGACATTGAGACTGCCCGCCAGCTGGTCATGCGCCTGATTGGGCCGCTCCTTAGGGATGCGGCCGCACTCGGCGCCGGCACGGACTGGAAGACCAGCATCCAGGAACTGGCAGCCAGCCGGCAGATGGGCACTATCTACTACGCCGTTGAGGGGGACGGGCCCGACCACGCCCGTACTTTCGCGGCTGTCCTGAATATCGGGGGCAAGCCATATGGCAATGGGTCGGGCCATTCGAAGAAGGAAGCGGAGCAGGAAGCTGCCGCGGACGCCTGGCGGCAGCTCTCCCCAAGCGCGGGAGCCGCCGTGGCCTCAGCGGCGGAGGACGCATCACCAGAGTCCTCCCGCAGCGTCTAGGCTGAGCCGTGCCCGAACTGCCTGAAGTCGAAGTAGTCCGCCGCGGACTGGTGAGTTGGGTCCGCGGCCGGACCATCACATCGGTGGACGTGCTGGATCCGCGTTCGCTCCGCCGCCATGCCCTGGGCGCCGAGGATTTCAGAGGCAACCTCCAGGGTGCCACGGTTGTGGACGTGGTGCGCCGCGGTAAATTCCTTTGGATGCCGCTGTGTGAGACACCCGGCGCCACCGACACGCCCACCGTCGCACTGATGGCCCACCTCGGGATGAGCGGCCAGCTCCTGATGCAGGACGCGGACGTGCCCGACGAGAAACACCTCAAGGTCAGGCTGCGCCTGAGTCCCGGGGCCGGTATGCCTGAACAGCTCCGGTTTGTGGATCAGCGGATTTTCGGCGGGCTGTTCGTCACCGGCATGGTTCCCACGGACGACGGCGGCCCGGGCGGCCAGGCGGAATCTCCCGTTGCGTTCATCGCCGAGGAAGCCTCCCACATCGCCCGGGATCCCCTGGATCCGGCGTTTTCCTTTGACCTTTTTTACAGCCGGCTGCGAAAGCGCAAGACGGGCCTCAAACGCGCCCTGTTGGACCAGGGTCTCGTATCAGGCATCGGCAACATCTATGCCGACGAGTCCCTGTGGCGGGCAAAACTGCATTACGCCAGGCCCACCGATACGCTGCGACGCGGCGACGCGGAACGGCTCATCACCAGCGCGCGCGAAGTCATGCTGGACGCACTTGCCGCCGGCGGTACCAGCTTTGATTCGTTGTACGTCAACGTCAACGGGGCCTCTGGTTACTTCGACCGCTCCCTGAATGCCTACGGGCGGGAAGGGAAACCCTGCAGCCGTTGTGCCGCCGTCGGGATTAACTCCGTACTCCGCCGCGAGCTGTTCATGAACCGCTCGTCCTACACCTGCCCGGTCTGTCAGCCGCGCCCGCGCAACGGCCGCTGGTAGGCCGCCGTCGCCCTGCCGGCCATGATCGGGCGCTGCCCGGTGCAGGGACAGACACCCGGCAATCCGTGGAAACCCGCAGGGACGCAGTAGATTTGGGGCAGCAAAGCAGCCGCTTCAGCCATTCAGGAGACCAGAAACACCTTGCACCTCAAAAGCCTTACCGTCCGTGGGTTCAAGTCGTTTGCGTCGGCCACGACCTTCGATTTTGAGCCCGGAGTCACGGCAGTGGTGGGGCCGAACGGTTCCGGCAAGTCCAACGTGGTGGACGCCCTCTCCTGGGTGATGGGGGAGCAGGGAGCCAAAACGCTCCGCGGCGGCAAAATGGAGGACGTCATTTTTGCCGGGACTTCCGGGCGGCCGCCGCTGGGCCGGGCCCATGTGTCCCTGACGATCGACAACGCTGACGGGGCGCTGCCCATCGAATACAGCGAGGTCACCATCTCGCGGACCCTCTTTCGCACCGGGGGCTCTGAATACGCCATTAACGGCGCCAGCTGCCGTCTGCTCGACATCCAGGAACTGCTCTCGGATTCCGGTATGGGCCGGGAAATGCATGTCATCGTGGGCCAGGGGCAGCTGGACAAGGTCCTGCACGCCACTCCGGAGGACCGCCGCGGCTTCATCGAGGAAGCGGCCGGGATCCTCAAGCACCGCCGCCGCAAGGAAAAAACGGTCCGCAAGCTTGAGGCCATGCAGGCGAACCTGCAACGGCTGAGCGACCTGACGGGGGAGATCAGGCGCCAGCTCACACCACTCGGCAAGCAGGCTGATGTGGCGCGCCGCGCCCAGCGGGTCCAGTTCGATGTCCGGGACGCACGCGCACGGCTGTTGGCCGACGACCTCGTCCAGCAGCAGAGTTCACTCGAGCAGGACGTGGCTGACGAAACGGCGCTGAAGGCCCGCCGTGCCGTAGTGGAGCAGCAGCTGGAGGAGGGGCGCCGCCAGCAGGCAGCTGTGGAACAGCTCGCCGCCGAGGCCACGCCAAAGCTCAACGCCGCGCGGGATACCTGGTACCGGCTCTCCGCTTCCAGGGAACGGCTCCGTTCGCTGGGCTCACTGGCCCAGGAACGCGGCCGGCTGCTGGGTGCCGTTGATGCTGAACCGTACTCGGGCAGGGATCCTGAGCAGCTGGAACGGCAGGCCGTCCGGGTCAGGGATGAGCTGACGGAGCTGGAGCGCCACATCCTGGACCGGCGCAGTGCGCTGGACTCAGCGACGGCTGCGAAGACCGGGGCCGAACTCGAGGCGTCTGCCGAGGAAAAAAGGCTCACTGCCGTCCTGCGGGCCGCAGCGGACCGGCGCGAGGGCTTGGCGAAACTTGCCGGACAAGTTGGTGCGGCAAGATCGCGGGTTGAATCAGCGCAGGCCGAGCTGGGCAGGCTGCGGGAATCACTCGCCGCCGGACAGGAACGCCGCCGCCGGGCCCAGTCGGAGTTCACCGCCCTGGAAACCCAGGTGGCGGGGGTCGAAGAGGGGGAGGAAAGCCTCGACGCCGACTACGAGGACGCCAGCGCAGAGCTCGACGCCGTCGTCCAGGACATTGCCGATCTGACCTCCGCAGGGGGAGAAGCTGTGCGCCAACGTGACGCCCTCGTGGCCCGACGGGACGCACTGCAGCTCGGCCTGAACCGAAAAGACGGCGCGGCGCACGCCCTCAACTCCGGGCTGGATGGCGTTGTGGGCACGCTTGCCTCGGGCCTCACCATTCAGCCGGGTTATGAGACGGCGATTGCCGCGGCGCTGGGCGACGCCTCCGAAGCGATAGTGGTCCGGGATCCAGCCGTGGCCGCCGTCGTGGTGCAACTTCTGAAGGACGACGATGCGGGGCGTGCCTCCCTGCTGCTGGCGTCTGCTGTGCCCCTGCGGGACGCAGACTCCGGCACGGGCGTACCCTTGCCGGCAGGCGCACGCTGGGCTGTGGACCTGGCATCCGGCGGGGGCGTGACCGCACCCGCCGTGGCCGCGCTCCTGACCGGGGTGGCAGTTGTTGAAGACCTGGATGGTGCGGGGCTGCTGGTTGCCGAACGCCCGGACCTGACAGCCGTGACCCGGGCCGGGGACGTGTTTACCGCCCTCACAGTGACTGGAGGCTCGGCGAAGGCGCCGTCCTTGCTTGAGGTGCAGGCCGCCGTGGACGACGCTGAGGCCCGGCTGGCCGTTGTCACCGCGGATCTGGAACGGAACAGGTTCGCCCTGGCAGGCGCCGAGGTCCGGCGCGCCGAGGCGCTGTCGAGGGCAGAAGCTGCCCTGGACCGCCTGCACGATTCTGACGCCCGGCTCGCGGCCGTGGCCGAAAGGCTCGGCCACCTGAACTCCGTTCTGCGCAGCGCCGTCGGCGAAAGCGACAGGCTGGCCGCTTCGCTGGCCAGGGCCGAGGGCAATGTTGTCACCGCGGAACAGGCGCTCGCCGCCGTTGCGGCGCGGCTGGCTGCGGCGCAGGAGGCGCCGGCCGAAGAGGAACCCTCCACCGAACAGCGCGATGCGCTCGCATTGGCCGCATCCCTGGCCAGGTCTGCGGAGATGGACGCGAGGCTCTCGCTGCGCAGCACCGAAGAGCAGCTGACCGCCACCCGCAACCGGGTTCTCTCGCTGGAGCGGGCGGCGGCCACCGAACGACGGGCGCGTGAAGAGGCTGCCGAACGGGCGCGCCGCCGTCGGATCCAGGCCAGACGGGCGGCCGCCGTCTCCGCTGCGGTGGAGCTGGCAATCCGGTTCATCGATGTTTCTGTTGAGCTGGCCAGGCATGAACGTGACCTCGCCGAAGAGAACCGGGAAGAGCGGGACCGTGCGCTGCTGGCGACCCGGACAACCAATGACACCCTGGCGCGTGAGCTGGGGGAACTGACCGACTCGGTTCACCGGGACGAACTGGCCCGCGCCCAGCAGCGGGCACGGATTGAAGCCCTGGAAACACGTTCCATCGAGGAACTCGGGATCACCCCCGACGTGCTGGTGGCGGACTTCGGCCCGGACGTTCCCGTGCCCGTGCCCGCGGAGGAAAGCGGGGACAAATGGGCGGCACTGCGGACACCCGTGGACGACGACGGCACACCGGTCCCCGAAGGCAAGCCCTTTGTCCGGGAGGAGCAGGAGAAGCGCCTCCGGAAAGCCGAGAGGGACCTGTCAGCCCTGGGCAAGGTCAACCCGCTGGCGCTGGAGGAGTTTGCGGCCCTGGAGGAACGCCACCAGTTCCTCAGCACCCAGTTGGAGGACCTGAAATCCAGCCGTAAGGACCTGCTGGACATCATCAAGGAAGTGGATGACCGGGTCCAGCGGGTCTTTACCGAGGCCTTTGAGGACACCCGGGACCAGTTCGTCCACGTCTTTGAACGCCTCTTTCCCGGCGGCGAAGGCCGGCTGGTGCTGACGGACCCTTCGGACATGCTCACCACCGGAATCGAGGTCGAAGCGCGACCTGCCGGCAAGAAAATCAAGCGCCTCTCACTGTTGTCAGGAGGCGAACGGTCCCTCACCGCCGTCGCCCTTTTGGTTGCTATCTTCAAAGCCCGCCCCTCGCCGTTCTATGTCATGGACGAGGTTGAAGCGGCCCTTGATGACACCAACCTCAGCCGGCTCATCACCATCTTCGAAGAGCTCCGGGAGTCGAGCCAGCTGATCGTGATCACCCACCAGAAACGGACCATGGAAGTGGCTGATGCGCTGTACGGCGTCACCATGCGCGGGGACGGCGTGTCCACCGTCATCAGCCAGCGGCTGGGCGCCGACGTCTAGCATCCGCGGCAGGTGGCCGCCCCGAACGCCTGCCGCGTTTGTGAGAAGCTAGGGGAGTGAATGACATCCTCCCCATTATTCTGTCCATTGTTGCTGCCCTGGCGGTTATTGGCGGGCTGATCCCGGTCCTGTTGAAGACGCGGAAGAACATCACCCAGTACCCCGGGACGCGCGACGCCAATGATCCTGCCACCCCGCAAGGCGGGGGAACACTGCTCGAGGACGCGCCCGTGGTTCCCGCCGAGCCCAACGCCCCCGCCGGCGTCGACCTCGAAGACCTCGAAGTCACCGATGTACCTGATGACGTGGCGGGCCTGGAAACCATCCAGGTTGAGACGCCCCTTCCCGTCGCCGGCCGCCTGACCCGCCTCCGGGAGCGACTGGTCCGGTCGAACAACATCCTCGGCAAGAGCCTGCTCGCGTTGCTGTCCAGCGACAAGATCGACGAACACGTCTGGGACGAAGTGGAGGAGACCCTCCTGCTGGCCGACCTCGGCACTGAACCCACCATGCAGCTGGTCGACGCCCTGCGGGAGCGCGTGAAAGTGCTCGGCACCAGGACCCCTGAGCAGGTCAAGGCACTGCTCCGCGAGGAACTGATCAAGCTCGTGGATCCCACCATGGACCGCGCCCTGCGCACCGACCGGCACGCGGACAAGCCGGCCGTCGTGCTGGTGGTAGGCGTCAATGGCGTGGGCAAGACCACCACCGTGGGCAAGCTCGCCCGCGTGCTCGTTGCCGAGGACAAGGACGTCCTGCTGGGCGCGGCGGACACGTTCCGCGCGGCAGCCGCGGAGCAGTTGGCCACGTGGGGCCAGCGTGTGGGTGTTCCCACGGTGAAGTCCGACGTCGACGGCGCGGACCCGGCGTCCGTCGCCTATGAGGCGGTCAAGGCGGGCATTGAGCAGGAAGTCGACGTTGTCATGATTGACACGGCGGGCCGCCTGCAGAACAAGACCGGCCTCATGGACGAACTCGGCAAGGTCAAGCGCGTCATCGAGAAGCTGGCCGAGGTGGATGAGGTTCTGCTGGTGCTGGACGCCACCACCGGCCAGAACGGCCTGAACCAGGCCCGCGTTTTCTCCGAGGTAGTGAACATCACCGGCATTGTCCTGACCAAGCTGGACGGGACCGCCAAGGGTGGCATCGTGGTGGCCATCCAGAAATCACTCGGCGTGCCGGTCAAGCTGATCGGTCTTGGCGAAGGCGCCGACGACCTGGCTCCGTTCGAAGTTGAAAGCTTTGTCGACGCCCTGCTGAACTAGGGACCGGGTCTACACCGGGTCGACACCAACGAGGGGTGAGTTCCCGCCGCTAAGCACAGGCTTGAGCAGCGGGACCTCACCCCTCGACGCGTTTCAGCGGCTCGCGCGTCACGGACCAGCAGGCCGCCGCGAGCACCAGCACACCGCCGGTGACGCCGAATGCCCAGCCGTAGCCCAGCCGGTCCGCCAGGACGCCCACCAGCACCGGTCCGGCAATGGCCCCGACGTCCGAGGTCATCTGGTAGGCCGCCA
Source organism: Pseudarthrobacter raffinosi (assembly GCF_023913735.1). Classification (GTDB taxonomy): domain Bacteria; phylum Actinomycetota; class Actinomycetes; order Actinomycetales; family Micrococcaceae; genus Arthrobacter; species Arthrobacter raffinosi. Next base: position 147,178 of record NZ_JAMXBH010000011.1, read on the forward strand.
GGACCCGCCCGCCGGACCGCTCATTGCCAATGACATCCGCGACGGCGGCCTGCTGGGCAGGTCCCAGCAGGCCGGACCCCACCCCGGCCACAACCGATGCGGCGAGGAACCAGCCCAGGTGGGACGTGAAGCCGATGGCGGCCGTGGCGAGCCCGGCGACCAGGAGCCCTACGACCATCAACGGCCGCCTGCCCAGGCTGTCCGCCAGCCGGCCGGAGAATGTCAGTGCGGCGGCATTGCCCGCGGCGAAAACGGCCAGCGCAAGGCCGGCGGCCTCGGGACCGGCACCCAGCGCAGCAACGGCAAACAGCGGGACGGTGGCCATCCGCACACCAAATGTGGCCCAGCCGTTGGCGAAGCTGGACAGCAACGCCGAGCGGTACACACCAATTCCCCAGGCCTCGGCGAAGCGCATGTCCGGGGCGCGGCCCACTGTGGACCGGTCCGCGGACGGCGCGTGGCTGAGTTGGGTCTGCACCACCGCGGCAGCAAGGATCAGCGCGGCGGCGTAGCAAAGGAACGGCACCCGCAAGCCGAATCCGGCGAGCAGCCCGCCTACCACCGGGCCCAGGACGCTGCCGATCAGGAACGCGGACGCGTAAGCGCCGGATATCCTGCCCCGGCTTTCCGGCGGCGCCAGCCGCACCACAAGGGCCATGGAGGCCACCGTGAACATCACCGAGCCCACGCCGCCGAGCCCCCGGAAGACCAGGAGCTGCCAATAGTCCTGGGCAAAAGCGCACGCCGCGGTTGATACCGCCACAATCAGCAGCCCCGCCACATAGACCGGCCGCTCACCCAATCGTCCGATCAAGGCCCCGCCGGCCGGTGCGAACACCAGCCGCATAAAGGCGAAGATGCTCACGATCACGGCGGCCGCTGTTGCCCCGACGTCGAAAGTGGTGGCGAACTGCGGCAAGACCGGTGCCACCAGCCCAAAGCCGAGGGCAATCAGGAACGCCGCAGCGAGCATCACCTTGATGTCGCGCGGAAGCGTGGGCTTCTGCGGGCGGATAACGGACAAGATCCGCGTTGTGGCGCGGCTCACGCGTGATGGTGCCGTCATGGGGCGGGTTCCTTGCAAGGTAGGCAGCCGAGGGTCGGCGGCAATGGTGAAACATAACCGTAACAAGCCAGATATGCACCATTTACTTCCGGGAGGTTCTTGTAACAAGCCAGCAATGTAAATCCTCCGCGGGCGAAACACGGCAGCGACAGACTCGATGCAGGACGCAAAAGGCGTTAGTAAGGCGGAGCATTCCGCAGCATCGATCATAGGGAGGACGTGCACCATGGAACTTACCGCAGGTCACGTATGGCTCATGGTGGCAGCAGCACTCGTGCTGTTCATGACACCAGGTCTGGCATTTTTCTACGGCGGCATGACGCGCGCCAAAGCTGCACTGAACATGATGATGATGAGCTTCATCTCCATCGGCATGGTCGGCGTGGTCTGGGTCCTCTGGGGCGCTTCGATGAGCTCCGGCGAGGGCTTCCTGCAAATCGTCGGGAACCCGTTCGCCACATTCGGCCTTGAAGGCATCACCACCCCGGACGGGCTCATCAAGGTCGGCTACGCCGCCACCTTCGCCATCATCACCGTCGCCCTCATCAGTGGCGCGATCGCTGACCGTGCCAAGTTCGGCGCCTGGTCCGTCTTCGTCCCCGTCTGGGTCACCCTCGTTTACTGCCCCCTGGCCTACATGGTCTGGGGCGGGGGCCTCTTCGGCCCGGAAGGCGCCATTGGCCAGGCCCTCGGCCCGGCCATCGACTTCGCCGGCGGCACCGTGGTCCACATCAACGCCGGTGTGGCAGCCCTCGTACTGGTCCTGATCATCGGCAACCGCCGCGGCTTCGGCAAGGACCCGAACCACCGCCCGCACAACATCCCGTTCGTAATGCTCGGTGCAGCCATCCTGTGGTTCGGCTGGTTCGGCTTCAACGGCGGCGCCGCCACCACTGCTGAGCAGGGCGGCCTGATCTGGGTCAACACCCTCGCGGCCCCGGCCGCGGCAATGCTCGGCTGGCTTGTCACCGAACGCATCCGCGATGGCCACCCCACCTCACTTGGTGCTGCCTCCGGTGTGGTTGCCGGCCTGGTCGCCATCACCCCGGCCTGTGCCAACGTCAGCCCGGTGGGCGCTCTGGGCCTCGGCGTCATCGCCGGTGTCGCCTCGGCCCTGGCCGTCGGTCTCAAGTTCCGCTGGGGCTTCGATGACTCCCTGGATGTTGTGGGCGTGCACCTGGTCTCCGGCGTCATCGGAACGGTTGCCCTGGGCTTCATCGCACTCCCCACCGACGGTGTGGGCGGCGGCCTCTTCTACGGCGGCGGTCCGGCCCAGCTTTGGGCCCAGCTCGCAGCTGCAGGCATCGCCATCGCGTACTCGGCAATCCTCACGGCGATCATCGCCTACGCCATCCACAAGACCATGGGCTTCCGCGTCTCGCAGGAGCAGGAAGTTGTTGGTGTTGACCTCAGCCTGCACGCCGAGACGGCGTACGAGTTCGGAGTGGGCGGCCACGGCGGGAGCTTCCAGCCGCTCCACGAACTGATCAAGGGATCGGCCGGTGGCGCCGAAGCAGCCAAGAAGACCGAACCGGCAGCGGGCAAGGAAAGCGTGGAAGCATGAAACTGATCACAGCTATCGTCCGCCCGGAGAAGCTCGAAGCCATCCGGGAAGGCCTGGAGTCCTACGGCGTCCAGGGGCTGACGGTCAGCGCGGCCAGCGGCTACGGCCGCCAGCGCGGCTACACAGAGGTTTACCGCGGAGCTGAATACAACGTGGACCTCCTGCCCAAGATCCGGGTTGAAGTCCTCGCCACGGACGAACAGGCAGATGACATCCTGGACGTCATCATCGCCAGCTCCAACACGGGCCGCGCGGGCGATGGCAAGGTCTGGACCGTGGACGTCTTCGAAGCAGTCAGGGTCCGCACGGGAGAACGCGGCGTCGCCGCCATCTAGCAGTTCCGGAAGCTGATTGATCGGCAAAGCAGACTGTTCCACACGAAAGAGCGGGCAGGGAACCTCAAAAGGCTCCCTGCCCGCTCCGTTTGTTCTGGCCTACTCAGCCGCCGCTCAGCCAGCCAGCCTTAGCCAGCGAGCACTTAGCCAGTCGGCGCGGAACTTGGCCCTCCGGCGGGACCGGCCGAACCGGCGTCGTACTTTTCCAGCGGCACTGTGCCCCGATGCCAGGCCTTCAGCACGGGCTCAAGAATCCGCCAGCATTCCTCCGCGGTGTCGCCGCGCACCGAGAGCAGCGGGTCGCCGCTCAGGACGCCCTCCAGCACTTCGCCATAGGGCAGCAGCTCAGAAGCGCTCAGCTCCGCATTCAGCGTTGTGCGGCTCAGGCTGAAGATGCTGCCGGGGCCGTTGACGTCGACGTCGAACGCCAGGGTATCCGGCCCGAACCCGATCCGCAGCTGGTTGGGGGAGTCCACGCCGGTGAATCCTCCCGGCAGATGCGGGACAGGGCGGAACGTGACCACGGCTTCCTTGCGTTTCACCCCGAGGGCCTTGCCCGAACGCAGGATGAACGGGACCCCCTTCCAGCGCCAGTTGTCGATGTCCACCCGGACTTCCGCCAGAGTCTCGGTCCCGCGGGCTGCGTCCACCCCTTCTTCCTGCGTATAGTCTGGGACGTTCCTGCCGGCAATCGAACCTGCCGTGTACGTGGCCCGGCGCGTGGATTTGGCGTACGGCGCGCTGATGCTGCTGGCGCGGAGCACGGCTGCGATCGCGTCCCGTAGGTCCCGCTCCCCGATGGTGGCCGGCGGCTCAATGGCCATCAGTGCCATGATCTGCAGCAGGTGGCTCTGGATCATGTCGCGCAGGGCGCCGGCATTGTCGTAATACCTCGCCCTTCCCTCCAGTGCCAGGTCCTCGTCGAAGATGATCTCGACCTTTTCCACGTGATCGCGGTTCCAGACGGGTTCCAAAAAATTGTTCGCAAAACGCAGGCCCAGGATGTTCAGCACCGTCGCTTTGCCCAGGAAATGGTCCACCCGGTGAATGTGGTCCTCCGGCACCAGCGCGGCGAGTGTGTGGTTAAGGGAACGGGCCGAAGCAACACTTGCGCCGAACGGCTTCTCCATTACCAGCCGTGTTCCGGCCGGAACCTGGTCGCGGTGCAGGGACTCGCAGGCCAGCTGGCTGACTTGGGGAGGCAACGCAAAATAGATCGCGGTGGGGCCTTCCAAGCCTGCCAACAATGCCGCCAGGGCTCCGTCCGCCGTAACATCCAGCTGGTGGTAGGGGGTAGCTTCCGCCAAGGCGGTGAGTGCCTTTTTTCCAGCCGCGTCGGCGGCCTCCACGGCGGGGGCGAAGGCTTCGTGGACCCGGGTCCGCCACTGTTCCGGCGTCCAGGCATCGGAGCCGGCGCCCACCAGGGCCAGGCCATCGGCACGGCCGCTCGCCACCAGCCGGGCCAGTCCCGGGAGCAGGAGGCGTCCCGTCAGATCGCCTGAGGCACCCAGAATGAGCAGGGTTTTTACACTTGTTTCGCTGGTCACCCTGCCAGCATGCCATCCGGCAAGCCCGACTTGGTACCCTAGATAGTCGAGTCCCCCCTGTAAATCCACTGAAAGAAGTGCGCGGCGCGTGTTCAATTCACTCTCTGACCGGTTGACAGCAACCTTCAAGAATCTCCGTGGCAAGGGCCGCCTCACTGAGGCCGACGTCGATGCCACAGTCCGGGAGATCCGCCGCGCCCTCCTGGATGCCGATGTCGCCGTTCCCGTGGTGCGTGAGTTTACGGCCCGCGTCCGCGAGCGTGCCCTCGGGGCAGAGGTATCGGGGGCGCTGAACCCCAGCCAGCAGATCGTCAAGATCGTCAATGAGGAACTCGTTGAGATCCTCGGTGGCGAGACCCGCCGGATCCGCCTTGCCAAGACCGGTCCCACCATCATCATGCTGGCCGGCCTTCAGGGTGCCGGTAAGACCACCCTGGCGGGCAAGCTCGCCAAATGGCTCAAGGCCCAAGGCCACAGCCCCCTGCTGGTGGCATGTGATCTCCAGCGGCCCAATGCCGTCACCCAGCTTCAGGTTGTCGGCAACCGCGCCGGCGTGCCCGTTTTCGCGCCGCACCCCGGAGCCACTTCGGAACTGGAGCACCCCGCCGGTGACCCGGTCGCCGTCGCCCGCGCCGGCGTTGAGGAAGCGCGCCAGAAGCTGCACGACGTCGTGATTGTTGACACCGCCGGGCGCCTCGGTGTTGACGCCGAGATGATGGAGCAGGCGAGCGAGATCCGCCGCGCCATCGTCCCCAATGAAGTGCTGTTCGTGATCGACGCCATGATCGGGCAGGACGCCGTGAACACGGCTGTGGCGTTTGACGAGGGTGTGAACTTCACCGGAATCGTGCTGTCAAAGCTCGACGGCGACGCCCGCGGCGGTGCCGCACTCTCGGTTGCGTCGGTCACCGGTAAGCCGGTTATGTTCGCCTCCACCGGCGAAGGCGTGGATGACTTTGAGCTGTTCCACCCGGACCGCATGGCCTCCCGCATCCTGGACATGGGTGACGTCCTCACCCTGATTGAGCAGGCCGAAAAGAACTGGGACAAGGACGAAGCCGCCCGGATGGCGAAGAAATTCGCCGACCAGGAAGACTTCACCCTGGACGACTTCCTCTCCCAGATGCAGCAGATCCGCAACATGGGCTCCATGAAAAAGATGCTCATGATGATGCCCGGTGCGCAGAACATCCGTGAGCAGCTGGAAAACTTTGACGAGCGCGAGATCGACCGTGTCGAAGCGATCGTGCGTTCCATGACGCCGCACGAACGCGTCGCCCCGAAGATCATCAACGGCTCCCGCCGGGCACGCATTGCCCGGGGTTCCGGCGTGCATGTCTCCGAGGTCAACGGCCTGCTGGAGCGCTTCGGCCAGGCCCAGAAGATGATGAAGAAGATGGCCCAGGGCGGCGGCATGCCCGGAATGCCCGGGATGCCTGGCATGGGCGGCCCCGGCGGCGCGCGGAAGGGCGGCAAGAACGCCCCGAAGAAGAAGGCCCGCTCAGGCAACCCTGCCAAGGCTGCCCAGGAGCTGAAGGACGCCGAGGCCCGGCGGGCCGGGGCGGCGAAGGCGCTCCCCACGGGGGCGGCGTTCGGCCAGCAGGCCGGCGACTTCGACCCGTCGCAGCTGAACCTGCCCAAGGGATTCGACAAGTTCCTCGGCAAGTAGCCACCCCTCCCGGCTGGGTAGCAGGCGTCGTTGTGGGCACTCATAACGACACTGGCAGCTGCCCAATTGGGATGTCGGTGCCGTGGAATAGGGTTGGGTCATGTTCAAACAGCGGGTAGTGTTCGTGCACGGCGCCGGACCTTTCGGTGCCGCGGCGTGGCTGCGCCAGCACGGCATGGCGCTGACGTACGACGCCCTGTTCCTGCGGCGGCACGGTTTTGACCCCGTCGCTGAACCCGTGGAGTCCTCGTTCGCTGAAGACACCGCCATCATCCTGCGCTCACTTGCCGATGACGGCCGCGGGGCTACTGGGGGCCATGTTGTTGCCCACGCCGAGGGCGCGATTGCGGCCATGATGGCTGCCGTCGAACGCCCCGAACTGGTGTATTCCCTCACGCTGGTAGAACCGGCGTGCCTGTCCCTGACCGCCGAACTGCCGGCCACGGCCGCACACCGCGCCCTGATGCAACCGCTGTTCGACGTCCGGCGCCAGCTCAGCGATGAAGACTTCCAGCGTGAGTTCGTGCGGCGAATGTTCGCGGCGGACCTGCAGGAGCCCGCCACGCCGGAGGAAAAACGGTCGGCGCGCCGGCTCCGGTTGCAGGCGCCGTCCTGGGAGGCCCCGCTGCACATAGTTCCGGGCGTCCCCACCATGGTCCTGACGGGTGGGTGGGAACCGCTCTACGAGGAAATCGCCGGATATCTGCAGGAAACCGGTGCCCTGCACCGCATCGCTGCGGGAGGACACCGGCCCCAGGACTCTGCCGAAGGTGACCGTGCCATCCGGTCCTTCATCGCCGACGTCGGCAGGTCACGCTCGGTTCAGGCTTCCTGAGCCGTCAGCTCCCGGCCGGGATCCGAAGCTCGGGGAGGTAGACCTTCCCGCCCGCGGCCAGGAACTCCGCACTCTTTTCGCGCATCCCGCTGTAGGCCTCGGCGATGGCCGCCTGCGAATCGGCGGAACCGTATTCGTCCCTGATGTCCTGGCTGATCTTCATGGAGCAGAACTTCGGGCCGCACATGGAGCAGAAGTGGGCGGTTTTGGCCGGTTCGGCCGGCAGCGTCTCGTCATGGAAGGCCTCCGCCGTGACCGGATCCAGGGACAGCGCGAACTGGTCGCGCCAGCGGAACTCGAACCGGGCCTTGGACAGGGCATCATCCCGCTCATGGGCGCCGGGGTGGCCCTTGGCAAGGTCTGCTGCGTGGGCGGCGATCTTGTAGGTGATCACTCCGGTCTTCACATCGTCCTTGTTCGGCAGGCCAAGGTGTTCCTTGGGCGTGACGTAACAAAGCATCGCCGTGCCGTACCGGGCGATTTCGGTGGCGCCGATGGCGGACGTGATGTGGTCGTAGCCGGGGGCAATATCCGTGACCAGCGGCCCCAGCGTGTAGAACGGGGCGCCCTTGCAGAGTTCCTGCTGGCGTTCCACGTTCTCCCGCACCAGGTGGAACGGGACGTGCCCGGGACCTTCCACCATGACCTGCACGTCGAATTCCCACGCCCGCTGGGTCAGTTCAGCCAGGGTGTCCAGCTCGGCGAATTGGGCGGCGTCGTTGGCGTCCGCCGTCGCCCCCGGGCGCAGTCCGTCGCCCAGGGAGAACGCGACGTCGTACTTGGCGAAGATTTCGCACAGCTCGTCGAAGTGGGTGTAGAGGAAGTTCTCCTGGTGGTGCGCCAGGCACCACCCGGCCATGATCGCGCCGCCCCGGGAGACGATGCCGGTAACGCGGTTGGCCGTCAGCGGCACGTAACGCAGCAGCACACCGGCGTGGATGGTCATGTAGTCCACCCCCTGCTCGCACTGCTCGATGACCGTGTCCCGGTAGATCTCCCACGTCAGGGCGTTGGCCTCCCCGTTGACCTTCTCCAGCGCCTGGTAAATGGGCACCGTACCGATGGGCACGGGGGAGTTGCGGATGAGCCATTCCCGGGTGGTGTGGATGTCGTCTCCGGTGGACAGGTCCATCACCGTGTCGGCGCCCCACTGGGTGGCCCATTGGAGTTTGTCCACTTCCTCGGCAATGGAGCTGGTCACTGCCGAGTTGCCGATGTTGGCGTTGATCTTGACCAGGAAGGCCTTGCCGATGATCATCGGTTCGGATTCCGGGTGGTTGATGTTGTTGGGGATGATGGCGCGGCCGGCGGCGACTTCGCTGCGGACCAGTTCCACATCACAGTTTTCGCGGAGGGCGATGAACTGCATCTCGGGGGTGATGACACCCTGCCGCGCATAATGCATCTGCGTGACGGTCCGGCCGCCGACGGCGCGGCGGGGCACCGGCTGCGCGCCCTTCCACTCCGCAGAGGCTGCGCCGCGGCGGACGGCCGACTTGCCGTCGTCGAGCAGGTTCCGCTCCCGGCCGCTGTAGGGCTCAGTGTCTCCGCGGGCGGCGATCCACTCTGAGCGGAACGGGTTGAGGCCCACCACCGGATCGCTGCCCGGTCCCGCCGTGCGGTAGGTCCGGAAAGGCCCGTTCGGCGCGCCGTTTGGCGACGGTTCGAGGGCGATCTCGGTCACGGGAACCCGGATCCCGGTGGCCTCATCGTTGATAAACGCCAGCGAGTGGGACTTCAGTGACTGGGTTTGAGGCTGGAGCGGTTGATCCACGTCGGCTTCATTTTGGGCAGGGATCAGCTGTGTTTCTTGTGTATTCAATGAATACTCACTTCCTTCGCCGGCATTACCCGGACAGGTTCAACGGTCGCAGGCTGCGTCAGCCGGATCTCAGCCCCTGCAAGGGCTCCCGTGTGGTCAAGTCGAAGCTACCACAGGCCGAGGGTGGACTGGTGACAGCAATCACCGGAAAGCGGTCGCAATCTGTCTGCGCCGCCACTTGAATTAAATTGAAGCTTCAAGTAAATTGGAACCATAGCCGCCTTCCATCCGAAGGCCAACGGACCGGGAGTGTTCAAATGACTGCAGAAGCCACCAGCCGGGATCTCCTTCCTGCCGACCTCTCCATGGGCACCGTGATGCTCAAGGTAGGCGACATGAAGCTGATGACCGACTATTACCAGCGTGCGCTCGGGCTGGAGGTCGTCGCGGAACAGGACGGCGGCGTCTATCTTGGCCGCCTTCAACGCCCGCTGGTCCATCTCGCGGCCGCCCCGTCCTTGAATCTGCCTGGCAGGGGAGAGGCCGGGCTGTTCCACACCGCACTGCTGTTTGACGACCAGGCTTCGCTGGCCGCCACGGTAGCCACCGCCGCCCAGTACGAACCCCGGTCCTTCACCGGCAGCGCCGACCACCTCGTCAGCGAGGCCTTCTACTTCAATGACCCCGAAGGCAACGGCGTCGAACTGTACTGGGACAGGCCCCGCGAAAACTGGTCCTGGAACGGGAAGGATGTAGTGATGGACAGCCTGGCACTGCCGCCGCAGCGCTATCTCGAGCAGCACCTGAGCCAGGAATCCGTGGCCGGCCAGCGGGCCAGCGAAGCCGGCGTGGGCCACGTCCATCTCCAGGTGGGCGACGTCCAGTCAGCGCACGATTTCTACGTGGGCACGCTGGGCTTCGAAAAGACCGCTGGCTGGCACGGGCAGGCACTGTTTGTCTCCGCGGGCCGGTATCACCACCACATGGCCATGAACGTCTGGAACAGCCGCGGAGCCGGTCCCCGCAAGGACACCCTGGGCCTCGGCGAAGTGCTCATCGAGGTCCCTTCCGGGGATGACGTCGGAGCGCTCGCCGACCGCCTGAAGGTCGCCGGTGTGGCCTCGCACCACACGGGCGCCGAGCTTCGCTTCGAGGACCCGTGGCGCAACAATATCCGTGTCGCCGTCCGCTGAGTGCGGATGCCAAAAGTGCGGCCTGCCTTGTACTAGGCTGATTCTGAACGGCCGGGGCGGCACTTGCTACTGCCCTTCCAGGCCGCACCGTCGACGGAATGAGGGCTGTTCCCATGGGCTTCACTGAAATTTTTGTTTCCACTCACGATGCCGCGCTGAAGCGGGCGGACGTCCTGGATGCAGGCGGCTCCCCGGCGGGCCAGGCCCTGCGGATTCCCGGAATCAGCGATTTCGAAATCGAGCAGCTTGGCGATCTTGCCGGCGTTGCGGTGCACGCCGGTGGCGCGGACTACGAACTGGCCATGGTTGACGTGGCCAGTGATTCCCTCCTCGGGGTCCCGCCGGCCATGGTGCGTGCGCTCGCCGACCTGCTCAGCTACGAGACTGAAGGCGAAGGCAATGTCCTGGACGACGTCGCTGAAAAGTGGGCTGCCCAGGATGACATGCCGTTCGGCGTGGCCGAGGCCCGGACGTATGTCCAGCAGTTCGCTGAGCTGGCCAACTCCGTCGATGACGCCGCACGCACGGGCGTGTATGTCTGGTCGTCGTAGGCCGGCCGTGGCCCGCCGGGTCCGCCCGGCTGCCCCATCCCGACGTGTCAAGTCGAAATCCGGACGCTGATCTGGCACAATAAACAGGTACTCGATCTGCGTGGCCCCTCTCTCCGCGTCCGGATCCTGTCCTTCGAACCCTCAAGTATGGCCCGCCCCACGGGTGCAGAACGTCGGTTCACCCCTTTTCTGAAACAGGAGTGACCACAAAAGTGGCCGTAAAGATTCGCCTTAAGCGCTTTGGCAAGATGCGCGCACCGTACTACCGCATCGTCGTCATGGACGCACGCTCCAAGCGTGACGGCCGTGCCATCGAAGAGATCGGTAAGTACCACCCCACCGAAGAGCCCTCATACATCGAGGTGGACACGGACCGTGCCCAGTACTGGCTCGGCGTCGGCGCACAGCCGTCCGAGCAGGTTGCCGCGATCCTGAAGATCACCGGTGACTGGCAGAAGTTCAAGGGCCTGCCGGGCCAGGAAGGCACCCTGAAGACCAAAGCTCCGAAGGCTGCCTTTGTTGCCCCTGAAAAGGGTTCCGTGATCATCCCGGAAGCCATCACCAAGAAGTCGAAGCAGTCTGACGCAGCCGAGGCCCCGGCCGAGGCAGAGACCACAGAGGCTGAGTAGATTGCTGGCAGAAGCGCTCGAACACCTCGTCCGGGGAATCGTTGATTCGCCGGAGGATGTCAAGGTCAGCTCGAAGAACAACCGCCGCGGGGACACCCTCGAGGTTCGTGTTCATCAGGATGACCTGGGACGGGTGATCGGCCGCCAGGGCCGCACCGCACGGGCATTGCGCACCGTTGTGGCGGCACTGGCAGACGGCGAGCCGGTCAGGGTCGACGTCGTCGACACCGACCGCCGCCGCTAAGCGCTCGGCAACATCAGTTTTTTGCTCCGGCCCTTCCACCAGCAACGGTGGAGGGGCCGGAGTGCTTTCACCACATCGCCCAATCCCGGCACGATCACAGACAGAGGAACAGATGCAGCTTCAGGTGGCACGAATCGGCAAACCGCATGGAATCCGCGGCGAAGTGACGGTCCAGGTGCTGACCGACGCTCCGGGGGACCGGTTTGTTCCCGGTACCGAGTTTGTGGTGGAGCCTGCATCGGCCGGCCCGCTCATTGTTGAGGGTGCGCGCTGGAACAAGGACATCCTGCTGCTCGCATTCGAAGGAATCGAGACCCGCAACCAGGCAGAGACCCTGCGCGGCGCCAAGCTTTTCATCGAAACCGAAGAGCTGGACGAGGACGACGACGAAGGCTGGTACGAGCACGAACTAGTAGGGCTCGAGGCGCGCGTCGGGTCGCAGGTGGTCGGCAGGATCGCCGCCCTGCACACCTTGCCCGTCCAGGACCTGCTCGTGGTTGAAACGCCGGACGGCAAGGAAATCCTTGTCCCGTTTGTGGAGCAGATCGTTCCGGAGGTCAATGTGGCCGATGGCTTCGTCCTGCTGACGCCGCCGGACGGTCTCTTTGAGGTCAACGACGGCGAAGCCGGCCCCGGTGAAGCGGAGGAAAACGCGTAGATGAGAATCGACGTCGTCAGTATCTTCCCGGAGTACCTGGCGCCCCTGGAGCTCTCGCTCATTGGCAAGGCCCGCCAGGACGGCCTGTTGGACCTGCGCGTCCATGACCTGCGTGATTTCACCACCGACAAGCACCGCTCAGTGGACGACACCCCGTACGGCGGCGGCGCCGGCATGGTGATGAAGCCTGAGCCTTGGGCGCAGGCGTTGGCTGCTGTTGCCGCAGCTGCTGTCGCCGGATCCGGTGAAGCCGCAGGGGGCGCCGAGGCCACGGCGGCCGAGCCCGCCAAACCGGTTCTGATCGTCCCGTCGCCGGCAGGGGAGCGCTTCAACCAGGCCCTGGCCCATGAGCTCGCAGAAGAGGACCAGCTGGTTTTTGCCTGCGGCCGCTATGAGGGCATCGACGAGCGTGTCATCGAGTGGGCGGAAGAGCACTTCACGGTGCGCCCCATGAGCCTTGGTGACTATGTGCTGAACGGCGGCGAAGTGGCCGTTTTGGCCATGGTCGAAGCCATCGGCAGGCTGCTGCCAGGCGTTGTGGGCAACCCTGATTCCCTGGTGGAGGAGTCGCATTCGGACGGGCTGCTGGAATACCCCGTGTATACCAAGCCCGCCAGCTGGCGGGACCGGGAAGTCCCGGCAGTGCTGCTGAGCGGCAACCACGGGAAGATCGCGCAGTGGCGCCGCCACGAGCAGTACCGGCGGACGGCGGAACGCCGTCCGGACCTCCTGGAAACGTTCGACGCCGGGAAGCTGCCACGTGCCGACCGGACGGCTTTCGCCGACCTCGGGTACGAGGTCGTCGACGGTCACCTCCTGGCGCGGCGGCAGGCCGATACCAGCACGGACGCCGGAACCGACGCCTCAACCTGAACCGGCGCGTCTGTGGTCCAAGGCGATTGGCTGTAGGCCCGCGAGTGTGGCAAAATTAGTCTTTGTGTCTGCTGGGTCCGCACCTGCCACAGGGGGAGCGCAACCAACAGCTGGACACCCCGGGACCTTCAATCAGTGAAGGAACCGGCCCCACTTAATTTTCGGCGGTAATTTCCGGTACTTCCGGGCTTGCCCGCCGTGACCCAAAGTGAATGTCCTGTGGCGTTCACCAGGAGTGCAATTATGCATATTCTCGATTCCGTAGATGCAGCCTCGCTGCGCACCGATGTTCCTGTCTTCCGCGCGGGTGACACCCTCAAGGTTCACGTGAACATCATCGAAGGCAAGAACTCCCGTGTCCAGGTGTTCCAGGGCTTCGTCCTTGGCCGCCACGGCGACGGTCTTCGCGAAACCTTCACCATCCGCAAGGTCTCCTTCGGCGTCGGTGTGGAGCGTACCTTCCCGGTGCACTCCCCGATCATCGACAAGATCGAAGTTGTCTCCAAGGGTGACGTGCGCCGCGCGAAGCTGTACTACATGCGCGACCTGCGCGGCAAGGCTGCGAAGATCAAGGAAAAGCGCGACTTCCAGCCCAAGAAGTAAGTCCCCAGGGACCTACAAAGCAGGCCCCAGCCGTACCAGGCCAGCGCCGGAGCCCTTCGCATCAGCGCCCCAGGAATACGGATCATGGACCAGACAAAACGCCAGCCCAGACGAATGGGCTGGCGTTTTGCGTTCCTGGCAGTTCTCCTGGCCGTGGCCATCAGCGGGCTGGTCCGTTCACTTTTGCTGGATGTCTATTACATACCGTCCGAATCCATGGAGCCGGTCCTCGCGAAGGGGGACCGCATCCTGGTCTCCAGGACAGACTTCCATGCCGAACCCATCCGTCGGGGCGACATTGTGGTCTTCGACGGCAGGGGTTCGTTTGCTCCCCTGCACAGTGGGAAGGGCCCCTTTCTGGATTCCCTTGCAGCGGCCGGGCAGTGGCTTGGCCTGGCCAGCAGCGACACCACGTACGTCAAACGTGTCATCGGCATCCCCGGGGACACCGTGGTCTGCTGCGATGCAGACGGAAAGATCACCGTCAACGGTGGGGCACTCGATGAGCCGTACCTGTTCGGCGGAGACAGCCCAAGCACGCAGGTCTTCAGCGCCGTGGTGCCCGACGGAAGGCTTTGGCTGCTCGGTGACCACCGCTCGGCGTCCGCCGATTCGCGCAGCCTGCTCGGTGCGCCCGGCGGCGGCATGGTGCCAATGGACCGCGTTATCGGCAGGCCGGTCCAGATCGTCTGGCCACTTGATAGATTTGCTGCAGTACCACGGCCGCCAGCGGCAGGATCAACAACAGAGGACGGACAGTAGATGCCCGAAAACAAAGCCCGGACACCTGAGCCGCCTCGCGACGGCGCCCCCGGTGCCGACACCGACGGTATGTCCGCCAACGCGATTTCCGGCGGCGGGACATCCGACGGCGTGGCGGATAGCAGCCCGTCGGCGCCACAGTCCGGCAGGCGATCCGCGGCACCGACTTCCGAGCCCGCCGCCCCCAGCCAGCTCTTTGTCTGGCTGAAGGAGGTTGCCACGGTAGTGGTGATCGCCGTGGTGCTGTCCTTCCTGATCAAGACGTTCCTGTTCCGCGCGTTCTATATTCCGTCCGAGTCCATGGTCAGCACCCTGGACGTCAACGACCGCATCTTCGTGAACCTGCTGGTTCCGGAGCCGTTTTCCCTCTCACGCGGCGACGTTGTGGTCTTCCGTGACACCAAGGGCTGGCTGAGCTCCGCACCGGAGGAACCGAATGGACCTTTCACATGGGTCCAGGACGGTCTGACATTTGTGGGACTTTTGCCGGACAACTCGGAACAGCACCTCGTCAAACGGGTTGTCGGGCTACCCGGTGACCACGTGATCTGCTGCGATGCCGGCGGTAAACTGACCATCAACGGATCTCCTATTGATGAAACCTATGTCAACGGGGCTGAGGAACCGCAGATCCGTGCTTTCGACGTCGTTGTTCCTGAAGGAAAGGTCTGGGTCATGGGCGATAACCGCAATCACTCCGCGGATTCCCGCTCGCACCTGGAATCCAATGGCGGATTCGTCGACCTCGTGGACGTAGAGGGCAAAGCCGCCGTCATCGCATGGCCGCTGAACCGGATCACTGTCCTTGACAATTATCCGGCCGTCTTCCGGAACGTGCCTGCGGGAGGCTAGGGGTGTCCGCAGTGATACCGGCCACCGGGTCCAAGGCTCCGGCCCGCCAGACGGACGGGGTCCGCTCCAAAGCGCCGACGCTCCGGCATGAGCGGACGTTCAAAGCGCAGGGCGCCCGTTACCTGGCCGGCGTGGACGAAGTCGGCCGCGGGGCGCTGGCAGGACCGGTGAGCGTCGGAATCGCCGTCGTGGACCTCCACACCCAGAAGCCCCTGGCCGGTGTGCGGGACAGCAAGCTCCTCAGCCCCGCCGAACGGGAACGGCTGGAACCGTTGGTCAGACGCTGGAGTGTTGCGTCCGCCGTCGGGCACGCTTCCGCGCGGGAGATCGACGCATTGGGCATAATCGCTGCGCTGCGGCTGGCCGGTACGCGCGCCTGGCAGGACATCCTTGCGGCCGGCATCAGCCCCAATGTGGTGCTGCTCGATGGCAGCCACAACTGGCTCTCGCCCGCCGGGCAGCCCTCCCTGTTTGACGAGCCGCCCGTGGATTTCGCGTGCCTTGCCCCGGTCCACACCAAGATCAAGGCGGACATGCAGTGCCTGAGCGTGGCCGCAGCCAGCGTGATTGCGAAGGTGGAACGCGACGAGCAGATGCGCGGCCTGCACTGTGAATACCCCGAGTTTGGCTGGGACGTCAACAAGGGCTACGCCACGGCAATTCACCGGGACGCGCTCCGCGCCGCCGGAGCCACACCGTACCACCGGGTGAGTTGGAACCTCCTGGGCGGCGAACTCTGATTCCGTACCGCTCCAGTGCCTGCCGCACTGGTGTGGGGCTCGTGCGGCGCGGACGCTGCGACTGCGGCGCCCTGGATGGTGCAAGATGGAAGCATGAGTGCAGAGGATCTTGAAAACTATGAAACCGACATGGAGCTGCAGCTCTACCGTGAATACCGCGATGTTGTCGGGCTCTTCAGTTACGTTGTCGAGACCGAACGCCGCTTTTACCTCGCAAACCACGTTGACCTGCAGGCCCGAAGCGCCGACGGCGAGGTCTACTTCGATCTGACGCTCCAGGATGCCTGGGTGTGGGATGTGTACCGTTCGGCACGGTTCGTGAAGACAGTCCGTGTCCTGACGTTCAAGGATGTCAACGTCGAAGAACTGCCCCGCAACGAGGATCTCGCCCTGCCGAAGGACGCTGACCTCGGCAACTGACGCCGGCCCACTGCTCCTCCACAGCCCCGCTGTATTGGGGCGGTTTTCCCGGGTTGCCCACATACGCGAATAGCCTGCTGTCCTCCGCTGTCCTGCCACTGCAGGCTGGTTGCGGAGGTAGAAATGAAATCCAAAGACCTGTTGGGCCGGCGCGGCGAGGAACTCGCGGCCGGCTATCTTGAATCGCTCGGCATGCTGGTGGTGGAACGCAACTGGCGCTGCGCCGACGGTGAAATAGACATTGTGGCCCTGGACGGCGACGCCCTGGTCATCGCAGAGGTGAAAACCCGCCGTTCCCTGGACTACGGGCACCCGTTCGAAGCCGTGGGGCCGGACAAACTCGCCCGGCTGCATCGGCTCGGTTCGGCGTGGTGCCGAGACCGGGAGCTGCGGATGCCGCTACGGCGCGTGGACGTCATTGCCGTGGTGGACGACGGCGGCGGCGAACCCGTGGTGGAACACCTCAAGGGGGTGGGGTAGATGGCGCTGGGCCGGGCCTACTCCGTGGCACTGGTGGGATTGAACGGGTACATCGTCGAGGTAGAAGCAGATATTGGCCAGACCCTGCCGGCATTCGTGATCCTGGGCCTCCCGGACGCAGCCCTCAACGAGGCCAAGGAACGCATACGTTCCGCGGCCAAAAATTCCGGAATTCCGCTGAGCCGGCGGAAGATCACGGCCAACCTCATCCCTGCGTCGCTGCCCAAACGCGGTTCCGGCTTCGACCTTGCCGTGACCATGGCAGTCCTGAGGGCCGCAAATGACATCAAGCCCACCGGCCGGACCGTCTTCATCGCCGAACTCGGGCTGGATGGCCGGCTACGGCCGGTGCGCGGCATCCTGCCGGCAGTGATGGCGTCGGTGCAGGCCGGCTATCCGGACGTGGTGGTCGCGCACGCCAACCTCGGCGAAGCATCGCTAGTCCCCGGAGCCAACGTCAAGGGGTACCGCACGCTGGCGCGGCTGGCGCTCGATTTCGGTGCAGACCCGCAAGAGCTCGCACTGGACTTCGAGCCGGAGGACGAGGCCGGTCACGGGGACTCCGAACCGGGAGCCCAGGCTGTTCCTGACATGGCCGACGTCTCCGGCCAGGGCGAAGCCAGACGTGCACTCGAGGTGGCCGCTGCCGGGGCCCACCACCTGCTCCTGACCGGACCCCCGGGTGCGGGCAAGACCATGCTGGCCGAAAGACTTCCCGGTCTCCTGCCGGACCTTGCCGATAATGAGGCCATGGAAGTCACTGCCATCCACTCCCTCTGCGGCCTTCCCTCATCCGCCGTTCAGCTTGTGCGGCGGCCGCCGTTCGAAAACCCGCATCATTCGGCTACAGCCGCCGCCATTATCGGCGGGGGATCGGGGTTGCCGCGCCCGGGTGCGGCGTCGCGGGCGCACCGCGGTGTCCTGTTCCTGGACGAGGCCCCGGAATACGAACGGCGCGTCCTGGACGCCCTCCGCCAGCCCCTGGAGAGCGGGGAGCTGGTCATTCACCGCTCGGCAGGAACGGCAGCCTACCCTGCCCGGTTCCAGCTGGTCCTTGCCGCCAATCCCTGTCCCTGCGGCAAGGCTTCGGGAAAGGGCCTGGACTGCACGTGTACGCCCATGATGCGGCGCCGCTACGTGGCCAGGATGTCCGGTCCGCTGCTGGACCGGGTGGATATCCAGCTGCAGGTGGAACGCGTGTCACTGGCCGACTTCGGCCAGGCGGGCGCCGAAGAAGACACAGCCGCCGTGGCACGGAGGGTAGGCGACGCACGCCGGCGCCAGGCCGAACGGCTGCGGCCGCTGGGAATGGAAACGAACTCGCAGGTGCCCGGCCGGATTCTGCGCGGCGCCCTGCGGCTGCCGGCCGACGCCACGCGGATCCTGGACCACTCACTGGAGCGGGGCGTACTGACCGCCAGGGGCTATGACAGGGTTCTCCGGCTGGCCTGGACCCTGGCGGACCTGTCGCACCGCGACATGCCCGACACCAACGACATCGGCCAGGCCCTTGGCCTCCGGCA
Organism: Pseudarthrobacter raffinosi; assembly: GCF_023913735.1. Lineage (GTDB taxonomy): Bacteria > Actinomycetota > Actinomycetes > Actinomycetales > Micrococcaceae > Arthrobacter > Arthrobacter raffinosi. Next base: position 165,484 of record NZ_JAMXBH010000011.1, read on the forward strand.
GGCTGCCTCGGCAGCTGCGTGAAGGAAGAAACCACATGGACAACGAACGGATCGCCCGGGCCGCCCTGTCGCGGCTCATGGAACCGCAGGACGCGGCCGGACTGGCCCTGGTACAGGCCACCGGCGCACCCGACGCCTTGAAAATCGCCACGGGCCAGGCGGCCGCCGGCCCGGCACTGGAGCGGGAGATCACCGGACTGCTGGCGGACAACGGCGCCGGAACCAGCTGGGCGGGGATGGCTGCCTCCCTCAAACGCTGGGCTCCCCGCATTCCGGATCTGGCGCCCGAGCGTGACCTGGCCACCATGGCACGCCTTGGCGGCCGGCTGATAATCCCGTCGGATGATCTCTGGCCTGCCCAGCTCGGGGACCTTGGGATGCAGGAGCCCATCTGTCTGTGGTGGCGGGGCCTGGAACAGGAGCTTCCCGGTCCGGCCCGGAGCGTGGCGCTGGTGGGGTCCCGCGACAGCACCAGCTACGGCGCATCGGTGACCGGGGACCTCGCCTACTCCCTGGCTCAGCGGGGCTTCACCGTGGTGTCCGGGGGCGCGTACGGCATCGACGCCCACGCGCACCGGGCAGCACTGGCCGGGGGATCAGCGGCGGTGCCTACCATCGCGGTGATGGCTGGTGGTGTGGACCGGTTCTATCCGTCCGGCAATGAGGATCTCCTGCGGGCGGTCTGCAACCAGGGAGCGGTGCTCGCAGAGGTGCCGCCGGGGTCGGCGCCCACTCGCTACCGCTTTCTCCAACGGAACAGGCTGATCGCGGCCTTGGCCGCTGTGACGGTGGTGGTGGAAGCGCGCTGGCGGTCCGGTGCGCTGAACACGGCCCACCACGCGGAGACGCTTGGCCGGGCGGTGGGAGCTGTGCCGGGGTCCGTGCACAGCGCCAACTCCGCCGGCTGCCACCGTCTACTCCGGGATGGCGGGGCTGTCTGCGTGACTGACGCCGCGGAGATCGCCGAACTGGCCTCCCCAAGCGGCGTGGGGCTTGCGGCGCCCGGGACAGCGCATGCGGCCGACCATGACGGACTGACCCTGGAGGATCTGATCCTTCTTGACGCCCTGCCGCTGCGGTCCACCACGTCCGTGGACAAGCTCTGCGCAGTTGCCGGCCTCAGTGCGGACTCCGTGCGGGCCGGGTTGGGCAGGCTAGGCCTGCTGGGGCTCGCAGCTTCAGAAAGGGGAGGCTGGAAACGGGCCAAGGAATTAGCGTAGTTGCCTGTGTCCGGCACGGGATTCCCGCGGAGTTCTGGGACAGTGGAACAGTGCAGAATCAGGAACTGTCCCGGGCGTTTGAGCAGGCACTCGCAGACTTCGGCAGATACCTGACCGCCGAGCGGGCCCGGTCCGGGCATACGCTTCGGGCATACCTGTCCGATCTTCGAAGCCTCCTGGAATACGCCGCCTCCGAGGGCGTCACGGATCTGCCGGAACTGGAGCTGGGCACTCTCCGACGCTGGCTCGGGGCGCAGAGCCAGGCCGGGATATCCCGGGCCACCCTTGCGCGGCGATCGGCTACAGCGCGTTCCTTCACCACGTGGGCCATGCGGGAAGAGCTCATCGAGACCGATCCTGCCCTCCGTCTCAGGGCTCCCAAAGCGGAAAAGTCACTGCCCGGGGTGCTGCAGTCCCAACAACTCCTCAGGCTGCTGAACAGTCTGGAAGAAGCCGCGGCTAACGGGTCACCGGTTCCGGTGCGTAACCGGGCCATGGTGGAGCTCCTATACGCCACGGGGCTGCGGGTGGGGGAGCTGGCCGCCTTGGATGTGGACGATCTCAACCCGGACCGCCGGACCCTACGGGTGGTCGGCAAGGGCAACAAGGAACGGACGGTTCCCTACGGCGTCCCGGCAGCTGTAGCGGTCGACGACTGGCTCCGCAGGGCCAGGCCGCTCCTGGCGACGGGCCACAGCGGACCGGCGCTTTTCCTGGGCGCCAGAGGAAACCGTGTTGACCAGCGTCAGGTCAGGACCGTGGTGAATGCTCTCTTCGAAGCTTTGGGCGACACCTCAGCAACCGGTCCGCACGCGCTAAGGCATACTGCGGCAACGCACCTGCTCGATGGCGGCGCGGATCTTCGTGCGGTCCAGGAAATCCTGGGCCACAGCAGCCTCGCCACTACGCAGATCTACACCCATGTGTCCGTTGAGCGGCTCCGGAGCAGCTACCAGCAGGCCCATCCCCGGGCCTGAGAGCCGTGGATTCCCGCCAACGCGGGGTTAATTCCAGGACTGTGTTACCTATGGCGGATCGCACTGGCGTAATTACGCGGCGTACGGCACAATAAGAGTCACGTCCGGCAACTTTCAAGTGACGCTTGAAGCTCTTTCGCTTCGCGCGTCACCCGCAAGTCCGGACACAGCTTAATAATCAGGCAGGGAACACCGCCGCTGGAACATACAGCACCGGGCAGTTTCATCCAGGCAGAGGTCGTTGGGGAAGACGTACCTACAGCTATGGAGGATGGAATGTCTGTTGCAATGACCCGCGGTGTGCTGTTTGTTCACTCAGCCCCTACAGCACTGTGCCCGCACGTTGAGTGGGCCATTGGATCCGTCGTGGACAAGCGGACGGATCTAGAGTGGACCCCTCAGCCTGCCGCGCCCGGAATGTTCCGCGCCGAGCTCTCCTGGACAGGAACCCCGGGCACCGGATCGCTGCTGGCATCCTCACTTCGCGGCTGGGCCCATCTTCGCTACGAGGTCACTGAAGAGCCGAGCCAGGGAGTTGACGGCGGCCGCTGGTCGCATACCCCCGAACTGGGAATCTTCCACGCCACAACGGACGTCCACGGCAACATCATGGTCTCAGAGGACCGCATCCGTTACGCCTACGAATCGGGTGCCGGCGATCCCTCGGCCGTGTACCACGAGCTTTCCCTGGCCTTGGGTGAGGCGTGGGACGAGGAACTAGAGCCGTTCCGCCACGCAGCCGAGGGCGCACCGGTCCGCTGGCTGCACCAGGTGGGCTGACCGCCGTCGGACATCACGCCGTCGTACTTCCTGTCCGCTGTCCCGGCAGAAGACGTGCCGGATCGGAAGGCGGCGCTCCATAGCAAAAGCAGAGGCCCCGCCACATGGCGGGGCCTCTGCTTCGTCTGCGGTACTTGCTGTTCCCGCGCTGCTGCTAGATGCTGCGGACAGCGATCACGGCGTTGTGGCCGCCGAAGCCGAACGAGTTGCTCAGGGCCACGATGTCGCCTGCCGGCAGATCCCTCGCCGACGTGACGACGTCGAGCGGGATCTCCGGGTCCTGGTTCTCGAGGTTAATGGTGAGCGGGGCGTTGCGGTGGTACACGGCCAGCACAGTGAGTACTGCCTCCACGGCACCTGACGCGCCCAGCAGGTGGCCCATCTGTGACTTAGTGGCGGACACTGCGACGTTGTCGAGGTGGTTCCCCAGCGATGCGCGGAGGGCCGTGTACTCGGGCTTGTCACCGACGGGAGTTGAAGTGGCGTGCGCGTTGACGTGGACAACGTCCTCGGCCTGGATCCGGCCGTCGAACATGGCTGCCTTCAGCGCGCGCGTGGCGCCCAGGCCCTGGGGGTCCGGGGCGGTGATGTGGTAGGCATCGGCCGTCACGGAGGTGCCGGCCAGTTCGCCGTAGATGCGGGCGCCGCGGGCAATGGCGTGTTCCTCAGCTTCGAGCACCAGCGCGCCGGCGCCTTCGCCCATCACAAAGCCGTCGCGGCCCAGATCGTAGGGGCGTGAGGCGCCCTGGGGGTCGTCGTTGCGGCGCGAGAGGGCCTGCATGGACGAGAACGCGGCCAGGGGCATGGGGTGGATGGCTGCCTCGGCGCCGCCGCACATCACTACGTCGGCCTTGCCGGAGCGGATCAGCTCCAGGCCCAGGTGAAGGGCCTCGGTGCCCGACGCGCAGGCCGAAACAGGGGTGTGGGCGCCGGCACGGGCGCCAAGGTCAAGGCTGACGGCTGCTGCGACGCCGTTGGGCATCAGCATGGGCACCGTCATGGGCAGGACGCGGCGCGGGCCCTTTTCCTTCAGCGTGTCCCACGCGTCCAGCAGCGTCCAGACGCCGCCGATGCCGGTGGCGAAGGCGACCGCAAGGCGGTCGGGGTCAATCTCGGTGATGCCGGAATCGGCCCAGGCTTCACGGGAGGCGATGACGCCGAACTGGGTGGACGGGTCCATCCGCTTGGCCTCAACGCGGCTCAGGACCGATAGTGCCGGAGTGGAGCAGCGGGCGGCGAAGTGGACCGGCAGTTCGTACTTGGCGACCCATTCGTCTTCCAGCGTGCGGGCACCGGAGACCCCCTTCAGCGCGTTGTTCCACATGGTGGGTACGTCGCCGCCGATGGGCGTGGTGGCACCCAGACCGGTAATGACTACTTTGCGTGTCATTGGATCACTCTCTGTCGGTGGGCAGGCCGTATCCGGTTGTCCGGCGGGGTCCCGCGTGTGGGGCAGCTGGCTGCCGAAAAATGTGGTGGACTGCCGGTCCGGCCTGAGCACGGACCGGCAGTCCAGTCAGCCTTAAGGGGCTGAAGCCTTGGCTAGGCCTGTGCGCCTGCGATGAAGCTGACGGCGTCGCCCACGGTCTTGAGGTTCTTGACCTCTTCGTCCGGGATACGCACGCCGAACTTCTCTTCGGCGTTGACCACGATAGTCATCATGGAGATGGAGTCGATGTCCAGGTCCTCGGTGAAGGACTTGTCCAGTTCCACAGCCTCGGGGGCAAGGCCGGTTTCTTCGTTGACGATTTCAGCCAAGCCGGCCAGGATCTCTTCGTTGCTAGCCATTGATGGCTCCTTTTCTTGTTATTGCCGGCAGGGGGTGCCGGAAACGGTGCAGTCCGCGGATGCGGGCTGTATGGGGCGTTCCTAAGGAAGGACGATTACCTGGGCACCGAAGACCAGCCCGGCGCCGAAGCCGATCTGGAGTGCGAGGCCGCCGCTGAGCTCAGGGTTTTCCTTGAGCAGGCGGTGGGTAGCAAGGGGGATGGAGGCCGCCGAGGTGTTTCCGGCATCAGCGATGTCCCGGGCCACGGTGACGGATTCAGGAAGATTCAGTTTCTTGACCATCTCGTCGATGATCCGCATGTTGGCCTGGTGCGGGATGAACGCAACGAGGTCTTCAGCCTTGACGCCCGCGGCCTCCAAAGCCTGCTGTGCCATCTTGGCCATTTCCCAGACCGCCCAACGGAAGACGGTCTGCCCGTCCTGGCGGAGTGTGGGGTAGAGCTCCTGCGCTTCTTCGAGCAGGGCAAAGTCGCCGGGCTCGTCGGACTGGCGGGCGGCCATGCTGAGGTCGCGGACATCCAGGATGGAACGCGTCATGCCGATGGCGTCCCACTTGCTGCCGTCCGAACCCCACACTGAGGGTCCGATGCCGGGGGTGTCCGAGGGGCCGATGACAACAGCGCCCGCGCCGTCGCCCAGCAGGAAGGAAATGGTACGTTCCCGGTTGTCGATGACGTCGGAGAGCTTCTCCGCGCCGACCACCAGCACGTAGGTGGCCGTGCCGGAGCGGACCAAGGCATCACCCTGGGCGATGCCGTAGCAGTACCCGGCGCAGGCGGCCGAGATATCGAAGGCCGGAGCCGGCGTCGCACCGATGCGGTCAGCCAAGGCGGCGGCAGCCGACGGCGTGGCGTACGGGTGGGTGACGGTGGAAACGATGACGGCACCAAGCTGGGAGGCTTCGATGCCTGCCTGCTGCAGGGCCTCCCGGGCAGCGCCCTCGGCCATATCGATGACGCTGACGTCGGCAGCGGCCCGGTGCCGGGTCACGATGCCGGTCCGCTGGCGGATCCATTCGTCCGAGGAATCAATCCACTGGCAGACGTCGTCGTTGGTGACGATGACGTCAGGCCGGAATGCGCCGAGGCCGATGATGCGGCTGTATTCGTTTACGGAAACCTGTTTCAGCGTGGGAACGCTCATGCGTTTCCCTCCAGTTCTGCGAAGAGTGCCAGTGCGGCCGTGAGGTCGTCCGGGGTTTTGACTGCAACGGTCTTGACGCCGGGCATGCCGCGCTTGGCGAGCCCGGCCAGGGTGCCGGCCGGGGCCAGCTCAATGACACCGGTGACGCCGCGCTGCACAAGGGTTTCCATGCAGAGGTCCCAGCGGACCGGCCGGGAGACCTGCGCGATGAGGCTCTCGACGGCGGCGCCGCCGTCGGTCACTTCCCGGCCGTCAAAGTTGGACAGCAGGGGCACCTGCGGCTTCTGCGGCTTGAGGCCAGGCTTGAGCGACTCGAGGGCGCTCACGGCGGGGGACATGTGTGAGGTGTGGAACGCCCCGGCCACTTTCAGCGGGATGACCCGCGCCTTCGCCGGCGGGTTGTCCGCCAGGGCCTTGAGTTGTTCGAAGGTTCCGGCTGCCACGGTCTGGCCCGCGCCGTTGACATTGGCAGGTGTCGCGCCGGTAGCCTCGATGGCGGCCAGGACCTCTGCGGGGTCCCCGCCCACAACGGCACTCATGCCGGTGGGGGTTACGGCAGCGGCGGCGGCCATGCTGTTGGCGCGTTCACGCACGAACGTCATGGCTTCCTGCTCGGTGAGCACGCCGGCGAGGGCCGAGGCGGTGATTTCACCGACGGAGTGGCCGGCAAGGATCACGGGAAGCGTGCCGAGTTCGACGTCGAACAGCGACTTTGCGGCCACCAGTCCGGCGGCAACAATCAGGGGCTGCGCAACGGCGGTGTCCTTGATGGTGTCCTCGTCAGAGGTGGTCCCGTGGGCAGTCAGGTCGATGCCTGCGATCTCACTGAGGGAGGCCAGATGGCCTGCTACCGAAGGCAGTTCCAGCCAAGGGGCCAGAAAACCCGGGGTCTGTGAGCCCTGTCCAGGGCAGACTATTGCAAGCACGTATCCAGCTTTCCAAATTTCGGGGTCATCCAGCGGTGTTTCACTGCACCAAGCTCAAGGGGTCAGTTTGTAGGAAGTCTACAACGACTCACGGCTGATTCCGCGCCGGATGACGCTCCGCCGGGGCTTTTGGCGGCGCCGACAGCCGCCCGACAACCAATGCCGCCTGCAGCACAAACGCCTCCCGGGGGAGCAGCGGATCCCAGCCCGTGACGTCGCAGACGCGCTTGAGCCGGTACCTGACGGTGTTGGCGTGGACAAACAATTCGCGGGCGGTCGCCTCAAGGGAATGGCCCAGCTCCAGGTAGGTGCCCAAGGTCTCCACCAGCCCGTTGGAGGCGGCGACAAGCGGACGGTAGATGTTCTTGACCAGGGAACGGCGCGCCGCTTCGTCACCGGAGATGACGCGTTCCGGCAACAGGTCATCGGCGGCCACGGGCCGGGGGGCGGCGGGCCACGCCCTTGCCGCGGTCAGGCCGGCAAAGGCAGACTGCGCTGAGCCGCTGGCCTCCAGCAGGGAGCCGGCCTCCGGACCGTAGACCACCGGGCCGGGGGCGAACATTTCGCTGAGTTTCAGGTATGCGGTCTCGCGGTCCTGGACGCCGCCAAGGATCAGGATCAGCCGGTCGCCCTGGATGCCCACCAACGCATCCTCGGCGTAGCGGCCTGCCAGGCGGCGCAGTTCGCTGACGTAGCTGGCACTGGGTTCAGAAGGCGAATTGCCCACCATCACAGTGAACCTCTCCTGTGCCTTCCAACCCAGCGCGGCGATCCGGGACCGCAGCGCGTCCGTGTTTTCGCCACGGAGGATGGCGTCCACGATCAGCGCTTCCAGCCGCGTATCCCAGGAACCGCGGGACTCGGCCGCCCGTGCATACACGTCTGCCGCCGCGAAGGCCACTTCCCGTGAGTACCGCAGCACCGCCTCGCGGAGGGAGGGCTGGTCAGCTTCCGGGGCGATGACCGGCACCTGGTCTTCCACCACTTCCACCACGATGCGGATGAGCTGGAGCGCCTTCTGGAGGCTGATGGAGCGCGTCAGCTCGGTGGGGGCCGTCCCAAAAACGTCGGTGAGGATCCACGACGGTGAGCTGGGCCGCTCATACCAGGTGACAAACGCTGCGATGCCGTTTTGCGCCACCATGCCCAGGGCCGAGCGCTCGTCGGAGCTAAGGCGCGAATACCACGGCAGCGACTTTTCCAGCTGGCGAAGGGTGGTGGTGGAGAGCTGGCCCACGCTTGCCCGGAGCTTTTTCAGGGTTTCGGATTTCTCCGGTGTCATGCTACGCGAGGACGGCTTGCGCTTCACGGGCGGGGTGGTTGGCTCTGGCATCCTACGAGCATACGGTGCCTGCCCGGCAAGCTCCATTTGTGCAAAGGCTACAACGTTGTTGGACCTGCGTCACAGGCTGCCTCCTGTCCAGAAAGGCAGGGGGACGACGACGGCGACCCTCGCCTTTTCGGTGAGGGTCGCCGTCGTCGTTCATTTACGCTGACAAGCAGGTCAGCGGGAGATGATCAGGACTCGCCGCCCGCGTTGCCGGTGGAACCGGCGTTGACGTTGTGCAGCTTGTACTTCTCGATTGCCTGGGCCGGGGCCTGGGCATCGACTTCGCCGCGGCGCGCCAGTAGTTGCAGGGAACGGACCACGATGGAGTGGATGTCGTTCTTGAAGAAGCGGCGGGCCGCTGCGCGGGTGTCGGAGAAGCCGAAGCCATCCGCACCCAGCGTGGCGAACTCGTTCGGCACAAACTGGCGGATTTGGTCCGGGACGGCCTTCATGTAGTCCGAGACCGCAACCACGGGTCCTGTGGCACCGGCAAGCTGCTGGGTCACAAACGGAACACGGGCGGGCTTGCCCGGGTTCAGGAACGCCTCTTCCTCGGCGGCCATGCCGTCGCGGCGCAGTTCGTTCCAGGACGTGACGGACCAGACGTCGGCGGAGACGCCCCAGTCCTCGGCGAGCAGCCGCTGGGCTTCGATGGCCCAGGGAACCGAGACGCCGGAAGCCAGGATCTGGGTCCGGGGACCGTCGATCTTCGCCGGAGCCAGGAGGTAGATGCCCTTGAGAACACCTTCCACGTCGAGCTCTTCGGGTTCTGCGGGCTGCGTGATGGGCTCGTTGTAGACCGTGATGTAGTACATCAGGTTCCGGTCAGCCGAATCGGGCCCGTACATACGCTCGATGCCGTCCCGGATGATGTGGCCCATCTCGTACCCGTACGCGGGGTCGTAGGTGACCACTGCCGGGTTCGTGGAGGCCAGCAGCGGGGAGTGGCCGTCGGCGTGCTGGAGGCCTTCGCCGGTCAGCGTGGTGCGGCCGGCGGTGGCGCCGATGATGAACCCGCGGGCCATCTGGTCCCCGGCGGCCCAGAAGGCGTCGCCGGTGCGCTGGAATCCGAACATGGAGTAGAACACGTACACCGGGATCAGCGGTACGCCGTGGGTGGCGTACGCGGTTCCGGCGGCGGTGAACGCTGCCACGGCGCCTGCTTCGTTGATGCCGGGGTGGATCAGCTGGCCTTGGGCCGATTCCTTGTAGGCCAGGACCAGGTCCCGGTCCACGGAGAGGTAGTTCTGGCCTTTGGGGTTGTAGATCTTGGCCGTGGGGAAGAACGCGTCCATGCCGAACGTGCGGGCCTCATCGGGGATGATCGGCGCGATGTGCTTGCCGAAGTTCTTGTCCCGCATAAGGTCCTTGAGGAGCCGGACAAACGCCATGGTGGTGGCGGCCTGCTGCTTCCCGGAACCGCGCTTGGCGACTTCGTACGTTTTTGCCTCCGGGAGGGCGATCTCCTGGTGCTTGGAGCGGCGCTCCGGAACAGAACCGCCCAGCTGGGCACGGCGTTCCATCATGTACTGGATCTCCGGCGCATCGGTGCCCGGGTGGAAGTACGGAGGCTGGTACGGGTCCTTCTCCAGCTGCTCGTCGGTGACCGGAATCCGCAGGTGGTCGCGGAACTTCTTCAGGTCATCGAGGGTGAGCTTTTTCATCTGGTGGGTCGCGTTGCGGCCCTCGAAGTGGGGTCCGAGTCCGTAGCCCTTGACCGTTTTGGCCAGGATCACGGTGGGCTTGCCCTTGAATTCGGTGGCAGCCTTATACGCGGCGTAGACCTTGCGGTAGTCGTGGCCGCCGCGCTTGAGGTTCCAGATCTCGTCATCGGAAAGGTCCGCGACCATGTCTTTGGTCTGCGGGGTCTTGCCGAAGAAGTGCTCGCGGACGAACCCGCCGGATTCTGCCTTGTAGGTCTGGTAGTCACCGTCCGGGGTCTCGTTCATGATCTTCACGAGCGAGCCGTCGGCGTCCTTGGTGAGCAGGTCATCCCACTCCCGGCCCCAGACGACCTTGATGACGTTCCAGCCCGCGCCACGGAAGAACGCTTCGAGTTCCTGCATGATCTTGCCGTTGCCGCGGACGGGACCGTCCAGGCGCTGGAGGTTGCAGTTGATCACAAAGTTCAGGTTGTCCAGGTTCTCGTTCGCGGCGAGCTGGAGCAGGCCGCGGGACTCGGGCTCGTCCATTTCGCCGTCGCCCAGGAACGCCCAGACCTGCTGGTCCGAGGTGTCCTTGAGGCCGCGGTTGTGCAGGTACCGGTTGGACTGGGCCTGGTAGATCGCGTTCATCGGACCGATGCCCATGGACACCGTGGGGAATTCCCAGAACTCCGGCATCAGGCGCGGGTGCGGGTAGGAGGAGAGCGCGTGGCCTTCCTTGGACTTTTCCTGCCGGAATCCGTCCAGATCCTCCTCGGCGAGCCGGCCTTCCATAAACGCGCGGGCGTACATGCCGGGGGAGGCGTGGCCCTGGAAGAAGACCTGGTCACCGCCGCCGGGGTGGTCCTTGCCGCGGAAGAAGTGGTTGAAACCGACCTCGTACAGTGTGGCGGCCCCGGCGTACGTGGAGATGTGCCCGCCCACCCCGATGTTCGGCCGCTGTGCCCGGTGCACCATGATGGCGGCGTTCCAGCGCATGTACGCCCGGTACCGGCGCTCGAACTCTTCGTTGCCGGGGAACGGAGCTTCCTGGTCCACCGGGATGGTGTTCACGTAGTCCGTGGTGGTCACCATCGGCACACCGACACTCTGCGCGCCGGCGCGCTGCAGCAGGCTCCGCATGATGTATTGGGCACGTTCCGTGCCCTGTTCCCTGATCAGTGCATCCAGGGACTCAGCCCATTCGGCGGTCTCTTCCGGATCACGATCAGGCAGCTGGTTTGTCAACCCGCTGAGGATATGGGAGGTATCTTCTCCTGCAGCCACGTCCAACCTCTCTTTGCGCGCATGCATCGGCGCCCACATGCCGGGCAGGGTGACTGTCCGGCATGAATGCGACGTGTGCGACGTATCGGTTACAACAGCCCGGTCATGTGCGCCGGGCAGGGTCCTATCACGCCTATGTCTGCCATTGTTCCAGGCGGTCGCCCCGCAGGCATAGTTGTCACCAGTCACTCTAGCTGTGACTCCAGCACGATGCGTAGCCGCGTCCATGGCGTCCCTGTTGTATTTCGCCGTCATACTGGTTGTGTGACGAAAGCCGCTGCAACGCAGGCTGACGGCGCCGGATGTGACGCAGAATATGGCGGATCGCGGTGGCGGCAGCTTGAAGCGCAGGCACAAAGGGTGTTGGCTGGGAGTAATGGAAATCACTATGCGAATTGCATGTATTAGGCATTGGAGGAACACGTGAGCGAGGCCGACGCCGCCACTTCGGTAAATGTGGCGGAAAAATTGGGTTTCAAAAACGGGGATCTGATTCAGGAGTTCGGTTACGACGACGACGTCGATTTCGACTTACGTGATGATATTGAGGACCTGACAGGGTCCGAGCTCCTGGACGAGGACGACCACGACGTTGTTGACGCCGTCATTTTTTGGTGGCGGGACGGCGACGGGGATCTGGTCGACAGCCTCATGGATTCCCTGACCACCCTGAGTGAAACCGGGGTTGTTTGGGTGTTGACGCCAAAGTCAGGGCGCACCGGGTACGTGTCGCCGGCGGAAATTCAGGAAGCGGCGCCCACTGCGGGCCTGCACCTCACCACCTCGGCAGGTGTGTCAAAGGACTGGAGTGCCACCCGCCTGGTCAGCAGGAAGAACAAGTGACGGCAGCTCTTGCCGTAGCCGGGCAGACTGTTCCGGCGGTGGGGGAGCTTGCCCCGGACTTTGAGCTGGTAAACCAGTTCGGAGAACCTGTCCGGTTATCCAGTTTCCGCGGGCAGAACGTTGTGCTCGTGTTTTATCCGTTTGCTTTTTCGGGTGTCTGTACAGGCGAGCTCTGCGAAATCCGGGACAACCTGGCCGCGTTCGAGGATGCCAGGGCCACCGTCCTGGCCGTGTCCGTGGACAGCAAGTTCAGCCTGCGGGCTTATGCCGAGAAGGAAAGCTACGGCTTTGACCTTCTGGCTGACTTCTGGCCGCACGGCGCTGTCGCTTCCGCCTATGGAGTCTTCGACCCGGAGAGTGGCATGGCTGGGCGCGGGACGTTCATCATCGATGCAGCAGGAACAATCCGCTACGTCGTGGTGAATCCGCGCGGGCAGGCCCGCGAGCTCGCCGAGTACCAGGATGCTCTGGCAGGTCTGGAACAGGCCTGAGGCCGCATGGACCAGCAGCGGCACGGCATCGGCCTGACAGGCTTCGCCAGCCTACCGGCCGCTGACCCTGCCGCGCTGTCCAGTGCGGACCTTCAGGGGCTTGAACGCGTCCGGGAGCTATTGTCCGGCAAGCGGCTGGCGTTACTTACCGGCGCAGGGCTGAGCACCGATTCGGGCATACCGGATTACCGCGGGCCGGACGCCGTGCCACGTTCGCCCATAACTTACCAGGAGTTTGTGCGCGACGGCGCCAACCGCCAGCGCTATTGGGCGCGGAACCATATCGGCTGGTCCCACTTGCGGCACGCAGATCCAAACCCTGGGCACAATGCGGCCGCAGAACTTGAGCGGCGGGGCCTGCTCACTGGGTTGATCACCCAGAACGTCGACCGGCTGCATGAAGACGCCGGCAGCCGGAATGTCATTGACCTCCACGGCCGTTATGACCGGGTGGTCTGCCTCGATTGCAAGCGCACGTACACCCGCCGCCTGCTGTCGGAGGTGCTCGAAGAACTCAATCCCGGCTTCCTGGCGCGCGCCACAACTTCCGGCCTGGTGGAAATGGCGCCCGACGCCGACGCCACTGTTGAGGACATTGCTCTGATCAGCAGTTTTGTGGTCGCTGCCTGCCCCGCCTGCGGCGGAATGCTCAAGCCTGACTTTGTCTACTTCGGCGAGAACGTGCCCAAAGAACGCGCAGAAGCCGCCTACGCGATGGTGGACAGTGCAGAGGCATTGCTTGCTGCCGGTTCATCGCTGACCGTGATGAGCGGACTGCGGTTCGTCCGTCACGCGGCGAAGGACGGCAAGCCTGTGGTGATCATCAACAGGGGCGGTACCCGGGGCGACCAGTACGCCACCATCAAGCTCGACGCAGGCGTCAGCGAGGCACTGACCTGGCTCGCCGCCGAACTCCCCGATCTTTGACCGTTGGGGGCCGACCGTGTCGATTGGCTTTTCGTCCCGCCCGTCAGGTAGAGTTTATGTTCGTTGGCTGACGCGCTGAGGTGCGAAAAACCGGCAGTTTGGGTCTTTAGCTCAGCTGGTAGAGCGCCACGTTTACACCGTGGATGTCATCGGTTCGATCCCGGTAGGACCCACCACCAAACCCCGTTGTTCCTGGCCCGAGTGGCCGGGAACGGCGGGGTTTTTGTTGCCCTGTGCGGTTCAGGGCGTAGGGTCGGCCCATGAATGTGAATGGGGTCGAGTATCTCCGCGGCAGGGATTCCCTCAATAGACCCGTGGAGCTCGTGGCATACGACGCAGGGTAGCGGGAGATCTTTTGCGACCTCCGCGACAACATCCGTTCGGCACTGGGCTCCACAAGCATCACAGTGGAGCACGTCGGCTCGACATCTGTTCCCGAGCTTGCTTCGAAGCGCGAGCCGGCGTGGTTCGAACACCGCCGGTTTCGGGACTACCTGCGAAGTAGCCAGGACGCCCGGATCGAATACGAGCAGCTCAAACGTAGGCTGGCGGATCAGGAATGGACTTTCATGCAGGACTACGCAGAAGCCAAGGGTTCAACAATCCGTGCCCTCCTGGCTCAATACCGGGTGTGCGTCAGGAATATAGGTGATCGCTTTTGAGTCCGTGACGAGGCTAATCTGGTTGTGAATATAACAATCAGATGAGGAGTGGCAATGGTGAACCGATCCTTGGAAGAGCTGGAGGCGGAGCGTGCCGGGCTCTATGGGCAGCTGGCCGCGACTGGTGATTTCCGCCGGGGCAGTGTCAGTGAGAACTACCGGCGGTGCGGGAAGCCCAATTGTGCGTGTGCCCTGCCGGGCCATCCCGGGCATGGGCCGAGGCAGTTGTGGACGCGCACGGGCCCGGGCGGCAAGAGGAGGGGCCGGCAGCTGGCGGCAATTGAGGTGGAGAAGGTCCGTGCCGAGCTGGACGCCTATACCCGGTTCGCCACTTTGACGGAGGCGATCGTGGAGGTCAACGAGGCGATCTGCGAGGCCCGCCCGGTCACGGCAGTCCCGGCCGCGGGGTCGCCGCCGGGAGCGGGCCTGCTTGAGGACCCCGCCGCGACAGACGGGGAAAAAGGGGGCTCTTAAGCCGGATCCGGGACGACTTCGCCACTGAGGTTGAGTCCCTGGCGGCGCTGGCAGCCCGCGGCGTGGGCGGCGTCGCCGGTGGGGGACTGCCGGTGTTGGAAGAGGCGATTCGTGCGGCCATGACCGCGTTGGGCGCTTCGCTGTTGGAGGGCCTGCTCGCTGCCGACCCCGGCCACCGCGGGCCCAGCATCGCGTGCGGGGCCGGGCATGTGGCCGAGTTCATCTCCTACCGCGCCAAGGCCATCGATACCGTGCTCGGTCCGATCCGCCTGCAGCGGGCGTATTACCACTGCAGGGTATGCCAGGCAGGGGTGGTGCCCCGCGATGCCGAACTCGATCTCTGCAGGGAATCCCTTTCGGGCGGGTTACGGGCGATGATCGCCGCCACAGGCGCCGCTGTTCCCTTCGCGCAAGCTGCGACCTTGATCAAGGACCTGGCCGGGATCACCCTGAGCACCAAACGGGTCGAACGTGCCGCCGAGGCTGTCGGTGCCACCGCAGCCGCCGCCTTGGACGCGGATACCGTCGCGGTACTGGCTGGCCAGGTGGTGCCCCTGCCGCCATCAGTGCCAGCACCGGAGATTTTGTACATCGCCGTGGATGGGACCGGGGTGCCGATGACGCCAGCCGAAACGGCCGGACGGCCCGGCAAGGGCCCGGACGGCCGGGCCCGTACCCGTGAGGCGAAACTGGCCTGCCTGTTCACCCAAACCGGCCTCGATGATGACGGCCGGCCGGTGCGGGATCCGGACTCAACGAGCTATCTGGCCACCCTGGAACCGGTGGAAAAATTCTCGGATCTGGTCGCCGCCGAGGGCCGCCGGCGCGGTTCCGAGCACATCCGTCAGCTCGTCATGCTCGGCGACGGGGCGCATTGGATCTGGAATCTGGCCACCGCCCGTTTCCCCGAAGCCACCCAAATCGTCGACCTCTTCCACGCCCGAGAACACCTGCATGAACTCGCCGACCTGCTCGCGTTCATCATCACCGAGGACCCGAACGACTGGTACCAGGCCCGGCGTACCGAACTGGACAACGGTGATATTGAAGCCATCGTTAAGGCCGCCATGGTCTATCCGCTCGTCGGACCCAGAGCCACCCAACGCACCAAGGCGCTGGCCTACTTCCAAACCAATGCCCACCGCATGCGCTACGCCCGCTTCCGCCGCCTGGGTATGTTCGTCGGCTCCGGCACCGTCGAAGCCGGCTGCAAAGCCGTCGTGGGCCAACGCCTCAAACTCTCCGGCATGCGCTGGTCCGGCCCCGGCGCCACCAGCATCATCACCCTGCGCTGCCAAAACGCCAGCACCCACCAGGCCACCGCAGCCTGAGCGCCACCAACAGCCCTGAAACCGCCACCACGAACAACTACCTACAAATCTGACGCACACCCCTCAATACCGCTAGGGCGCCAAATTGTCGGTGGCTGTCCCTAGTGTTCCCGCTATGGAATATGTGGTGGTGAAGACGGCCAGGGACGGCAGCCCGACGGCGGTGGTCAGCAACGGCAGGGAATGGGCCGTCGGTGCCGACGCAGTGAGATGGTTTGAGCGTGTGAGCTGGTGGGAGGCGCAGCGGCGTATGCCCAAAGGTCTGGGCCGCGTGGACGTTGAGGTCTTGCAGGTCCAGGTGCGGCTGGGCCGCAATCCGCAGTCCGCGTTGACCACCATGGTGCTGGAGCGCGACGGCCTTGGTGGCGGCTGGAGGCTGAGGGAATCCGTGGTGGACGTCGCCTGAACCCGGCGGCCAAGGCCACGACAACATTCAGGCATTGGAAAACCCTCCACCGCGACTATTGGGGGATGCCGCGGTGGAGGGTCTGAAATGAATATACCGTGAACTTCCTGAAACAAACAAATGCCACGCGAACCGGGGTGCGTGGCGCGGTGGACGGTGCCTTGGCCCGGGCCCTGAATCGCCGCTAAGCCATTATGATGGTTACTGTTCAGCAGAATGAACGCATCTACGCGACGCGCCCCGGCGTGCCGATCGAAGGAGAATCATGGCCGATTCCCGCACTTCCCGCTCCTCCGAGGGTTTGGGGAGCACATCGCCGGCGCCGGCGGTCACGCGTGCCGCCGCCGTCATGGACGCCTTGTCAGCCTCTGCGACGGGGCGGCTGACACTGAGCGATCTGGCCCGCGAGCTGGGTATCCCCAAGTCGTCCACCTCCAACCTGTTGCTGGCATTGGAAGAAGCCCGGCTGATCAGCCGCCAGGGCGCCGAATTCACGCTGGGCCGCAAGCTCGTGGAACTCGGAGCCGCCTATCTCAGCCGGCTCGACGAAGTACAGGAGTTCTACCGGTTCTGCGAGCAGGCGCCGACCCTTTCCGGGGAGACGGTACGAATAGCCATGCTGGACGGAACCAACGTGATCTATTTGGCCCGCTACGAGGGCCATCCGGCGGTCCGCCTGACGTCCAACATCGGCGACAAGATGCCGGTGTCCCTGTGTGCCGTGGGCAAGGCCCTGATTGCCCGCCTTCATGACCACGACGTCGACGCAATGTTTTCCGATGACGCCCAACTTCCGGTGCTGACCCCGAAGTCCCTCCGCACGGGGGCCGAATTGAAGGCACAGCTCACAACCATCCGTGAACAGGGCTATGCGTTCGAAGATGAGGAATCCACTATTGGAGTGGTCTGCCTGGCTGTGGCCGTGCCTACGCGCGGCGCCCACGGCCCGAGCCTTGGGTTGTCAGTCACGGCCCTCAAGGCCACATACTCCGCGGAGCAGGGTTCCCGGATGGTCAAGGAACTGAACGAGCTGGCGCGGTCCCTGGGCAACCCCATGGGCTGAGTGCCCCCGCTCTGGCGGCCCTATTTAACGTTCATCACCCCGGTTGTGAACAAAACATCCGTCAACCACTTGCTGCGTGTTCAACTTGCTGTACTCTGTTCAATATAGTGATCGACACCACGGAGTGTCCTCGCTATCCCACCAGGCCAACGGGGGCCTGGAGTGTTTTTGAGGGAGTTCTTGTGACAACTCGTACTAAATCACCGCAGACTGACATGGACGGCGCCGCCGTCGATCCGGAGCAGCTGCGAAGGGCAACCCTTGCCAGCTCGGTAGGCTCCGCACTGGAGTACTACGACTTCTACATCTACGGCCTCGCCTCGGCCTTGATCTTTGGGCCGCTCTTCTTCTCACCGCTGGGGGAAAGCGGCGCCGTGATCGCGTCATTCGCCACCTATGGTGTGGGCTTCGCAGCCCGGCCGTTCGGCGGCATCGTCTTCGGCTACATCGGTGACCGGTTCGGCCGGAAGATGGTCCTGATCCTGACCATCGGCCTGATGGGCATGGCCAGCTTCGCCATTGGGCTCCTGCCCACCTTTGAACAGGCGGGAATGGTCGGCGCAGTGCTCCTGGTGGCCCTTCGGATCCTTCAGGGCCTGGGCGCCGGTGCCGAGCAGGCAGGCGCCACCACCCTGATCTCAGAAGTGGCCCCGCGCCGCCGTCGTGGATTCTTCGCCGCACTGCCGTTCGTCGGCATCCAGCTGGGCACCCTGCTCGGCGCAGGCACCTTCGCCCTGATGGCACTGGCGGACAAGGAAGTACTGCAGGGCTGGCTGTGGCGCGTTCCGTTCCTGGCGAGCGTCATCCTGATTGTCATCGCGGTCTTCATCCGACTCCGGCTCAAGGAAACGCCGGTCTTCCAGGAACTGGAAAAGCACAAGGCCGTGGTCAAGAACCCCGTCGTGCAGATCTGGAAGCACTCGAAGAAGAACGTGCTCATCGGCATCGGCCTGCGGATGGGAGAAAACGGAAACTCCTCCATTTACTCCGCCCTCCTGGTATCCTTCATCAGCATGCCCGCCGGAATCTTCGCCGGCGACAAGTTCATTGGCCCCACCGGCCTCCTCATTGCCGCTGGATTCGCAGCGGTCATGGTGGTCACCTTCGGCGCCCTTTCCGACCGCTTCGGACGCGTTCCTGTATACCGCTACGGCGCCCTCTTTCAGGCCGTCATCGCCCTGCCGGCCTTCTACCTGGTCACGCTCGGCAACGTCACCCTCGTCTGGGTGGTCATGGTGGTGGGCATTTCACTTGGCGTGCAGTCCATGCTCGGTCCGCAGTGCGCCATGCTGCCGGAACTCTTCGGCTCCCAGCACCGCTTCACCGGCGTGGCGCTGAGCCGTGAACTCTCCGCCGTCCTGGCCGGCGGATTCGCACCCATGATCGGTGTGGCCCTCCTGGCTGCGACAGGCCATTCCTGGCTGGTTCCCGCCATCTACTCCCTGGTCCTGGCGCTGATCTCCTTCGGCACCACCTTCTTCACCCCGGAAACCAACGGCCGGGACCTGATCCTGGTGGAGGACGCACGCTAGGCACTCCACCCATGCAATAGGCGGCCTCCCCTTGATGGGGAGGCCGCCTATTTCCGTGCCGCTCGCTAATTGGGCGCCGCTGCTCAGCGTAAGTACGTAACTAATTCGCCGCTGACAGCACGCGGACACAACCGCCTGACACAAAAGAGCCTTGCTGCGGATTCCTGTTTCCAGGATCCACGGCAGGGGCTCTGTAGTGCGGGCCGGGGCCTGCGCCTTAGTAGAAGTGGACCGGGTCCACCAGGTGGGGGAGGTCGCCGCCGTCGAGGAACGTGCGCAGGTTGCTGCAGAAGCGCTCCGCGATCAGGCGGTTCTCCGCGGCACTGAGCGCCGAGGTATGCGGCGACACCATGACCCTGGGGTGTTTCCACAGCGGGCTGTCCTGGGGGAGCGGTTCCACGGCAAAGACATCAAGGCAGGCGTAGGAGACCTGGCGGTTGTCCAAGGCCTCCAGCAGGGCGTCCTCGTCCACCACAGTGCCGCGGCCCACGTTCACAAACACCGTTCCCGGCTTCATTGCGGCAAACACCTCACGGTTGAAGAGCTTCTCAGTGTACGGCGTGCCGGGCAGCGTATTGACGACGGCGTCCGCCGAGGCGAGCAGCCCGGCCAGTCCGTCGTTGCCGGCAACCTGCTCGATTCCTTCGATCGGCTCAACATTCCGCTTGGTGCCGCTGACCGTCATGCCCAGGGCGCGGGCGATCCGGGCGGTCTCCAGGCCGATTTCGCCCAGGCCGGTCACAACCAGCGTGGAACCGCTGACCAGACGGGTGGGGGTCCGAAGCTCGGGCCACACCTTGGCGGCCTGGTCCTGGGCCAACTCGGCGCTGCGCTTGAAGCCATTGAGGATTCCCAGCGCAGCGAATTCTGCCAGCGGCAGGGCATGGACGCCGGCGGAGGTGGTCACCTTGAACTTGAGGAGTGTTTCCTGGTCCAGCCCGGAGGCCTTGACGGCACCGCCGGCGCCGGCGGCCATCGCGTGGACCCACTGGAGCCGTGGATTCTCGCTCGCGATGCGGGCAAGGCCCGAGGGGCTCTCATCGGGCAGGCCGTACAGAACCTGCGCCTTGTTGAGCATGGCCCAGTACTGCTCCTCCTGCGCGCGAGTCCGTTTGAAGTCCGGATCCCCGGAGTGGTCGGCCGGAAAACGCTCGGGCGGAAGCAGGTCCGGCTCATAGAGGACAGTTACGGAGGGGTCTACGGCGCGGATGCGGTCCACCAGCTCTGCTTCGAGCGGGACGGCGATCGCGACGGTGGTTAGAGTCGTCATAGTGTTCATCATACTGAATAGCGGCTAGGATATTGGACAGATTTCCCTTCATTAACCACACAACGATGTGAGTCGAGGCCTAGATATGGAAGACAGAACAGCGGGCTTTGTAGGCCTGGGGCTGATGGGGCTGCCCATGGCAGCGAATCTGGTCCGCGCCGGCTGGGCGGTCACCGCCTGGAACAGATCCGAAGCTCCCCTCCAGGAATTCGTGGCGCAGGGTGGCCACTCCGCGCCCGACGTTACATCCCTGCGGGACCTGCCAATCATCGCCTTTATGCTCCCGGACCTGTCCTTCATCGAGGAGGCCTCGGCGGGGTTGCTGGCGAGCTGGGATGCGAATCCGCCGCACGCCGGCACTGCCGTAGTGGTCGCAAGCTCAGTCTCACCGGCGAAGGTCCAGGACTTCGGGCGACAGGTCCACGCGGCAAGCCACGGCCGCGCCACTGTGGTGGACGCCCCAGTCAGCGGCGGGACCAAGGGCGCGACCGACGGCACCCTGGCCATCATGGCCGGCGGTACCGCGGACGACTTCCGGCGGCTCGAGCCCTTCTTCAACGCGATGGGGACAACCGTCAGGCACATGGGCCCACTGGGCGCGGGGTCGCTCGCCAAGGCCTGCAACCAGCTCATTGTAGGAACCACGACGGCGGCGCTCGCCGAAGCGGCCGAGCTCGCCGAGCGCTCCGGGATGGATCCGGCGGCGCTTTTCGGCGTCCTGGCCGGAGGCCTTGCGGGCAGCCGTGTGCTGGAGAACGTGGGACCGCGACTGGCCCGGAAGGACTACACACCAACAGGCCCGGCGAAGTTCATGCATAAGGACCTGTCCTTTGTGCTCGAATCAGCCAGGGCGGCCGGCGCTGCCGTGCCGATGGCGACGGCCGGCGTCGAGCTTTACGCCGAACTGAAGCGCCAGGGCCTTGGCGATCAGGACCTTGCCGTGGTCCGCCAGGCCATTTCGAATCTGAGCGACAACACCACTAGCGCGGAACCTGCGGATGCCGCAACGAAAGGGACAGCTGCACCATGAGTGGACTTTTTGATTTGACGGGGCGGGTTGCCCTGGTGACGGGTTCGAGCCGGGGGATTGGTCATGCGTTGGCGCGGGCGTTGGCTGATGCCGGGGCGACGGTGGTGCTGAACGGGATTAATGCGGAGCGGTTGAAGGCGGCGGACGCGGCGATGGCCGCGGACTTCGCGCCGGGGCGGGTGCATGGTGTCGCGTTTGATGTCACGAGTGATGCCGAGGCTGCCCGGGGTGTTTCGTGGGTGGAGGAGCATGTGGGTCCGTTGCAGATCCTGGTGAACAATGCCGGGATCCAGCACCGGGTGCCGATGCTGGAGCTCGATGTGGCGGATTGGGAGCGGGTGATCAGGACGGATCTGACGGGCGCGTTCCTGGTGGGGCGTGAGGCGGCACGGCATATGATCCCGCGGGGCAGGGGCAAGATCATCAATATCTGTTCGGTGCAGACGGATCTGGCCCGGCCCACGATCGCCCCGTATGTGGCGGCCAAGGGCGGGCTGCGGAACCTGACCCGGGCGATGACGGCGGAGTGGGCGGGCTCCGGGCTGCAGATCAACGGGATCGCCCCGGGCTACATCCACACGGAGATGACGCAGAACCTGGTGGATGATGAGCAGTTCAATGCCTGGATCCTGGGCCGGACCCCGGCGCACCGGTGGGGCACGGTCCAGGACCTGGCCGGCCCGGCGGTGTGGCTGGCTTCGGACGGGTCGGATTTTGTG
Source organism: Pseudarthrobacter raffinosi (assembly GCF_023913735.1). Lineage (GTDB taxonomy): Bacteria > Actinomycetota > Actinomycetes > Actinomycetales > Micrococcaceae > Arthrobacter > Arthrobacter raffinosi. Next base: position 187,326 of record NZ_JAMXBH010000011.1, read on the forward strand.
AACGGGCAGACGATCTTTATCGACGGCGGAATGACGGTGGTGGTCTGATGGGCGCTTCAGCAGTGGCTCAGGGGACCGAAGCAACAGCCCTGCTTGGTTCCGGGGTGCCGGTGTCGGGTTTGGCGGTGGTGGCGCATGCGGCGGGGGATCTGCGGATCGAGGAGGTCCCGCTGGGTGCACCGGCCGCGGACGAGGCC
>NZ_JAMXBH010000014.1 GCF_023913735.1 Pseudarthrobacter raffinosi
GGGCGTCCTCAATACCTTGCATCCAACCAGTCTTAACGACCAGCCCGGCAAGTCCAGCAGGCGCGCCTTAAACCACCCAAATTGTTCAGCAGCGTCCTAGGCGGGCTCTCCATCATCGCCGCGGCCGCTCTGAGCCGCTCGGCCGGCGCCACGGTGGAGTGCGGGGTCACCCTTAAGCACGCCAGGAAAACCACCACCGTAGGCGGCAGCACCGAGCGCGCAGTCCACCTGGACCGCATCGAACAGGCCGTGGGCGACGGGCCGTGCATCGCAGCGTTGAAGGCAGCGACCCCTGTACTGCTGGCCGATGTCCGCACCGACCCGCGCTGGCCGACCTACCAGGAACGACTGATCGAGGAGGGCATCCACAGCGTCCTGGGCGTCCCGCTTGAACTCGGCGAAAACGCGGCCGCAGTCCTGAACTTCTTCGCGCCGGCCACCGGCGTGTTCACCGAGGCGACCATCAGCGAGGCGGCCAGTTTCGCCGACGTCGCCGGCAGTGCCGTCCGCCTTGCCGTCAGGGTGGGAACCGCCGAGAGCGCCGCGGATGACCTGAGCGCGGCGATGATGAGCCGCACGGCCATCAACATTGCCTGCGGGATCATCATGGCCCAGAACCGCTGCAGCCAGACCGAGGCGATGTCCATCCTGATGAAGGTCTCCAGCCACCGGAACCAGAAGCTCCGGGACGTGGCCGACGAGATCGTCCGGAAGGTCTCGGGCGAGGAAGCCAGCACCTACTTCGACATGTAGGGACACCAACGAAACCCGGGCCTGGTGGCTACCTGCCCGCCCTGGAAAAAAGCGAGTACTCACTACTCGTGTGCCACCCCGGCAGGGCCTTTTACGATGAGGGCGTACCGACACATGGGGGCTGGGGCATGATGATCGATCAACTGGTGGACTGGCGCGTCTCGGGGGTCCTGCTGGATATCCGTGGACACTCGGAAGCGGCATCGGCGTGCGCACTGGCCCGGATTGCGGCGTCCGCCGTGAGCGAGATTGCCGGCTACCCCGTGGAGAGCACGGTGACGCTCGTGCGGCCGGACGGGACGCCCTTCACAGCGGCAACCACCGACGCCGCCGGCGGCCTTTCCCGGTGGGACCAGCTCGCCGGACGGGGTCCCACCTCGCGGGCACTGGGCGGCCGCCTGACCATCATTCTCAATGATCACTGCCTGGACAAGCGCTGGGACGAGTACCCGGCAAGTCTCAGGTCAGCCGGCTTCCGCTCCGCCGTCGCCGTGCCATTGCCGCTGGAACGCGGCTACCGGGCCGCACTTACGTTGTATTCAGCGGAAACGAACGTGTTCACCCCGGTTGTCGCCAGCCAGGCGCTGGAGTTCTCCGACGTGGCGGCCAAGAGCCTGGTCCTGGCACTGCAGGTCCGGGCTGGCCTGGCCCAATCCGCGGATCTCCGCGCAGCCATGGCCAGCCGCACCGCTGTCAACGTCGCCTGCGGTGTGATCATGGGCCAGAACGGGTGCTCCTACGAGTCGGCGTTGCAGATGCTCACGCTCGCATCGAACCATCGGAACCTGACCATCCGCGACGCCGCCGAAGCGATGCTGCGCCCGCTCCCGGGCGGGGTTCCGCCCACACACTTCCAGCAGCGCGCCTGACGCAGCGCCCGCCGTCGAGCGTTAAGGGCGCCACGACTGTTGCGCACCCCGCCCCACTCCCCCGAATGTAAGTAGCGCTAAGTGTCGTTATGAGGGCTCATAACGACACTTAGCGCTACTCAGTTGGGCGGGGACGCGCAGGAACGGTCAGCGCAGAACCACTGTGCGCCCGCCGTCGAGCATTACCCGGCCTTCACAGTGCCACCGGACCGCGTTGCTCAGCGCCTTGCACTCAGCGTCGCGGCCCACGCGCACCAGGTCATCGGCCGTGTACGTGTGGTCCACGTCGATGACCTGCTGGGCGATGATCGGCCCCTCATCCAGCTCGGCGTTGACGTAATGCGCCGTGGCGCCCACGGTTTTCACGCCGCGGTCGTACGCCTGGTGGTACGGCTTGGCGCCCTTGAAGCTGGGCAGGAACGAGTGGTGGATGTTGATGGTCCGGCCCGTCAGCTGCGCCGACAGCTCGTCGCTGAGGACCTGCATGTAGCGGGCCAGGACCACCAGCTCCACATCGTATTCATCCACGAGCTCCAGCAGGCGGGCTTCCTGCGCCGGCTTGGTCTCCTGGGTGACCGGGAGGTGGAAGAACGGGATGCCGTGCCACTTGACCAGTTCCTGGTGGTCCGTGTGGTTGGAGACCACGGCCACGATTTCCACCGGAAGATCACCCGTGCGGGCCCGGAACAGCAGGTCGTTGAGGCAGTGCCCGAACTTGGACACCATCACCAGCACACGGCGCTTGCGGCCGTGCGGCTCCAGCTGCCAGTTCATGGCCCACTCAGCAGCCAGCGGCCCGAAGTCCCGGCGCAGGTCCTCCGTGGTCAGCGGCTGCTTGCCGGATTCGAAATGCACCCGCATGAAGAACTGCTGGGCCTGGCGGTCACCGAAGTGCTTGGTGTCGATGATGTCGCAGTCGTGATCCAGCAGGTACCCGGTGATCGCGTGGACGATCCCCGGCGACTCGGCGCAGTTGACGGCCAGAACATGTTCGGTTGCCACTTAGCTCTCCCGCGATGCCTTCGCGTCGGCCAGCTCCGCGTCGGCCAGGGCCTTCTCCTCGGCCACTTCCTTCTCGCCGGCGAGGTCCTTCTGGAACTCCGCGTAGCGGGCCAGGTGAGCCGGACGCTTCCGCAGGATGACCCAGGCGACGCCCAGGATGACGAACCAGATGGGCGTAATCAGCAGCGCCAGAAGGGTATCCGGCTGCGTGGTCAGTGCCCACAGGACGAAGGCGAAGAACGCGAAGACCACCCAGACCATGGGGATGCCGCCCGGCATCTTGAACTTGGACGCCGCGTGCAGGTGCGGACGGCGTGAACGGAACTTCAGGTAGCTGGCCAGGATGATGGACCAGACAAAGACGAAGCAGACGGCGGCCACGGTGGTGACCATGTCGAAGGCCTTGCCGATGTCCTTGCCGGCGTACATCAGGACGATGCCGGAGAGCAGCAGGATGCAGGAGAGGAACAGGGCGTTCTGCGGGACCTTGCGGGCGGACAGGCGGCTGAAGACGGTGGGGGCGTCGCCCTCCTGGGCCAGGCCGTACACCATGCGGGAGGTGGAGTAGATGCCGGAGTTGGCAGAGGACATGGCCGAGCTGAGCACCACCAGGTTCACGATGGTGGCCGCGGCACCGAGGCCGGCCAGGGAGAACATGGCGATGAATGGGCTGTGGCCGGCCTGGAACTGGGTCCACGGCGTGACGGACATCAGGATGATGAGGGCGCCTACATAGAAGAGCAGCACGCGGATGGGGATGGAGTTGATGGCCTTGGGCAGGTTCTTCTCCGGGTCCTTGGCCTCGGCGGCGGTGGTGCCTACGAGTTCAATACCCACAAAGGCGAAGACGGCGATCTGGAAGCCGGCCACAAAGCCCATGAATTCGTTCGGGAACAACCCGCCGTGGCTCCACAGGTTGGTGAAGGTGGCCGGGCCGGCGTCGGACTGGAAACCGCTGAAGATCATAAACAGGCCAACAATGATCAGCGCCGCAATGGCGATGATCTTGATCAGCGCGAACCAGAACTCGGTCTCACCGAATGCCCGCACCGTTGCGAGGTTCAGGACCAGAAGGATGATCACGGTGGCGATGCCCGGAATCCACAATGGCACCCCCGGCCAGAGTTCCTCCGAGTAGGCAGCAATGGCGATGACGTCCGCGATGCCCGTGATCACCCAGCAGAACCAGTAGGTCCAGCCGGTGAAGAAGCCGGCCCACGGGCCCAGCAGGTCAGCGGCGAAGTCGCTGAAGGACTTGTAGTTCAGGTTGGACAGCAGCAGTTCGCCCATGGCCCGCATCACGAAGAACAGCATGAAGCCGATGATCATGTAGACGAAAATTACGGACGGGCCGGCGGCCGAGATGGTCTTGCCTGAGCCCATAAAAAGGCCCGTGCCGATGGCGCCGCCAATGGCGATCAGCTGGATGTGCCTGTTGCTGAGCTGGCGTTCAAGATGGGGCGTTTCCGGGGTGGTGACGGTTTTAGTACTCACGTGCTGCTCCTCGAATCAATGCTGGCTGGAGTGCCGTTGTGGAAGACGCGGCCGCTTCGTTGGGGACCGCATCGAGGTTGTTGAAGCTGTAAAGGTGGATCCCTGCGATGCCGGGCTGGCTTTCGAGCCCGGCCACCAGGGGGTGGGGTGAGTAACGGTCACCGCTGAGCAGCTTGCGCGCCAGTGGGCCTTTGCGGCTAAGGAACTTCAGGGAACTTCCGACGCCGATCTGCGTGGCGAGTGCCACCAGCTTGGTCCGCGGGACGGACCCCGCCACGCCTGCCCAGACGGGCAGGTCCACGCCTTCGCGGCGCAGGAGCGCCGCGAAGTCGAGGATTTTGGGGGCGTCGAAGCACATCTGGGTGACCACGTGGGTGGCCAGGTCCTGCTTGTCCTGCAGGGCGTCCAGCAGGTCCAGGGCCGCCACGGTCGGGTGGCCTTCCGGGTAGCCTGCCACGCCGGCGCGCATCCGGCCGCCGGTGTAGTGGGCGATGTCCTCGAGCAGCGGGAGCGCTGACTCGTACGGCCCGGCGGGCTGCTTCCGGTCGCCGCCGATCACAAACACCTCGCGGATGCCGGCACCGTCGCACTCCCGCATGATCCGGGTCAGCTCGGCCCGGTCGTGGATGCTGCGTGCGGCCAGGTGCGGGATGACGGTGTAGCCGAGCGTGCTCAGCTCCACCGACGTGCGCATGGTCCGCTCGATGCCGTGGTGCGGCAGGCACGTCATGGTCAGCGTGGTGGTCAGCGGAACCAGCGCCTGGACCTGGTCAACAATCCCGGTTGAGGGGATGATTTCGATTCTTGTAGGGAGCATCTTCGGTCCTTTCTGGATCTCGGCTCTGAATACCGGAACGGTCAGCTGGCGTGGGCGGCCAGCAGTGAGCTGGCTTCCTGGCGGGTGCTGCCGGAGGACTCGATGTGCGCGAGTTCGGCGGGGATTTCCCAGCCCTTCTTGCGCATCGCGGTGGCCCAGAGCCGGCCGGCCCGGTAGGAGGAACGGACCAGCGGCCCGGACATGACCCCGAGGAACCCGATCTCGTTCGCCTCGTCCTGGAGGTCCACGAACTCCTGCGGCTTGACCCAGCGGTCCACCGGCAGGTGCCGTTCGGAGGGGCGCAGGTACTGGGTGATGGTGATCAGGTCACAGCCGGCCTCGTGCAGGTCTTTGAGGGCTTCGGAGATTTCCTCGCGGGTCTCGCCCATGCCCAGGATCAGGTTGGACTTGGTCACCATCCCGAGCTTGCGGCCCTGGGTGATGACATCCAGGGACCGGTCGTACCGGAACGCGGGCCGGATCCGCTTGAAGATCCGGGGCACGGTCTCGACGTTGTGCGCGAAGACCTCCGGCTTCGAATCGCAGATCGCCGCGATGTGCTCGGGCTTGCCGGAGAAGTCCGGGATCAGCAGTTCGACGCCGGTGCCCGGGTTCAGCTCGTGGATCTTCCGGACCGTCTCGGCATACAGCCACACCCCCTCATCGGCCAGGTCATCCCGGGCCACCCCGGTGACCGTGGCGTAGCGCAGCTGCATGGCCAGGACCGAGCGGGCCACCTTCGTGGGCTCGAACACGTCCACCGGGGACGGCTTGCCCGTGTCGATCTGGCAGAAATCACAGCGCCGGGTGCATTCGGACCCGCCGATCAGGAACGTGGCTTCCTTGTCTTCCCAGCACTCGAAAATGTTCGGGCAGCCGGCCTCCTCACACACCGTGTGCAGGCCTTCCTTCTTGACCAGGTTCTTGAGCTGGACATACTCCGGACCCATCTGGACCTTCGCCTTGATCCACTCCGGCTTCCGCTCCACAGGTACTGCAGAGTTGCGCTGCTCAACGCGCAGCAGCTTCCGGCCTTCTGGTGCCAGTGTCATCAGTTCTCTTCCCTTAGCATTCCACTACGTTGACGGCGAGGCCGCCCATGGCTGTTTCCTTGTACTTGGAGCTCATGTCCCTGCCGGTCTCGCGCATGGTCACGATCACCTCGTCCAGGGACACCCGGTGCGTACCGTCCCCCCACAGGGCCATCTTTGCTGCGTTGATGGCCTTCGCCGCCGCAATCGCGTTCCGTTCGATGCACGGCACCTGGACCAGCCCGCCGATCGGATCGCACGTCAGGCCCAGGTTGTGTTCCATCGCGATCTCCGCCGCGTTCTCCACCTGCTGGGGCGTCCCGCCCATCACCTCAGCGAGTGCACCAGCCGCCATGGACGACGCCGATCCCACCTCGCCCTGGCAGCCCACCTCGGCACCCGAAATGGACGCCTGCTCCTTGTACAGCACGCCGATGGCACCGGCCGTGAGCAGGAACTTGACCACAACGTCGTCGCGGTCTTGCTGCGTGGCCTTGTCCATGCCGGGCGCGAAATGCAGCGCGTAGTACAGGACTGCCGGGATGATCCCCGCAGCACCGTTGGTGGGCGCCGTGACAACCCGGCCGCCGGACGCGTTCTCCTCGTTCACTGCCAGGGCGATGAGGTTCACCCATTCCTGCCAGTACTTCGCGTCCCGGTCCTTGTCCTCCTTTTCGAGCCGCTCATGCCAGTCCGGAGCACGACGGCGGACCTTCAGTCCCCCGGGCAGCAGCCCCTCACGCTTGAGGCTGGTTGCCACACACTCCTCCATCACGGAGTAGATGTGCAGCAGGCCTTCGCGGATTTCCGCCTCGGACCGGGACGCACGTTCGTTGACGAACATGATGTCGCCGATGGACAGGCCCTTGGACTGGCACCGGCCCAGCAACTCCGCGGCGGTGCGGAACGGCAGCGGCAGTTCCTTCTTGGACTCGTCCAGTTCCTTCAGCGCCGCGTCCTCTTCGCCTTCGCGGACAATGAAGCCGCCGCCGACGGAGAAGAACGTGGCCTTGTGGAGGACTTCGCCTGCCTCGTCAGTGACCGTGAAGGTCATGCCGTTGGTGTGCCGCGGCAAGACAGTGAGCGGTCGCAGGACCATGTCCTTGACCCCGTACGGCAGGGGCACGGAACCGGCGAGCTGGAGCGTGCCGGTTTCGGCGATGGCGGCGAGCCGCTCCTCCACCTCGGCCGGCAGGATCTTTTCCGGGTGGAAGCCCTCCAGGCCCAGCAGGATGGCCGTCATGGTGCCGTGGCCATGGCCGGTTGCCGCCAGCGACCCGTACAGGTCCACCCGCAGCCCGGCCACCTTGTCCAGGCTGCCTGAGCCCTTGAGCTCCTCGGCAAACACGGCGGCAGCGCGCATCGGCCCCACCGTGTGAGAGCTCGACGGCCCGATCCCGACGGAGAACAAATCAAAGACTCCAACGGCCATGATGACTTCCTAACTAAAAATTACTAATGACGAGCCGGGCATCCTGCGTAAGCCGCAGGAAGACCGAACTCCCTGTAGGGGCCGGCGGGCGGGGGTTTTCGAAAGCGTGCGTCAGAGCGACGAAGGAGCAGCACGCGTGAAAACTCCGGTCCGCCGGCCCCGGCACCTCAGCTGAGGTTTGCGACAGACGGGTACAGCGGGTGGGCGGCGGCGAGTGCCTCTACCCGGTGACGCAGGCCGGAAAGGTCCGCGTCGGCGTCGGCAATCAATGCCTCGGCGATGATGTCCGCAACTTCACGGAAAGCTGCCTCGCCGAAACCACGGGTGGCCAGCGCGGGGGTGCCGATCCGGAGGCCGGAGGTGACCATCGGAGGGCGCGGGTCGAACGGTACGGCGTTGCGGTTGACGGTGATGTCAATCGCGGCGAGGCGGTCCTCGGCCTGCTGGCCATCCAACTCGCAGTTGCGCAGGTCAACCAGGACCAGGTGGACGTCGGTGCCGCCGGAGATCACGTTGATGCCCTTGGCGGTGACGTCCGGCTGGACCAGGCGGTCGGCCAGGATGCTGGCGCCGGCGAGGACGCGCTCCTGGCGTTCCTTGAACTCCGGCGTTGCTGCGATCTTGAAGGCCACGGCCTTGCCGGCGATGACGTGCTCCAGCGGGCCGCCCTGCTGTCCGGGGAAGACAGCCGAGTTGATCTTCTTGGCGATCGCGGCGTCGTTGGAGAGGATGATGCCGCCGCGCGGACCGGCGAGGGTCTTGTGCGTGGTGGACGTGGTGACGTGGGCGTGCGGCACGGGGCTCGGGTGCAGGCCAGCTGCCACCAGACCGGCGAAGTGCGCCATGTCCACCATCAGGAAGGCACCCACCAGATCGGCGATCCGGCGGAACTCGGCGAAGTCCAGCTGGCGGGCGTAGGCCGACCAGCCGGCGACAATCAGCTGCGGCTTGTGCTCCAGCGCCAGGCGCTCCACCTCGGCCATGTCAATGGTGTGGGTGTCTTCGCGGACCTGGTACGGGACCACGTTGTATAGCTTGCCGGAGAAGTTGATCTTCATGCCGTGGGTCAGGTGGCCGCCGTGGGCCAGGTTCAGGCCCATGATGGTATCGCCCGGCTTGATCAGCGCGTGCATGACCGAGGCGTTGGCCTGGGCGCCGGAGTGCGGCTGCACGTTGGCGAACTCGGCACCGAACAGGGCCTTGACGCGGTCGATGGCCAGCTGCTCGATGACGTCCACGTGCTCGCAGCCACCGTAGTAGCGCTTGCCCGGGTAGCCCTCGGCGTACTTGTTGGTCAGGACCGAGCCCTGCGCCTGCATCACGGCAACGGCCGTGTGGTTCTCGGAGGCGATCATTTCCAGGCCATTGCGCTGGCGGCGCAGTTCGTCGTCGATCTTGACGGCGATCTCGGGGTCCAGCACCGACAGGTCGGTGTCCAGGCTCGCGGAAACTACCTGCTCAAAAACTGCGGTGCCTGCTGCAGCGGGGCTCACAGTTCGCCACCGTTTACTTCGGCGTATTCCTGGGCGGACAGCAGCGGGCCCTCGGACTCGACGGTCACCTTGAACAGCCAGCCGGCACCGTACGGATCGGAGTTGATCAGTGCAGGATCGCCGATGGCGTCTTCGTTGATTTCCGTGACCTCGCCCGTCACCGGGGAGTACAGGTCAGAGACGGACTTGGTGGACTCGATCTCGCCGCAGGTCTCCCCCGCGGTCACTGTGGAGCCAACCTCGGGCAGGTCCACGTAGACGATGTCGCCCAGCGCCTCAGCGGCAACAGCGGACACGCCAACAACGGACGGACCAGAGCCATCAAAGGCGATCCACTCGTGCTCAGCGGAGTACTTCAGTTCAGCGGCAACCTTAGCCATGTGTGTTCCTTACGTTCGAAATCTGTGGGTGGTCGAGTTGGGCCGGGCGTTCCCCGATATCCTCTGCATGCTGCTCGTTCCTCGCTTTGACGCATGCTGCCGGATACCGCGGACCCCCCGAGGGGCCGGCGGGACGGGGTTTTCGAAAGCGTGCGTCAGAGCGACGAAGGAGCAGCACGCGTGAAAACTCCGGCCTGCCGGTTCCGGACTTGGCTTACTTTTGGCGCTTGTAGAACGGCAGGGCGACAACCTCGAAAGGCTCTGCCTTGCCGCGCAGGTCGATGTCCAGGGCGGTGCCAACCTCGGCGTGCTCGACGTCGACATAAGCCATCGCGACCGGGTAGCCGAGGGTGGGGCTGGGCTGGCCGGAGGTGACTTCGCCAACCACTGCGCCGCCCTTGAGCACCGGGTAGTGCCCGCGGCCGGCGCGACGGCCGAGACCTTTCAAGCCCACCAGCTTACGCTTTGACCCGGCTTCCTTGGCGGCTTCCAGGGCGGCGCGGCCCACGAAGTCGCCTTCCTTGCTCTTGAGCGCCACAACGCCACCCAGGCCGGCGTCGAACGGTGACCCTTCGAGGGAAAGCTCGTTGCCGTACAGCGGCATGCCCGCTTCGAGGCGGAGCGAATCGCGGGAGGCGAGGCCGCACGGGACGATGCCGAACTCGGCCCCCGCTTCGGCGACGGATGCCCACAGGGAGGCGGCGCCGTCGTTCGCTACAAAGAGCTCGAAGCCGTCCTCGCCGGTGTAACCGGTGCGGGCCAGGATGACGTTGTGGCCGGCCACGGTGAGTTCGTTGAACGCGTAGTACTTCAGGTCTGTGACGAGCGGGTGCTGGGCCTCAGCGGTCAGCTTGAGCAGGATGGCCTCTGCCTTGGGACCCTGGACCGCGATCAGCGACGTGATGGCGGAGGCGTCCTCCACCTTCACGTTGAACGCCGTGGCGCGTTCGGCCAGGGCGACGGCGACGGTGGGGGCGTTGCCCGCGTTGGGGACCACGAGGTATTTCTCGTCGCCGAAACGGTAGACGATGAGGTCATCGATGATGCCGCCGTCGGCGTTGCAGATGAGCGAGTACTTGGCCTTCCCGTCCGCGATGGCGGAGAGTTTGCCCACCAGTGCGTAGTCCAGGAACGCGCCGGCTTCCAGGCCGGAGACCCAGACTTCGCCCATGTGGGAGAGGTCGAACAGGCCGGCAGCCTTGCGCACAGCGTGGTGCTCGGCCAGCTCGGAGCTGTACTTCAGGGGCATCTGCCAGCCACCGAAATCGGTGAAGGAAGCGCCGAGTTTCTTGTGCTCTTCGTAGAGAGCGGTGTAGTTCTCAGTCATTGTGAAAGCCTTTCATACGAGACTAGTTCGCGAATTCTTCGATGGGCGGGCAGGAGCAGATCAGGTTGCGGTCCCCGGCTGCGCCGTCGATGCGGCCGACGGGCGGGAAGTACTTGTCCTGCTTGAGGTGGTGGACCGGGAAGGCGGCCTGCTCACGCGGGTACTCGCGGGCCCAGCCGGAAGATACGACGGCGGACGCGGTGTGGGGTGCGTGGCGCAGCGGGCTGTTCTCGACAGTGAAGTCGCCGTTGGCCACCTGGTCGATTTCCTTGCGGATGGTGATCATCGCGTCGATGAACCGGTCGATCTCCACAAGGTCCTCGGACTCGGTGGGCTCCACCATCAGCGTGCCCGCCACCGGGAACGCGAGGGTGGGGGCGTGGAAGCCATAATCGATCAGGCGCTTGGCCACGTCCTCCGCGGTGACGCCGGTCCTGGCCGTCAGGTCGCGCAGGTCCAGGATGCACTCGTGCGCCACCAGCCCACCCTCGCCGGTGTAGAGGACCGGGAAGTACTCATTCAGGCGGGCCGCAACATAGTTCGCCGCCAGCAGCGCCGACTTCGTGGCCTCGGTCAGGCCCTCGGCACCCATCAGCTTCACGTAGGCCCAGGAGATGGGCAGGACGCCGGCGGAGCCGTAGTTGGATGCGCTGATGGCCACGCCGTGGCCGGCTTCGTGCGCTGCCTTGTTGGCGTCACCGGGCATAAACGGTGCCAGGTGCGCCTTGGCTGCGACCGGGCCAACGCCGGGGCCGCCGCCGCCGTGCGGGATGCAGAAGGTCTTGTGCAGGTTCAGGTGCGAGACGTCGCCGCCGAACTTGCCCGGCTGTGCCAGGCCGACAAGGGCGTTGAGGTTGGCGCCGTCGACGTAGACCTGGCCGCCGGCAGCGTGCACGGCGTCGCAGATTTCGGTGACGTCGGCGTCGTAGACGCCGTGGGTGGAGGGGTAGGTGATCATGATCGCCGAGAGGACGTCCTTGTTGGCCTCGATCTTGGCATTCAGGTCAGCGTGGTCGATGCTGCCGTCCGCGGCGGTGGCAACCACAACGACCTTCATGCCCGCCAGGACGGCCGAGGCGGCGTTGGTGCCGTGCGCCGAGGCCGGAATCAGGCAGACCGTGCGCTGGGCATCGCCGCGAGAGAGGTGGTAGCCGCGGATGGCCAGCAGGCCCGCGAGCTCGCCCTGGGACCCGGCGTTCGGCTGCAGGGATACCTGGTCGTACCCGGTGATTTCCGCGAGGTCAGCTTCCAGCCCGCCGATGAGTTCGCGCCAGCCCACGGTCTGGGAATCCGGGGCGAACGGGTGGATCGAGGCGAACTCCGGCCAGGATATGGCTTCCATCTCTGCCGTGGCGTTCAGCTTCATCGTGCAGGAACCCAGCGGGATCATCGTGCGGTCCAGGGCGAGGTCGCGGTCACTCAGCCGGCGGATGTAGCGCAGCAGCTGGGTCTCGGAACGGTGCGTGTTGAACACGGGGTGCTGCAGGTACTCGGAAGTGCGGAGCACCGATTCGGGCAGTTCAAAGCCCTTCGCGTCCACAACCGGACCGGCACCGAAGGCGACGGCGATCGCGGAGAGGACATCCGTCGTCGTAGTTTCATCAGCGGAGACGCCGATGGTGTCCTCGTCGATGTGGCGCAGGTTGATGCCACGTGCTTCGGCGGCGGCGATGACCTTGCCGGCCTTGCCCGGGACGCGGACCGTGACTGTGTCGAAAAAGGTCTCGGTGACCAGTTCGCGGCCGGCGACCTTCAGCGTGGTCGCCAGGGTGCGGGCGTTGTGGTGGACCTGCTCGGCGATTGCCTTGAGGCCGTCGGGGCCGTGGTACACGGCGTAGAACGAGGAGACGATGGCCAGCAGTGCCTGCGCGGTGCAGATGTTGGACGTGGCCTTCTCACGGCGGATGTGCTGCTCCCGGGTCTGCAGCGCCAGGCGGTACGCGAGGGTCCCGGCGTCGTCCTTGGAGACTCCGACGAGGCGGCCCGGCATGGACCGCTCCAGGCCCTTCGCCACCGCCATGTAGGCCGCGTGCGGTCCGCCGAAGAACAACGGCACACCAAAACGCTGGGTCGAGCCGACGGCGATGTCCGCGCCCTGCTCCCCCGGCGGCGTGATCAGCGTCAGCGCCAACAGGTCGGCAGCGACCGTGACGAGCGCGCCGCGCTCCTTGGCAGCCTCGATCACGTCGGTGTGGTTGAAGACCCGGCCCGAGACGCCCGGCTGCTGCAGGACGATGCCATTGATGACGCCGTCGGGCAGGCCCTGGGAGAGGTCGGCGACCTCCACCTCGAACCCGAGGGCTTCGGCGCGGCCCTTCACAATCGCGATGGTCTGCGGCAGGCAGTCGGCATCCAGGACGGTCTTGCCGTCCCGGGCCTCTTTGTTCTTGTTCGCCCGGCGCATCATCAGCACGGCCTCGGTCACGGCGGTGGCTTCATCCAGCAGCGACGCGTTGGCGATGGGCAGGCCAACGAGGTCCTGGACCATGGTCTGGAAGTTCAGCAGCGCCTCCAGGCGGCCCTGCGAAATCTCCGGCTGGTACGGCGTGTACGCGGTGTACCAGGCCGGGGCCTCCAGGATGTTCCGCCGGATCACCGCAGGCGTGACCGTGTCGTAGTAACCCTGGCCGATCATCTGGACAGCCGTCTTGTTCTTCGCCGCGAGCTTCCGCAGCTCCGCAAGGACCTCAACCTCACTGAGGGCGTCCTTAAGGGCCAGCGGCTTGGCCTGGCGGATGGAGTCGGGGACGGCAACGTCCACGAGGCCGTCAACGCTGTCATAGCCAACGGCCTTGAGCATGGCGTCAATATCGGCCTGGCGGCGCGCACCAATATGACGATCGGCAAAGGTGGAAGGGGACGACTGGATGGTCATGAAGGAACTCCATAATTCAGGTGGCGCGCTGGGTACGCCACATTGATTCGGGTTCCTCCCCGCTCTGTATTGGACCTGAGAGTTTCCGCGCCACCTGCTTTTACAGGGTGACGCTTGCACCGTCGGTGAGCCCGTTGCCGGACTACTTTCCAGAGTTGCCTAACCGCGGCGGTACGTGGGCCTGAGAGATTCCCGGAGAGGATTTGCTCCTACGGCGCCTGCTGAACGTACCGGCAGGACTCTCCCGCCGCAGATCAAAAGCATGTGCCACTTCGTCAGTGACACGTCTCACAGGTTAGCCCGATTTCGGGCGGCGTGCAAGATTTCCGCCGGCGACGGCGTCACATCACCATCGGTTGCTCCGTAAAGGCCCTTTTGGGAGCCCTTAAGGGCCCCTACGGAGCAATCGATGGGAAATCGGGTCATCCCGGCACTCCGCACAATGAGGCGCGCGACGAGGTCTGGGAGGAGCTGCTCACCATCATGGAGGACAAGCACGACGGCGGCGACCTCCCCGAAGGCGTGCTGCGCAGGGCGCTGGCGCGGAACGCGGAATTGGTCGAAGCGTTCAGCAGGGCATGGCCGCCGCTCAACTACAGCGCGCTTGTGGGGGACCTCTGGCGGGTGCCCGCCTACCTGCGCCTGTGCGCCCCCTGGCTCAGTCCCGACGAGGTGCAGAAGCTGCAGCGCCAGGACCCGCACGCCTGGACCACGTCCGACCTGCCGCTCCTGGACGCGGCCCGGCAACGGCTCGAACGGGTCGGATTGACGAACGTGAACCTGGCGAGCCTCAGCATCAACTACCGGACGCCGGAAGAGGTCATGGCAGAAGCCGAGCCGGTCATCCGGGCCGTCGTCCCGGACGCCAACGTGCCCACCTCGATCCGGAGCAGCGGCCTTCCCGTCGTCCACGGATCCACACTGCAGCTGGGCTCGATCCTCGACACCTGGCTCGCCGAGCACGACGACGGGACCGCCTGCGTCATCAGCACCACTGACGCGGGACACGGCCCGTTCCTGGCGACGTCCCGCGCCAGGTGGCTGTCCCCGGAACTGGTGAAGGGGCTCGAGTTCGACCTGGTGGTCCTCGTGGACCCGGAGGGCTTCGGTCCGGGCATCGAAGGAGCGGTAGACCGCTATGTCGCGATGACCCGGGCGACCCGGCAGCTCGTCATCCTCACAAGCCCCTGATGTCGGCCCAGCAGGCGATTAGCCCGGACTGCTAGGCTGGTCGAAGTTTCACCACTTTCACCACTTTCACCTAGTTTCACCCGGAGGCGTCTGTGCAGAATCCTTTCAAACCCACTGCCGGAGCCACCCCTCCGGACCTAATCGGCAGAGCCGGGCTGCTGGACGAATTCGAATACGGCTTGCAACAGGGATCGGGTGCTCCGGGGCTGCTCACGATCATTACGGGATCCCGGGGCATTGGCAAGACCGTAATGCTCGGTGCCGCGGAGGCGATCGCCAGAGATCACGGATGGGCCGTGATCTCCCGAACGGCCAATCCGGGATTCCTGGCAAAGATCGGCGACGACATGCTCCGACTTGCAGACGAGTTCGGGGACGGTCCGCCGACGCGGAAGATCACGGCTTTCTCCGCCGCAGGGTTCGGGTTGACCACGCAACTCCCGCAGGAACGCTTTCCGGATTGGCGGCGGACCGGCGAGGAACTCCTGCGACTGCTGGACGCAAAGGGAACGGGCTTAGTCATCACTATTGACGAGATCCATGCCGTCGACCGGACAGAAATCTCGCAGTTGGCTGCCGACGTCCAACACTTCATTCGCGACGGCCTGCCGATCGGCCTGATCTTCGCCGGCCTCCCCTCGGCCGTGTCTGATCTTCTTAACGAAGGCGTAGCCACCTTCCTGCGGCGGGCCGACAGGATCAACCTGCACGAAGCGGCCGTCGCCGAAGTCACCGCCTCTTACCAGGAACTTTTCAGCGAAGGAGGCATCGGCGTCTCCCCGGAGCTGATCAGCGAGGCGGCGGCGGCCACAGAGGGCTACCCGTTCCTTATTCAGCTCGTCGGCTATTACCTCTGGATGGAGGCTGGTAAGTCGGGCTGGACGTTGGATCAGCGCGGCGTCCGCGCCGCCATCGCGGCCGCGCTGCGACGGAACACCCTGGTTGTTGTCGAGTCCGCACTTTCGGACATCTCTGACAAGGACCGCGAGTTCCTCGATGCGATGGCCCAGCAGGATGGCCCTTCGTCAGCTGCCCAGATCGGGAACATCATCAAGTCCAAACCCAATCTGGTCTCCAAGTACCGGAACAGGCTCATCGCAGCCGGGCTGATCGAGTCTGCCGGCTACGGGAAGGTCGACTTTGCCATCCCCGGACTGCGCCAACACCTTCGAGGGTAGAGCCGTCCACGGCCTATCACGTGATGAATCCTCCTGATCTCGATGCCGTAGAGACGGCTGCGCCATGTCGGCGCAGCCGCCCGCCCGGGTGGGTGGTGATCAGCGGGTGTGGTGCGATGCCTGGAGCTCAAACACCGGTGTGGGCAGCCCCTCCAGCCGGGCCTTGAGCTGCAGGGCCAGGTAGTTGGAATAGTGCCGGCTCTGGTGCAGGTTGCCGCCATGGATCCAGAGGTTCTCCACGTTGGTGGGCTTCCACATGTTCCGCAGCTCGCCCTCCCAGGGGCCAGGGTCCTTGGGCGTTTCGGAGCCGAAACCCCAGCACTTGCCCACCCTGTCAGCCACCTCGGGTGAGACAAGGTCAGCGAGCCAGCCGTTCATCGAACCGTAGCCGGTGGCGTAGATGATCACGTCGGCTTCCAGCTCGGTGCCGTTGTCCATGACCACGGCGTTGCCGGTGATCTTGCTGACCTGGCCGTTGGCGAGTTTCACGCGGCCGTCGATGATCAGCTGGGAGGCGCCGACGTCGATGTAGTAGCCGGAGCCACGCCGCAGGTACTTCAGGAACAGCCCCGAACCGTCCACTCCGAAGTCCAGCTCGAAACCCGCAGCCTCGAGCTGGGTGTAGAAACCGGCGTCCCGCTTTGCCATCTCCTGATAGACCGGGATCTGGGCCTCCGGGAGGATCCGGTACGGCAGCGAGGCGAACAGGAGGTCGGCCTTCTCCGTGGTGACGCCGTTGGCCAGCGCCTTCTCCGAGTAGAGGTCGCCGAGGGCCAGGTCCATGAGGGACTCACTGCGGGCAATGTGGGTGGACGAGCGCTGGATCATGGTGACGTCGGCGCCGTGCTCCCAGAGGTCGGCGCAGATGTCGTGGGCCGAGTTGTTTGACCCGATCACCACGGCCTTCTTGCCCGTCCAGTCGCCGCCACCGGGGTGCTTGGAGGAGTGGTACTGCTCCCCCAGGAAGCTCTCGGCGCCGTCGAACGCTGGCACGTTGGGGTAACCGGAGACGCCCAAGGCGAAGACGAGCTGTTTGGGACGCAAGGTGACCGGTGCGCCGTCGCGGATGACCTGGACGACCCATTCTTGAGCGTCCTCGTCGTAGCGGGCGTTGGTGCATTCGGTGCTGGACCAGTAGTTCAGCTCCATGATGCGGGTGTAATGCTCCAGCCAGTCGCCGATCTTGTCCTTGGCCGCGAACACAGGCCAGTCTTCCGGGAACTTCAGGTACGGCAGGTGGTCGTACCAGACGGGGTCGTGCAGGTGCAGGGACTTGTAGCGGTTGCGCCAGGAGTCGCCGGGCTTTTCGTTCTTCTCAATGATGAGGGTGGGCACGCCGAGCCGGCGCAGCCGGGCGCCGAGGCCGATCCCGCCCTGCCCGCCGCCGATGATCACGGTGTAGGGCTGGTCCTCGTAGCCGAGCCTGGCTTCCTGCTCCTCCTTCAGTTCCAGCCAGGACTTGCGGCCCTTGCTGATGTGGTGGGCCACGCCCTTCTCACGATTGGCGCCCTTCTTTTCCTCGAAGCCCTTCAGCTCCTGCATGGTGGTAAGCAGGGTCCAGCACTTGCCGTTGCGCAGGCGCAGATGAGCGTAGCCGCGGGCCTGCGAGGTCTCGAAGTTGACCCAGGCCTCTGTACCGGCAGCGTCCCCGGTGGCGTCCTCGGCCAGGGTCCAGTTGGACGGCTGAATGTCCTCCAAGGTGGCGTCCAGCATGCTCCTGATCTGGTCCTTGCCCTCGAGCGTTTTGAGATTCCAGGTGAAGGATACGAAGTCGCGCCAATACGATTCGTCCTCGAACAATTCCAGTGCTGCCTCGGTGTTGTGGCTGCGCAGCGCGTCGTCGAACTGCGCCAGCCAAGCCTCGGCTATGCCATTTGCGGTCTCAGGCATGTCTCCTCTTTCCATTGCTGACGATGAGTCATTGCCCGGTTCCATAACAGCCGACCGGGTGGTGACTCGCATCACAAGTAAATGTCGCGGGGGGTTACAATCGGGTTACACGGGCCTCCCCCCTTTCCTGCGGGGTCTTCGGGCAGATCGATTCGACGGCGAGTTGGGAGTAGACGCATGCAGCACGCGTTGGCGCCTGATCCCGGGCTCCGTTTCTCCTCTCCCCTGGAGTACGCCAGGACGCTCCGCAGCGCGCAGGATGCCACGCTGGCCGGCTCGCCGGATCCTGCGTTTTCGCCGTCATTGCTTGAGTCGTGGCGCCGCTCCCTGGCTCTGGGAATCAACCCCGAGCAGCACAGTCCGGTGCATCTGCATGACGTTTCTGAAGCCCGTTCTTTGGGCGCCGGACACCGCCTGGCATCCGTGGTTCCGGCGTTGTCCCAGATGCTCGCCGATGAGTCCGCCGCGGGCCGCCACCTGCTGATCGTCACTGACCATCTGGGCGAGGTGCTGTGGCGGGTCGGCAGCGGGTCAGCGTTGCGGCAGGCCGACTCACTGGAGTTTGTGGAAGGTGCCGACTGGTCCGAGTCCGGCATCGGCACCAATGCCATCAGCGAGGCGCTTATTACCGGGGGCCCGGCCCAGTTGTTTTCGGCCGAGCACCTGGTGCGGACCCACCACGACTGGGCCTGCACCGCCGCCCCGATCCGCGACCCTTTCAGCGGGGAGATCGTCGGCGTGCTGGATGTTTCGGGGCCGATCGACACCGTGACGCCGGACAGCCTGCGGATGGTGCGTTGCGGCGTGCGGCTGGCCGAGGAGCTGTTGAGGTCCGCAGGCCCGACGGCGGAACTGAGTCCGCGTGCCGCCGTCGGACTTTCCCGTCCCGGCACCGCCTCTACGCTGTTCCTGCGGCTGCTCGGCGACAAGCCGACAGCAGAGCTCGACGGCGGCCGTGGCGTTCCGATCACGCTGCGCCGAGCCGAAATACTGGCGTTGCTGGCCTCGCGAACACAGGGCTGGAGCGCCGAAGAGCTGGCCTACCAGCTGCACGGCGAGGACGGAGCGGCCGCGACAATTCGGACGGAAATGCACCGGATCCGTGCGGTGTTGGGTGCCGTGGTGGAGCCCAATCCGTACCGTTTTGCCGCTGGCGTGACTGTGGTGTCCGACGCCGACGCTGTGGCCGGGTACTTGCGGGCCGGCCGCCTCGGCGAAGCGTTGGCGGCGTACCCGGCCCGCCTGCTCAACCGCTCGAATAACCTGGCCGTTGAGCTCATGCGTGACGAATTGAATGAGGCTGTTGCGGCCTCGGTCCGTTCCAGCGGAGATGCCGACCTGATCTCACGCTGGTGCGCCAGCGATATGGGCTCGTGCGACATCGCCGCCGCTTCCGCGTTGGCACGATTGACCGGTCCTGAGGACGCGCGTTTCCAGTTGGTGCGGGCCCGAATGGACCGGATTGATCGGGAGTTGCGGGCTTAAGTTTGGCGCCGCCCCCGATGTTGCACGGCACTAACCACAGCCGCTACCGGACGGCGTCGTCGAGCAACTGCCGGAACTGGGCTTCGGTGTTGAGGACGAGTTTTTCGCCGTTCAGGAAGAACGTCGGGGTGCCGGTAACACCGAGGGCTTTTCCGACCGCGATGTCCCGGCGGATCCGTTCCTTGGTGTCCTCGGCGGCAACATCCTGATCGAACCGGGCCATGTCGAGGCCGAGGCCTTCCGCGTAGGTCCGGAAGAGGGCGGCCTGGGAGTCCTGCTTTTCGCCCCACTCGGGCTGGGTCGCGAAAAGCTTCGTGACCATCGGTTCGTAGTGGCCCTGACGCGCGGCGGCTTCGACAGCGAGCGCTGCCGTGCCGGAGTTCGGGTGTCCGGGCAGGGGGAAGTAGCGGAGGACGAACGTGATCCGGTCCCCGTAGTCCTCCTTCAGCTCCGTCACCAAAGGCTCGGCGGCGCGGCAGGCCTCGCACTCGAAGTCCAGAAACTCAACCAGCTGGGCTTTCTCGGCCGGTGGGCTGGTGAGCCGGTGGCTGTCTTCCCTCACCACCGGGGAATCAGCGGCCGCCGGGGGCACGGGCGTGGCGGGTTTGTTCGCGGTAAACACGGCGAACCAGATCAGACCCACAGCCACGAGGACCGCCAGAATGGTCCAGATAGCGACGCGGACGTTGCGCGCGACAGTGACGGCACTCATCGGCCAGTGTTCCCCCTCAGCTTAGAACCCAGTACCTCAATCATAGCCAGAGCGCCACCGCACCGACGGTTTTGACCTGCGGCTACTCCGGTTCGCGCGACGCATCGCTGAGGCGCTCCACCAGCCGGTGCGCAACCGCAAAGCCGCGCGTCCCAGGCTTCCCCGCGTCCGGGCTGACGGCACCCACGTCCGCGCCGTCGTCGGCCATCACACGCTCCCACCTGTACAACTCGTCAACGACGAACCGCCACGCCGGTGGCGGCAGCGCAACGGTAATCTCGTCATCGGTGGGCGGCCAGCCGCCCCAGCCGTCCTTATTCCGCGGGTGGGCGCGGGTTGCCGCCCAGCCCGCCGCGCGGATCGCGTGGCCCTGCCCGACGACGGTCTCGGCGCCGTCCACGGCAGCAATGGCGACGGTGTTGTCAATGGTCCCGTCGATGAACAGCCAGTCCTCCACGCTCATGGTCAACGCGAGCAGATCCTCCTCCTGGTTGTCCGCTCCGGGGTTCGTCACTGCGTCACTCCAACTGTTCCCATTCCACGAATCTAGACCAACATCATCCTTCACCGTAGGCACCAATGCCGGTCCGGGCATGATCCGCTTCGGACATCACGCCCGGACCGCCTGGGTTGAGCCGTCAGAGAACTTTGGAGAGGAACTCCTGGGTGCGGGCCTGCTGCGGATTGGCGATGACGTCGCGCGGCTTGCCGCTTTCGACGACGATGCCGCCGTCCATGAAGGTCAGGGTGTCTCCGACCTCGCGCGCGAAGCCGATCTCGTGGGTGACCACGATCATAGTCATGCCGGACTTGGCCAGGTCTTTCATCACGTTGAGCACTTCGCCCACGAGTTCCGGGTCCAGGGCCGAGGTCGGCTCGTCGAAGAGCATCAGTTCAGGCTCCATCGCCAATGCACGGGCGATGGCCACGCGCTGCTGCTGGCCACCGGAGAGCTGCGCGGGATAGTGGTTGGCGTGGTTTCCGAGACCGACACGGTCCAGAAGTTCCATCGCGCGTGATCTGGCCTTCACCTTGGATTGCCGCTTGACTTGGGTGGGCGCCTCGATAATGTTCTGTAGCGCCGTACGGTGCGGGAAGAGGTTGAAGCGCTGGAAGACCATGCCGATCTCCCGACGCTGGGCGGCGATCTCTTTGATGGTCAGGTCATGCAGGCGGCCGCGGTTCTCGCGGTAGCCGATCATTTCTTCGCGGACGTGGATCCGGCCGGCGCTGATGGTTTCCAGCATGTTGATGCAGCGCAGCAACGTGGACTTCCCGGACCCGGACGGGCCGATCAGGACGGAAACCTCGCCCTGCCGGACCGTCATGTCGATCCCGCGGAGCACATGGTGCTCTCCGAAGTACTTGTGGACCCCGTCAATCCGGACGAGGGCCTCCTTCGTCATGAGGTCGTTGGTGATGGTCACGGTAGCTCATCCTTTATTTTGGGTGCTTTGGCTGCGGCGGCCGCAGGGGTCGGCTTGACCGGGGCAGGGACGATGTTGTCCACGCCCTTTCCGAAGTGGCGCTCAACGTAGTACTGGCCCACCATCAGGATGCTGGTGATCACCAGGTACCAGAGGGCGGCCACGATCAGCAACGGAATGGGCAGGTAGCTGCGGTTGGCGATGCCGTTGGTTGCGAATGTCAGGTCCAGGGTGAACGGCACCGCGAGCACCAGCGAGGTGGTCTTGAGCATCCCGATGGTCTCATTGCCGGTGGGTGGCACGATGACGCGCATGGCCTGGGGCAGAATGATCCGCCACATGATTTTGGACTTGCGCATCCCCAGGGCCTCGGCGGCTTCCATCTGGCCGGAGTCGACGGACTTCAGGCCGGCGCGGAAAATTTCGGCCAGATAGGCTGACTCGTTCAACCCCAGTCCCAGGATTGCTGCCATGAAGGCGGTGATTACGTCCTGGGTGCTGAAGCTGAACAGTTCCGGTCCGAACGGAATCCCCAGGGCGATCTTGGGATAAAGAACGGAGATGAGGCCCCAGAACACCAGCTGGGTGTAGACCGGTGTGCCGCGGAAGAACCAGACCCAGGTCCAGCTCACGCCGCGGAACAGGGGATTGTCCGACTGGCGCATGAAGGCCAGGAGAATGGCCAGCAAGATGGCGATCGCCATCGAGAGGACTGTCAGCAGCAACGTCCAGCCGATGCCCTGGATGACGAGCACGTCCATGAAATAGGTGCCGACGATGTCCCAGCGGAAATTGGTATTGGTGACCAGGCTCTGGCCCAGCAGCGCGGCGAACAGCAGGATGAGGACGGCGCCGGCCCAGCGGCCGGGATGGCGGACCGGAACGGCGTCGATCAGTTCCGGTTTCCGGTGCGCGGCAATGTTCCTGCGGTCGCTGGTATCGGTGGGTGCGAGGCTGCTCAATTCCCTACCGCCGGGTTCACTTCAGACTTCGTGACGGCGCCCGTGGTGTTGCTCCAGGTGTCCAGGATTTTCCCGTAGGTCCCGTCGCTGATGAGTTTGTTCATGACGTTTTTCATGAGCTCGGACAGGGCGGTGTCGCTCTTGGCGACCGCGATACCTTGCGGTGCCGCAGCGTAAACATCGCCCAGGGGCTCCAGCTTGCCGCCGGTCTGCGAGAGGGCATAGCCGATGATGGGGGAATCGGCGGCCATGGCGTCGATGCTGCCGTTCACCAGACGGGTGGTCACATCTGTCTGCGTTTTCAAAGTGACGACGTTGACGCCCGGTTTTCCGGCATCCGTGCATGCCTTGGACCGGCCGGAGACGTCGGGGTCCTCCTGGGTGGTGCCGGTCTGCACCCCTACGGTTTTGCCGCAGATGTCATCGACGCTGAAATTCTTCGGGTTGCCCTTCTGGACGGCCCACAACGTGCCGGCATTGAAGTAGCTGACCATGTTGACGGCCTTCAGACGCTCCGCGTTGATTGTGAAGGAGGAGATTCCCAGATCGTACTTGGCACCGAGAGCGGGCAGGATTCCCGTGAATTCCGACGTCTGGACCTTGACCTTCAGGCCGAGGGTCGCACCGATGGCCTTGGCGAAATCCACGTTGTAGCCCACCGGGGTCTGGCCATCGGCGCCGCCCAGGGATTCGGCAGGTGCGTACGTTGTGTCGGCACCCACCGTGAGGGTGCCCTTGCTCCTGATGGCCTCAGGTACGCTCGCGGCGAGGGCATCGTCCCTGGCCACAGAGGCGGGATCAAAGCCAGTGGAACCCGGGGCAGCTCCCCCCGAGGTCTGTGATGCATTGGTGCAACCGGTCAGAGCAAGAAGGCCGATGGCGAGACTCGCCAGTGCCTTTGTCCTCTTGGACGGAGAAAACGACATTGTTTACCTCTTGGTTGGTGTGGCCCATGAATGGGATTGTTTTCTGACTGCCTGCACGCAGGTCGGCGTGCGGGCGCGCCGGTACTGGCGCTTGGTCGATCTCCCTACCTGCTTGCCGGTCGGGACATAGGTGAAAGATCAGACCAGGGGTAGGCGGGAACCGTTGAGTTCGGCGGCGGACCTGCTGAACAGGGCGGCCGAAGCGGCTCCGAGATCCTTCACATGGGTGAATCCCGGGAATTTCCGGTCGGGCTGGGAAGCCTTCATCTTGTCGTCGACGAGGGCCTTGACCACGAACACGACGGCAGCTGACCGCTGCGGTTGCCGGTGGTTCGTGCTGCCGGATTGTGAGCTGCGGAAGCCGTCGGCCACCGCCAGCGTCCAGGCCTCGGAAGCGGCCTTGATCGCTGCGTAGGCGGCACCACCTGCTGAGGGATTGGCAGCTGCCTGGGCAGACACGATGGCCAGCCGGCCCGCCGGGGACTTTTCAAGGTCGTCGTAGAAGGCGCGGCTGGTGTTTCGCAGTGTCGTCAGGACGCTGGTGTGCAGAAAGTCCCAGTCGGAGTCCTCCTGCCCAGGTATGCCGTCGCCGCCGCGCCAGCCGCCCACCAAGTGGATCAGGCCATCGAGGGGTCCAAGGTCCCGGCGGACCGAGGACGCCAGTTCCCGGACGGCCGCGGGTTCTGCGAGGTTGCAGGTGTAGCCGGTGACGTTGGGCCAGGACTGTGCGAGGTTTTGCACGCGCTCAGTGTCCAGGTCCACGGCGGCGACGCGGAATCCGGCGCCGCTGAGGGCCGATACGACGGCGGTCCCGGCCTCGCTGGTGGAGCCGGCCACCATGACCGTCCTGGGTCCGTCGGGAGCCATCATGCCGCGTCCTTGCGGCTGTTGCCGCCGTTGGGCTCGCCGGTGATTCCGGCCGTGGATTCGATGACGTTTCTCATCTTTTTCTCCAGTGCTTCGTAGAACATTGAAAGTGGGAACTCGTCATCAAGCACCTGGTCGGTCAGGCCCCGAGGAGGGCCGTCAAGGGCCAGCGCCTGGGGCCCCTTGGCCCAGTGGGATGCGGGGTTCGGGGTGACTGTGGCGCTGATGAATTCATAGGCCGCAAGCCAGTGAGCGGTTTTCGGGCGGTCAATTGAACGCCAGTACAGCTCCTCGATCCGCTTCCCGAGTTCGATAACTACTTCTGGCGCTTCCGACCAGTCGATGGACAGTTTCGAGTCCGTCCAATGAAGCACGTTGTGCTGGTGCATCCAGGCGAAAAGGAGCTGACCGCCAAGGCCGTCGTAATTGCGGACCCGGTTTCCTGTCATCGCGAACCGGAAAATCCGGTCGAAGATTACGGCATACTGGACGAGTTTCGCGTGGTTTCGCGCCTCCGGCGGCGCGTTCTCATCCCTCTCGATACGGACGGATTCACGGAATGCCGTCAGATCGCACCGCAGCTCTTCCAGGGTGTAGAGAAAGTACGGCATCCTCTGCTTGATCATGAACGGATCAAACGGCAGATCCCCGCGCATGTGCGTCCTGTCATGGATCAGATCCCACATCACGAAGGTTTCCATGGCCAGCTGAGGGTCTTCAAGCAGCCGCCGCGCTCCGTCGGGGAGAGTGAGGGACGTGATGTCGCTGGCTGCGGCCACCACCCTCCGGAACCGCTCAGCCTCGCGATCCGCGAAAATACCACCCCAGGTGAACTGCGGCGTTTCACGGACGGCTACGCTCTCAGGAAACAACACCGCCGAGTTCGTGTCATAGCCTGGTGTGAAGTCGATGAAGCGAATGGGTACGAAAAGCTGGTTCGAATACTCTGCACCTTCGAGTTCAGCGATGAACTCCGGCCACACTACTTCGAACAGCACGGCCTCCACGAAGCGGTTCGGGCTGCCGTTCTGCGTATACATAGGGAAGACCACCAGATGCGGCAGTCCGTCGATTCGGTGCTGCTGTGGCTGGAATGCGAGCAGAGAATCCAGGAAGTCCGGGACCCCGAACGAGGAGGCAGCCCACCGCTCGAAGTCAACTTCGAGCCGGGCCAGATACTCCGCATCGTGCGGGAACGAAGGGGCCAAATCCCTGATTGAAGCGGTGATCGTGGCGACCTCGTACAGGGCGCGGTCATGGTCCCCCGGATCAGGTATCGAGCCGTCCTTCACCTGGATCTGCTGCAGTTCTCCGGCGGCCCGTTTCAGCTCGGTCCAGGACGAGTTTGAGGCAAGCAGGGTCCCTGTTGAGGAGCGGGATACGTTTTGTGCTTGTGTTGCAGTCATTGCTACGGCGTCCTTCCTTCTCTGTGACCCGCGTAACACTAGTGAACAGAAAGACATCTTTATCTAAAAACAGGGGCACAGTAAGCAAGTCTTAGTCTAGATTCGGGAAATAGAGCTGGTGACCAAGAGTTTCCCGTGCACCCGTTCAAGGTTGGCCCTGTACGGCACTGGGGTTTAGCCGTCTACAATAGGTGCATAGGTACGCACATATTGATTGAGGGATCCTTATGATCGAAGTTCTGGCCGTCCGCGCCTACCGGAAGCTCTTCTCAGCCCAGATTGTTGCGTTGCTGGGGACCGGTTTGCTGACTGTGGCCCTCGGACTGCTGGCGTTCGACCTTGCAGGAGCGCAGGCCGGGGCCGTGCTCGGGACAGCGCTGACCATAAAGATGCTGGCCTACGTCTTCGTCGCGCCAGTCATGGCGGCACTGGTGGAAAAGCTGCCAAAAAAGCCGGTCCTGGTTGCAGCGGACCTGATCCGTGGCGGAATCGCCCTGATGCTGCCCGCGGTGGATCAGGCCTGGCAAATCTATGTGCTGATATTTGTCCTTCAGAGTGCCTCGGCTACGTTCACGCCGGCCTTCCAGTCCCTGATCCCCGTGGTGCTGCCCGATGAACGGCAGTACACGCGGGCCTTGTCACTCTCTCGTCTCGCGTATGACCTGGAATCCCTGGTCAGCCCGGCCCTGGCCGCAGGACTCCTGTCCGTACTTTCCTTCCACGAACTTTTTCTCGGCACCGTGGCGGGCTTTGTGTTCTCTGCGGCATTGGTGGTGACCACCAGACTGCCTGCAGCACCGGCGGCCCGTCAGGAAGGATCACTCTGGCACCGCACCACCCTCGGCGCGAGGATCTTCGCGAGAACGCCGGAACTGCGCGGCCTCCTGGCTTTGAACCTGGCCGTGGCGGCCGCTACATCCCTCGTGCTGGTCAACACGGTGGTCTATACCCGGGACCTGTTCGCAGGATCCAACGCCGACGTCGCCATTGCCCTGGCCTGTTACGGCGCCGGTTCGATGGCCGTCGCGCTCAGCGCACCCTGGGCGCTGGACCGGTTGGCCGACCGTTCGTTGATGATGTCCGGAGCTGCGCTTCTTGGCCTTGGCCTCGCCGGCACGTTTGTCCTGCTGGCGACGGCCGGTCCGTGGCTGATGCTGCTGGGGCTCTGGGCGGCACTCGGCGCCGGGAACTCGATGATCAGCACCCCTTCGGCCCGGTTACTGCGCCGCTCCGCAACGGAAAGCACGCGGGCCTACATCTTCACCGCCCAGTTCTCCCTCTCCCACGCGTGCTTCATCATCACCTACCCGGTAGCCGGCTGGATCGGCGCGTCCGCCGGCCAGCCCGCAGCCGCCGCCGTCCTGGCAGTGGTGGCTATGATCAGTACAGCAGCGGCCGTGAAATTCTGGCCGGCTGCCTCCAGGACCGGCCCAGAACCGGCCAACATGAAAGGGTGATCCGGTGGAAGAGGCCCAAGTCGTCACCACACCGAGCCTTCACCATCCCCGGCTCCCTGATGCCCGCCGACTGGATGCCGCCACGGCCACGTTCCGGATGCTCTCCGATCCCACCCGCCTGCACATTCTCTGGCTCCTGACCCAGGAACCGGCCGACGTCACCACCCTGGTGGAACGCACCGGAGCCTCCCGGACCTCAGTCAGCCAGCATCTGGCCAAGCTCCGCTTCAGCGGCCTCGTCAGCACGCAGAAGGTCAGTCGCAGGGTGGTCTACAGCATCGCGGACGGCCATCTGGCCCGACTTGTCCTGGAAGGCCTGAACCACGCCGACCACACCGTCACCGGGGAACCCAGCCACGGCTGACTGTCCTGGCGGTAAGGCGAGCGCTCGGCCGCCCGCTCCCCCGGTGCTGTGGGCGTCGGCACATTGCAAGATATACCCCATGGGGGTATTCTTTGGGTGTTGCCAGTGAAGTGGTTTGTCCAGGCCCTTGCAATTCCGGCCCTTACAGCCGTTCAACCCCAGCACCTCATCACACCTCTCTTGCAAAAGGACAGAACTGATATGAGTGCATCCCCGGTCCGGACCGAACTGCCCATCGTTGCAGCTGAAACTGCAGGGTGCAGTTGCTGCTCCACCCCTTCAGCGAAGCAGCTGTCACCCCAGGCAGAAGGTACGGAGTACTCCGTCACCGGCCTGACGTGCGGTCACTGTGTCCAGACCGTTGAAAAGGCAGTCACCGCGCTCGACGGCGTGACATCAGCCGCCGTCGAACTCGTCGCCGGCGGGACCTCGCGCCTAAGCGTCTCCGGGCCCCACACGGAAACCTCCGTCCGGGACGCCGTCACCGCCGCCGGGTACAGCCTCAGCAGCAGGTAGTCCACCTCCCGCCCTGATGACAGTCCTGCTGACGCCGTCAGGGAACACTCCCCCCAACAGGAGGGCACCAATGGAAAACCACCACGATCACCACGGCGGGAAAGACCACGCCGGCCACCAGCCCCCGAGCCCCGTACCGGGCCAGGCAACGGCGGTGGCAAGCCCGCCCGTAGATCACGCCGGCCACGCCCACGAGCAGCATGGTGCTCACGACGACGACCACGCGGTCCACAGCCACGGGCAGCACGCCGGGCACAGTACCGCCATGTTCAAGAACAGGTTCTGGCTCACCCTGGTCCTGTCCGTGCCCGTGGTGTACTTCAGCCCGATGGTCGGCCACCTCCTGGGCTATGAGCCCCTGAAATTCCCCGGCTCAACGTGGATCCCGGCCGTGCTGGGAACGGTGATTTTCCTCTACGGAGGCCAGCCGTTCCTCAAAGGCGGACTGCAGGAACTGAAGACCCGGAGCCCGGGGATGATGCTGCTGATCGCCATGGCCATCACCGTCGCGTTTGCCGCGTCCTGGGTCACTAGCCTGGGCATCGGCGGGTTCGACCTGGACTTCTGGTGGGAACTGGCGCTGCTGGTCGCGATCATGCTGCTGGGCCACTGGATCGAAATGCGGGCCCTCGGTTCCGCGCAGGGCGCCCTGGACGCCCTCGCGGCCTTACTTCCGGATGAGGCCGACCGCATCACCGGCTCCGGCACGGAGACCGTGCCCGTGTCCGAACTCCGCGAAGGCGACATTGTCCTGGTCCGCTCCGGTGCCCGCATGCCGGCCGACGGAACCGTCGTCGAAGGCCAGGCCGAGTTCGACGAGTCCATGATCACGGGCGAATCCAAAACCGTGCCCCGCGCTCCAGGAGACAAAGTGGTGGCCGGGACCGTCGCCACGGATAACACCGTCCGGGTCCGCGTGACCGCCGTCGGCGAGAACACCGCGCTGGCCGGCATCCAGCGGCTGGTCGCCGAGGCGCAGGCTTCCTCGTCCAAGGCGCAGGCGCTGGCCGACCGGGCCGCGGGGTTCCTGTTTTACTTCGCCGCCGGCGCGGGCATCATTACCTTCATCGTCTGGACCCTGCTGGGCAGCGTCCCGGAGGCAGTCACCCGCACCGTGACCGTCCTGGTGATCGCCTGCCCCCATGCTCTGGGCCTTGCCATCCCGCTGGTCATCGCCATCTCCACGGAACAGGCCGCCCGCGCCGGGGTGCTGATCAAGAACCGGATGGCCCTGGAACGGATGCGGACCATCGACGTTGTCCTCTTCGATAAGACCGGTACCCTCACCACCGGCGAACCGGACCTGAAGGACATCGCCGCCGTTGCGGGCGGGGATACAGACCGCCTGCTGGCCCTGGCCGCTGCGGTGGAATCCGACAGTGAACACCCCGTAGCACGGGCCATCGTCCGTGCCGCCCGCCATCGGAACCTGACCATCCAGGATGCCACCGGTTTCTCGTCCCTCATCGGCCGGGGCGTCCGTGCCACCGTGGACGGGCGGACAGTTCACGTCGGCGGACCCGCGCTCCTGCGCGAGCTCGGCGCCGTCGAGCCTGAACCGCTGGCCCGCTCCACCCGGACGTGGATGGACCGCGGCGCCGCCGTGCTGCACGTGATCGACGGGAACAGTGTCCTGGGAGCCGTCAGCCTCGAAGACGCCGTCCGCCCGGAATCCCGGCAGGCAGTGGCGGCTCTGCAGAACCGGGGCATCAAGGTTGCCATGATCACCGGTGACGCCCGGCAGGTGGCCCTGGCCGTCGCCGAAGAGCTGCACATTGACGAAGTCTTCGCCGAAGTCCTCCCGGCGGACAAGGACAAAAAGGTCGCCGAGCTCCAGGGCCGCGGGCTGAAAGTGGCGATGGTGGGCGACGGCGTCAACGACTCCCCGGCCCTGGCCAGGGCTGAAGTCGGCATCGCGATCGGCGCCGGCACGGACGTGGCGATGGAATCGGCCGGCGTGGTGCTGGCCGGCAATGACCCCCGCGCGGTGCTGTCCATGGTGGACCTGTCGCGGGCCAGCTACCGGAAGATGTGGCAGAACCTGATCTGGGCCACCGGCTACAACGTCTTGTCCGTCCCGTTGGCCGCGGGCGTGCTGGCCTTCGCCGGGGTGGTGCTGTCCCCCGCGGCCGGCGCTGTGCTGATGTCAGTGTCCACCATCGTGGTGGCGTTGAACGCCCAGCTGCTGCGCCGCGTGAAACTGAATCCCGCGCAGGTACGTTGAACCAGCGAACCACCCGGCAAAGGTCAACCCGGTACGGTTAAACCAAAAGGCCCGCCCACACGAGCAGGAGGAACGCCATGGCAGCAACAGCACCCGGCCCCTTCATGGCGCTCCTCCGGCGTGCAGGGCTGCTGACCGGGCTGCTCGCTGTCATCGCCGGGATTTTCGGGATGCACATTATGTCCGGCGCCCACACCATGCCCACGGCGGCCTCTGCCGGCACGGACATGACCCTGACGCAGATCCAAGGCTCCCATGCTGTACATGGGGGCCACCCGGCAGCCCAGTCCTCCACTGCCGACGCTCTGGTGGCACCGCTGGATCCGGCGGCACCGGTGTCCGGGACGGCGTCGCCCTGCACGTCTCCCGGCAGCTGCCCGGCGATGGCCGCCGGGGACGCTGCCTGCGTCCTGTCCCCGGCGAACACTTCCCTGTCGGCACCGCTGCCCGGCAGCACGCCGTTCCCGGCCTTCAACGTCACCGGTGCCGCCGTGGCCACTACCACCTATGCCTATCTACCGGGCAGTCCTTCCCCCGGCGACCTCTGCATCAGCCGGACGTAAAACTGCCCTGCGCCGCGTCCTGTCCGGCGCACCCTGCGCAACCACTGACGCTGCCCAGCCACCCCGCATACGCCGGGGCCGGCCAACCCGGCCCCACCACCGCACGCATCCGCAACGGCGCCTGACGCCGGCTGACTTCGAAGGACCCTGATTTTGATGAAAAAGACCCTGACCATTTCCGCCCTCACCATCGCTACGGCGATTGCCCTGGCCGGCTGCTCCACCGGTTCCGCCGGTTCCGACGGAGGCAGCGTGCCGGGCATGAACCACGGCAGCTCCGGAATGTCCTCCAGCTCTGTCCCGGCAGCTGCCGACTTCAACGCAGCCGACGCCGTGTTCGCCCAGACGATGATCCCGCACCACGCCCAGGCCGTGGAAATGTCGGACCTGATGCTGAAGAAGGAAGGCATCCCGGCGACGGTGAGCGCCCTGGCCACCAGAATCAAAGCCGCCCAGGGGCCCGAAATCGAGAAAATGACGAGCTGGCTTAAGAGCTGGAACCAGTCCACGGAAGTGCCGTCTGCGATGGCTGGCGGGCACAGCATGTCCGGCATGATGGGCGAGGAGGACATGACCGCCCTCGGTGCGGCCCAGGGCACCGAGGCGTCCAGGCTGTTCCTGACCCAGATGATCGCCCACCACGAAGGCGCTGTCATGATGGCCAAGACCGAAAGCGCCGAAGGAAAGAACCCCGAAGCGGTCCAGCTGGCCAAAGACATCGTGACGGCCCAGGAAACCGAAATCCAGGAAATGAAGGACCTGCTGGCCACCCTGTAGCCAGCACCCCAGGCACCGGCCCGGCCACGGGCCGGTGCCTGACCACCCATACTTTTCGTTCCGCCACCTGGAGAATCCCATGCCCGCGCGCACATTCAACCGTTACCGTCCCGCTTCGGCCGCCGCCGCGGCGACCGCATTTCTGCTCACTGTTGCCGCCTGCACACCCGCTTCGTCGCCGGCCGCGAGCACCGCTGCCCCGACCAACTCCGCGTCCGGCCTGCCCAGCAGCCACATACACGGCCTCACCGTGAACCGCGAAACGGACCAGGTTCTCCTGGCCACCCACGATGGTCTCTACGACGTCACCGCACATCCCGCCACCAAAATCGGCAGCACCAACGACCTGATGGGCTTCACCGCAGGCCCTGGCCAAGGCCTGTTTTACGCCTCGGGCCACCCTGGGCCGGGCTCAGACCTGCCTAACCCACTGGGCCTGATCCAATCCACCGACGGCGGCAAGACCTGGGAGCAGCTCTCCCGCCAAGGCGAATCGGACTTCCACGCACTCACCTCGGCCAAGTCCGGCATCGTGGCCTTTGACGGGACCCTGCGCACGAGCCCTGACGGGAAGACCTGGTCCGTTCAGGCCGCCGGCTTCAGCCCGGCGGCCCTGGCCGCGGACCCATTCAGTGACACGGTCCTGGCGACCACCCGCGACGGGGTGCAGCGCTCCACCGACGGCGGCAAGACCTGGGCCCTCACCCCGGCCGCCCCGGTGATCCAGTTCGTGACCTTCGCCAGCCCCACCGAAGCCATAGGCGTGGAACCGGACGGTTCCGTACATTATTCGGCTGACGGCGGGGCCACCTGGTCCCGGACGGGGCGGATCGAAGGGGAGGTCCAGGCGATAGCGGCGGTGGAGGGTTCAGGCGCGAACCCTTGGGTCTGGGCCGCCACCTCTGCCGGACTGGTCGTATCCACGGACGGCGGGGCCACCTTCCGCGCCTCGGACGCCGTCTGACCCGGTCACGGGAAGGCAGCAGGAAGGGCCTGTCCGCGGAGTGCGGGCAGGCCCTTCCTCTTGCCGTTCATTGCCATCTTCAAGCCCAGCACGGCACTGGGGTAAGCCTTGCTGGGGCCCGAAGAGCGGGGAAATGCGCGCTTAGCGCAGGACGCCGCAGGCGGCGGGGTCAGTGGCCTCTGCCGGGAGGTTCGGGTCAAGCTCACTGGCACCTTCAGGATCGCTGAAGTTGTAGGTTCCGTTGGCGTCGTAATCCACTCCGTGAATCACCAGGACGCCCTCGCCTTCGCGGACGGAGTCAGCGATCTGCTTGGCGGTACCGAGCCCGCCGGCACCGGGGTAGCCGGTCCCGGCTACATCAGTAAATTCGATGTTGTCCCGGCTGTAGTCATAGCTGCCGTCCTGGGAGACGGGGAACCGGGAAACGTCCAGGAAACTGGCGGGGGTGGTGTCACCGGTGGTGTTGAGCGAGACCACAACCGGGCCGTAGGCCGGAACACCCTCGACAGTATTCAGCCGTCCGTCACCGTTGCTGTCCAGCGCCAGCGTGGGGCACTCGTTCAGGGCCTGGTTGCCGTAATGGATGTGCTGGGCGTGCGGGGCATCGGGCGTCAACCCGGTGGCGTGGACCTCGATGTGCTGGATCTTCTGGTTGCGGACAACAGCAGTGGCTGTGCCCGCAGCCCCGGAGCCGTTAAGCTCCGTGAGGGTGGCTCTCAGCGTGACTGTTTTCTCCGCGGACTTTGGGCTCTGGGCCATTACCGGCATGGCACCCAGCGACGCAGCCGCCAGCAGTGCCACACCGGCACCACCAAAAACCAACTTTGTATTCCGTTTCACGATTCACTCCTTGGTCAGCGCCAACAGGGGAATCCCTGTAGTCAAGTGTGATTCGTACCACCATGCCTACAAGGATGGGTCTTCGCTCGAAATATCACGACGGCGGCATCCGGGTGCTGGGGGCGTCGGCACCCGCACGTGTTAAGTTGAAAGGTACGACGGGCCGCACCGGTCCGGCGCATCGGCTGGAAAGAGAAGTTCCGTGGAATCCCCCTCATCTGCCCCCGCACCCGTGAGGATCCTGACGGTCTGCACCGGCAACATCTGCCGTTCTCCCGTGGCCGAACGGCTGTTGCAGGCCGGGCTGGACCAGGTGATGCCGGGCGGATTTGAGGTCACCAGCGCCGGAACCCGGGCCATGGTGGGCGATCCGATGCAGCCGCTGTCCGGCGACGTCGTGCGCACCTTCGGCGGGAACCCGGACGGTTTCGTCTCGCGGCAGCTGACCAGCAAGATCCTGCGCGGCGTGGACCTGGTCCTCACCATGACCTCGGGCCACCGCGGCGAAGTGCTCCAGCTGGACGCCTCCCTGCTCAAGCGCACCTTCACCATCCGCGAGTTTGCCCGCATGCTCGACGTCCTGGACGAGCGTGCGGACAGTGCCGCAAACGTTCCGGTAGCGGACGACGGCGGTAGTCCCCTCAGTGCCAACACCGCCTTCTGGCGGGGGCTGCCCGCGCGCGCTGCGTCCGTCCGGCACCTGTCACTGCCCGCGGATTCTTCCGAAAACGACATCATCGACCCCTACCGGCGCAGCCCCGAGATCTACCACCAGATGGAGGACGAACTGGCCCCGGCCATTGTTTCCATTCTGCGGCACGCGCGCCTGAACACTCCCGCCTAAACGCTCCCGGGCAAGCCGGCGTTAGCGAGGGGCAGGCGCCGCCTCAGGAGTAACCCCTGCAACCAAGGGGAAGAGCACACCTGCCAGAAACAGCAGGCTGGCCAGGAATGGGATGAAAGAGCAGCCCCTGGACCGTATTCAGCCGCTTGCCCATTCGCTTGTAACGCTCGTACTGCTTCTCCCAGGCCGCCCGGCTGGTGACAAGCAGAACCGGCTTCGTATTTTCCATCAGATCCCCCACAGATATCCCGTTCCTGACCAAGAGCCTAGTCCGCCCCGCACTGCGGGGCTTTCCACTGAACCCGGCGAGCCGCCGTCGTACGTTACAGCATGGAAACGACACGCTCCGCGTTGTAGCCGTAACCGGGTCCGAGGGCGGACACTAAGTCATGGCGAGCACCCCAAGCGGTCCTGATCCGATCGGCCCCGGCAATTCCGGCCCCGAGCCTGCTGCGCCTGCCGCACTGAAACGGCGCCGAATGATCGCGGCGGCGCTGTCGCTGCTACTGGTTGCGGTCGTCGCCGTGTCCGCCCTGCTGTTCACCAAGCCTGCCGCGGAAGTTGCGGCCCCGGTGCCCACCATCACTGACACCGCCACCCCCACTCCTTCGGAGACGACACCGCCACCGCCCCCGGCACCGGCCCCTCCCCCGCCGCCCGAACCCATCGCGGAACTCCCCGCCACGCCCATGAACATCCTGGTGATCGGCAGCGACAGCCGCGCGAACGCCCGGGAGCAGGCAGCCCACACCGCAGCCACGGGCGAATCGCAGGACCACCGCGCCGACACGCTCATGCTGGTTCATGTCCCGGCCGACCGCCGCAGTGTGCACGTGGTCTCCCTCATGCGCGACCTGTACGTAAGCATCCCCGACTACGGCTTCTCCAAGATCAACGACAGCCTGCAAGTGGGCGGCATACCGCTCGCGACCCGCACGGTGGAGTCCCTGATGGGGACCCACATCGACCACACCCTCATGCTGGACTTCCACGGTTTCAAGACGCTCACCGACGGGCTGGGCGGAATTGACGTGAACGTCACCGTGCCGTTCCAGTCCACTCACGAAACGCAGCACGTTTTCACACCGGGGGTGAACCACCTCGACGGCCAGGCGGCACTGGAATTCGTCCGCGAGCGCTACGCCTTCGTCGACGGCGACTTCCAGCGGGTCAGGAACCAGCAGACGTTCCTCCGCGCCATCCTCGCCCGGCTCACCAGCGACGGCGCCCTGCACGACGTGACCGCGGTGCGGGCCCTGGTGAATTTCGCATCCGGCTACCTCACGGTGGACCAGGGCTTTGATCCTGTGGGCGTCGCGATCCTGGCCTACGGCATGCGCGGCATCGACCCCAACGCCGTGGTGAGCCTGACCCTGCCGACTGCCGGGGTGGGCACAGCACCAGGAGGGGCGTCGGTCGTATTCCCGGACTACGGCGGGATCGCCCAGGTGGCGGCTGCCATGCGCGAAGGCCGGCTGCCCGAGTACGCGGGCGGGTAGTACGCCGGGCAACACGGTCCGGGTACTGGCGGGCACCAAGTGAAACGGCCCTTGGCTGTGCCAGGGGCCGTTTCATCGGTGACTTAACTCCGGGTGGGATCCGGGCGCAGCGGTGCGGGCCCCGGATCCGGGACGGGCAGCGGTCCGGGAGGTTCCGGCGTCGGGCTGGGCCTGTCCGGTCCCGGGTGGCCGGGATGGGTGGGCCCCGGATTGAAGGGGTCCGGGCCTGGTTCCGGCGGGAACGGCTCTGGTTCGTGCACTGGCGGGATGGTCATGGAACTTCCCCTCTCACGCTGGGCGGGTACGCCTTTGCGTGATCAGGATACGCCTGCCCCGCCATCAACGCTCTCTCACATCCTGCAGAAATTTCCCGAACCCTCTCTCACTCCGGCTGTGAGTGCG
Organism: Pseudarthrobacter raffinosi; assembly: GCF_023913735.1. GTDB lineage: Bacteria > Actinomycetota > Actinomycetes > Actinomycetales > Micrococcaceae > Arthrobacter > Arthrobacter raffinosi. Next base: position 35,968 of record NZ_JAMXBH010000014.1, read on the forward strand.
TTCTAGTCCGACCTGCTTCTAGGCCGGACGGCGCAGTCGGACCGGGCGGGAAACCGGCGCCTTGGCTGCTTGGTCGGCTTCCTGCATCCGCGGGACGGCAAACGTCACCACCAGGCGCGCGTCGGCGTCGTTGTCGGTGGACCTGATGGTCAGGCTCCTAGTGCCGGGCGGCACGGACGGGGTGAAGACCTGCAGGTTCCGGGAGCCCACGCTGGCGGAGTCCCGGAATGTGTATTGCGTGCCCCAATGGTCTTCGATGGCAATTTCCGGGATGGCTCTCCCGGCAGCGGACTCCACGTGGATGTTGACCACAAGGCAACTGCTCCAGACTTCGACGGAGAGCACCGTGAACTCGGCGCCCCGTGCCAGGTGCAAGCCGTACGTGGGCGGCAGGAGCATCTTCCGGAGGGTGCCTTTCGGTATTAGGTTTCGCATCATCGCCCCCAATATTACTAAGAGTGCTTACAATTAGCCCGCGATTATGACGCCCTGTCAAGGTCCCTGCTCCGCGTTCTGCGGCAACCCGCACCAGCATGGCCAGGGACGCATAAAAGTGGCCCCCGGCCAGGCCGGGGACCACCGTATCGGAAGGGTCGCCCGCAGACTGCCGATGCGCTATCTGGCGCTGTGGCGTGCCGAAACGGCTAACCGCCCTAAGAGGCAGATGAAAAAGAACGCGTCCGGATCCTCCCGGTAATGCCGTTCTAGCACCCGGTGAAGGGCGATTCAAGGGGTTCCGGCCGGTAACTTAGCGGCCCGTCCGGCCCGGCTGCAGGAGGGCGCTACCCCGGTAGCGAACGGCGGCCATTTTGTCCGCCCGGCTCTATATATTGAAGGCATGACCCAGACTCCGCTGCAGGATTCCGCCACTTCGTCCGCCGCCTCCTCCCCCGCGCCCCCAGTGGCCAAGAAGGTCCCGCACGAGCGGACGCACCACGGCGACACTTTCGTGGACAACTACGAGTGGCTGCGCGAGAAGGAATCTGCCGAAGTGGTTGAGCACCTGAAGGCCGAGAACGCCTACCAGGAGGCCATCACCGCCCACCAGGAGCCGTTGCGCGAGGCCATCTTCCAGGAAATCAAGGGCCGCACGCAGGAGACAGACCTGTCTGTCCCAAACCGCAAGGATGGCTGGTGGTACTTCAGCCGCTCGGTTGAGGGCAAGGAGTACGGCATCCAGTGCCGCGTCCGCGCCCAGGACACCGGCAACCCCGTTGCCGACTGGACTCCCCCCGCAGTGGAGGCCGGCGTCGAAATCCCCGGCGAGGAAGTGCTGCTGGACGGCAACATCGAGGCCGAAGGCAAGCCGTTCTTCTCGGTGGGCGGATCGGCCGTCACGGTGGACGGGAACCTCTACGCCTACGCCGTGGACAACGCCGGCGACGAACGTTTCACCCTCCACATCAAGGACCTCCGCACCGGGGAACTCCTCCCGGACGTCATCGAGAACATCTTCTACGGCGTCAGCTTCTCTCCCGACGGCACGCGCATTTTCTACACCGTGGTGGACGATTCGTGGCGCCCGTACCAGGTCAAGTCCCACGTCCTGGGCACGCCGGTCTCCGACGATGAGGTGATTTATCAGGAGGACGACGTCGCCATGTGGTTGGGCTTTGAGCTCTCCTCTGACAGGCGCCACCTCGTGCTGGGCATCGGCTGCTCCGAGTACAGCGAGACCCGCCTGCTGCGTTTCGATGACCCGACGGCGGCCCTCACCACCGTGATTTCGCGGGACGAGCGCGTACTCTACGAGGCTGAGCCGTTCCTGCTCACCGGTCCTGACGGCGAAAAATCAGAACGCATTCTGCTCACCCACAACCGCGGTGCCATCAACTCCATGGTCTCCCTGGTGGACCCCGCCGAGCTCGCCAAGCCGTTGGCCGAGCAGCACTGGAGTACCGTCGTCGAGCATTCCGACGACGTCCGCGTCAACGGTGCCGGCGTCACCTCCACGCATCTGATTGTGTCAGTCCGCAAAGACACCATCGAACGCGTCCAGGTGATGGGACTGGCCGGCCTCGGTACGCCCGCTCAGGAAGCTCCGGTGGAACCGGCGTTCGACGAGGAGCTGTACACGGCCGGCGTCGGCGGTTCGGACTACGAGGCACCGGTCATCCGGCTGGGCTACACGTCGTACTTCACGCCGTCGCGCGTCTACGATTTTGTGCTGCCCACCCCGGCGCAGCCCGCCGGCGAACTGCTGCTCCGCAAGGAAAGCCCGGTGCTGGGTGGCTACGACGGCAGCGACTACGTGGCCACCCGCGAATGGGCCGACGCCGCGGACGGCACGCGGGTCCCCCTTTCTGTTCTGCGGCACAGGAGCGTCAAACAGGATTCGACGGCGGCGGGCCTGGTCTACGGGTACGGCTCCTACGAGCTGAGCATGGACCCCGGTTTCGGCATCGCGCGGCTGTCGCTGTTGGACCGCGGCGTGGTGTTTGTGATCGCGCACATCCGTGGTGGCGGCGAGCTGGGCCGGCACTGGTATGAGGACGGCAAGAAGCTCGCCAAGAAGAACACCTTCACCGACTTTGTGGACGCCACCGACTGGCTGGCCAAGTCCGGGTGGGTGGATCCGTCCCGGGTTGCGGCGCTGGGCGGCTCGGCAGGCGGGCTGCTGATGGGCGCGGTGGCCAACCTGGCACCGGAAAAGTACGCCGCGGTGGTGGCGCAGGTGCCGTTCGTGGATGCCCTCACCACCATCCTGGACCCGGAGCTTCCGCTGTCCGCCCTGGAGTGGGAGGAATGGGGAAACCCCATCACGGACCCCGCGGTGTACGCCTACATGAAGTCTTATTCGCCGTACGAGAATGTGCATTCAGTTGCGTACCCCAAGGTGGCTGCGGTGACGTCCTTCAACGACACCCGCGTCCTGTACGTGGAGCCGGCCAAATGGGTCCAGGAGCTGCGGAACAAGACCACCGGCGCGGAGCCGGTGGTGATGAAGATCGAAATGGACGGCGGCCACGGCGGCGCGTCCGGGCGCTATGTCCAATGGCGCGAGCGGGCGTGGGACTACGCGTTCATCGCCGACTCCCTCGGCGCCAAGGACCTTCTGCCCGGGGCCGGCCTCAAATAACCCCATCGGACCCCTGGATTTCGACCGGGCGCCAACCACCCGCCGTCAGGCGTCGCTGCTCCCCAGCTCCGGATGCTCAGTCAGCAGTTCCGCCAACGTCTCGAGGTTGGCGCGGACCGTCCTGGCCTGGGCTTGTTCCACGAACCGGTCGGCCAGTTTGCCGAACACCCCGCCCAGGCCAGACGCCGCATCGATCCGGAAGTTCAGGCGGGTCCCGTCACCTTCAGGTTCCAAGACATTGGTGACAGTGAATTCCAGCTTTCCTTCCACCGAGCGGGACACAAAGCGAGTTGGAGGCTGGAATTCGATGACCTCCGTTGTCCAGTCGAATTTCCTGCCCACCACCTTGCTTGCGCCCTTAACCCGGGTTCCGACTGCAACGGGCTCGGTCCCGACCGTTTCGGCATGGACGGCCGAGGAGTCCCAGACGGGGATGTTTTCGCCCTTTGACAGGAAATTGAAGACTTCCTGTGGAGGGCGGGCAATGTAGACAGTTTCTTCCACGGTGGGCATCGGATTCTCCTTGGACACGCCTGTTGCCAGCCCGGCTTGGCCGGCAGCTAGGCACAGGAAAAGTCTGTCCCCGGCGCCTGAGGCCGTCAATGGCCTGAGATAACCCATCGATTGCTCCGTAACCGCCGTTTTCAGGGGTCAAAAGGGCCGTTACGGAGCAACCGGTCAGATCTCGACAGGCTCGATCACCGCGTGCGTCGATCACCGGCGCCGCGCGCGCCATTCGTCCTCGAGGATCGCGTACATCAGCTCAGTGGCCCACTGGCCCTTGTAATGCCACTTGTCCACCAGCCGGGCCTCCAACCGCATGCCCAGCCGTTCGCATAGAGCGGCGGAGGCGGTGTTCAGGGCGTCGAGCTTTCCCTCGATCCGGTGCATCCCCAGTTCCTCGAACCCCAGCTTCAGCACCGCATCCGCGGCCTCGGCCCCGTAGCCCTTGCCCCGCGCGGCCGGCGCCAGGCTCCATCCGACTTCGCCCTGCCCGCTGCCCGGCAGCCACTTCAGCACAACCTCGCCGAGGAGTCCCGGGCCGTCCACGGCCTCGAGGGCCAGGCATATCCAGTCACCCTCCTTCTCGAAGACGAAGTTGGCGTACTTGCCCACGGACTCCATACACTTGGTGTAGCTCTTGGCCTCCCCCGGCAGGAAGCGGGCCGTCTCGGGCAGCGAATGGTAGGCATGGAAGGCATCCAGGTCCGCACCTTCGAACCGGCGCAGGATCAAACGCTCGGTGCGGATGGGCAAAGTGATCTCAGGCATGGAATGAGGCTACGCCATGCCCCATCGGTTGCTCCGTAACCGCCGTTTTCAGCGCCCACAAGGGCCGCTAGGGAGCAATCGATGAAACGACGACGACTGTCACTCCGACGGGGATTCTGCACTCTTCGCGTCGCAGCGCGGGAACCTGCCGGGCGCCGCTGGTGGAAGCTATGCCCGCCTGATCTGGCGTCAGCCTTGACCGCATTGCCTTCAGGAAATTTCCAAACTCCCCGCTCTGACCCATGTCGTCCATTCTCCGTCGTCGCGCCGCTGCTTTCTATAACGAAGGTAGGTCTGGCAGTCCTAGGAAAAGCAGGGCGGGGCAACCCTGCTGACAGGTATCCACAAAGTGCGTAGCGTCGTGCCCATACCCCTCACGAAAGCCGTTTCCGGGCTGGGATCGTTCGGCTAGTTGCCGTCTACACCAGGCCGCATGGGCCATCGAACCCCAGCCGCCGACCCTGACCGGGAGTCGAGCGGGGTTGTCCCGTTGTGCTGGGACTTAGCGCTTTGGCGGCGGGCCAGATCGGTCCCGCCGAGTAACACCATCTGAAGGAGCATACCCATGAGAATTGCAGTGACCGGCGGAAGCGGAAAACTCGGACGGCACGTGGTCCGCAGGCTGACCGACGACGGCCACCAGGTGTTGAACCTGGACCGGGCCGGGGAAAGGAGCCCCGGGCTGGCCATCGTGGACCTGCGCAACTATGGCCAGGTCCTTGACGTGTTCCTGGGTCTCGACGACCGGCATGACGGCTTCGACGCAATCGTCCATCTGGGAGCCATTCCCGCACCGGGCATGAGTCCGGATGCCGCCACCTTCGAGAACAATATGCTCTCGACCTACAACGTCTTCCAGGCGGCGCGCCGGGCCGGCATCAAGAAGGTGGTTTACGCCTCCAGTGAGACGGTGCTGGGACTGCCGTTCGACGTCGACCCTCCCTACATCCCGGTGGATGAGGAATACCCGGCCCGGCCGGAGAGCACGTACTCACTCGTGAAGCACCTCGAGGAGCAGATGGCGATCCAGCTGACGCGCTGGGATCCGGAGCTGAGCATTGCGGGCCTGCGGTTCTCCAACGTCATGGATCCTGAGGACTACGAACGGTTCCCGTCGTTCGATTCGGACGCCTGTGCGCGGAAGTGGAACCTCTGGGGCTACATCGACGGGCGCGACGGCGCGCAGGCTGTGGCGCGTGCGCTGGAAAACGGCCAGCCCGGGTTCCAGGCTTTCATCATCGCGAACGCGGACACTGTCATGACGCGTTCCAGCGCCAGCCTCGCCGCGGAGGTGTTCCCCAACGTCACCGTGACCAAGGAACTGGGCGAACACGAGACCATGCTGTCGATCGACAAAGCCCGGCGCCTGTTGGGATTCGAGCCTGAACACACGTGGCGGACCTACCACTCCAACAAGACCACCCCCACCGAAAACTGACCCCCGAGGAGCACCATGCAATACCGAACCCTGGGCCACAGCGGCGCCGTGGTTTCCGCTTATGCGCTGGGAACCATGACCTTCGGTGCCGAAGCCACCGAAGACGCATCCCATGCCATCCTGGACAGCTACTTCGACGCCGGCGGCAACTTCATCGACACCGCGGACGTTTACAGCGCCGGAGCCTCGGAAGAGATCATCGGCCGCTGGCTGGCCCAGCGGCCGGAAGCCAAGGACCGCGTGGTGCTCGCCACCAAGGGCCGCTTTCCGATGGGAACGGCCCCAAACGACGTCGGCACCTCCCGCCGCCGCCTGACCCGAGCGTTGGACAGTTCCCTCCGCCGACTGGGCGTGGAACAGATCGACCTTTACCAGCTGCACGCGTGGGACCCCATCACTCCGCTGGAGGAGACGCTCCGGTTTCTGGACGACGCCGTCAGCAGCGGCAAGATCGCCTACTACGGTTTCTCCAATTTCCTCGGCTGGCAGCTGACCAAGGCGGTCCACGTTGCCCGGGCGAACGGCTGGAACCCTCCGGTGACCCTGCAGCCCCAGTACAGCCTGTTGGTACGCGAGATCGAAGCGGAGATCGTCCCGGCAGCCATGGACGCCGGGATCGGCCTGCTGCCGTGGTCCCCGTTGGGCGGCGGCTGGCTATCGGGCAAGTACAAACGGGACCAGCCTCCTTCAGGTGCCACGCGGCTTGGCGAGAACCCCGAACGCGGCATGGAGGCCTGGAAGGCTCGCAATGACAATCCCCGCACCTGGGCCGTTATCGCGGCCGTAGAAGACATCGCCGCTGCCCACGACGTGAGCCACTCCCAGGTGGCGCTGGCATGGCTGGCCGACCGGCCGGCGGTCACGTCCGTGATCCTGGGTGCCCGGACCACGGAGCAGCTCGTGGACAACCTTGCCGCGGCAGACCTGCAGCTCACCCCGGACGAAACCGACCAGCTAACGCAGGCCAGTCAGCCTCAAATCGGGGTCTATCCGTACGGTCCGATGGCCCAGGAGCAGCGCAGCCGCAAGATCGAAGGGGGACGGTAGCGCCGGGCATCCGGCAAGACCTCGAAGCCGTTTCACCGTCGATTGCTCCGTAACCGCCGTTTTCAGGGCCCAAAAGGGCCGTTACGGAGCAACCGATGAGAGGACGACGGCTGCAGTTGCCTCCGCGATGGCCAGTTCCTCGTCGGTGGGCACCACCAACACCGGGATGACGGACGCCGCCGTGGAAATCACCCGCGGTTCCTTGGACCGCTCACTGTTCAGGCCGGCGTCGAGCTCTATGCCCAGCGCATGCAGCCTGTCAGTCACCAGCGCGCGGAACTGGTGGGAGTTTTCGCCGATCCCCGCCGTGAACACGAGCGCCTTGGCGCCGCCGACGGCCACATGATATCCGCCGATGTACTTGGCCAGCCGGTAGGACGTGACCGCGAGCGCCATCGTAGCCTTGGCGTCGCCGGCCTCTGACGCCTCCACCACCGAGCGCATGTCGTTGTTCCCGGCGAGCCCCTTCAGCCCCGATTCGCGGTTGAGCATGGCGTCGATGTCCTCCGGCGTCCACCCGAACCGGCCGAGAAAGACCAGGATGGACGGATCGAGGTCGCCTGAGCGGGTGCCCATCACCAGGCCCTCCAGCGGGGTGAAGCCCATGGACGTGTCCACCGAATGACCGCGGCGGATGGCCGTGACGGAGGCGCCGTTCCCCAGGTGGGCGATCACGCCGTCGAACTCGTCCACGGGCACGTCCAGCAGCGCGGCGGCCCGGTGCGTGACGTACTCGTGCGACGTGCCGTGGAAGCCGTAGCGGCGGATGCCGTGGTTCGTGTAGAGCTCGTCCGGAACGGCGTAGCGCCAGGCGTGCTCGGGCAGGGTGCGGTGGAAAGCGGTGTCGAACACGGCCACCTGCGGCAGGTCCGGCCACTTCCTGCTGATGGCGCGGATGCCCAGGACGTTGGCGGGGTTGTGCAGCGGCGCCAGCGGATTGAGGCGCTCGATGGCACGGGTGATCTCGTTGTCGATCAGCACGGGCTCGGCGAACCGCTCGCCGCCGTGCACCACGCGGTGGCCCACCGCAGCAAGTTCAAGATCGCCAAGTTCCGCATGGATCGCGGCATCTACCTGTTCCAGCGCCTCCGCATGGTCCCGGGGGCCCTCGATTTCGCCGTCGCCATCACCGCCGTTGCCCATGCCGATCTTCTCGATCAGCCCTTCGGTCAGCACAATGCCGGCGGCCACGTCCCGGACCTGGTACTTGAGCGAGGACGAACCGGAATTGATAACGAGCACAAGCATAGGGCCTCCTGAAGCCTCGGTGCCGCGGGGTACAGCTGACGAGGGGTGTGCCGGAGCCTGGCGCAGCGCTCCATGCGAGACCCACTCTATAAGTTGCCGCGTCAGCCGCCGGCGATATCCCGCAGGGTCTGCAGGTGCCCGTCCCAGGCTTTCCGCCCTGCAGCGGTCACGCTCGCCGAAGTCCGCGGCATCTTTCCCGCGAAGCCCTTCCGGATCTTTGCGTACCCGGCCTTTTCCAGCACCGCCAGCTGCTTGCTGAGCACGGAATCGCTGACCTGGATGGCGTCCCGCAGGTCCTTGAAGTCCAGCGACTCCGCGCCTGCCAGCGCCGCCATGACGGAGAAACGGACCGGCTGGTGGATAAGGTCGTCGAGCCGGTGGCGGGGATGCTCCGCTGCGGTGCTCATGCGCGCAGTTCGCGGAAGGCTGCGGCCAGGCCAACGCCGGCAAGCACGACGGCGGCGCTCACGTAGAACCAGATGTTTCCGTCGCGGAAGAGGCTGACTCCGACCCCCAGCGCGACGCCGTAAAGAGTGAAGTAGGCGATCAGTGAGGTCAGGAACCGCCGGGTGTACCCGGCTTTTGTGGACGTCTGGAACATCGGCCAAATGCTCGCTGTTGGCGAACTTGTTTTTGCGAATCATTCTCATTAGAGTGATCGGCATGCATATCACTGTGATCAGCTCCCTGGACGCCCTGTGCCGCCAGCAAGCCTGCCAAGACGCGGCCGCGGCCAATCCCGGCGCCGTGGTGGTTCTGCACGACCTGTTGGAGAACGGCGTGGTCATCCGCAGGATCTCCAGCCAGTCCGGGCTTGTGGAGCGCGCCGAGACGCAGCTGGAACACGGCTGCCTGAGCTGCACCGTGCGGCTGGACCTCGTGCCCACCATCGAGCGGCTGCTGGAACGCGGGGAGACCCAGGCCATCATCGGGCTCCCTCCGGCCGTGTCCGCGGAGGCCGCGATCGGAGCCCTGCGGCGTGGCCTTTCCCTCCCGGTAACGATTGATTCCGCTGTCCTTGCCTGCGCCCCTGACACGCTGGAGGACCACATTTGGGACCATCACACCCTGTTTGAGTCCGGGTTCACGCCGGTCCCGGAGGACCAGCGCACTGCTGGTGAATTCCTCATCGGCGAGCTGTCGTTCAATGACACCGTCCTGCTGGCGGAGGTGGACCTGTTTCCGGCCGACCCCGCCTTGCGTGTTCGCGGCGTGCAACTGGTCAGGGAACTGGCCCCTCACGCTGACGTGGCGGAAAACGCCCGCCTCATCCGCCCAGGCCGCCACAACTACCACGACGCGCTGAGCCGGACGGTCCCCGGTTCGGTGCGGATCCCGGCGTCGTCCTCCATCTCACCGTTCACCACTGTCACGCACCGGGCCCAGCGTCCGCTGCACCCTGAGCGGTTCCGGCACGCCCTGGCGTCCCTCGCGGAGGGCTGCTGCTGGTTGCGGGGCCGCCTGTGGATCGCCGCCGCACCGCAGTGCCGGATCGCCATCCAGGGCATCGGGCCGCGTGTGTGGCTCGAAAATACCGGACCGTGGTTGGCAGACCAGGAGGCCGGTGCGGCGCCCGATCCCCTCAACCATGTGGACGCCCACCTGGACTGGCATCCGGAACACGGGGACCGCGGAAGCGTGCTGGCCGCGACCGGAGAGGACATGGACCCGGCGGAAATTGCGCAGCTGCTCTCCGCCTGCGAACTCACCGACGCGGAAATGGAGGCCGGGTTCGCCGGTCTGACCGACCCGTTCCAGCTCGACCCCGCTCCGTCCTGACGGCCCCGGCCGCACACTGCACCTACCCGCAACCGTCAAAACCGCTATTAATACAAGGAGCAAGCCCATGAAAGTCAGAAATTCCCTCCGCGCCCTGAAGAAGGTTCCCGGCGCCCAGATCGTCCGACGCCGGGGCCGCACCTTTGTGATCAACAAGAAGAATCCTCGGATGAAGGCCCGTCAGGGCTGAGGCTGCAGACCGGCTCACCCCGCGCCTGCCGTTGCGTCAGCCGCGGCAGGCGCCTAGAGTCGGCGGACACGTTGCACTACGCAGAGAGGGACTTTCATGCCGAACGACACCACTCAGCCCGACAACACCGAGCCCGGGACCGCAGAACCCGCCCCCGGCACCAAGGACCCTACCGGCGTCGAGGGTTCCAACCCGGCCCTGGACGATACCGGAAGCCCCAAAGCCGAAGAGGTGGGCGAGGCCGCTGAGCCGCCCGAAGATCTGCAAAACCTGGACCTCACGCCCCTAGGACTCTCCGATGAGCCGGCCAAGGAGGAAGACCCGGACAGCATGGCCAAGCCGGAAAACAGCTAAGCCAGCGAGCCGGTATGGGCGACGGCGGCACCCAACCCGGTGCCGCCGTCGGACGTTTGAGCCTGTAAAGCTCCTAACCTCAACGCGGGGTCACTCGCCGTTACTACGAGGCCGGCACCTGCGCCTGGATGGCCGTGATGGCCACCGTGTTCACGATGTCCTCCACGGTGCAGCCGCGCGAGAGGTCGTTGACCGGCTTGCGCAGGCCCTGCAGGACGGGCCCGACGGCGACCGCGCCCGAGCTCTGCTGCACCGCCTTGTACGTGTTGTTGCCGGTGTTCAGGTCGGGGAAGATGAACACCGTCGCCTGCCCTGCCACCGACGAGCCCGGCATTTTGGAGGCCGCGATGGAGGCGTCCACGGCGGCGTCGTACTGGATGGGGCCTTCGACGGCGAGATCCGGGCGGCGTTCACGCACCAGTTCGGTGGCCTGCCGGACTTCGTCCACGGCCTCGCCGGAACCCGAGCCGCCGGTGGAGTAGGACAGCATGGCCACGCGCGGCTCCACCCCGAACTGCGCGGCGGTTTCGGCCGAGGCGAGGGCGATGTCCGCGAGCTGCTCCACGTTGGGATCGGGGTTCACGGCGCAGTCGCCATAGACCAGCACCCGGTCCGGCATAAGCATCAGGAACACCGAGGACACGATCTTCACGCCGTCGCGCGTTTTGACGAACTCGAGCGCCGGGCGGATGGTGTGCGCGGTGGTGTGCGCGGCGCCGGACACCATGCCGTCCACCACTCCGAGCTGGACCATCATGGTGCCGAAGTAGCTGCCGTCCTGCATGATTTCCAGGGCCTTGGGCAGGTCCACGCCCTTGTGGGCGCGAAGTTCGGCGTACTTCTCCGCGAACCCCTGCCGCAGTTCCGAGGTGGCCGGGTCCACGATGTTGATCCCGGCGAGGTCGACGCCGTTGGCCGCTGCCAGCTCCCGGACCTGCGAATCCGGTCCCAGCAGGGTGAGATCGCAAACGTCGCGGCGGTGCAGGATTTCGGCGGCCAGCAGGATCCGGACGTCCGTTCCCTCCGGCAGCACCACGTGGCGGCGCTGACCCCTGGCCCGTTCGATCAGGTCGTGCAGGAAGCGCAGCGGGGTCATCCGTTCCGGGCGCGGCAGGTGGAGGCGCTCCACCAGTTCGGCCTCGTCCACGCGCTTTGACCACAGGCCCAGGGCCGAGGCCACCTTGCGGCGGTGCCCGGACCAGATCTCGCTGCGGACCTCGGAGACCCGCTTGGCCGTGGTGTAGGTGTCCTGGCTGGCGGCAAACACCGGGAACGGCGCTTGCGCCAGGAGCGGGTAGATGTTGGCGTCCGGGGCCAGCCCACCGGTCAGGATCAGCGCCGACGGCACGGGGAATTCCGGCGAGAACGACGACGCCAGGCAGGCCACCATCACGTCCGCGCGGTCGCCGGGAACGATCACCAGGGCACCCTCGTCCAGCACGTTCAGGAAGTTGCCCACATTCATGGCCGCCACCTTGATGTCACGGACGTCGCGTTCCATGTCCGCAAGGCCGGCGATCTGCCGCACACCCAGCGCCGCAGCAACCTCGCCGGTGGTGGGCCGGGCGATCTCCTCCAGCTCCGGCAGGACATACACCGGCCGGTTGGATGCGCCGGGCTTCACGGCGGCCGCGATCTCCTCCACTAAGTCCGGGTCCGCGCGGTTCACCATGATGGCCAGCAGCGTGCACTTTTCCGCCACCAGTTCCTTGCGGGCAACCTCGACGGCGGCCGCGGCCTCGGCGACGCTGAGCCCCTTTGCGCCCACCACGGCAACCACCGGCGCGGCCAGGTTGTTGGCCAGCCGGGCGTTGAGGTCAAATTCGACGGCGGCGTCCTGGCCGGTGAGGTCCGTCCCCTCCACGATCACCACGTCGCAATGCCTGGCGATCTCGGCGAAGATCTCCACGCAGCGCGCATCGATGTCGGCGCGTTTTCCCTCTGCCAGGAGGGCACGCACTTCGGTGGACGTCAGGCCGCCACGGCAACGGTCGTCGTCGAGCGCGAAGCGTGATTTCATCAGCGCCACCATGGGGTCGCTGGCGGCATCAGGGCCGTGGACCACCGGTTTAAAGAAGCCGATCCGGTCCGCGTGCCGGTGGAGCGTGTCCGCCAGGCCCAGGGCCACGAGCGATTTGCCCGACCCCGGGGTGGTCGCGCTGACGTAGATGCCTTTGGCCATGGTCCGCCCTTTGCTGTGCGTGGTGCCGGTCCCTCCATCCTTGCACTTCCGTGCCGGGGGTCCCACCGATCAGGGGTACCCACAGACCGGTCTGCCCTTGACACCGGACCCGCATCTGGGATTACCTAATGAACATTCGGTAAATAAAGCTGGAGGCAATGACGCATGGCTGAAGCAGCACTCTCCGGGGCCACCCACCCCATCCTGGAAAACGACTACGCCTCCGAATGGATGGGCATCGAAGTCCTCGCCGTCAGCGACGGGCACGCCACCATCCGCATGACGCTCCGGCAGGAAATGCTCAACGGGTTCGGTATGGCCCACGGCGGAATGATCTTCGCCTTCGCCGATTCCGCGTTCGCCCTTGCCTGCAATCCGGTCAATCCCACCCCCGAAGAGGCCGACAGCATCACAGTTGCCGCCGGCGTCGACATCAATTTCCTGAAGCCCGCCTACCGCGGCCAGGTGATCACCGCCGTCGCGGACCGCCGATCCAGCTCAGGGCGCAGCGGGCTGTACGACATCCAGATTTTCGCGGCCGATGCCGATACGCAGCCCGGTGCGCAGGCCGATTCGTTACCCAGCTCCGGCAACCCTGGGGAACTCATCGCCGAGTTCCGCGGACGCAGCCGCACCATTCCCAAGAAGTAGGAAACCATGACCCTCCACGCCCCCGAAACCCCCATGCCGCAGTCCACGTCCCAGGGCACAGATCCCATTCTGGACCGCGAGGAAACCATCTCCCGCGACGAGGTCGAGGCCCTCCAGCTCACCCGCCTGCAGCACACCGTGGCCTACGCCTACGACCGCGTGCCGCTCTACAAACGCAAATTCGACGACGCCGGCATCCACCCCGCCGACCTCCGCGAACTCAGCGACCTCGGCAACTTCCCCTTCACCACCAAGGAAGACCTGCGCGCCGAGTACCCGTTCGGCATGTTCGCCGTGCCGCAGAGCGAAGTAGCCCGCGTGCACGCAAGTTCGGGCACCACAGGCCGGCCCACCGTCGTCGGGTACACCAAGCAGGACCTGGCCGACTGGGCCAAACTGGTGGCGCGCTGCCTCCGCGCGTCAGGCGTCCGGCCCGGCATGAAGGTCCACAACGCCTACGGTTACGGCCTGTTCACCGGCGGCCTGGGCGCGCACGCCGGCGCTGAAGCACTGGGCTGCACCGTCATCCCGATGTCCGGCGGGCAGACCGGACGCCAGATCCAGCTCATCCAGGACTTCCAGCCGGACGCCATCCTGGCCACGCCCACGTACCTGCTCACCATCGCCGACGCCATGGCCCACATGGGTATCGACCCGACGTCGACCTCGCTCAAGTACGCAGTCCTGGGCGCCGAACCGTGGACGCAGGAGATGCGGCACGAACTCGAAGGCACCATGAACATCAAGGCCTGCGACATCTACGGCCTGTCCGAAGTGATGGGCCCGGGCGTCGCCGGCGAGGCCGTGGAAACCCAGGACGGCAGCCACATCTGGGAGGACCACTTCCGCCCCGAAATCATCGACGCCTTCAACCCTGTCGTGGGCAAGGAAAACGTCCTGCGCGACGGCGAACACGGCGAGCTCGTTTTCACCTCGCTCACCAAGGAAGCGTTGCCGATCATCCGCTACCGCACCAAGGACCTCACCCGCCTCCTGCCCGGCACCGCCCGCCCCGCACACCGCAGGATGGGCCGCATCACCGGCCGCAGCGACGACATGATCATCCTCCGCGGCGTGAACCTGTTCCCGTCCCAGATCGAGGAAATTGCGCTGCGCATCCCCGAGCTCAGCCCGCACTTCCAGCTCGAACTCACCCGCCCCGAAGGCCAGCGGATGGACCAGCTGACGGTCAAGATCGAACGCCGGGACGCGGTGACAGTTGAGCAGGGTACGACGGCGGCGCGCACCCTGCAGGAGCAGATCAAGATCCACGTCGGTTCTTCGTGCGCCGTTGACGTGGTGGAGCCGGGTTCACTGGAGCGGTCAAACGGCAAGCTGCGCCGGATCTACGACCTGCGCCCCAAGGCATAGCGCGAACGGACACTTGAGGCCCGGGCTGCGCCGCTACAGGGATTACCGAACGTTCGTGGGAAAATAGCCGGTATGCCCACTACAGCAGTCCCCAGCAAGCGCGGCCGTCCCGGTTACGACCAGCAGTCGGTGCTGCTCATCGCCGTCGACGTCTTCAACCGGCACGGCTATGACGCCACGTCCATGGGCATCCTGGCCGAGAACCTGGGCATCTCGAAATCGGCCATCTACCACCACGTGCCGTCCAAGGGAGACCTCCTGAGGCTCGCCCTGGACCATGCGCTCGGTGGCCTGGAATCAATCCTCGAACAGCCCGGGGCGCAAAGCGGCGCCGCGGACGCACGGCTGGAATTTGTCCTGCGTCAGACCGTGGCCGTCCTGGTGGAGCGGCTGCCGTTTGTCACGCTGCTCCTACGGTTGCGGGGCAACACTGACATTGAGCGCGACGCCCTGGAACGCCGTCGCGCGTTTGATCACGAGGTGGCCGCCCTGATTTCCGCAGCCCGCGACGAAGGCTCGCTGCGCCAGGACATCGATCCGCGCACCGTCACGCGCCTGCTGTTCGGCACCATCAACTCAATCGTGGAATGGTACAAACCGGGCGGCTCCCTCACGCCGGAAAAACTGGCCGACGACGTCATCACCATCGCGTTCGACGGGCTCCACGCGCAGCACTAGGGAATGCTGCGGCCTGCTGAGTGCGACCTGCTGAGGCGGTCAGAGCTGGTATTCGGCCTGCATGCCCAACGTCTCGTGAACGCAGAGGATGTTGTGCTCCGTGTCCATGAACCAGGCGCATTTCTCGGAGTCCGTGGTGCAGATGTGGTTCTCGGTCTTCAGGTTGGGCAGGTCGTAATCCTGGAAACGGACGCCCCTGGCCTCCATGTCCTGCACGATCCGCTCAATGTTTCGCACCTCAAAACTAAGGGCGGTGTGCTCGGAGTGCTTCCCGTCCGAGACCGGCAACAACTGCAGCATCGGGCCGCCGTCGCTACCGAGTAATTCGCTTCCATTGTCTGTCATTCCGCGGTGCGGGAGGCCCAGTTTTTCGGTGTAGAAACTGCGGGCGCGCGCTGCGTCATCGACGGGCAGGATGGTTGTGGCTGTGTTCAGGGCTAGGTTCATTTGGCCACCTCCTACGGTGCAAATTTTACGCCACGGCAACCCGGAAAGATCCAAACGCTCTCTCACATGATGCGGGAAAACCCCCGACGCTCTCTCACCAGTGCGAGAGCGTCGCCGGAAACCGTACATTAAGTGAGAGAGCGTCCGGGGTGGGGCTACTTTTCGACGAGGGTGAGGACGTCGTAGGTGGCGACGATCTCGTCATTCTGGTTGGTCAGGAGCGCGTCCCAGGCCACCTCGCCGTACTCGTCGGTTTCGCGTGGCGTGATCTTCTTGGCCGTCAGGGTGACCCGGATGGAATCCCCGGCAGCCACAGGCGTGATGAAGCGGAGGTTCTCCAGGCCGTAGTTGGCCAGGACCGGGCCCGGCGCCGGTTCCACGAACAGCCCGGCGGCCCAGCTCAGCAGCAGGTATCCGTGTGCCACGATGCCCGGGAAGAACGGGTTGGCTTCGGCCGCTTCCTGGTTGGTGTGGGCATAGAAGGTGTCGCCGGTGGAGTTGGCGAACGCGGTGATGTCCGCCAGGGACACTTGACGCAGGTCGGACCGGACGGCGTCGCCGATCCGCAACGAAGCCAGCGACTTCCGGAACGGGTGCGTTCCCTCGGTCTCCACGGTAAAGTTCCGGTCCGCCCCGGTGTGCCAGAGGCCGGTGACGGCGGTGAGCATGTTGGGCGAGCCCTGGATGGCGGTGCGCTGCATGTGGTGCATTACCGAGCGGATGCCGCCCAGCTCCTCACCGCCGCCGGCGCGGCCTGGCCCGCCGTGGACCAGGTGCGGGACGGGCGAACCGTGGCCGGTGGAGCTGCGGGCGTCCTCGCGGTTGAGCATCAGGACACGGCCGTGGTGGGCGGCGATCCCGGTGACGAGTTCGCGGGCTACGGCAGGATCGTTGGTGCACACCGATGCCACGAGGGAGCCGCCGCCCCGGGCGGCGAGGCGGACGGCGTCGGGCAGGTCCTTGTATCCGATCACGGAGGCGACCGGGCCGAACGCCTCCAGGGAGTGGACCGCGTCAGTCTCGGCGTCAGCCCAGCTCAGCACCACAGGCGACATAAAGGCGCCAGCATCCACTACGCCCGTGGTGCCGCCGGCAGAGGTGACCGACGGCGAATCCAGCGTCCCGTACGCAAGCTCACCGCCGGCGTCGAGCATTGACTGCACCGCGGCGCGGACATCGGTGAGCTGCTCGAGCGACGCCAAAGCGCCCATCGTGACGCCATCGGCGCGGGGATCCCCCAGCACCACACGCTCATCCACACGCCTGCCGACAGCGGCGATCACCGCCGGCACCAGCTCCTGCGGGACGATGGCGCGGCGGATGGACGTGCACTTCTGGCCCGCCTTGACCGTCATTTCGGTGACCACTGACTTGATGAACGCGTCGAATTCCGGCGTGCCCTCCACCGCGTCCGGACCAAGGATGGCGGCGTTGAGGGAGTCCGTTTCGGACGTGAACCGGACGCCGCCCTGCACCACGTTGGGATGCGATTTCAGGGACAGCGCGGTGGACGCGGAGCCGGTGAAGGCCACCAGGTCGCGGTAGTCCAGCACGTCCAGAAGGCCGCGGACAGAGCCGGAAATCAGCTGCAGCGAGCCCTTCGGCAGGATGTTGGATTCGATGATCGCCTTCACCACGGCCGCGGCCACATACCCGGTGGGGGTGGCCGGCTTGACGATGGTGGGGACCCCGGCGATGAATGCGGGCGCGAGTTTCTCCAGCATGCCCCAGACCGGGAAGTTGAACGCGTTGATCTGCACGGCGACGCCGGGGATGCGCGTGTAGATGTGCTCGGCCACGAACGAGCCGTCCTTGGACAGCACCTCCATGGGACCGTCCACCACTACCTGCGAATTGGGCAGCTCGCGCCGGCCCTTGGAGCCGAACGTGAAGAGGACTCCGATGCCGCCATCGATGTCGATCATCGAGTCGATCTTGGTGGCACCGGTCTGGGCCGAAAACGTGTAGAAGTGCTCGCGCCGGGCGTTCAGGTACTGCGCCAGCTCCTTGAGCTTGAGCGCGCGCTGGTGGAAGGTCAGCTTGCCCAGTTCCGCCTGTCCCGTGGTGCGGCCGTAATCCACGACGGCGGCAAGGTCCAGGCCGTCGGTGCTCACATTGGCCAGGACTTCTCCGGTGCTCGCATCCCGCACGGGGACAGCGTACGCTGCCGAACCGGCGTCGGGAGTCCACCAGGAATCCTGCACAAAACTGGGAACGGTCTGGACGGTGTCGACTGTGGTTTCTGCAGTGGTGGTCATCGTTGACGGGTCCTTCCAAGGCGGGGACAAAACGCGGCCAGGGCTTTACTGACCGTCCGTTCGGTAATATGTCTACAGTACATGACTGTGCCGTGCCGCACACTGGAAGTTCAGCCTCGCCAAAGGAGACCCATGAGCGCCCTATCCCCCGACGCCGCTGCGCCGGACACCACCCCGGGCGCCACGCCGGTCGCCACGCCGTGGAAGATCGTCCTCGGGGAGCTCGACGAGAAGATGGGCGTGAAAATCCTGGAGCAATCGGTTGAGCGCGTGGTGGCGACGATGCCTGTGGAGGGCAACAGGCAGTCGTTCGGGTTGCTGCACGGCGGCGCGTCCCTGGCAGTGGGCGAGGCTGTGGGCTCCTGGGCGGCGGTCATCCACGCCAGCACGTTGGGGAAAACTGCCGTGGGGGTGGACGTCTCCGCGACGCACCACCGCTCCGCGCGGGAGGGTCAAATCACCATCACCGCCACTCCTATCTACCTCGGCGGCACCCTGACCACGCACGAGGTTCTCATCACCAACGACGCCGGCCAGCGCCTCTGCACGCTGCGCATCACCAACCTGCTGATGAAGAAGAAGTAGCCGTCCCACCCCATGTAGGTCGCGCTAACTGTCGTTTTGCGTGCCCAAAACGACAGATAGTGCTACCTAGTTGGGGTGGGGCGCTGCCGCTTCCGCCGCTTCGCCAGCACCAGGAGCACACCGCCGACGGCGAGCGCACCAGCCGCCAGGCCGGCGAACAGAATCAGCCCGGATGCGCCGGTGTTGGCCAGGCCAGCCGCCGCGCTGTCACCCAGCGGACGTACGACGGCGGCGCTGTCACGTTTTGGGGGCAGCGCACCGTTCGCGGCTGGCACCGCAGCCGGGGGCTGAGATTGCGGGGCTGGCTGGGAGGGCTGGCTGACCGGGGTGAAGTCGAAGGCCACGGCACCGGATGTGCTGAATCCGTTGACCGTTTCGGCCGTGAAACGCAGCGGGCCTGCCACCGCGGGGGCAGTAAAGGACCACGCACCGCCAGCGTCCACGGGAACCTCAATGGGCGCCTGGCCACTCACGGTGATCCGGACCTTCGAACCCGCCGCGACAGCGGACGCCGGAGCTGCGGCCACCGTGCCGGTAACGGTCTGGCCGGCGTCGAACGTTGCCCCCGACGCGGGCGACGTCACAGCCGGCTTGTTGAGGAAGAGTTCCAGCTGGTAGCCGGGGAGCACAGTCAATGAGTCCTGCAGCGTGGCGGCCACGGCGAAGTTTACCGGCGGCGCTTCGTTTGGTTTGGGTGCCTCTTCACCGGCCGAGTGGGTGCCCACGGCGTAGTTGCCGCTGACCCAGGGCCCGCCAGAATCGCCGCCGCTGGACTGGACATCGAAGGACAGGAAACCGTTGAAGGCCCGCAGGTCTGTCGGATCCGTCGCATAGTTGAGTCCGCCTGCCACGTAGATCCCCACCTCGTCGATGGTTCCGCAGGACCACGCTGAGGTTCGGCCGGAGCGACAGACCGGCATGCCGATTACCGGGGCGGCCGTCCCTATGATCTTGACGTCCCTGCCGGCCTGCGAGGGATCGTTCCATGTGCTGGCGGCGGGCAGTGGATCGAGGCCGGCGCGAAGTTGACCAATAACGGCGATGTCCGTGCCGACGTTGCCGGGGTCATCATCGTTGCCGGGGCGCAGGACTGTGGAGTTTCCGGGTCCGCCAAACTGGCTGAACCCGAAGGTCCCCAACAGGTCGCTACGGTTCCATTGCGGAAATTCCACGGTGGCCGTTGCCGCGGCGCCGTCATCCGTGCAATGTCCGGCAGTGAGGACGCCCGGCAGGCCTGCCGGGTCAAAAACTGAAAAGCCAGCGGAGCAGATTTCTCCGATGTCGGTGAAGTAGCCCTGGCCGCCGGAAAGGTCGGCCTGCGGCGCGAGCGGCGCCCCGGTGTCGAGCTGCACGTTGGCGTAGCGGGCCACAAACTCGGCGGGCGAGATCTTGCCGTCCGAGTTTGGGCTGGTGAGGCTCGAGCCGGCATTTCCGTCGTCGGCCGAATCAGGCACTGTGGCCTCGGACCCGTTGATTCCGCCGGTACGAACTACGAACCTGCTCCCGGTGTACGCCACGGCCTGCAACCCAGCCGCGCCCACATCGCGGAGGTACGCCTGGTACAGCTCCTGGGTGCTCCGGGCCAGTTCGGTGCCGGTCGCCGGAGAACCGGTCGACTGGGTGCCCGTTGCGGCCGGCGCGTCGGTTCTGTCAGCAGGCCCGTCCGACGGCGGCGCGGCGGGTGCGGTTTCAAGGTCGACGGCCGGGATAGTCGCGCTGAGCCGTGCCACCTCCGCTTCCAGCTCGGCCCCGCTACCGGCGACCAGAATGCTGCCGTTGTGGATCCGTGTTCCGAGGTAGCCGGAGATATCCTGCAGGGCCGCCGCAACGTCCGCAGCCTGCTTGCCCAGCTGGCCCGCAGCCGCGAACTCGTCTGCGGTGAGGCCAACATCGCGGAGGGCAGCTTCCCGAAGGCCGGCGTCGCCGGGGTGCGCGTCGCCGGGGCCGGCCTCGCCGGGCTGCGCGTCACCGCCTCCGGAACCTCCCGCCGTCGGGCGTTCCGCAGCGTCCGCCGACGCAACGGCAGGCGAAGCAACCGGTGGCGGCTCAACGGCCGGCTGCTCAACCGCCCAGGCCGGCACGGCCCCGAGCCCCACGGAAAGTGCCACTCCGGCAGCCGCTGCTACTGCAAATACGCGTTTCAAACTGTGTGCCATCGCTTTCGTTCTATTCATCTGTATCGCTCCGCCGTGCCATGTACGCGGCCACCACCGCGGCCAGGCACAAGACTGCCCCGCCCACCATGAGGAAGATCTGGCCCGGGAGCCACTCGCCGTCGACGGTCCCGTCGCCGAGCCCGAAGTTCTCCTCCGTAGTCCCGAAATCTGAAGCGAGGACGGCCCAGAACGGCCCGGCCACAATCATCACAACTCCCGACACCGCGAGCGACGCCGCCACGTACTTCATGGAATTCATGGCGCCACCCTGCTACCGAGCAGGCTCTGGACGGCGCCCAGTTCGGCCTCGGACAGGCCGTTGCGCAGCAGGAAGGTGCGGGTGTCCAGCTCCCGGACAAACTCCACCACGGCCCGGCCGCGCCGCTCCAGCAGGCGTGTCAGTGCGGCGTCGTCGATGTGGCGTTCGCCAGCATGGGGCGGGCCGTGCGTCCGGAAGCGTTCGTTGATGCCTCGGGCGGCTTTGGCATAGCCGTCCGCAATGAGCTGGTCCGGGTCGCCGGCGAGGTCCTGGAGCATGGCTGCCACCATGCCGCTCCGGTCCCGTCCCGCCGCGCAGTGAATGACGACGGCACCGGCCTCGGCTGCCGCGACAGCGCGGAACACCGCCACGAACTTCTCCGGGTAGAGCCGGACGTTGTGCAGATAATGGGCGGGATCATTGAGGTACGGTCCGCCGACGGCAGTGAACCGCGGATCATCGGGTTCTTCAGTGGGTGCGGCGACGATCGTGACGCCGGACCAGGCTGCTGCGTCCACCGCAGGGTCGGTGTCCCGGCGCTGCGCTTCACGGGAGTTACGGAGATCAATCACCGTGCGAACGCCGTCGTCGTACGCCTGCCGCCAACCTGCCTCGGTGAGCCATTCGCGGCGCCCCATCCGGTAAACGCGGCCGGCAACGTGCCAGGCATTCACGGCTCCGTCCCAGCTCACGGCTCCCCCTGTCGTCTCCACCCGGACAGCTAACCACACAGCCGCCATCGCCCGCACGCGATGGGCAGGTACCGGACAGTGTAGCGGCGCAGAAAATCGAGTACTCCGGACCCGTGACGGGCTTGTGCGTGGGGCGTACGGTGGCTGTTACATGCCTGTCTCACTTGTCCAATTGATAGTCAAAAGGGGAAAATTCAATGGCACGTTCTGGAGTACGACGTCGGCGCTCGGCTTTTGCGGCAGGCCTCGCCACCATAGCAATGGCTCTGGGGTTCGCGGCCATCCCAGCCGAAGCTGCGCCGCAGGCGAAGACCGACTATGTGGCGTTGGGTGATTCGTACGCCGCTGGGCAGGGCGCGGCTCCTTACACGGACCAGACCTGCTTTGTGAGCCGTAGGGGATACCCGGTCATTGCGGACAACCTCCGGGGACTGGAGCTAACGGCGAATGCAGCTTGCTCGGGGTACACGATTGGAGCAGTTGCCGGCAACCTCCCGGCCAGCCTCGCCGGCGCCGAGATCATCACGATCACCGTCGGCGGTAATGACCTCGACACTACGGGTTTGTTGGCCACCTGCTTCGCAGCTCCGGATGCATGTCTGGGGGCCGCTGCAGTTCGTGCTGCAATGCTTCAGGACGCACGCGACAATCCCAGCACAAGCGCACTCGTGCAAGGCTTGGCTGGCCTTAGCCTAGCGGTCGACGCGCAGGCACCTGGCGCACGAATCGTGTTTACCGGCTATCCGATGCTCTTTGATCCGACCTTTCCGGATCCCCGGGCAGGCGTGGTCAATCAACTGACTGCTGGGCTGAACGATGTTATCCGCTTGACCGCACTTGGAACTGGTGCTGAGTTCGTCGATGTCGCACCGGCCTTTGCAGGCCATGGCATTGGCTCAGCCGAGCCCTGGATCAACTTCAATGCCGCCACCATTCAGGATCCCGCCAATTTCCACCCCAACGGAGAGGGCTATCGGCACGGCTACTTTGCGTCACTGGTCGGCAAGCTGACCGGGCAGTAACCACGCCCCGCTCGCCAAGCACCCGTCACGCGTGCTTGGCGAGTCGGTGCTCCAGACCGTTCCGGACCATGGCCCACTCGTGCTCCAGGATTGAAAACACCACGGTGTCGCGGAGGACGCCGTCGCTGGTCCGCCGGTGGCTGCGCAGCACGCCGTCCTGCTTCGCACCCAGCCTGGCGATCGCCTCCCTGGACTGGTGGTTCAGCCAGTGCGTACAAAACTCCACGGCCACACGGGGCGTGCCGGCGTCGATATTGCAGTAAGTGGTCATGCCGATGATCCGGCCAGGGCCGCCGGTGGCAGGATCGATCAGCCGCGTGGTGAACGGCAGCATGGACCCCTGCTCCTGCATCGCCAGCCTGCGGTCGATCTCCGCCGCCATCCCGTCCGGCGCCGGGACCGACGTGTACCAGAGCTTCCACAGCTCGCCATCCTGTGCGGCCGCCACCAGACCATCATGGTGATCGTGCTTCAGCGGCTCAAGAATCACGTGCCGGCCGGTCAGGGTGAGGGGTTCAAAGAGGGTCACCCGGAAATCCTACTCAGCCCAGTCGAAGAATCCCTTGCCGGTCTTCCGTCCAAGCTCTCCGCGGGCCACCTTATCCTTGAGGATCTGCGGCGGCGCGAACCGCTCCCCCAACGTGGACTGCAGGTATTCGGCAATTCCCAGCCGCACGTCCAGGCCCACAATGTCCGTGGTTCTCAGCGGGCCCGTGGGGTGCTTGTAGCCCAGCACCATGGCGGCGTCGATGTCCGCCGCGGACGCCACACCCTCCTCCACCATGCGCATCGCCTCCAGCGCGATGGCCACACCCAGCCGTGATGAAGCAAAACCCGGTGCGTCATTGACGACGACGGCGGTCTTGCCGAGTGCCTCCACCCACCTTTTCGCCGCGGCAGCCAGGTCCGGCGAGGTTTGCTCGCCGAGCACCACTTCGATGAGGGTGGAGGCAGGGACGGGGTTGAAGAAGTGCAGGCCGAGGAAGTTCTGCGGCCGCTTCAGCTCCCGGGCCAGGCCGTTGACCGACAGGGACGACGTGTTGGACGCCAGGTATGCGTCCTCTGCCAAGCGCTCCTCGATGCCCCGGAGCGAGGTGACCTTCAGGTCCCAGTCCTCGGGGACGGCTTCGACCACCAGCTGGCGGTCCTTGAAGTCGTCATAATCGACCGTGACGGCGAGCCGGGACACCATCTCATCCAGGTTGGCGTCAGTGGCGCCGCGTTCGATGCTCTTGGCGGCGGCGGATTCCACGCGTTCCCGGGCGGCTTCGGCGGACGCTTCATCGCGCTCCACCACCAAGACATTGGCCCCGCTGATCAGGAAGGCGTGGGCGATCCCCGCGCCCATGCGGCCGCCACCGAGGACGCCGACGGTGGAGGGAAGGTTCGGGTTCGTCATGGTTTCTTCTTCTCTGATTTCTTGTCGAGGAAAGCCTGCATGCGGTCAAACTTGGCCTGGGATTCAAAAAGGATCCCCTGTGCCAGTTGGTCAATCAGCGGGTGGGCTTCCGCCGGGGCGTGGAAAACCGACTTTGTAATCCGCACGGCCAGCGGGTCCTGGCGGCCGATCCGGTCCGCCAGGTTGTGCGCGGCATCCATCAGCTCCGGCGCCTCGTGGATTTCGGTGATGAGGCTGGCCGCCAGGGCCTCCTCGGCGCGGAGGACCAGGCCCGCGAGCAGGATCTGCTTGGCCAACGGCTCCCCCACTAGCTCCTTGAGGCGCCAGCTGGCCCCGGCCGCAGCGAGGATCCCCAGCCCTGTTTCGGGGTTGCCGATCCGGACACTGGGCGTTCCGATCCGGAAGTCTGCGGCGTAGGCGAGCTCGGCGCCGCCGCCCAGGCAGTAGCCGTCCAGCGCGGCAATGACCGGCAGGGGCAGCTTCGCGATCCGCACGAAAATCGTGGAGTTAATGCCCTGCAGGGCATCATCGCGGCGCCGCTCGCGCAGCTGGGCGATGTCCGCACCCGAGGCAAAGACGCCGTCGACCCCTGCAATGATCAGGACTTTGGGATTCTGCTCAAGCGCAGCGCAGACCACGTGCAGTTCGTCCACCATCTGCTGGTCGATGGCATTCCGGACTTCCGGTCGGTTGAGGAGGACCACCACGCGGTCCTCCCGCTCCTCGACCAGGAGCGTGCGGAAGTCGCGGGTGCTCAAGTGTCCGTTCGCGATTTCCGGGGCGGGCATCAGACACGCTCCAGCAGCATCGCGGTGCCCTGGCCCACGCCGACGCACATCGTAGCCAGGCCGATCCTGGCGTCCTCGCGTTCCATCCGGCCCAGCAGGGTGATGGCAAGCCGTGATCCGCTGGAACCCAGCGGATGCCCCAGACTGATGGCGCCGCCGTCGTTATTCACCGTGTCCGGGTCCAGCCCGAGCCGGCGCATGCTCGCGAGCGACTGCGTGGCGAACGCTTCGTTAAGCTCGACGGCGCCCAGGTCACCAGCGCTGAGGCCGCTCCGTGCGAGCACTTTCTGCGTCGCCGGGACCGGGCCGATGCCCATGATTTCGGGTTCGCAGCCGGCGGAGGCGCCGTCGATGATCCGGGCCCTCGGCGTCAGGCCCAGCCGGGCGATGGCGGCCTCGGACGCGACGATGATGGCCGAAGCGCCGTCGTTCAGCGTGGACGAGTTCCCGGCCGTGACCACGGACCCGCCTGGAACCACGGGGCGCAGCCCGGCGAGGACTTCCAGGGTGGTGCCGGCGCGCGGGCCTTCGTCAGTGTCCACCACCGTTTCGGCCTTGCGGGACTTCACCGTCACCGGGACGATCTCGTCCCTGAAGCGCCCTGCGGCGATGGCGGCGAGGGAACGGTCGTGGGAGCGGACCGCGAAGGCATCGGCGTCCTCGCGGGTGATGCCGTCCATGCGGGCCACTTCCTCCGCGGTTTCCGGCATGGAGTAGGTCATCTTGCCGTCGCGGGCGAGCCCGCCCTTCTGGAAGAGGGGGTTGACGAAGCGCCAGCCGATGGACGTATCGAAGATCTGTCCCGGTTTGGCGAACGCCGTGGCGGGTTTTTCCTGGGCCCACGGCGCGCGGCTCATGGACTCGACGCCGCCGGCGATCACCACGTCCGCGGCGCCGGACTTGATCATGTGGCTGGCCTGGATGATGGCGCTCAGCCCGGACGCGCACAGCCGGTTGACCGTGATTCCCGGGATGTGGAGGGGAAGCCCGGCCAGCAGGACTGCCATCCGGGCCACGTTGCGGTTCTCCTCGCCAGCGCCGTTTGCGTTGCCCAGGATGACTTCCTCGATACTGTCCGGGTCGAGGCCCGCCCGGGACACGGCCTCCCGGATCACCAGTGCAGCCAGATCATCAGGACGGACCGCCGATAACGCACCGCCATACCTGCCCACGGGAGTGCGGACGCCGCCAACAAGAAAAGCCTCGACCATAAGAACAAATCCTTTACGCCAGGGAGCCGGAATCTTCGGAGCCGTCCAGTGACCGCCCTACTTACCGACCGTTCGTTCTATAAAGACTACACTCACAGGACAAGGACGCCGAGGTGCCCAGCCAGGAGTGGCGCCAGCAGGCTCAGCTGATAGTCGTCGATCACGACGCCGGCCAGGCTGCCGAGGCCGCTGATGGTCCGGAAATCCGTGCCGCGAAGATCAAAGTCCTTCAGCCGCGAGCCTGTGAGATCCAGGGTGCCGATGGTGCAGTTCTTGAGCGCCACGCGCGTCCCGGAGGCGGAACCGAGGTCCAGTTCGTTGATGATGCAGTCGCTGATGACAACGTCCGTCAGCTTGGACCCGCGCAGATTCAGGAAGTCCAGCTTGCCGCCGTCGATCCGGACCGACTGCCAGCCGGTCTCGTACAGCTCAGCGGAGCCCAGCCGGGGATTGTTCAGCTGCACGTCCCGCCACGTGGAGCGGGCGGCCCGGAACACCGGCGCGTACAGCTCGGACAGGATGCAGTCCCGGAACGTGGCCCCGCGGAGCTGGGTGTCATTGAAGGAGACGCCCTGGAACTCACACTCGGCAAAATCCGTGCCGCTCAGCTCCAGACCGTCGGCGACCGCCCGGCTGTACCGGACGCCGTCGTACCTTTCACCACGCTGGAAGTCCGGGGCCGGATCATCCGTGACATCCTCCAGGCTGACGGGCGAGAGCCGGGGAGCCGTTACCTTGGGGGGCTTTGCCGCCACTAGAGCGATTCCGCTTTGGCGGCGATTTCCGCCAGGTCCTTCGTGAGCGCCTTGCGTGTCATGCTCATGCCCAGCTTGCCGAAGAGAGTCATGCTGACCTTGCTGAGCAGGGTGGGCTTGACGACGTCGGCGCCGAAGGTCAGCGTCAGGTCCGTCCCGCCGTCGCGCTCGGCCAGGCTGAAGCGCGAGGTGTAGTCGGCACCGCCCTGGAGGGCCTTGACCGTGTTGCTGCGAGGAGGATCGGCCTGCGCCACCCACATCTCCACCGTTTCCGAGCGGCCCATCATGGTTCGCGTTTCCTTCCAGCGCGTCCCCTCGCCATAGGGCCCGTCGCTGAGCATCTGCACGGCGTCGATGCCGGACAGGGTGGAGGCGGAACCCGGGATGTCCGAGATGACCGCCCAGACCTTTTCCGGCGTGGCATGAATGTGCTGGGTCAGGCTTGTGCTGTGTTCCATGCATCGAGCCTAGTCGGGGGCGCTGACATTCGACAGGCCGCTGATATCGGGGGCCCCTTGAAATGGTAAGCATGCTTTGTGTTATTCTGAAACGGCATTGTTTGATCCCCTGAAAACGAAAGGCGGCCAGACTCATGGGCCTCGGAGACAAGATCAGTAACGAAGCAGAGCACCTGGGCGGCAAGGCCAAGGAAGCGACCGGCAACGCCACGGACAACGACAAACTCAAAGCCGAAGGCCAGGCGGACCAGGTCAAGGCTGACGCCAAGAAGGTCGGCGAAAACGTCAAGGACACCTTCAAGAACTAGTCCTCCCATATTCGAGCGGCGGCGGATTCCCATGGGGGATCCGCCGCCGTTCTCGTGTCCGCCGACCGCCATCCGTTGCTCCCCACCGACCCCCTCGCCTCGCAAGCTCGGCCAGGGAACCCTGCCGACGTGGGCCCAGGCGCCCTTTTGACGCCCCAAAGGGCCCGTACGGAGCAGTCGATGGAGGGCTTGACGGCGGCGGCTACCCTTGGCCCATGACTTATGTGGACCTGAGTGCCCAGAGTGCCGCTGCCGGCGGTTCGCCTTCGCTCGGCGGATATCTCGCCACGCCATCCGGACCAGGTCCGTTTCCCGCGGTCCTGATGATCCACGAAGCCTTCGGCCTGAACGAACTCGTTCGCGGGCATGCAGACCGGATGGCCCGAGCCGGGTACCTGACGCTGGCGGTGGACCTGTTCAGCGACGGCGGCCCGCGCCGCTGCCTGGTCAGCACCATGCGGAGCATGCTCAGGGGAAGCGGCCGCGCGTTCACCGACCTCGCCACCGCCCGCTCCTGGCTGGCCACTTCGCCGCTGTCCACCGGCAAGACCGGGGTGATCGGGTTCTGCATGGGCGGAGGATTCGCGCTGCTGGTGGCCCGCGACGGCTTCGACGCGGCCTCGGTCAACTACGGCCGCCTGCCCGGCAATCTCGAGGAAAGCCTCCGCGGCGCCTGCCCCATCGTGGCCAACTTCGGCGGCCGGGACCTCACCCTTAAGGGCGCGGCCGGCAAGCTTGAGACCGCCCTGGACAACCTCGGCATCGAAAACAGCGTCAAGGAATTTCCCACTGCAGGCCACGCGTTCCTCAACGAAATCGACCTGGGCCCGGCGGTTTTCCGGCCGCTGATGCGGGTCATGGGCATCGGCCCTGACCCGGAGTCCTCCCCCGAAGCCTGGCAGCGGATCGAAGACCACTTCGCCCGGCACCTCAAGAGCGTGGACGCCAACCGACCCCCATCGGTTGCTCCGTAGGCGCCCTTTTGAGCGCTCAAAAGGGCGGTCACGGAGCAACCGATGGGGGTTTCGACAGGCTCCACCAACGACGACGGCGGGCCGCCCCCGAAAGGGTGACCCGCCGACGTCGGACTTCTTAGCGTCCGACTTCTTAGCGTCCGTCCGCAGAGCGTCCGGCTGCTGAGGCGAAAAGACCTAGCAGAAGAGCTCGCTCTTGGGCTCGTTGTGCTTGACCTTCTGCCAGCCCAGCCACAGGACCAGGGCGAAGAACGGGATGGTGGCCAGTGTCCAGAGACCGAGGTGGAATACCTCGCCGGTCTTGCTGGTCATGGTGTCGAAGCCGATGAGCACGGCGATGGCCAGCAGCGCAATGAGTCCGGCCCAGCTGCTCCAGGTTCCGCCGGGCGCGGGCAGGGAGGAGACCTTGCCCTTCTTGTGGCGCAGCGCGATCTGGCTGGCGAAGATGGCGCCCCAGGTGAAGATCACGCCGATCGATGCGGAGTTGAGCGCGAGGTCGAAGGCGTGTGAGCCGCCCAGCCAGATGTTCAGCAGGATGCCAACGAGGTAGACGGCGCCGATGGCCAGGATGGCGGCGTACGGCACGTGGCTCTTGGACATCTTGGTCAGCCACTCCGGGGCGTGCCCGTTGTTGGCCATGGTCCGGAAGATCCGGCCGATCGAGTACAGGCCCGAGTTGCAGGAGGACAGCGCGGCGGTGATGACGATCATGTTCATAACATCGCCCATCCAGCCAAGGCCCATCTGGCCGAACACGGTGACGAACGGCGAGGTGCCGACCACGTACTGGTCCGAGGGAAGCAGCATCGCCAGGAGCGTCACGGAACCGACGTAGAACACCACGATGCGGAAGACGACGGCGCGGATCGCTTTGGGAACTTCCTTGGCGGGGTCCTTCATTTCGCCGGCCGTGATGCCGACGAGTTCAATGCCGTTGTAGGCGAAAATCACGGCGTTCAGGACCAGGATCATCACCAGCGCACCCTTAGGGAACATTCCGCCTTCGGCTGCGAAGAGGTTGTTCACGCTGGCGTTGCCGTCGCCCACCTGGGCGTTGGTGACCACCATGAAAGTGCCCACGGCCAGGAAGATCACGATGGCGCCGACCTTGAGGCAGGATGCCCAGAATTCAAATTCGCCGAACGCCTTGACGCTCATGAGGTTGACGCCCACGAGCAGCAGCAGTGCTGCGATGGCGCTGAGTTCGACCGGCACGTTGGGGAAGAAGAACTGGAAGTACAGTCCGATCGCGATGAGTTCGGCGATGCCGGTCATGGCCCAGTTGATGAAGTACATCCAGCCGGACAGGTACGCGCCCTTCTTGCCGAACATCTCACCGGCGTAGCTGACGAAGGAACCCGACGTCTGGCGGTACATGATCAGCTCGCCCAGGGCCCGCATCAGCAGGTAGGCGATGACGCCGGCAATGGCGTAGGAGAAAATGAGCGCAGGGCCAGTGGAGGCCAGGCGTCCGCCTGCACCCATAAAGAGGCCGACGCCGATGGCGCCGCCCATGGCAATCATGGTGACCTGGCGTCCGCTCAGGGATTTTTTGTAGCCCTCGGCGCTGAGGGTGGAGTCGACGACGGCGGATTGCGCCGTTGGGCTCACGAGTTCTGTGGGGGTACTTTGAGGCACAACAATTCCTTGTGGGTAGGGGATTGGCCGGCACCCTTGGCAGGGACTTCTCCATCCCGAAAATTCGGTTTCTTGATGTTTCAAGGAATTTTCTGCATGGAAAGTCACAGTACGTCGAAGTTCGCGCGGCCTGTCTATCCTACAAGACTCAAACCGCAGCAAGTGACGCGGGCTACACCGAGCCCGGTTAAGCCAAACTATTGCCACGAATATGGGGATACTTCAGAACAATGTTCCGTTCGGCATCCTCCTGAACGCTGTACGTGCGCAAAGGTTCGGCGCCGGTGCTTGAGCAGCCCGTTTCCAGGCTGAACGCGTGCTGGTGCAGCGGGCACATCACCACCTCCCGGTCGATGGTGCCGTCCGCAATGGGGCCGCCGCGGTGGGGGCAGACCGCGGACAGGGCGCGCAGGGTCCCGTCCCGCAGCCGGAAGACCGCCACTTGCTCGCCGTCCACCCCGAAGGCCCTCCCCTCACCGAACGGGATCTGGTCCACCGGGCCCAGGATGTGGCCGGTGGTGATGACGGGCTCGGTGCTGGGCTGGTTAGCGTCTGTCTGGTCGGCGCTCATCGGACCGGCACCTGGGGCAGGACCGTGAGCGGCAGGGACGTGCGGAACTGGCCCGGCGTGAGTGGATCGTCGCGTTCACTCCACGGGTCCACGTAGCTGTCCACGGATGCCTGCATGGCCGCGTCCAGCGTGGCCGCGATGCCTTCGGAATCGTCCACGATCACTGCGCGGAGGTGTTCGATGCCCAGCCGCGGCACAAAGGAGTAGGTCCTTTCCAGCCAGTTGGCGTTCTCACGGTAGTACTGCATAAAGCGGCCGGTCAGGACCTTCACCTCCTCGGGGTCGTCCACGGTGGCCAGCAGGTCGCCCTTGCGGATGTGGGCGCCCGCCGCTCCCCCGACGTAGAGTTCCCACCGTCCGCCCTCCACAGCCACCACACCCACGTCCTTGACCAGCGATTCGGCGCAGTTCCGTGGGCAGCCGGACACAGCCAGCTTCAGCTTGGCCGGCGACTCGATGCCCTGGAACCGGGACTCGATCTCGATGCCCAGCTTCGTGGAATCGCCGGTGCCGTACCGGCAGAAGTCCTTGCCCACGCAGGTCTTCACGGTGCGGAAGCTCTTGCCGTAGGCGTACCCGGAGGGCATGTCCAGGTCGGCCCAGACCTGCGGGAGGTCCTCCTTGGGGATCCCCAAGAGGTCGATCCGCTGCCCGCCGGTCAGTTTGATCAGCGGAACGTTGTGCTTCTCGGCGACGTCGGCGATGCGGCGCAGCTGCTGCACGGACGTCACGCCGCCCTTCATCTGCGGGACCACGGAGAACGTGCCGTCGCGCTGGATGTTGGCGTGCACGCGGTCGTTGATGAAGCGGGCGTCGCGTTCGTCGATGTACTGGTCCGCGAGCATCATTTTCAGCAGTGACGCGAGGCCCATCTTGGACTTCGCATCCTCGGCGCTCCCCGGAGCCAGTGCCGTGAACACCTGGGACACGGAGCGCAGGCCCTTTTTCCGGATGGCGGCCATCAGGGCCGGCTTGTCCAGCGGGATCCCGGGCACGTAGTAGCTGGCGGCCGGGTCCTCCTCCACCGCGCCGTCCGCCGCCCACTCCACCACCTGCTTCACCAGGAGTTTGCAGGAACCGCAGCCCTTGCCGGCGCGGGTGGCGTCCATGGCACCGGACACTGTGGTGCAGCCGCCCTTCACGGCGGCCACGAGTGCCCCCTTCGAAACGCCGTTGCAGTTGCAGACCTGGGCGCCGTCGTCGAGCTCGGCCACACCCACCGCCTCACCCGGCCCGCCGACGTCGAACAGCAGCGCGATCCGCTCTTCGGGCAACGGCAGCCCGCGGTCGTAGGCCTGCGTCAGGTAGGCCACCTTCCGGCTGTCGCCCAGGAGCGTGGCACCCACCATCTTGTTGTCGCGGACCACGATGGACTTGAAAATGCCGCGGCTGGGCTCCGAGAAGACGATGTGCTCGTCGGTGTCGAACTCGGGACCGTGCAGTCCCATGGATGCGACGTCGACGCCGGCAACCTTCAGCTTGGTGGCGGTCCGCGAGCCCAGGTAGGCCGAGGATGTGTCGACGCCGGTCACGTGGTTGGCAAGCACCACGGCCTGTTCCCACAGCGGCGCCACCAGCCCGTAGACCTCGCCGCGGTGCTGGACGCACTCCCCCACCGCATAGATATCGTCTTCGTCCTGGACCCGCAGCCGGTCATCCACCACAATGGCCCGCTCCACCGGCAGCCCGCTCAGCACAGCCACGTCCACGTTCGGCCGGATGCCCGCGGCCACCACCACCATGTCGCAGGCGATGTCCTCCCGGTCCCGGAGGCTGACGCCGCTGACCGTGTCCCTTCCGAGGACGGCAGTGGTGCGGCTGGACGTGTGCACCCGGATGCCTAGGGCCTCCACGCTCCTGCGCAGCACCGCGCCGCCGTCGGGCCCCATCTGCGCATTCATGAGGTGCCCGCCGGAGTGCACCACCTCCACGTCGATCCCGTGGCTTTTCAGGCCGTAGGCCGCCTCGAGGCCCAGCAGGCCGCCGCCGATCACCACCGCCCGCCGGTGATGCTCCTGCTGCGCATGCTGGACCATCTTGCGGGTGTCATCGATGGTGCGGAACCCGAACACACCGTGCTTCACGGACCCGCCCGGAGTGTACAGCCCGTCCATCGGCGGCATGTGGGAGCGGCTCCCGGTGGCGATGATGAGGGTGTCGTACGGTGTCACGCGGCCGTCATTGGAAAAGACGTGCTTCGTGAACTTGTCGATCCGGTCAACACGGACCCCGGCGTGCAGCGTGATGCTGTTCTCGCGGTACCAGGGCAGCGCGTTCAGGAAGATGTCGGCGTCGCTTTCCTCGCCGGAGAGGACGTGGCTGAGCATGATCCGGTTGTAGTTGCCGTAGGGCTCGTCGCCGAACATGGTGATGGTGAATTGCTCGGCGCCGCCGCGGGCCAGGATCTCCTCCACGGCCCGGGCGCCCGCCATCCCGTTGCCCACCACCAGCAGCCGACGGCGTGGCGCGGCGCCTGCGTGCCTGCCCTGCGGCCGGTCCAGCACGCTGGTCATCAGTGCTCAACCATGCCCAGGTCAACAACCACGGATCCCCCAACACCATCCGGGGCGGCGAGATAGAGCTCCACCACCGAGCCGCCGTCGATGTCCTCCACGACGCGCAGCGGCACATGGACATCGCTCTTGGCGCCGATGGGGAAATAGCGCATGGGCACGCCGTTCCGCATCAGCACCACGGTGATGAGTTCACTGCTGGAATTGCCGCCCCGGAAGTAGAGCGTCTGGTTGATGACGCCGTCCGGGACGTAGTGCGAGAGTTCGCGGTGGATGGGGACGGGTTTCTCCAGCCCGGTGCCCACAAACGGGAAGATGCCCTGCAGGAAAAGGTTCTTGGTGATCACGGACAGATCCTTTCGGCCGGCGGGAGTGTGGCATAGGCCTATCTTCCGCCGCCGATGTTTCCGCCTGCCGGTCGGTGCGTAACTTTTCCTTTGCGCAAATCTCACCGCTTCCGGGCCGCCACCGGCCGGCCCCTGCGACTACATCAGGCCGGGGCCAGCACGCCCTTGTCCATCGAGTACCTGATCCAGCGGCCGGATTCGTCCGTCCGCGAGGTGTCGCTCTTCTTGGCGCACTTGGCAAACCAGTCCCGGAGGGCGCGGTCGTGGCTGACCATAACCAGGGTCCCGGTGAAGCCGGCGAGCGCCTCTTCGAGCTGCTCCACCAGGACCGGCGCCAGGTGGTTGGTGGGTTCGTCCACAATCAGTGTGCCGTAGCCGCCCAGCAGCAGGCGGGCCAGGGCAAGCCTGCGCTGCTGGCCCGCGGACAGGCTGCCTACGGGGACGTGGAACTCGCTGGTGCGGAACAGCCCCAGGCGCAGGAGTGCCTCGGCGTGCTCGTCGATGTTGCCGCCGAGGCCCGCCGCGAAGGCCGGCAGCAGGCGGAGCGTGGGCCGTTGCGGCAGTTCGAGTTCCTGCTGCAGGTAGCCCACCCGGGCCGGCCGCTGCACCCTCCCGCCAACGGGCTCCAGGGTTCCCGCCAGCACGGAGAGCAGGGTGGATTTGCCGGCGCCGTTCGGGCCTGTGATGAGGATCTTCTCGCCCGTGCCGGCCGCGAAATCAGTGACGCCCAGGCGGCCTGGAACCGCGACGCCGCGGGCAACGAGGACCGCCGATGCCGTCAAGTGGGAGTCCCCGGATGCGGTGGTCGCCACGGAGGCACCCGAAGGAGCCTCCGGTTCCACGGCCAGCTCCGCCGCCAGCCGCAGCGGCACCGGCGGGCGGTCGATGGGGCTCGCTTCCAGCCGCCGGAGCCGTTCCTGCGCGTTGCGGACCTTGCTGGTGGCCGCTTTCTGCCAAGTGCCGGCCTTAAAGTCGAAGCCCACCTTGTCATTGTCGCGCTGGCGGGCGTAGCCCATCTTGTCGGTCACGGTGTCCGCCTGCCGCTGCTCCGCCTCCATCGCGACGATCCACTCGTGGTACTGCTGAACCCAGCGCTGGCGTTCGGCGGCCTTCTCGCGGAGGTAGCCGTCGTAGCCGTTGCCGTAGCGGGTCACGGTACGGCGCTCGGCATCAACCTCAATCACGGTGCTGGCCACCTTGCGGAGCAGCACGCGGTCGTGGGACACCACCACCACTGTCCCGCGATGGGCGGCCAGCCGGTCCTCCAGCCAGGCGGTTCCGCGGGCATCGAGGTGGTTGGTGGGTTCGTCCAGGAGCAGGATGTCCGCCGGATCGGCCAGGACACAGGCCAGCGCCACGCGTTCCTGCTCGCCGCCGGAGAGCGATCCCAACGTCCGCTTCCGGTCCAGGCCACCCAGGCCCAGCCGGTCGAGCGCCGCCTCCACACGGGATTCCGCGGCGTAGCCCTCGCGCAGCTGGTACTCGGTCTGCAGCCGGCCGTAGGTTTCCAGCTCGTCGTCCTCGGCATCGGCGAGGCCGGCCTCCAGCCGGTCAAGTTCGGCTTCGAGGGCGCGCAGCGAGGACAGGGAAGCGTCGACGGCGGCTCCCACGGTGAAGGATTCGGGCAGGCCGTGCGTCTGGGCAAGGTAGCCCACGCGGCCGTGGCTGACCGCAGTTCCTTCGTCGGGCGCTTCCAGCCCTGCCAGGATCCGGAGCAGCGTGGATTTGCCGGCGCCGTTTTCGCCGACGATGGCAACATGCTCGCCGGCCGTGATGACCAGGCCGATTCCGTCCAGCAATTGCCGGTCGCCGTAGCCATGGGAGATGCCGGAAAGGTTCAGTTGTTCAGTCAAGACAAGTCCTCGCAAGATTCCGCAGTGTGGCCGCCGGAACTGATGCTCGACGGCGGCCCTGGATTCGGGGGAACAGTCCGGCATAGCCGGGCTGTTGCTCAGGACTTCATCGCTCCAGCTTCCCCGCCGGAAGCCGCAGCGTCAAGCCGGGACACCACCGGTGACACCAATATTCGCCAGAAAGTATTGACATGACACCAAAGTGACGTCAAAATGGTGTCATGCAACTCAACCAGTACGTATCCGCCGTCCAGCATCAGCTGGGCGTCGCGGCCGAAGCCGGTGGCCCTGAGGCCCGGGAACTCAGCGACCGCCTCACTGCCGCGCTTGAGTCCACCGTCCGGCTCGTCCTCCTCGAAGCCCTCTCCGACGCCGCCAGCGAGATCACCCTCGAGCTGGCCCCGGCGTCGGTGGAGGTACGGCTCCGGGGCCGCGATCCGGAGTTTGTGGTCACCAGCCCGCCCGTTGCCAGCGACTTCGAAGCGGTGACGGAACGGTCCAGCCAGCCTTCCCGGCAGACTCCGGAAGAGTTCGACGGCGCCAGCACCTCCCGCACGACGCTCCGCCTTCCCGATCACCTCAAGCAGCAGGTTGAAGAGGCCGCCGGCATTGAAGGCCTGTCCGTAAACTCCTGGCTGATCCGGGCCGTCGCGGACGCCCTCAACGGGAACCAATCCACCCAACGGACCATTCGCCGCGATCCCGGCGAGCAGAACTTCACAGGATGGGCACGCTGATGAAAACCTTCGAGACCCCCCAGCCAATCGCCGTCGTGGTGGACGTGTCCGTCCGTGCCGACATTCTGGTTGTGGCCGGCAACCGCACCGACACCGTGGTCAACGTCCGGCCCCGCGAAGCAACCCGGGCCCTGGACATCAAGGCGGCGGAGCAGACCACCGTGGACTACACGGATGGACGCCTGCAGGTAAGGCTGCATCCGCAACGCCGCCACACCTGGTTCAGCGACGGCGGCGCCGTGGACATCGCAGTTGAAGTGCCCATCGGCTGCAGCCTTGAGTTGAAGTCCGGAATGGGCGATCTCCGCTGCGAGGGCGAATTCAGCTCCGCCGAACTGAAGACGGACATGGGCCACGTCCACCTCGACCACTCCACGGAACTCCGGGTCCACACGGGCATGGGCGACGTGACCGTGGAACGCGTCGCGGGGCGGGCGGAAATCAAGACCGGCTCGGGCAAGATTCGGATCCGGGAAATCGACGGGACCGCCAGCGTCAAGAACGGCAACGGCAGCACGTACATCGTGGATGCCGCCGGTGAACTCAAGGTCAGTGCCGCCAACGGGGACGTCTCCCTGGAACGCGCCGGCGTCACCACCACCATCAAGGCCTCCAACGGCGACATCACGGTCGGCGAGGTGGTCCGCGGAATCCTCACCCTACAGACCGCCGCAGGTTCGTTGGCCATCGGCGTCCGCGAAGGCACCGCCGCGTGGCTGGACCTCAGCACCAAGTACGGTCGCGTCCGCAACGGACTCGATGCCACCACCGGGCCAAGCGAGACGGACGCCAAAGTGGAGATCCGCGCCCGCAGCGCCTACGGCGACATCACCGTGCGGCGCTCCCCCGTTCCCACCCGGTAAACCACACCAGGTCAGACCACAGCAAAAGAACAACGCGGGGTCACTTAACGCTCATGTTTCCCCTCGTATTGGGCAGTAATTGACCCCGCGTTGCTGTGGACTCCCGGGCCTAGGCAACCAGAAGCGCGGCGGCCTTCCTGCGGCGGGCCTTCGCCAGCCGGGTGCCGATCAGTCCCTGCCGGGGGCTGAACAGGTAGACGGCAGCGAACACCACGCCCTGCGTGAGCACCACCATGGCGCCCGAAGCCGTGTCCAGGTAGTAGCTGAAGTAGATGCCGGCGATGGAGCACACCGCTGAAATCACCGGTGCGATGACCAGCATCCGGTTGAAGCGGTCCGTGAGCAGGTAGGCGGTGGCACCGGGGATGATGAGCATCGCCACCACCAGCACCACGCCCACCGTCTGCAGCGCCACCACCGACGTCAAAGCCAGCAGCCCCATAAGCAGCGCCCCCAGCCGTTTCGGGGAGAGCCCGATCGCGTGGGCGTGCGTGGGATCGAACGCATAGAGGGTCAGGTCGCGGCGCTTCAGGATCAGGATGACGAACGCGACGACGCCGAGCACCAGCACCTGGATCAGGTCCGGGATGCTGACGCCCAGGAGGTTGCCGAAGATGATGTGATTCAGGTCAGTCTGGCTGGGCGTGACGGAGATCAGCACAAGGCCCAAGGCAAACAGCGAGGTGAACACAATGCCGATGGCGGCGTCCTCCTTCACGCGGCTGGTGTTGCGGATGACGCCGATCAGGGTCACCGCGATCAGCGCGAACACCAGGGCACCGAGCGCAAACGGGGCGCCCACAATGTAGGCCAGCACAACGCCGGGCAGCACGGCGTGGGAGACGGCGTCGCCCATCAGGGACCAGCCGATCAGCACCAGCCAACAGCTGAGGACAGCACAGACGACGGCGGCGAGCGCGGTGGTGACGATGGCGCGGACCATAAAGTCGTAGCTGAGCGGTTCGAGCAGAATGTCGAAGATTTCCACGGGTCAGCCCCTGCTCTCGATGATGGCGGAGGCGCCGGCGGCTGCGGGGTGGACGACGGCGGCCGTGACGGCGGGGTGGGGAGGTACCGGAAGGTCGCGGTTCAGCACATCCAGGCCGAACGCCATGGCGAGGTTCTCCGGCTGGAGCACCAGTTCCGGGGCGCCGTGCATCAGGACCCGGCGCATGAGGAGCACGGCTTCGTCGCACAGGTTGGGCAGCGCGTGGAGGTCGTGGGTGGAGATGAGGATGGTGCAGCCGTCGGAGGCCAGCTCGCGCAGCAGCCGGGTGATGGTGGCCTCGGAGCGCTTGTCAACGCCGGCGAACGGTTCGTCCAGGAGCATCATGGTGGCACCCTGGGCAATGCCGCGGGCCACAAAAGCACGCTTCTTCTGCCCGCCGGACAGCTGCCCGATCTGCCGTTCCGCGTACTCGCCCAGTTCCACGCGGTCCAGCGCCAGATCGACGGCGGCGCGGTCGGCCTTGGAGGGGCGCCGGGTGAAGCCCTGGTGCCCGTAGCGTCCCATCATCACCACATCGCGGACGGACAGCGGGAACTGCCAGTCAACGTCCTCGCTCTGCGGCACATAGCCGATCCCGCCCTCCTTGCGCGCCCTGGTGGGTGACTGTCCGCCGATCAGTACGCGGCCGGCGTCGGGCTTGATCATTCCCATGATCACCTTGAACAGGGTGGACTTCCCGGACCCGTTCATGCCGATCAGGCCGCAGATCCGGGCGGCGTCCACGGTGAGCGAGGCGGAATCGAGCGCCAGGACCTCGCCGTAGTGGACGGTGACGTTTTCAACGAGGATGGCCGGGGAGCTCATTACTTCGCCCCTGCTGGGGCCCCGGTGGAGGTTCCGGCTGAGGTGCTGGCCAGGGCCTTGGTGATGACATCGGCGTCGTGCCTGATCAGGTCCAGGTAAGTGGGTACGGGCCCGTCGGCTTCGGACAGCGAATCCACGTATAGCGTGCCGCCGAACTTCGCTCCGGTGGCGCCCACCACCTGCTGCATGGGCGCATCGGACACCGTGGATTCACAGAACACGGCAGGAACCTTGTTGGCCTTGACGTACTCGATGGCGCGGGTGATCTGTTGCGGCGTGGCCTGCTGTTCGGCGTTGACGGCCCAGATGTAGACCTCTTTGAGCCCGGCATCACGGGCCAGGTAGGAGAATGCGCCTTCGCAGGTCACCAGGGCGCGCTGGTTCTCCGGGAGGCCTGCGAGGCTTGCTTTCATCTCGTCCTGCACACCCTGCAGTTCGGCCTTGTAGGCGTCACCGTTGGCTTTGAATACCGCAGCGTTCTCCGGGTCAAGCTCGCTGAACGCCTTCACCATGTTGTCCGTGTAGATCTGCACGTTCACGGGCGACATCCAGGCATGCGGGTTCGGTTTGCCCTGGTAGGAGTCCTCGCTGATGGACATGACCTCCACACCGTCACTGACCACGGCGTGCGGCACGTCCAGGCCCTCGACGAACTGCCCAAACCAGGCTTCGAGGTTCAGGCCGTTGTCCAGGATGAGATCCGCCTTGGCTGCCTTGCGTATGTCGCCGGGGGTCGGTTCGTAGCCGTGGATCTCGGCGCCCGCCTTGGTGATGGACTCCACGGTGAGCTTGTCCCCCGCAACGTTCCGGGCGACGTCGGCCAGCACCGTGAAGGTGGTCAGGACCACGGGCTTGTCACTGTCACTGTTGCCTGAAGCGTCACCCCCGCACGCGGTAAGGGAGAGGGACACAAGGACGACGGCGGTGGCGCCGGCAGCGCGGAATGCCGCCGTTCCCCGGGCGAGGGTTCGGGCGGCTACTTTGGCGCGCCGAAACAAAAATTTAGGCATACCGAACATTCTACGCGACGCCGATCTGGCCCCGCAATGTGACGCCCACCCGCCCACTCCCAACTAGGTAGCGCTAACTGTCGCTTTGGGGCCTCAAAACGACAGTTAGCGCTACCTAGTTGGGGGGGAGCTAGGCTGAAGACATGGCCATCACGCACCGGAAACCACCCGCGCCGCAGCCCGAGCTGTACCGGTTTTCCGCCCTTGATTTCACCGCCGTCGGCCTCTATGTGGCCGCGGCCGGGCTCTTCGCCGTGGCCGGGGAACTGCTGGTCCCGCTCATAAGCCAGCTTGCCCCCAGCCCGGCCGCGGCGTCGTACGCCGTGAACCTCATCTTCTATGGCTCGATCGGGATCCTGGCGCTGGCCGCCGCCCGCCGGGTGGTAGCCCGGGACCTGCGCGTGCTGGCCACCCGTCCGTGGTTCACGCTGCTGATGGTACCGGCGGCGGTGGTGGCCATGATGATCCTCACGGCGGTGGTGGTGTCGGCCGGCGGCGGAGTGGAGACGTCGGCAAACCAAGCCGGACTGCAGGCGCTGATGCAACAGGTTCCTGCCTGGCTGATGGTGCCGGTCCTGGTGGTGGTGGGCCCGTTTGTGGAGGAGTACATCTTCCGGCACCTGCTGATCGGCAAGCTCAGCCGCCGGCTCAACATCTGGCTGTGCTGTGCCCTCTCTGTGGTCCTCTTTGCCGGCATCCATATCGCAGGCCAGGAAGCCATCACGCTCAGTGCTTTGCTCCCCTATCTGGCCATGGGCGGCACGCTGGTGTTTGTCTACGTGTGGACCGGGAAGAACCTGATGTTCTCCTACTTTGTGCACGCGGCGAAGAACCTGCTGGCGGTCATCTTCATCTACGCCATCCCGCCCGAGCTATTCGAGCAGTTGCAGCAGGTCCAGCCCTGACAGCTGCCGTTCCCGAGGGCAACGAGTTCTGCATCAGCTGACCCGATTACTAGACTTGTCCGGTGAGCAACCAACTTCCCGCCAAGGTGTCCGACGTCTTTGACCCCACCCGCTGGCGCACCGTGTCCGGTTTCGACGACTTCCAGGACAT
This sequence comes from Pseudarthrobacter raffinosi, assembly GCF_023913735.1. Classification (GTDB taxonomy): domain Bacteria; phylum Actinomycetota; class Actinomycetes; order Actinomycetales; family Micrococcaceae; genus Arthrobacter; species Arthrobacter raffinosi. The sequence continues at coordinate 76,970 of NZ_JAMXBH010000014.1, forward strand.
GACGTACCACCGGCAGGTAGAGCGGGTCTCGACAAGCTCGACCACCGGGACGGGCTCAACAACCGGAACGGAAACCAGGGACCTGCCCACCGTCCGCATCGCCTTCAACCGCCCGGAAGTCCGCAACGCCTTCCGCCCCGGCACGGTGGACGAGCTCTACCGCGCCATGGACCACGCCCGCATGACCCCGGACGTCGCCACGGTCCTGCTCACCGGCAACGGCCCCTCCCCCAAGGACGGCGGCCACAGCTTCTGCTCCGGCGGGGACCAGCGCATCCGCGGCCGCGACGGGTACCGCTATGCCGACGGCGAGACCCAGGAAACCATCGACCCCGCCCGCGCCGGACGCCTCCACATCCTCGAGGTCCAGCGGCTCATGCGGACCATGCCCAAGGTGGTCATCGCCGTCGTGAACGGCTGGGCTGCCGGCGGCGGGCACTCCCTGCACGTGGTCTCGGACCTCACGATCGCCTCCCGCCAGCACGGCAAGTTCAAGCAGACGGACGCCACGGTGGGAAGTTTCGACGCCGGGTACGGCTCGGCGCTGCTGGCCCGCCAGATCGGCCAGAAGTCCGCCCGCGAGATTTTCTTCCTGGCCCGCGAGTACTCCGCGGACGACATGGTCCGCATTGGCGCCGTGAACGAGGCCGTAGACCACGAGCGCCTCGAAGAGGTGGCCCTGGAATACGCCGCGGACATCGCCCGGCAGTCACCGCAGGCCATCCGGATGCTGAAATTCGCCTTCAACCTTGCCGACGACGGCCTGGCCGGCCAGCAGGTCTTCGCCGGCGAAGCCACCCGTTTGGCCTACATGACGGACGAGGCGGTGGAAGGAAAGGAAGCCTTCCTGGAGAAACGCGACCCGGACTGGTCCCGCTTCCCGCACTACTTCTAGGCACCACGTCTAGGCACAAACTTCCAAGCCGGCCGGCCTCCAGGCCCCGGCTGACTTCAAAGGCAGGACGGCACATGAATCTCGGAACCCAGACCATCGGTCCCACGGACATCGACCCGGTGCTCAAAGCCCTGGCTGCCGCCCTCCACGGTGAGGGACCCGCCGTCGAACTTTCCGTGGGCCCCGACGGCGAACTGGTGGTGGGACACACCGAGACGCCCGGCTGCGATGACGCCGTGGCGGTGGTCCGCACGTCCGGCTCCACCGGCGCGCCGAAGGCTACCATCCTGACCGTCGAGGCGCTGGCGGCCTCATCCATGGCCACCGCCCTGGCGCTCAAGGGCGAGGGCCAGTGGCTCCTGGCCCTCCCCGTGCAGTACGTGGCAGGCGTGCAGGTCCTGGTGCGGTCACTGTTCGCCGGCACCCGCCCGTGGGTGATGGACATGTCCGGCGGTTTCACCCCCGAGGCGTTCACGGCCGGCGCCCTGGAGTTGACCGACAAGTTCCGCTTCACCTCGCTGGTCCCCACACAGCTCCAACGCCTCCTGGAGGCGCCGTCGCCGGAGACCCTGGCCGTCCTGCGGCGGTTCAACGGCATCCTGCTGGGCGGCGCACCGGCGTCGGCCGGGCTGCTGGACGCCGCCCGCGAGGCCGGCGTCAGGGTGGTCGCCACGTACGGGTCCGCCGAAACCTGCGGCGGCTGCGTGTACGACGGCGTGCCGCTGGAAGGCGTCCAGGTCCGGGTGGCCGACGACGGCCGTATCCTGCTGGGCGGCGACACCGTGGCCGCCGGGTATGTGGATGCGCCCGAAGCGACGGACACGTTTTTCGAGGAGGACGGCGTCCGCTGGTACCGCACCAATGACCTCGGCACGCTGGACGCGGACGGCCGGCTCACCGTGCTGGGCCGCGCCGACGACGTCATCATCACCGGCGGCGTCAAGGTCTCCGCCGCGCATGTGCAGGAAGAGCTGGAAAAGTCCGACGGCGTTGCGGCGGCTTTTGTGGCCGGCGTCCCGTCAACGGAATGGGGCCAGGCCGTGGCCGCCTTTGTTGCGCTCGACGCCGCTGCCTCCGGCGCCACCGCGGACTCAGGTGTCGCGGGCTCCCCAGCAGGGGATCACACCGTCGTACTTAAGGAGGAATGGCACAGGCGGCTGGGCCTCCTGGCGCCGAAAACCGTCCTGGCTGCCCCGGAACTGCTGATGCTTCCCAACGGCAAGCCGGACCGCCTGGCGATGATCGAACGGCTCAACGCGCTGCATCAGGGAAAGTAGAGTAGAGCTGCACCGGCGGCCCGTTCGCGGCCGCCACCACCGTTTCACCGTTCTCCCGACCCAACACGAGGTACTGACCGTGGCCACAGCCGCACAATGGATCCAAGGCGCCCGCCTCCGCACTTTGCCGGCCGCCATCGCCCCGGTACTGATCGGCACCGCCGCGGCCTACGAGCTGGATTCGTTCCGCCCCGTTAATGCCGTGCTGGCCGCCCTGGTGGCGCTGCTGCTGCAGATCGGCGTGAACTACGCCAACGATTATTCCGACGGCGTCCGCGGCACCGACGAGGACCGCGTGGGACCCCTGCGGCTGGTGGGTTCCGGCGCCGCCCAGCCGGAACACGTCAAATATGCAGCGTTCGGCGCCTTCGCGGTGGCCATGCTGTTCGGCCTGGCGCTGGTGTTGATCACCCAGAGCTGGTGGCTGATCCTGGTGGGAGTCGGCTGCGTCATGGCCGCCTGGGGCTACACCGGCGGCAAGAACCCCTACGGCTACATGGGCCTGGGCGACGTCTTTGTGTTTGTCTTCTTCGGCCTGGTGGCAACACTCGGCACCACCTACACCCAGGCCGGCCAGGTCAACCTGCCGGCCGTTATCGGCGCGATCGGTACCGGTCTCATTGCCTGCGCCCTGCTGATGGCCAACAACGTCCGCGACATCCCCACCGACATCCAGGCCGGCAAAAAAACCCTGGCCGTGCGCCTGGGCGACAAGCACGCCCGCGAAAGCTACGTGCTGATGCTCGCCGTGGCCGTCCTGCTGGTGGTCATCCTGGCTCCCGGGCGGCCGTGGATGCTGATCGTGCTGCTGCTGATCCCGGCCTGCCTGATGCCCGCCTGGCTGATGATCAACGGCCGCAAGCGCAAAAGCCTCATTCCCGTGCTGCAGCAGACCGGCCTGATCAACCTCGGCTACAGCCTGCTGTTCTCACTGGGACTGGTGCTCAGCCACGGATTCTAGGCCGAATCCGGGCGGGGTCAAGGACTCGGGCTCTAGGACTCGGGTGCCTTCGGGGCCGGTGTTCCGGTTTCGGGGGCCTTCGGGCCGCTGTTCCGGATGGTGACATCCGGGTTGGCGTCCAAGAGGCTGTCCTCGGCTTCGGCGTCGGCCACCTCGCTTTCACTGCGCAGCGGCTTGGCGTTGCCGGAGAGCCGTCCGTGAATGGCGGCAGCGGCGGCGTCGCGCTGTTTCTGGAAGAAAAGGTAGCTGACCGCAAACGCGATCAGCGCTGCGCAGATGACTGACAGCACCGCCCCCAGCTTCAGGAACATAAAGAGCACAAAGAGCGGCGCAAACAGCGCCAGCCGGATCAGGGAGTATTTCAGAAAAGCCACGGTTCAAGTTTAGCCGCTCTGCCTGAACGCCCCCGGCCCGCGGACGATAGACTTAATGCCATGCTCTTCCGTGTGGTTCTCGCCGTCGCCATTCTCGTCATCTTTGTGTATGGCCTGGTGGACGTGATCCGCACTGATGGCCGCCTCACCCGCGGGATCTCCAAGCCGGCCTGGATCGTGGTGATGATTGTCCTTCCGGTGCTCGGCGCCATCCTGTGGCTGCTGATCGGCCGTCCGCGTGACTCAGCCCCGGTCCGCCAACCGCGCAGCCACCCCACCGCGCCGGATGATGATCCCGATTTCCTCCGCAACCTGGAAATGCGCCGCCGCAACCAGGCCGACGCTGCCCGCCTCAAGAAGCTCAAGGATGACCTTGAGGCGAACGCCAAGGCGGACGGCGGTCCCGCTCGCACCGGACAGGACAACGCCGGTACGCGGGGCAAGGATGGGATCGGCCACGACGAAGCCGGCGGTGCCAGCACGGGAGACGCGGACACCCACGATACCGGCGACGTAAAGTAGGCAAAACGTGGCCCAGCACCCCGACGGAGAATCCCAACAGCCAGTTGCACCCGCCGGGGCTGCCACGCCCCCTCTGCCGCCGCCGCGGCCCGGGCTGTCCTACGCCGCGCCGGCGCCCATCGTTGTCATTCCGCCGACACCGCGGAGCGTCCGCCTAGCGCGGACCTTCTGGCTGTTCAGCTTCGTGGCAGGCCTGGCCGTGCTCATCGGTTCCTTCCTCACCCTCGACTCACACCTGGAGCGGCTCCGCACCGTGGTGGACCAGATGTCCCCCGGCGGCGGACCTGACGCTGTAACCACATCCGCGGCCATTGTTTTCTGGGGTAGCCTGGGCGCCCTGCTGCTGGTGATCCTGCTCGAAGCGGCGGCGCTGGCAATTTTCTCAGCGCGCCGCGGCTGGTCCCGCTGGCTCATGATCCCGCTGCTGGCCGGGCAGGTAATGGTCATGGTGGTGGCCGCAGCTTTCCTCGTCCCCGAGGGCGACGCCGGCAGCTATGTTGTCCTGCTCTGGGGAGCCCAGTTGCTCCTTGCGTTCCTCGGCCTTGTGGCGGTTTTTGCGCCGTCGGCGGGCAGGTGGCTCAAGTCAGCGCGGATCCAGTCGGCGCAGGTCAGGCCGGCGCGGACGCGGCAATAAGGGCTGACCTCAGGCGGACTGCGGGTGCAGCTGCAGGGCGGAGCATTCAGCCACGACGCCCTCACAGCTGCGCATCACCACGCGGCAGGCCTCCACGGCTGAGCGCTCCGTCAGCGGGTTTTCCGATACCGTCCGCCACCGGTTCAGGCAGCGGCGGGCTTCGGCCAGGACTTCGTCCGGTCCGGCATCCGGAGCCAGCCCCAGCCTCAGGGCGGACGCCGCTCCCCAGCCGCCGACCAGCCTTTCGGCTTCCGCCGCCAACTCATCGCTGAGGGATACACCGGTGGTACGGATCGTGGCGAGCAAGCGGAGCTCACGGAACTCATGGGCGTTGGCCTGAAGGCGTTCCAAGGCTGCGGCCAGGCGGCCGGCCCCCTCCCTGGGCGCGCTGCGCAGCAAGCTTTCCACTCCCACCAAGGCAGTACGGGCTTTGAGGGCATCCCCGCGGGCCTGGAACTGCCGGGCCACAAGGTGCAGCAACGGGTCCAGCCCGCTGCGCCGGGCCAGTTCATGCGCCAGTGGCGTGGGTTCAGTGAAGCCACTCCGAATCAGCACTACGCCCAGCCGTATCCCAAACAGCCCGAACCGCTCAAGGAGGGAGGCGCGGGCTTCGGCGCCCAGGCTTTGCGGGACAGAGGCCCTGATGAACCTGTCCGCCGAGAGCAGCATCCGTTCCCGGGCCGACCGCTCCATGCCGGCCAGGACCTGCATGGACTCGAAGTCCGACTGGCGCATGCTGCGTGCGCTTTGCGCCAGCAGCCCGGCCACCGGGACCACCCCCAACGCCAGCTTCCGCAGGCTGTGGTCCCGGCGGTACCGGTCAGCGATGTCACCCGCGGAGAGCAGCGAATCAATGCGGCCCGCACCGATCTCGTCGGCACGGGACAGCACGGCAAGGGCGTTCACGGTTCCCGACCTACCCGTCTCGGTATCCCTGAAGGATTCGAGGAACCGCAGGTCCGAGGCGTGCATGTGGCGCATGAGGTAAATGATGGCATCAGCCTCGGAGGGCGCGTCCACGGGGATGAGGAAATCGGTGGACCGGGCAGAGACGTCTTCGGACAACGAGGCAATTCCCGGGGTGTCTATCAGGGTGAGCTCGCGCAGGGCCGGCGAGGGCCACTCCACCACCAGCCGTTCCATGTCCTCGGCGCGGGCGTTGCCCAGGACAAACACCAGGCGGCCGTCCACGCGCTTCAGCGGCAGGATATGCGGTTCACCGGCAATTGGGTAGGCCGTGATCCGCGGCGTGTGCCCGTAACGGTACCAGGTCACAATCCTTGTGCATTCCCCGGTGTCGGTCGGGGCGATCTCCTCCCCGATGATGGCGTTCAGCAGCGTGGATTTTCCCGCCTTGACCATGCCTGCCACAGCGATCCTGAGGGGTTCGGACAGCCGCCTGGCATAAGTCTCCAATGCCGCAGCCGCAGCGGGGTCGTCCGCATACACGAGCAGGGCGTCCTGGATCAGGTCCGCCACTCCCGCGCTGATGGACTCCTTCATCTGCCCGCCGCACCCACCGGCGCCGTGCCCACCGGCTGGCCGCCCGCCGTCGGACTTCCCGGCGCCGGGTTTCCCGACGCCGTGCCGCGCCCGGCCGGAGACTGCTCCGCCGGAGACTGCGCGGCCTGCGGCCCCGGGGATTGGGCCACTTCGGCGGCCACCAGGCCGGCGGCATGGTGCAGGGCGTCCACCTTCTTGAGCTCGGCCTTGATCTCGCGGATGCGGATGTCCTTTTCCAGCGTGTAGGTGGTGGCTGCCTTCTGGGCCGCCGCCACCGAATCCGCCAGGGAGCGATGGTGTTCGTCCGCGATTTCCGTGAAGTGGTCCCGGGTGGAGCGCTGCACCAGCCGGAGCCGGTCCTTGAGCTGCTTGCCCACCTGGAACGTGACATCGTCCAGCTGCCGGCGGACCAGCGCCTTGGCTTCGGCCTGCCGGCGCTTCAGCCGTGCTTCCTTGTCCTCGCGGTACGCCTTGCGGCCCAGCAGCAGGCCCGCGCCCACTGACAGGGGATTGATCAGGGCCATGCCGAAAATCCCGGTCAGGAGCCCGAACATCAGCACGCCGCCGTAGGACCCGCGCATGCCGATCAGGACCTTCTGCAGGGGGTTGATGTGCCCGTCGTCGAGCCTTGGCATGTTGTCCACCGGGTCCAACGCGTCGTCGGTGTCCGAGATGTGAAGCACCGGCAGGGCCACTTCGTCCTCTGAAAAATGCTCCGCCACCTGTGCGGCCAGCCACTGCGCGCGTTCGCTGGTCCACACAAACGTGTCCGAGATCGCGGCGGCGGCGCACTCCTCGAGCCACGCGGAAAACTGGGTCCAGGTGGGGCCGGGATCGCCCTGGTCAATAGCGGCCTCGGCTTCGCGCTGGATGCGCCGCAGGCGGTCCCGGAGGTCGTACTCCATGTCCGCGATCAGGTCGCCGATGCCGTCGTTGAGCGTAATCTGCCACCGGGCGGAACGTTTGCGCAGCTCATCGGCCTGAGACTTCGCCTCCTCCAGCCCTGCAATCATCCGCGGCGTCCCGTCAGGATCCTCAAGCGCTCCCAGCTCGGACCGCAAGGACAGGCGCAGGTTCTCAGTCACGGAGAGCAGGTCCTGGCTGACGGAGCGCCGTTGCAGCCGCTCCGCCTTGCCCACAATTTCATTCCGGAGGTGGCCGATCAGCACGGGGAAACCCGACTCGGCGTTGAGTTCGCTGTCCTGAAGGCGTGCAGCCTCCAGCCGGAGATCCGAGGAAACCGCGAACAGCGGGATGTCCGGCGCCACCTGCGCGAGCTGGGCACGGTCCATGGCCTCCACACGCCGCCAGTCCGGATACAGGTCCGTTTTGGACAGGATGCCTGCAACGCTCGGGGTGATCCGCATGGCCTGGCGCAGGAACCGCATTTCGGGCTCGGTGTATTCCTGCGAGGCGTCTGAAACCAGCAGCATGGCGTCCGCTGTGGGCAAGGCTGTGAGGGTGGTCAATGTGTGCGAGGAGCCCAGTCCCCCCACACCCGGGGAATCGATGACCGTCAGCCCGCCGGCCAGGACCTTGCGGGGCAGGAAAACTTCGGCCGCTACCAGCTTCTTGACGTTTCCGGGGTTGCCCCGCTCGGAAACGTAAGCCGCCAGGTCCGCTATGTTGATGGGCTGCCGCTCCAGTGCGGCGTCGTCGCCGGGCTCTGTGCCGGCTTTGGGCAGCAGGATGGCAGCGGACGCGGGTTCCCCGTGGCGGACCACGGTGGGCACCGAGGTGGCGATGTCGTCGTCGACAGGGCACACCGGGGCGTTCACCAGGGCGTTGATAAGTTTGCTTTTTCCTTGCTTGAATTCCCCCACCATGATCACGCGGATACTCGGATCCTTCAGCCGGCGCAGGGTCTGGTCCAGGCGTTTCCGCAGGTCCGCGCGGTCCCCTATCCCCACCAGCTCGATGCCCTGCTCCACCAGCAACGCCAGCTGGCCGGCGTTCATCGGCACCGGCGCACGTCCAGGACCTCCCGGTCGTTGCGATTCAGCCATGATCTGTCCTTTGCAGCAGGAGTGCGGGTGGGGCGGGGGATAATCCGCGAAGAGCCCGGCAGGAGGTCGATGGCCTCCTGCCGGGCGCTCCCGGTACTCGGAATTTGATGATCAGAGGCTGATCTCCGAATCTTCGACCGCGACGTCGGTGTCCACAGCCACGTCAGTGTTCGTCGAGTTGTCCTCGGTGGAGTTGTCCTGGAAAGAATCCTCAACCACAACCTCAACCGGGTTGAAGGAATCAACCACTTCCACCTCGGTGGTCTCCGCCTGCGAGTTGTCGTTGAAGGATTCCTCAACCGCAACCTCGGTGGTGGAGTTGTCTTCGATGGAGTTGTCTTCGATGGAGTTGTCCGAGTTGTCGTTGACTACGATCGAGTTGTCCTCGGTGGAGTTATCGGAGTTGTCCTGGAAGGAATCCTCAATCTTCACCGAGTTATCCACGGAGTTATCCGAGTTATCCGAGTTATCGGAATTATCGGAGTTGTCCGAGTTGTCGGAGTTGTCGTTGAACGAATCAGCGACATCCAGGTCAACGTCGGTGTTGAACGAATCGGCCACATCCAGATCGCGGTTGCCGATGTTGACGTCGCCGCCGGCGGTGATCGAGTTGTCCGTGGAATTGTCCGTGGTGTTGTCCGTGTTGTAGGAGTCGGTGGTGTTGTAGGAGTCCCGGACGTTGTTGTCGTCGCCCGCGGCCAGGGCCTGATCGCCGGATGCGATGACAGCCTCGTTGTCGAACCACTGGTTCACGTCGCCGTCGGCCCAGATGTTCTGGTTGACCGACTGGTCCGTGATCGTGTCCCGGTCATCCACCGTTGAGGTGTAGGAGTAGTTGTTCACCACGTGATGCAGCTGCTGGACAGCGTGGGCGTGATCGTCATGGTGGTCGTGCCCCGGGGTGTGGCCTGAACCGCCGCCTGCAGGAGGCGGGGTGTGGCCGGCGCCGCCGATGCCTCCCGTCCATGAGGTGTTCCCGCCGGTGTTGTACTCCCGGTCGAAGGAAGAAGCGTTGACAGTGATGGGTGCGTAGTCCAGGACAACCGGCATAGCGGCGTCAACATCGGCGGAGCAGACTTCGCGCAGGCCGGCACCCTCGAGTGAACGCTCCGGATCGTTCAGGAACTCCTGGGCAGCGGCGGGGTTGTTGAACAGGCCCATCAGGAACTGGACGAGCTGGTTTGCGAGTGTAGGCATTGGATGGTCCTCAAATCTTCTCGGAGTTGTGGATCGCCAGGCCTCGGTGCCGGGCTTAAATCAAAGCTAAGGTCCTTCGTGGGGGCCGGGCATCGGTTGTGTCCCCGTACCCGGATGCCCCGCATTAGGGGTTTGCCTGTTTCGTGGCTAGGGGCAGCAGGGCTCAGTCCGGGCCCTGATGATCTGCACTTAGCGCCAGCCTCAGGCGCACCAGCAGATCGGAGCGGTTTTCAGCCCCAAGCCTCCGCCGCATCCTGGCAATGTGATGTTCAGCGGTCCTGGGGGAAATGTAGATGGCTTCGCCGATTTCCCGGTACGTCTTCCCTTCCAGGACCAACCGCGCCACTTCCTTTTCGCGTTCGCTGAGCCCCGAGGCGTCAGGATGCGCGCCATGGTTGTTCTCGGCGGCGCTGCGGCGTACTTCCGGTGACAGCCCGTCGGGTGGCCCGGTGGTTCTGCCCTGCGGGTGGAGGTCCCTGGCGCAGGCAAGGAGCCGCATCATGTCCCTGCGCTCGTCTGCCTGCGCGGCAGCATGTCCTGCCAGCCGGGCCCCTTCCCACGGCATGCCCACCACTTTCAGTCCCCGGGCGGCGTTCTCCACATCCGTCGCCTGGAACCGGCCGGCCAGGACGCTGACCCAGGCCTTGCCTGCGGCGGCGAACACAGCGGCCATGTGACTGTAGTCCGCGGCCCGTACCAGCGCTGCCGCGTGCGGGGCAAGGTCGGCCGGGCTCTTGTTCAGCAGGGCAGCCTGGACCGCCGCCCAGTGAAGCGGAACGGCCCACAGGGGTGGCTCCCCCAGCTTGGTCAGCAGAGCCCACGCTTCATCCAGATAATCCGCGACGCGCCGTGTCTCCCGCAACCGGGCGGCAGCAATCATCAGTTCGCCCCACGGCAGAAGGCTGTAAAGGTCGACGGCGGAGTGCAGCATCGCTTCGCGGGCGCGCTCCCAGGCCATCACGAGGTCATGAACGTCGCCGCTGCGCCGCGCAAGGCCCACTTCCAGGGCCGCGCACAGGAACTCGTCCCTGGGAACCAGCGGCCAGTGGTTGGCTTTGGAGGCTTCGTTGATGGCCAGCCGTGCTTCGCCAGCATCGTCCTGCTGCATGGCCGACCACGCCTGCAAGAGGTGGAGCCGTGGCTTGGCGGCGTCACCGCCCTGCCTCGCGGCGACGGCGGAGCGGATGATGGTGTCCGCTACGTGGGATTCACCGCTGTGGAGGGCCAGTAACGCGGCCAACGCTCCAGGGGTGTCCGGAAGGGGCAGCGCCGAACCGGACGCGTTGAGCATGTCCGAAGCATGGATCAGCAGGGGAAGGCCCTTGTGTGGATCCCGCTCCATCGACTCCATCACGCCCTTGCCCGTTTGCGAAAGCGCCACCGCCAGTAAGGTGGGCGACACCGGTGCCGACCCGGCGGAAAAGGCCTCTTCCGCGCCCGCCCGGTCGCCGCTGCCGATCATGACCACCGCGGCAAGCGGGGCGGACCGGCCCATGTTCGCCGGACCAAGCCAGGCATAGAGGTCGGCACTGCGGACCAGCAGCCCGCGCTGTGCCCAGACGGAAGCAGCAACATCCACGCCAAGCCTGACATCCGGCGGATCAGAGCTCACCAGGAGCCCGTCAATAATCCGGCCCGCGGCGTCGAGGTCGCCCGTTGCGGCTGCGGCCTGGGCGCGGCGGGCAGCGATGCGCAGTTCGTCCGCCCCTGCCAGCAGCGCTTCGCTGTACAGCTGGGCGGCCAGACCGGGGTTCTGAGGCAGTGCTTTGTCCGCTGCGGCTTCGAGTTCGGCGGCGACCCTCGGGTCCGACAGTCCGCCCCTCGCCAGCTCGCGGGCAAGGTCGCCGAAGGGCCGGCCCTCGGCCGAAACAAAACCGACGAGTTCCCGCTGCAATGCATGCACACGGGCTGTGGGCGTGCCGTTCAGGAGTGCGTGTTGCACCGGGCCGACGACGGTCCCGTCGGTAAGCAGCAGGCCCGAGGCCTCGGCGCGGTTTACCACGGCGTCCAGGCCCGGACTGTCAGGGCTTTCCAGCTTGTGCGCCAGCTCACCGGGCAGCGGACCGGGCAAGGTGAACCCCACGGACAGCGCCAGCAGGAGTTCACGGACTGCCGCATTCTCGCCCCGCAACTGCTGTGCCATGTCAGCGGCTCCGGCGGGAGCCGAGGTCCCTGCCTCGTGCAGTTCCCGTTCGGGCTGCGTATGATCGGCGGCCATGCCTCAGACCGCCGGTTCGGTGGTTGGGACAGGATCCGTGGTGGGGGACGGTTCCGCGAACGGGTCGGGCATCGGCGCAGAGGCCGTTGTCGGATCGAGCTCCGGCGCAGGTGCCGACGACGGCTCGGGAGCCGGTCCGGTGGTCGGATCGGGAGCCGGGTCAGTGGTCGGATCGGGAGCCGGGTCAGTGGTCGGATCCGGCGCAGGGTCGGTGGTCGGATCAGTGGTCGGATCCTGTGCAGGGTCGGTGGTCGGATCCGGAGCCGGATCGGTCGTCGGATCCGGGGCCGGGTCAGTGGTCGGATCAGGTACAGGATCGACGGGCAATGGGACCAGGTCCGGCGACAGGTCCGTCGTCGGGTTGGTCACCGGACCCGGGGTGGAGCCTCCGGAACCCTGTACAGGCTCACCAGAAGTGCCCGTCCCGGCAATGGCCCCGCCGGGGACTGGTTGGCCTGCTTCGGTAGGTGGCCTGCTGGTAGACGAGGCAGCAATGTCCAGTCCCGTGGAACTGGCCGGCGCGCTGCTGTCCTGCAGCTGGGCGCTGGCTTCAATCCCCTGCACGGGGAGCTGCGCCGCGCCTGCTCCTGCACCTGCCGCGCCTGCTCCTGCCGCGGGGCCACCGGAGCCAGGTCCGCCGGTTCCGTCAGGAGGAGCAGCGCTTGGGGTGTCCTTCGCCGCATCTGCCGGCGGGGCGAGCATCGCCGAAAGGCTGCCGAGTCCGTCCGGGCTCTGGGCTGCAGTCGCCGTGAGCCCGGTGAAGAGCGCCACTACCGCTGCTACCGCAGTCAGCCGCACGGTCGAACGTGGCCCGTGCGCGCCGCCCTTGCGCCCGCCCGCATGGGTGCCGGCGGCATGGGTGCCGGCGGCATGGGCGCCGGCGGCGAGTGCTGCAGCACCGGCGTCGGCATGCCGGGACCAGCTGGCTCGTCGGCCGGCAGCTCCATGATGCCCGTCAGCCTGCGTGAGCACGACGGCGTCAGCCAGCTGTGCGGTCATGGCAGCGGGCTGCGCGGCCCCCTCTGGCTGAGCGCGAAGGGCGGCAACCGCCGCGCCGAGGCAGATGGATGACTTCGGATCGGCGTCCACGGCGATCGGCCGGTCCAGCTGCTCCGAAATCAGCTGTGCCACCAGGGGAATGCGCGATGAGCCGCCGATGAGAAGCACCGCGGACAGGTCGTCCGGGGTGAGCCCCAGGTCCTGCAGGGAACGCTCCAGGGCGTCCACTGTTTCCCGGATGGGCTCGCTGATCATCGCCTCGAAGTCGGACCGGACCAGCCGCACCTGCTGCTGGAATCCCGGCAGCAGCACCGAAATGCTCGCCTCGCTGTCCGCGGACAACGCCTCCTTGGCTTCCACACACTCCCGCCGCAGGCGCGACAGGGCCGCCAGCGCAACGGGCGCCGACGGGTCAAGATTGGCCAGGCCCTGCCCGGCGTGATCGGCAACGTACCGCAGGACGGCTGCGTCGAAGTCGGCGCCGCCCAGTCCCTCGATCCCTTCGGGCCGGCCCAGCAGTTCAAAGTGGCCGGCGTCCGTTTTCTTCAGGACGGCGGTGTCAAAGGTCCCGCCACCGAGGTCGTAGACGGCGATGGTACTGCCAGCCTCCACCCGCACCTGGGCGGCGTAGTGCAGCGCCGCCGCTTCCGGTTCGCTGATCAGCGTGACCTTGGTCAGGTCTTTTGAGGCCAGGGCAGCGAGGATGAGCTGCGTTCGGTGCGCACCCCACGAGGCAGGGTGGGAAAGGATAATGTCCGACGGCGGCGCTCCCTCGCGTTCTTCAGCCCGGTCTGCGACCCATCGGGCCATAGTGGCGAAGACGTCCTCAGCAGGGAGGGAAAGCGTGCCGACGGCAATGGGGACGTCGTCTCCGACCCGCCTTTTGAACTCCCGCACCACGCGCTCCGGGGAGTCAAGGCCGCGGCGCTCGGCCGCCTCCCCCACCAGGATGGGGCCTTCCTCGGGGTAGTAAACCACCGAAGGCACAGCCGTTCCGCGGAGCCCCAGCGGCAGGCTCTCCGGGACAAGTGAAGCGTCGTGATTAATTCGAACTATGGCGGCGGCGGTGAAACTGGTCCCGACGTCAAGGGCGAGAACATAGTTCATGGGCACCTCGGCAAAAAACGCAGCTAGCTGTCTGCGAGCTTCATCACTGACAACTCCCACCAAGGTAGCATCACCGTCTGCGGGGCAACACCCTTATTCATACATCGATTGGCGTATCAGTCGACCGTTGCCAAGGACAGCCGGAGAAACCCCAGTTCAGAGGCCCGAATAGGAGTGCAGACCGTTAAAGAACTGGTTGACGATGGTGAAATTGAAGACCACGCAGAGGTAGCCGACGATCGACAGCCACGCGGCGCGGGTGCCGGTCCAGCCACGTGTGGCGCGGGCGTGCAGGTAGCCCGCGTAGACCACCCAGATCACGAAGGTCCAGACTTCCTTGGTGTCCCAGCCCCAGAACCGGCCCCAGGCTTTTTCAGCCCAGATGGCACCGAACATGAGGGTGAAGGTCCAGCCGATGAAGGCGATGGCGTTGATGCGGTAGGACAGGTTTTCCAGGCTCAGTGCCGAGGGAACCAGTCGCATAAAACCAAGTTTGTCAGCACCACCGGCAGCCACCGTCTTTTGCCGGTGGGACTGCACCAGTTGCAGGGCGGACATGGCGAACGTGAGGGTGAAGAGTGCGGAGGAGAGCACCGCGATGGAGACGTGGATGATCAGCCAGTAGCTCTGCAGCGCAGGGACCAGGTGGCCCACGGGGGTCCAGTAAGCAACCGAGGCGGCCACCAGCATGATGATGGCCAGGCCCACCACAAACGTGCCCAGGAACCGCAGGTCGCGGCGGATCAGCACCAGCAGGAAAACGGCCACGGCCACAAAGGCGCCGGTGGTCAGGAACTCGTACATGTTGCCCCACGGCACCCGGCCTGCACCCACGGCACGCGTGATGACGCCGGCGGCATGGATCAGCACGCCGAGAACGGTGAGGGCAACGGCGACCCGCGCCGGAACGCGGCGTTCCGCCGCGTAGCGCATATCGGCGTCGGCCGTCTGCCCTGCCCCGGAAGCGTCGCCGCCCCGCTTGGCCACGGACGACGACGGCCGCTCGGCCCGGCCCACGGGTCCGGCCAGGTGCGAGTCCACCCTGTTGGTTGCCACAGTGTCGGCTACCGCGGCTGAGCCAGCAGAAGTGCCGGCCATCGCGGGCACCTTGGTTCCGGCAGCCTCGGCCGCCTTCAGGTCAATGGCGCGCAGCGCCCTGCTGCTCTTCGCGAGGTCCCAGGCGAAGGCGATGAAGGCCACGGTGTACGTGCCGGCGGCGAGCAGCATAAACAGCTCGCTGTACTGGCCCATGGTTTCGTTGATGGCGAACGGCATTACTGGTCCTTTTTCGGCCCGGTGGGGCCCGCTGGGGTGGTGAGCGAGTCTGCGCCATTATCGCCCTGGCGGCTGGGAGTTTGCTGGGTGACGCTGGAGTCGGAATCGTCAGCAGATTCGCCGGAATCAGAATCCGCAAGCTGCCACTCTTCGGACAGCAGCTTCCTGACGGCAACCGCTTCCGCGGCGAGCCGGTGGTCCTCACCGCGGGCAAGCAGGCCATACTCCACCATGGTGCGGCCGTCCTCGTGGGTCCCGGTCCGCACCCAGACGCGGCGCCGGTTCACGTAGAGCGAGACGATCAGGCCGCCCACGGCCAGCAGCGCGAAAATGAGGGCGTAGAGCTGGCCCGGGTTGTGGTGGATGTCCACGCCCACGTAGCGCTTCACGCTGTCAAAGCTGATGCTGCCTTTGCCGTCCGGCAGGGTGTAGGTGCTGCCCGGAGCCAGGGTAATGCCGCCGGCGTCCAGGTTGCGGGCGTTCAGCGGCGTGAGGTCACTGACGTCCAGTTCAAAGACGTTCTGCGGCGAGCCAGCGTCCAGGCCAAGGTCCCCGAAGTACGAGTTCAGGGTCAGCTGCGGGTTGAAAAGGTCCGGATCGCCGCTGAAGGACACCCCCTCCTCGGTGATAAACGCCGTGGGCAGGAAGAACCCCACAAAGCCCAGCTGTTCGGGCCGTGCGTCGGGGACCTTGATCACCAGGGACGAGTAGTAGTTGTCACCCTGGAGCTTGGCCACCACGGGACCCTGCATGGCCACGTTGCCGGCGCCGTCACGGATGGTCACCACGGGCGCGTAGCCGTTGCCGGTGAGGTAGATGCTGGTGCCGCCCAGGGTCACGGGATCGTTGACCTTCAGGACTTCCTGCTTGGCGGGCGAGTCCGGGGTTTCCCGCGTGGTGACTTCGGCGTTGAAGTCGATGGGCTGGCCGATTTTTCCTGGTGATTCGCGGTCAAACAAGACGTCGAATTTGTCCAGCTGGATGGAATACGGCTGCAGCTGGCTGGACTGGAAGTTGGCGCCGGGGGTGAACTGGTCGTAGCCCACCAGCGTGTTCACGAAGGTGTCGCCCTCCACCAGGATGCGCTGGCCGCTGTAGCCGAACAGGCCGCCCACGGCGACCGAAACCAGCACGCCGATCAGCGACGTGTGGAACACGAGGTTCCCCACTTCCTTGGCGAAGCCGCGCTCGGCGCCCAAAGACGGCCGCGCGCCGTCGTCGTCCCTCACGTCAACGCGGTAGCCGCGCTTCTTCAGCACCCCGGCGGCACTGCGGATGGCGTCCGACGCCGGGAGGCCGGCGTCGGCGGGAACCACCAGGGTGCCGTACTCGGGGAGGCGGGAGAGACGTTTGGGGGTCCGCGGCGGCTGGGAGCGCATGGCCTTGTAGTGGGCGATGGCGCGCGGGACCACGCAGCCGATCAGCGAGATGAACAGCAGGATGTAGATGGCCGAGAACCAGGCCGACGAGTAGACGTCGTAGAGCTGCAGGGTGTCCAGCAGCTTCCCGTAGTCCGGGTTGTCCTTGATGTACTGCGTCACGATGGACGGGTTGGCCGGGCGCTGCGGGAACAGCGAACCGGGCACCGCGGCGATGGCCAGGAGCAGCAGCAGGAACAGCGCCGTGCGCATGCTGGTCAGCTGGGTCCAGGCCCAGCGCAGCATCTCCACCGGCCCCAGGACTGGCAGCGCCGCCTCAGTTTTGGCGGCGGCAACGGGTGCCGGGGACTTTTTGTTTTCTTTCACGCGCTCGCTCATCAGATCGGCAACTTCACATCGGTTTGGAACCAGTACTGCAATTCGGTGACCCAGGTGCCCCAGACGCCGCTGGCCATCAGCAGGCCCAGCACCACCAGGATCCCGCCGCCGATCCGCTGGATGGCCAGGCGGTGCGTGCGGAAGAAGGACATCACGCCCATGCCGCGTCGCACCGCCAGGGCGATCAGCAGGAAGGGGATGCCCAGGCCCAGGCTGTAGACAAATGCCAGGAGGGCACCTTTGGCGGCGGAGGAACCGCCGGACAGGCTCAGGAGCTGGACGGCGGAGTAGGTGGGGCCGATGCACGGGGCCCATCCCAGGCCGAACGTGAGGCCCAGCAACGGCGCGCCCCACAGGCCGGCCGGCGGCTTGGCATGGATCTTCGCATCACGCTGCAGCCAGCCGAAACCGCCCATAAACACCACACCCATGAGGATGACCAGGAGCCCCAGGAGCTGTGTGATCCAGGCATTCTGCGAGCCGGTGATCAGGGTGCCGAGCTGGCCGAACGCGCCGCCCAGAAGCACGAAAATCACCGAGAACCCCAGCACAAAAAGCCCGATGCCCGCCAGCATCCGGCCGCGCTTCTGCTTCTCCAGGTCCACGCCGCTCAGGCCCGTGACGTAGCCTAGGTAGCCGGGCACCAGGGGCAGCACGCACGGCGACAGGAAGGACACCAGGCCGGCGAGCAGCGCCACCGGGATGGCAAGCAGGAGCGAGCCGTTCAGGATGGTTTCGGCGAAGGGGCTGTTCACGGTCCGGGCCGCCGCTACTCTGCCACGGCGGCGGTGATGAGGGCTTTGAGGGTGCCCTTCTGGATTTCGCCCAGCACGCGCGAGGCCACGCGGCCCTGCTTGTCCAGGACCAGCGTGGTGGGGACTGCCCCCGGCGGGACCAGGCCGGAAACGGCCAGGAGCACGCCGCCGTTCTTGTCGTCGAAGCTGGGGTAGGTCAGGTTGAAGGTCTTGTCGAAGGCCTCTGCGGTGCCTTTTTCATCGCGGAGGTTGACGCCGAAGAACTGCACGCCCTGGTCCTTGAAGTCCTTGTGCAGCTCTTCCAGGATGGGTGCTTCAACGCGGCAGGGTGCGCAGGCGGCGAACCAGAAGTTCAGGACCGTCACCTTGCCCTGGAAGTCCGCGGGGGCTATCTGGGTGCCGTTGAACAGCGTGCCGTTAATGGCGACGGCGGCCTTGCGGTCCGCCGCGGTGAACTCGGTCACCGAGCCGTCCCCGGCCACGTAGTTCTTGTTGTCGCCGGCTTTGGCCTGCTTGGCGAGGGCGTCTTCCTGCGCACAGGCGGACAGGCCCAGGGTCAGGGCGGTCAGGGCGGCCCCGCCGGCCGCGAGAACGGCACGGCGGGACGCTGTGCCTGAAATTGCGCGGGACGTTGCGCGAGGGCCAGTCATGTCAGGCTCCGGGGGTGCTGGCGGCACCGGGAAGAAGTACGGCAGCGGGCTCACTGTACTCAACGCGCAGGAGCGAGCCGTCGTCGTCGAACACCAGGGAGGTGATGGACGTCAGCGTGCACTCGCGTTTGCGCGGGTCATGCCACAGCGGCCTGCCTTCGGCACTGAGGCGGGTGGCCCAGATGGGGAGCTGGTGGCTGACCATGATGGCTTCCGGGCCATCGGTTCCGTAGTCCCCGGCGGCCAGTTCGATGGCCCGGAGCCGGACGTCCTCAACAGCTGACATGACGCGCGCGGCCTGTGCCTTGTACGGTTCGCCCCAGGACGGCCGGAACGGGTTGACCAGGTGGGGCCAGTGCTTGGGCTTCCGGAGCTCGGCCTTGGTGACCTTCATGCCCTGGAAGTAGTTTTCCGCTTCAATGATGCGGCTGTCCGTGTGGAGTTCCAGACCAAGCGCCTCCGCCGTGGGGGCCGCTGTTTCCTGCGCCCTGACCAGCGGCGACGCCGCGAGATAGACGATCCTTGCCCCGCGCGCGGCACGTTCGGCGAAGTGGGCGGCGAGCATCTGCGCCATTTCGCGGCCCAGCTCGGAGAGGTGGAATTCGGGCAGCCTGCCGTACAGAACGCGGTCAGGATTGTGGACCTCGCCGTGGCGGAGCAGATGGACAGTGGATTGGGGCATGTTTACCAGTTTCTCAAAGATGGCGTGCTATCCGAAATCTTCTACATCCAGTAGAACTCAAACTTTTGGAAAAATGTTCCGGAACGGGGAACAAAACATGCAAATGCATGTTTATACTGGATGCAGCGGATAGTTGAGGATTCAACAGATGAAGCGTCAAGCTATCCGGACGTACCACCCGACAAACCCAAGGAGAAACACCATGACTCTTCCCGCAGACGTCACCACCGGCACCTGGACCCTCGACAACTCGCACAGCGAGATCGCCTTCACCGTCCGGCACGCAGGCATCAGCAAGGTCCGCGGCCAGTTCAAGGATGCCGTGGCAACCCTGGACCTCGCCGACAACGTGGCCGATTCCAAAATCAGCGCCACCATCCAGACCGCCAGCTTCGACTCCGGCGATGTCAACCGCGACGGCCACGTCCGCGGCGAAGACTTCTTCGACGTCGAGGCCTTCCCGGAAATCTCCTTCGTCTCCAACAGCCTCGTGGCCAAGGGCAACAGCTACGAGCTGACCGGGGACCTCACCATCAAGGGCGTCACCCGCCCCGTTGCCCTTGAGACCGAGTTCAACGGCGTGGCCGTGGACCCGTTCGGCATGACCCGCGCCGGCGTCTCCGCCGAAACCACCATCAGCCGCAAGGACTTCGGCCTGACCTGGAACGCCGTGCTGGAAGCCGGCGGCGTGCTGGTCAGCGACAAGGTTGCCGTCAACCTGGAGCTCGCGTTCATCGCACCCGCAGCATAGTTTTCTTCCTGAAGCACCCCGGCCGCCATGTTTCCCCGGAATCTGGCGGCCGGGGTGCTTTGTTTTATCCCCTAGATACCGGCGGATCCGCGGTCTACAGTGTGACCCATGAGCAACAGTGAAGTACCGCAGCCCCAGCAGCCCCAGCAGCCCGACGCCGAGCAACCCGGCGCCCAGCCGCCCGTCACTCAGCCGCCCGTCACTCAGCCGCCTGCCACTCAGCCGCCTGCCGGCCACGTTCCTCCTGCCCGGAACGTTCCTCCGGCCGGCTACCAGCCGCCACCCGCCTACCCGCAGCCGGGCCAGGCTTATCCCGCGCCGGGCCAGGCCTACCCGCAGCCCGGCCAGCCATACAACCAGCCGGGCCAGCCGGGCGGCTTCCGTTTTGAGATGCCAACCGACGGCCCCCGCAACTTCAACGACGTTATGCCCAAGGCCGGGTTCTCCGGCATGTTCAGCGTGACCGGGCTGCCCACCGAGCTCAAGGTCTCGTACTGGATCTGGCTCATCGGCGGCATGCTGGGAGTCCTTGGCGGCCTGTTCGGCGTGTTGGGTTCGCTGGCGTTGTTCGTCGTGGCACCCGGGCTGGCCGTTGTGGTCCTCCTGCTCGTCCTGGTGGCACTGGCCCTGGCGGCGGCCCAGATTGTCCTGGTCCTGAAGATGAAGGAGGGCAAGGAATGGGCAAGACTTGCGCTGACCATCGTGGCCGGCGTTTCGCTGGTGCTCGCCGTGCTTGGCGGCAGCGTGGGCGGCGGCGGCATGGGCCAAGGCATCGGCAACAACTGGCTGGGCTTCCTCATCAGCGCCGCGGCAACGGTGCTCATGTGGCTGCCGAACTCGCAGGCCTGGTTCAACGCCGCCAAGGGCCGCGCGTAGACCGGATCCAGTAGAAACACAGTCTTGCGCGACCCCCGCTGAGTTCTGTGGGAATACCTCTCCGGAATGATCCCCCGCGGCACCCGCCGGGGGTACGGTGGGAAGTAAGCCGTACTGGGGGCAGGCCAGTTGGACTGCACCCAGCAGCCGAACTGACATCCGACCTGCAAAGGACCGCTCATGAGCACGCCTGTCCCGCCTCCCGTTCCGAACGAGCCCGAGCCCGGCAACCAGCCGCCAGCGCCCCGATACGGCGAGAACAGCCCGCAGTTCGGGCAGCCCACACCGCCGGCGCCCCAGTACGGGCAAAACGCACCGCAGTATGGCCAGCAGACTCCCCCGGCACCCCAGTACGGGCAAAACGGACCGCAGTACGGGCAAAACGCCCCGCAGTATGGCCAGAACAACCCGCCGCAGTTCGGCCAGCCCACGCCTCCGCCTTATGGTCAACAGCCGTACGGGCAGTCCCCTTACACGCAGTACCCGTCCGAGCAGCCGCAGGCCACGGGATCCAACGGGGTTCCCCAGCTGGTCAACATCTCGTTCTGGCTGCTGATTGGCGCGGGTGTTGTGTATGTCATCAGCCTGCTGATGGGCATTGGCATGCTCGATGACCCGGCGATGCGCCGCGCCTTCGAAGACGCCATGCGCAGCGGTGGCGCTACCGGCACGGAGTTTGCCTTTGACGATTTCAAGGGTGTCCTCGCCGGGTCGCTCGTGGTCTTCGCCATCATCGGCGCTGGGCTGTACGCGCTGGTGGCGTTCTTCGTCCGTAAGGGCAAGAACTGGGCCCGCATCCTCGGTACCGTTTTCGCGGCACTGTCCATTTTCGGCCTCTTCGGACCACCGAGCCTTGGAACCGTGGGGACGCTGGCCGGGATCGCAGCGATCGTGCTGCTCTACCTGCCGGCCGCGGCACCTTACTTCCGCAAGCAGCAGCCGTTCGCTAACCCGTACGGCGCCCCGGGCACCACGCCTGGCAACCCCTACGGGCAGTAGTACCAACGAGTCGCATCCACACCCTAACGGACGTGGGCCCCATCAGCCGCCGACGAACTAGGCGGTCTGGTCCGGGGTCTGCGCCCGTTGTGCGTGATAGGCGAGGATCTGCAGTTCGGTGGCCATATCCACCTTGCGGAGGTTGACGCCCTCGGGGACTTGCAGCATAACGGGGGCGAAGCTCAGGATGCTGCGGACGCCGGCCGCCACCACGCGGTCGCACACGGCCTGCGCCACGTGGGCCGGAAGTGCCAGGACCACCATGTTGGCGCCCGTCCGCTGCAACACGGCCTCCATGTCCGCAGCGTCGCTGACGCGCAGCCAGCCGACTTCATTGCCCACCACCATCTGGTCGGCGTCGAAAATTGCCACGACGTCAAACCCGCGGGACTCGAAGCCGCCGTAACGGGCCAGGGCCTTGCCGAGGTTACCCGCGCCAACAATGGCGACCTTCCAGTCGTGGGTCAGCCCTAGGGCTGCGGAGATGTGACGGCTCAGGTACTGCACTTCGTAGCCCACTCCGCGCGTGCCGTAGGAACCCACATAGGAAAGGTCCTTGCGAAGGGTTGACGAGCTCACTCCTGACGCTTCCGCCAGCGATTCCGAAGATACCCGTTCGACGCCGTCGGACAGCAGCGTGTTAAGGGCGCGCAGGTAGATGGTCAGCCGGGCCACCGCTGCGGGCGGTATTTGTTTGGTGGACTCGGCACCGTGGACGGGCTGTGTACTGTGGCCAGCCTCTGTACCTTGGACAGCATGGGGAGATGGATCCAGTGAAGTCACTATCCCCTCCATCCCATCGCGTCGTGACTCCACTCTAGAGCCCCGCCGCTGGTGCCAACAAAGCCGGTGTCATTCTGCGAGGCCGCTTTCCGATTGGGCCATGGCGCGTTTGAGGACGCGCTCCAGCCGGGCTTCGTCGATCTTCCAGAAATCGCGTTGGATTCCATCCACCAGGACTACGGGGATTTCCTCCGCGTACCGCTCACGCAGTTCCGGCAGCTCGTCCACCTGCTGTTCCGTCCACCCGAGTCCCAGCGAGGCAGTAACGCGTCCGACGGCGTCGCGCGCTCCTGCACACAGGTGACAGTCTGCTTTGGTGATGAGGACTACCTCGGGTTTTGCCATGCCTTAACCGTATCGCCCTTCAGGGCAGAGAGCTGGGCAGAGGACAGCGGCCGACGGCGGGGCGTACGGCGACGCGGGTATCCGGGCGAGCGCTGGCACTCGCGCTGGCACTGAAATCTTGGTCACCGAGTATTGACTAGACTCGTGGACATGCCCGAGGAGAAGTACGTCGCTGTGGTGACCCAGCCGGATGCGTTGATGCAGACCGGCGAAGCCGCCTTCTTCGACGTCGATAACACCCTCATGAAAGGCGCCAGCCTCTTCCATGTTGCCCGCAAGATGCACCAACGCGGCGCCTTCACCCTGACGCAGGCTGCGGGGTTCGCATGGAAGCAGTTCAAATTTGTGGCGCGCGGCGAGAACATGGACGATGTCCACGCTGTCCGCGACTCCGCCCTCACCCTCGCCGAGGGCATCACCGTGGAAGACGTCAAGGCCCTGGGCGAAGAGGTCTACGACGAAATGATCGCGTCCAGGATCTGGCCCGGCGCCAAGGCACTGGCGCAGCAGCACCTGCGCGTGGGCCGGCGGGTCTGGCTGGTTACCGCAACCCCCATCGAGGTTGCCGCGGTCATTTCCACCAGGCTCGGCCTGACCGGAGCCTTGGGCACCGTGGGCGAGGTTGCCGACGGCATGTACACCGGCCGGCTGGTGGGCGACATCCTGCACGGTTCCGCCAAGGCAGTGGCAGTGCAGGCCCTGGCCCACGCCGAAGGCCTGGACCTCAAGCGGTGCTGGGCCTACAGCGACTCATATAATGACATCCCGCTGCTGACCCTCGTGGGGCACCCGGTAGCCATCAACCCTGATGCCAGGCTCCGCCGCCACGCTCGGGACAACAACTGGCCGGTCTACGACTTCCGTGCGGGCCGCCGCGCCGCCACCCTGGGGCTCAAGGCAGCAACGGCCGGCGGCGCCGTCTACGGGCTCTGGCGCGGATACTCCCGGATGCGCGGCCCCCGGGCATAAGCTGCCGCCACAGCGGTCGCCGTCGATGTTTCGCGTAGGAGCGCATCGCCGTCGATCGCGGGACAGAGGTCGCCCAGCGACCGCCGGACCGCCTATCGGCGGAAGTGAAAGCCCGCGGGTCCCGGCCCGAGCTTGCGAGGGTTGGGAAAGGCTGAACGCTAAGCGACGGTGAAACGTCGATGGCGACCTCGCGGAGACAAAAAATGCCCGCTGCCGGATAGGCAACGGGCATTTCACGCTTGTCGAAGTATCTCTACTTCTTATTGCGGCGCTGGTGACGGGTCTTACGAAGCAACTTGCGGTGCTTCTTCTTGGCCATACGCTTGCGACGCTTCTTAATAACTGAACCCACGAAAGTTCCTCACAAACTAGATGCAGTACCTGTCTGATGGAAATGGTCCGTGGACAGAGCTACAGACTGAAACAACTGACAGATTCTTACAATGACGTAAAACGTTCCTTAACAGGGTACCGCTTCTTGGCGATGCCCACTGACCGCAGGTAATGCTCAGGCGGTTTCGGAGTGCCCGTCCACCACAGCACCCTTGAGGTACTGCTCGACGGCGCTCTCCGGCACCCGGTACGACCGGCCGAAACGCACGGCGGGCATTTCGCCGGAGTGGACCAGCCGATAGACGGTCATTTTGGAGACGCGCATGACCTCGGCCACTTCGGCCACGGTCAGGAACTTCGCGTTCGAGAAGTTCTGTTCTGCGGACATTTCCCTATTCCTTTGCTGATGGATGACGACAGTACCCCAGCTTTGATTCATATTTCGGTGTGCCGATGCTGAGCCATCCACCAACCATGTGTTAGATACTCTAGAGGTTCATGGGGCTGTAGTGAAAGTCATCCGGGCAATCATTAAGCGGTCCGGCGCTTCCGGGCGGACGCCGCGAGCTGATCGAGGACCGAAACGGAGACGTCCCAATCCATGCACGCGTCCGTGACACTCTGCCCGTAGACCAGTTCCGCCCGGCCCGCCGCATGCTCGGTGACATCCAGGTTCTGGGCTCCGCCCACCAGGAAGCTCTCCAGCATGACACCCGCGATGGCCTGTGCCGCCTCGCCGCCGTCCTCCAGCTGTGCGCCGATTTCCAGCGCCACTTCCGCCTGCCGGTGGTGGCTCTTGCCGCTGTTGGCGTGGCTGGCGTCCACGATCAGCCGGGGGTTGAGCCCCTTGCCGGCGAGCTTGGCGGAGGCGCTTTCGACGTCGGCCGCTGAGTAATTGGGGCCCTTCCGTCCACCTCGGAGGATGACGTGGGTGTCCGGGTTCCCGGCAGTGGCCACCAGCGCGGCCCGGCCATCGCCGTCGATCCCCAGGAATGCTTGGGCGGCAGCGGCGGCGCCGCACGCGTCGAGCGCAACCTGGAGGTCGCCGTCGGTCCCGTTCTTGAAGCCGATGGGCATGGAGAGACCGGAGGCAAGCTGGCGGTGGATCTGGCTCTCGGTGGTGCGCGCCCCGATGGCTCCCCACGAGATGAGGTCCGCCATGTACTGGGGGCTGATGGGTTCCAGGAATTCGGTGGCGGTGGGCAGTCCCAGCGCGGTGACCTGCTGCAGGAATTCCCTGGCGGTCCGGAGCCCGGTGACCATGTCATGGCTGCCGTCCAGGCGAGGATCGTTGATCAGGCCCTTCCAGCCCACCGTCGTGCGGGGCTTTTCGAAGTAGGTGCGCATCACGATCAGGAGGTCGCCACGGTGCTTCTCGGCCTGGCTGACCAGGCGGCGGGCGTATTCCAGTCCAGCCTTGGGATCGTGGATGGAGCACGGGCCCACGATGACCAGCAGCCTGTCATCCACGCCGTCCATGATGGCCCGGACTTCGTCGCGGCCACGCTCGACGACGTCTGTCACCCGGGCATCCAGGGGCAGCTCGGCGATGAGCTCCTGGGGCGTGGGCAGCGGCGTGAATTCGCTGACGCGCAGATTGGACGTGGATTTTGAGGGAGTGGCTGTCGCGGTGCTCATGTTCGGGTCCTGTTCCAGATAGGAAGCGGGCCCAGATCAGAACCCGCCGGAGAAATGGCGAAGGGCAGAGAATGATCTCTGCCCTGTTGGCTCTGAAGGAAGATGGATGCGTGTCAGTTAGACGCGGGCTCCTCCAGAGCCAACGAAAAATACGCATACCAACGGTTTGTCATAGGCAAACCATAACCGCGGGCTGCGACAGCCGCAAAATCACGGCCGTCACACATGGAAATCCGGGCTTAAGTCAGTCGCTCGTCCCCCAACTGAGTAGCGCTATCTGTCGTTTTGAGCGTCCAAAACGACAGATGGCGCTACCTACTTGGTCACTTGGGTGTCAGGCCAGGAGCTCGCGGAGGTACTGCAGCTGCCTGATCCAGTGGTGCTCCTGGCCGCCCTCGTGGTTGTTGAACCGGTAGACCGCGATGTCCTTTTGTGCCGCGGAGCCGCTGCCGTAGGCGTTGAAGCTGGCGAACACGGTGGATGGCGGGCAGACATCGTCCATCTGCGCCACCGAGTACAGGGCAGGTGCGGTGGCCGCCCGGGCGAGGTTGACGCCGTCGAAATTGTTCAGGACCGCGAGCATCGGCTCGTACCGGTCCCGGTGCCTGCCCAGGAACGCCGCGATTTCCGGATAGGGGCCGCGGGCAGCGATGTCGATCGACCGGGGGAAGTCCTGCAGGAAGGGGACGTCGGGCAGCGCGGCGATGACGCCGTCGAGCCTTCCCGCCACCAGCCCCGCAACCGCCACCACAATGCCGCCACCCTGGCTGATTCCGGCCAGGACCACGCGCGAAGGATCCACCTCGGGGTGGGACTGCGCCGCTTCCACCGCACGGAACGCGTCCACGTACACGCGGCGGTAGTAGTAGTCCTCGCGGCTGCCGGCGCCCCTGGTCATCAGCCCCGCGTAGGCCACCTCGCCCGCGGACGGGTGGGGATCCGCCGTCTCGCCGAGGATCCCGCCATAGCCCTGGCCGCGCGTGTCCATGATGAACTGCGCATAGCCGGCCTGCGCCCATTTGGTGTCCTGGTTGACGAGGCCGCGGCCGCCCGAGTAACCGATGTACTGGACAACGACGGGCAGCCGGCTTCCGGCGCGCCGGTTCGCCGGGAGGTGCAGCCAGCCCCTGATCGGTGCGCCGCCGTAGCCGGCGAACGTCACGTCGAAGGTGTCGATGACCGACAGGTGGTTCTCGACCGGCCCGAACATTGCGTTGAGCGGGAACGTCCGGGCCTCGTCGAGCGTGGCGTCCCAAAAGTCCTGCAGATCGGCGGGCGGCGTGACCCTCGAGGTGTAGCCGCGGAGCTGGTCAAGGGGAAGGTCGAATAGGGGCATGCTGCTGTCCGGTCCTGTCGCGCTTGATAGGTGCTGCTGGGTGGCGGGTGCTACAGCCGCGAAAGCTGCGGCGTGAACGTCTGCAGCTCGTGCGAAGACACCACCAGTCGGCGCAGTTCCGTGAGCCCCCCGCTGACGTGCCCGGCAGCACGGGCCTGGACCAGGACATTCCCGAGGGCGGTCGCTTCCACCGGCCCGGCCACCACTTTTTTGCCGGTGGTGTCGGCCGTGAGTTGGCAGAGGAGTCTGTTTTGGGATCCGCCGCCCACGATGTGGACGATGTCCACGGTGCGGTCTGCCAGGCGTTCGGCGTCCGCGATGGTGCGCGCGTAGCCCGTGGCGAGACTGTCCATGATGCAGCGGGTGATGGCCGCGGGGTCATCAGGCAGTTGTTCCCCGGTGTGGCGGACTGTGGCGCGGATGCGCTCCGGCATGTTGTCCGGGGCGATGAAGGCGGAATCGTCCGGATTGATCTGCGGGCCACCCGGAGGCAACGCCGCTGCGGCGGCCAGCAGATCAGCGAGTTCCGGGATGAAGCCCTCCGCGGCCCAGGTCCGCTGGCATTCGCTGAGCAGCCATAGCCCGCCCATGTTCCTCAGGTAGCGGATAGTGCCGTCCACGCCGCGCTCGTTGGTGAAGTTCGCTGCCCTGCTGGCCTCGGTCAGGACCGGCTGATCCAGTTCCAGCCCCACCAGAGACCAGGTGCCCGAGGAGATGTACGCGAAATTCTCTTTCTCAGACGGGACGGCGGCGACGGCGGAGGCGGTGTCGTGCGAGCCGACGGCCACCACCTTGGTGCCGGCCGGCAGACCCACCCTGGACGCGATCTCCGGCAGCAGCGTGCCTACGGTTTCGCCGGGCTCGATCAGCGGCGGGAACAGGTCTTTGGGCAGGCCCAGGGCGGTGAGGAACTCGGAGGCCCACTCCCCCGCGACGGCGTCAAACAGACCTGTGGTTGAGGCGTTGGTGGATTCCGTGCGGCGCTGTTCCGTCAGGAAGAATGCGATGAGGTCCGGGATCAGCAGCGCCTGCAGACCGTCCAGATCCCGCTCCGTGGCCAGCTGGTACAGGGTGTTGAACTGCAGGAACTGCAGCCCGGTAGTGCCGTAAAGCCGGGCAGGGTCCAGTTTCCGGTGCACGGGCGCGACGGCGGCGCGGCTGCGGTCATCGCGGTAGCTGAACGGCTGCGCCGTCAGCTCCCCGGCGGCGTTGACGAGGCCGTAGTCCACCGCCCAGGTGTCGATCCCGATGCTCATGATGGTCTCGCCCTGCACGGCCGCCACGGTGGCGGCGGCGCTCAGGCCCGCGAGGACCTCGGCGAACAGGGCGTCGAAATCCCAGCGGAGGCCGCCGTCGAGCTCCACCACACCGTTGGGGAAACGGTGCACCGTTTCCAGCTCCACGATGGAACCGGTGATCCGGCCAAGGATGACCCGGCCGGAGGAGGCACCGATGTCGACGGCGGCGAACACGCTGCGGGCGGAAGTACCGCCGCCGTCGACACCGCCCTGTGCATGGGATGCGGTTCTGCTCATCGGAGGAAGGCTGCTGCCACGCCGGCGTCCACGGGGATGTGGAGTCCGGTGGTGTGGGACAGTTCGGCGCTGGTGAGGACGGCGGCGGCGTTGGCCACGTTCTCCGGCAGGACTTCGCGCTTGAGCAGGGTGCGCTGGGCGTAGTACTTGCCCAGTTCCTGCTCGTCCACGCCGTAGACCGCGGCGCGTTTGGCGCCCCAGCCGCCGGCGAAGATGCCGGAGCCGCGGACCACACCGTCGGGGTTGATGCCGTTGACGCGGATGCCGTATTCGCCCAGTTCGGCCGCGAGAAGCCGGACCTGATGGGCCTGGTCAGCCTTGGTGGCCGAGTAGGCGATGTTGTTCGGGCCCGCGAACACGGAGTTCTTGGAGGAGATGTAGATGATGTCTCCGCCCATGTCCTGGCCGATCATGACTTTCGCGGCGGCCTTGGAGACCAGGAAGGAGCCCTTGGCCATCACGTTGTGCTGCAGGTCCCAGTCCTTCTCGGTGGTTTCGAGCAGCGGCTTGGAGATGGACAGGCCGGCGTTGTTGACCACCAGGTCCAGGCCACCGAACGCCAGCACCGCCTCCTGGATCGCGGCTGCGATCTGCGCTTCGTCGGTCACGTCCGCCTGGACGCCGATGGCGACGTCCGCGCCGCCCAACTCCGCGGCGACGGCCTGGGCGCTCTCCAGGTTCAGGTCGGCAATAACTACGCACGCGCCGTCGGACGCCAGCCGGGTGGCGATCGCCTTGCCGATGCCCGACGCCGCGCCGGTGACCAGCGCGATGCGGGAGGCGTGCGATTTCGGCTTCGGGAGGCGCGCGAGCTTGGCTTCCTCGAGGGACCAGTATTCGATCCGGAACTTCTCGGATTCCTCGATCGGGGCGTAGGTGGAGATCGCCTCGGCGCCGCGCATCACGTTGATTGCGTTGAGGTAGAACTCGCCGGCGACACGGGCGGTCTGCTTGTTCGCTCCGTAGGAGAACATGCCCACACCCGGGACCAGCACAATCGCCGGGTCGGCGCCGCGCAGCGCCGGGGAATCCGGTACCGCGTGGCGGTGGTAGTAGGCCTGGTAGTCCTCGCGGTAGGCAGTGTGGAGTTCCTTCAGCCGGGCGATGGAGTCCTCGATGGAGGCGTCCGCAGGCAGGTCCAGGATCAGCGGCTTGACCTTGGTGCGCAGGAAATGATCCGGGCAGGAGGTGCCCAGGGCACCCAGGCGCGGGTGCTCGGCCGCTGCCAGGAAGTCAAGCACGACGGCGTCATCACTGACGTGCCCCAGCTGCGGTTTGTCCGTGGAGGCCAGGCCGCGGATCACCGGTGCCAGCGCGGCGGCCTTGGCTTTTCTTTCCGCTTCCGGGAGCGCGCCATAGCCGGCCAGCTTGGCACCGAAGGGTTCGGCTTTGCCGTTCTCCTCGATGAACTTCTCGGCCTGCTCAATGATCCACAGCGAGTTGGCCTCGGCTTCTTCGCTGGTGGAGCCCCAGGCGGTGATGCCGTGCCCGCCGAGGATGGTGCCGATGGCCTGCGGGTTGGCGTCCTTGATCGCGGCGATGTCCAGGCCGAGCTGGAAACCGGGCCGGCGCCACGGAACCCATAGAACCTTGTTGCCGAAGATCTTGGTGGTCAGGGTCTCGCCGTCCACCGCGGTGGCGATGGCGATCCCGGAGTCCGGGTGCAGGTGGTCCACGTGCGCGGCGTTCACCAGGCCATGCATGGCGGTATCGATCGACGGTGCGGCGCCGCCCTTGCCGTGCAGGCAGTAATCAAACGCGGCCACCATCTCGTCTTCGCGCTCAACGCCCGGGTAGACATTCCTCAGCGCGTTCAGCCGGTCCAGGCGCAGCACCGCGAGGTTCCCCGCTTTGAGTGTGCCGAGGTCTCCTCCGGAGCCCTTGACCCACAAAAGCTGGACATCCTCACCCGTGACCGGGTCCTTCTCCGTGCCCTTGGCCGAGGTGTTGCCACCGGCAAAGTTGGTGTTCCGCTTGTCCGCACCCAGGCGGTTGGAACGGCTGATGAGGTCCTGGACTGTCTTATTGATTCCCGTAGTCATTGCTTAGGCGCCCCATCCGGCTTGCTGGCCGCCTGCGCGGTCCTCGTTGATCTGTTTCTGGTAACCGCTGGCCTTGAAGGCGGCCATCGGGTCCGCGGGCAGCCCGCGGGATTCACGCCATTCGGCCAGGATGGGCCGGACGTCCGTGTAGAACGCGTCGTTGAACAAGCCGTTGGCGGCCAGGACATCCCCGGACCGCTGGGCCTCGCTCAGGGCTGCGGTGTCCACCAGCAGGGCGCGGGCCGTCATCTCCTGGACGTTCAGGACCGAGCGGATCTGGCCCGGGATCTTCTCCTCCAGGTTGTGGCACTGATCCAGCATCAGCGCCACACCGGAATCCTTGCCGAAGCCGCCGCCACGGATTACCTCGTACATGATCCGGAACAGCTGGAACGGATCCGCGGCCCCCACGATCAGGTCATCGTCGGCGTAGAAGCGGGAGTTGAAATCAAAGGAGCCCAGCTTGCCCAGGCGCAGCAGCTGCATCACGATGAACTCGATGTTGGTGCCCGGGGCGTGGTGGCCGGTGTCCAGGCAGACCATCGCCTTATCGCCCAGCGCCAGGGTCTGCGCGTAGGAGGTACCCCAGTCCGGAACGTCGGTGTGATAGAAAGCCGGCTCGAAGAACTTGTACTCCAGGACCAGCCGCTGGTTCCCGCCCAGGCCCGCATAGATCTCCTGCAGCGACTCGGCCAACCGGTCCTGGCGTCCGCGAAGATCGTCCTGGCCCGGGTAGTTCGTGCCGTCCGCCAGCCAGACCTTCAGGTCCTGCGAGCCCGTGGCATGCATAATCTCGATGCACTCAAGGTGATGGGCGATGGCCCGGCGCCGCACCGACCCGTTCGACGACGTCAAGGAACCGAACTTGTACTCGTCATCCTGGAACGTGTTCGAGTTGATGGTGCCCAGGCCTACGCCCAGGCCGGCCGCGTACTCCTTCAGGACGGCGTAGTCATCCACCTTGTCCCACGGAATATGCAGGGCCACAGTGGGGGCCAGGCCGGTCAGCTCGTGCACCTTCGCGGCGTCCGCGATCTTCTCCTGCACCGTCCGCGGCGTGCCCGGCGTGCCGAACACCTTAAAGCGCGTGCCTGAATTTCCATAGGCCCACGAGGGGACCTCGATGGCAAGCTCCCCGAGCCTGCCCAGCGCCGTTGCTACGTCATTCATGTTGGTTTCTTCCCGGTCCTTAGTGATGTGGCCTGTTGTGCTGTGGTGTTTAGTGATGTGGTTCTTGCGGCCCGCCAACGGGGCCAATGCGTCAGCTGCGGGTGGACTCCGCCACCGCGAGCTGGTGGTCAAGATTGAAGACTTCGTCAAGAACCTGAAAACCTTCGTCGGGGGCCTGGCCCGGATTGTCGAACAATGTGGCCATCTCGGCCTGCCAGCGGGCATTGACCTCGGTCAGCGCCATCCGCGCCCGGACGGCGTCGAAATCGTCGCATTCGACATAGCCCACCAGGAGCCCGTCCGCGCCCAGGAACAGCGAGTAGTTGTTCCAGCCGGCGTCTCTCAACGCACGGAGCATCTCCGGCCACACGGCAGCATGCCGGCGCCGGTATTCGTCGATCAGCTCTGGCTGGACCGAGGAGCGGAAACACACCCTCATCTGCAACTCTCCTGAACATCCCAAACTTTGAATCGTTTCATTGTTACGATTCAAAGTACTCTTGAAGTCAAGTAGGTGTCAAGCAATTTCCAGACCACAATCCGGGACTACGGGAAAAGTGCTGCACGCGGCATATCAGCACGGAGAAACATGAATCGCTCAGCCAGCATTAAGGACGTCGCCAACCACGCAAGCGTGGCCGTGGGCACGGTGTCCAACGTCCTGAACTACCCGGACAGGGTTTCCCAGCGGACCAAGGAGCGGGTCCTGCGTGCCATCAACGAGCTGGGCTTCGTCCGCAATGACGCCGCCCGCCAGTTGCGCGCCGGTCACAGCAGGACCATCGGGCTGATCGTGCTCGACGTCGGCAACCCCTTCTTCACATCGGTGGTGCGGGCCGCCGAAGACGCCGCGGCACTCCAGGGCAGCGCCGTGCTCCTCGGCGACAGCGGCCACAACGCCAGCCGGGAATCCAACTACATCGACCTGTTCCAGGAACAGCGCGTCCAGGGGCTGCTCATCTCCCCCGTCGGCGACGTCACCGACCGCCTCGACCAGCTGCGTGAGCGCGGCGTGCCCACCGTCCTGGTGGACCGGCTCGCCGATGAGAGCAAGTACAGCTCCGTCTCAGTGGACGACGACGCCGGCGGGTACCTCGCTGCCCGGCACCTGCTGGACACCGGCCGCCGTCGGCTCGCCTTTGTGGGTGGCCCCGCCTCGATCCGCCAGGTGGCGGACCGCCTGCAGGGCGCGCAGCGCGCCGTGCAGGAGGAACCGGACGCCACCCTGGAGGTCCTGGATTCGGACGGCCAGACTGTGCTGGCCGGTCGGAGCGTGGGCAACATGCTCGTGGAGCGTGGGCTCGCGGACCTGCCGGATGGCATCTTCTGCGCCAACGACCTCCTGGCCCTGGGTGTGATGCAGTCGCTGACCATGACGCACAGGCTGAGGATTCCCGAGGACATTGCGCTGATCGGCTATGACGACATCGACTTTGCCGTCTCCGCGGTGGTACCCCTCTCCTCCATCCGGCAGCCCACCGAGGCGCTGGGGCGCACGGCTATCGAGCTGTTGGCCGAGGAACTCGACTCCAACACTCCAAAGCACCGGGCCGTCATCTTCACCCCCGAACTGGTGGTCCGGCAGAGCACCGCCCCGGCGAAGGGATCCTTCGCCGGCTAGGGATCTCCGCTTCGAGCAGTTATGGATTCGAGCAGTTCTGGAGAAGCCTCCTTGACGCCCGGACACTAGCGTGGACCCCAAGAGACCGCCAAGGAAGGAAACCCGCAATGACGGACACGAACAAGACCGGCACGAGCGCCAAGTCGTACGACGGCTTCGATGCAGACGAACGCGCCGCAATGAAGGAACGGGCCCAGGAGCTCAAGACGGCTACACGGCGCGGATCACGCGGCGCCAATGTTGATGGGGAGAGCGACGTGCTTGCGAAGATCGCCGAGATGCCGGAACCGGACCGCGTCATGGCGGAGCGGATTCATGCCATCATCAAGGCCAGCGCCCCGGAACTCACACCAAAGACCTGGTACGGAATGCCCGGGTATGCCAAGGACGGCAAGGTTGTCTGCTTCTTCCAAAGCTCGCACAAGTTCAAGACCCGGTATTCAACCCTCGGCTTTAACGACGTGGCCGGCCTAGACGACGGCACCATGTGGCCAACCGCCTTCGCCCTCACGGAGCTCACGGCCGAGGACGAGACAAGGATCGTCGAGCTCGTGAAGAAGGCGGTCGGCTAGCGGCTCAGCTTGCCCCGGACGGGGACGCCCGAGCTCCCGCAATTTCCTCTTGCCAGTTCGTGCCAACGGTGGGACTCTGCTGGAAGAGCGAGAGGTCCGTGAGTCCCATGGCACAAAGCACGGAAATCGACGGCGTTGCTGTCGATGAATTACAAACAACCTTTCGGGGCGACCTCGTCCGTCCGGCTGACGCTGGTTACGATGAGCACCGCAAGGTGTGGAACGGATCGATTGATCGCCGTCCCGCACTCGTAGCCCGCTGCACCGGCGTCGCAGACGTGCGATCTGCCATCCGGTTCGCCCGCTCGCACAATCTGCTGGCCGCTGTGCGCGGAGGCGGACATAGCTTTCCCGGGCTGTCAGTGTGCGACGACGGAATGCTCATCGATCTCGGGCCCATGAAGGGCATCCGCGTGGACCCCGAGGCTCGGACGGTCCGCGTCCAGGCCGGCGTGCTGCTCGGCGAACTCGATCGCGAGACGCAGGAGTTCGGCCTCGCCGTCCCGTCGGGAATCGTCACGCATACCGGGGTTGCGGGCCTCACGCTGGGCGGCGGCATCGGCTGGGTCATGCGCAAGCACGGACTCACCATCGACCAGCTGCTGTCTGTGGACGTGGTCACCGCGGACGGCGAACTGGTCAGGGCCAGCGAGGATCAGAACGCCGATCTCTTCTGGGGCGTGCGGGGCGGCGGCGGGAACTTCGGCATCGTCACCGACTTCGAGTTCCGGCTGAACCCAGTGGGCCCCTACGTTATGGCTGGTCCGGTCTTCTGGCCGATGGAAGATGCCCCCGAAGTGCTCCGCTTTTACCGGGACTGGATCGCGGACTGTCCCGACGAGCTCATGACTATCGCCGTGCAGCGGAGGGCCCCGGCACTGCCGATCGTCCCGCCAGACCTGGTGGGCAAGCGCGTCCTTGCGGTCACGGCCTGCTTCGCGGGACCGGTCGAGGAGGGCGAACGGGTCCTGCGGCCGCTCAAGGAATTCGGTTCGCCCGTGCTCGATTTTTGCCGGCCCAAGCCATTCCTGGAGCATCAAAGGACGTTTGATCCGTCGTTCCCGCACGGCTGGCATTACTACGTCCGGTCGTGCGACGTCGCGGCCCTCAGCGACGACGTCATCGACGTCATGGCTGAGTACGGCAGCCGCATTACCTCGCCAGTCACCAGCGTCGCCCTGTGGCAGATGGGCGGTGCGGTGGGAAGGATCGACGACGGCGCTACCGCCTTCAACGGCCGCCAGGCCGGGTTCACGTTCAACATCAACGGCAACAGCAAGACCGCCGACGGCTTCGATGCCGAGCGCCAGTGGGCCCGGGACTATTGGTCTGCCCTGGCGCCCCACCACACCAGCGTCTACGTGAACTTCCTCATGGAAGAGGGCGAGGAACGCGTCAGGCATGCATACGGCGCCGCCAAGTACGACCGGCTCAAGGCACTCAAGCAAAAATACGACCCAACGAACTTCTTCAGGCTCAACCAGAACATCAGGCCTGACTGATGACCTTGCTATTGGATCGGAGAACGTCATGCTCAAAACCTTGGATGTGACGAGCCCCGGTCAGATTTTCTGCACTCTGAGGTTCCGGTAGGCGGCCTTCAGCGGTGCCATCTGGCGGAAGCCGATGCGGCCGCCGCCCAGCACTTTGTCCGACGGGTCCCACCATTCAAAGAGCGGCAATCCGTTGATGGCGAAGGCCACACGAGGTCCGTCCTTCACCACTTCCATCCGGTAGAAATCCACCGCATCCTCGGTAGGCGGCAGCGGATCCGCGCCCTGGGCCACCAGATCAAAGCCGGCGCTTTTCCGGAGGTTGCAGGTACGGAAGGCCCGCTCGGACTCGTATTTGTGCCGGAAGTAGGACACGTGCAGGGCGTCGATATCGCCGGAGTGGTACTGCGGGTAGTAGCCCGTCCGCGGTTCGAGTCCGGCCGAAAACAGGTCTTGGCCGCCGTGGCCCGCGGCTGAGAAGAACAGTATGGCCAGGCCCGGCTCCGCGATGGGCAGGAACTCCCAGCTGATCCGGATGCCGTCAGGGAACTCCTCGGGGCACCAGAGTGTCCAGTGCGCGTGGTCGCCGAACTCTTCATCGTCCAGCGAGCCGGACAGCTCAAGCGCACCGTTGTGGCTTCCCGTGCTCAGCGGCCCTTCCGCCACCCAGCCAGACAGGTCCGCCGGGCCGGCGAGGGGGTTGCTGTAGAGCAGCCCGGTGCTGGCTTGCCGCGCGCCCACCTAGCCCCGCCTCGCCGTCGTGAGCACCGCCGTCGGAAGTACCGCCGTCGCGCTGTCCTGGGAGCCCGCCCCGCCCGGGCCGAAGCCGAGCCGCCCAAGCTGGGCGGCAACCTCCGCCGCCACGAGGGACGCACCGCGCTGGGAGAAGTGCGTATTGTCCGCCAGCCCTGCCGGCCAGAACGCGTGCTCGCCCGATCCGAACTGGCAGAACAGGGACTGCGATTCCGCAACCCCCAGCTCCACATACAGCGCACGCGTCCAGGCGTTTAGGTCGACGGCTGGCAGCTGCAGCTCAAGCGCGAGCTCCCGGACCACGTCAGGGTAATCCTCCAGGCTGTCCTCCAGGACGCTGTCCACGCTGGAGTGTCCAGCCGGCCCGCCCAGGAAGTGCCGGCGCTCCACCGACGTGCAGAGCACCGGCACAGCGCCCAGGTCACGGACCTCCGCCACCATGGTGCGCAGGTTGGCGGCGTAACCCGTCCTGGCCGCGAGGTGGACCTTCTTCTGGTCGTTGTGCCCGAACTGGATCAGGACAAGGTCGCCCTCCGCCGCGGTTTCGAGCAGCTGCCCCCAGAGCCCTTCCTCGCGGAAGGACTCCGTGCTGGCACCGCCCTTGGCGAAGTTGTGCACCGCGGCCCAGGAGTACACGTGGCGGGGCAGGTGCGCTCCCCAGCCACTCATTGGGTACTCGTAAGTGGGGCAGTTTGCCACCGTGGAATCTCCGGCGAGCAGGATTTTCATGCTGTTGCTTTCTGTTGGTTACCAGACACCTCAGGGTGCGGCCAGGGCCGTCAGCCCTTGACCGAGCCGATGAGCATGCCCTTGGCGAAATGTTTTTGCAGGAAGGGGTAGAAGATGAGGATGGGCAGGGTGGCCACCACGATTACGGCGAACTTGATGCTTTGTTCGGGCGGGATGTAGTTGGGGTCCACGTTGCCGGTGCCGAGGAGGTCGGAGGAGGCGGTGACCTGGCGCAGGTACATCTGCAGCGTCCATTTGGAGTTGTCGCTCAGGTAGAGCAGCGGTGACATGAAGTCGTTCCAGATGCCCACGGCGTAGAACAGCGCGAACGTTGCGAGGACCGGTTTGGAGAGCGGCAGCAGGATCCGCCAGAGGATTCCTACTTCGGTGGCGCCGTCCATCTTCGCCGATTCCTCCAGCTCGGCGGGGAGTTCCTGGAAGAAGTTCTTGATGATGATCAGGCTGAACGGGTTGATGGCCGCGGGCAGGATCAGCGCCCAGTAGGAGTTGAGCAGGCCGAGGTCCTTGACGAGCAGGAAGGTGGGGATCATGCCGCCGGAGAAGACCATGGCGAAGACCACCAGGGACATGATGAGCTGGCGGCCGCGGAGGTTCCGTTTGGCCAGCGGGTAGGCCATGGTGACGGTCAGGACCAGCTGCACCACGGTGCCCACAACGGTGACCAGCACCGTGGTGACCAGGGCACGGATGAACGCGGGCGTGGAGAAGATGTATTCGTAGGCGCCCAGACTGAACTGCTCGGGCCAGACGAAGAAGGCCCGCCGGGTGATTTCCGCTTCGGTCGCGAAGGAGCCGGCGAACACGTAGACGAACGGCAGCAGCGTGATGATGCCGATCAGGCTCAGGAAGACGTAGTTGGCGGCGTCGAAGATCCGCCCGCCGGTGGTGTTGTGAATCTTCATTAGAACAGTCCGCTCTGGTTGAATCGCTTGGCCAGGGCGTTGGTGCCGAAGATCAGCACGATGCCCACCAGGGACTTGAACAGACCCACGGCGGTGGAGTAGCTGTAGGCGCCCTGGGTGATGCCCACGAAGTACACGTAGGTGTCAAAGACCTCAGCCACCCCGCGGTTCAAGGCGTTCGTCATGAGGTAGATCTGCTCGAAACCGGTGTTGAGCATCTGCCCGATCGCCAGGATCAGCATCACGATGATGGTGGAG
Source organism: Pseudarthrobacter raffinosi (assembly GCF_023913735.1). Classification (GTDB taxonomy): domain Bacteria; phylum Actinomycetota; class Actinomycetes; order Actinomycetales; family Micrococcaceae; genus Arthrobacter; species Arthrobacter raffinosi. The sequence goes on from NZ_JAMXBH010000014.1 coordinate 114,908, forward strand.
CGGATCCCGGGCAGGGTGATGTGCCAGACCCGGCGGAACCGGCCGGCGCCGTCGATGATCGCGGCCTCGTACTGGTCCTGGTCCACGGTGGCCAGGGCGGCGAGGAAGATGATAGTCCCCCAGCCGGTGTTCTTCCAGATATCCTGCAGCACAATGAGCGGCCGGAACCAGGCCGGGTCGGAGAGGAAGTCGATGTCGGTGCCCAGGACGTTGTTGATGAACAGGAACAGCGGCCCGAAGTCCAGGGCGAAGAGCAGGAAGCTCAGCGACGCCACGATGGTCCAGGACAGGAAGTGCGGGATGTAGACGAGGGTCTGGACGGTTCGTTTGAGGATGGAGAGGCGGACCTCGTTCAGCAGCAGCGCCAGCACAATGGTCAGCGGGAACGCGATGCCCAGGCTCAGGAACGCCAGGATCAGGGTGTTGCCCAGCAGCCGGCCGAAGTCCGGGTTGGCGAAGAAATCCTGGAATTGCTGGAACCCCACCCACGGGCTGGCGTTCACACCCAGGAACGGAACGTAATCCTTGAACGCGATTGACACCCCGTACATCGGGGCGTAGCGGAACACCGCGAAATACAGCACGCCGGGCAGCAACAGCAGGTACAGCCATTTGTAATGCGCGAGATGGATCGAAAACTTGCCGCGCGGGACCTTCGGGGGCTTGGCGGGTTTCTTAGCTTTGCCTTGGCCGGACTCCGTGCCGGCTCCGTCGCCGGCGCCGATGTTCGAGGCCAGCGCGTCTGTCAGTTGCGACATTCAGGCCTCCTTTCTGGTGGTAAGGATCCGCCGCCGGCCGGCCCGCAGGGTGTGCGGACCGGCCGGGCGGCGCCGGAGGTCTGTTACTTGCTGTCCTGCCAGAGCTTGTTGATCTCTTCCTGGACCTTGTCGCCGCCGCTGGTCTTCCACAGTTTGATGGCGTCCTTCAGTCCTTGCTCATCGATTTGGCCGGCCAGGTACTTGATCCGGGCGTCCGCCACGATGTTGTCCAGCTGCGCGCCCTTCGCCACGTAAGTGGGTGACACGAAAGCCGCGGCCGGGTTGTAAACGGCGCTCTTCAGATCCTCGGCCATGACCTCAACGCGCTTGTCGAAGACTTTCTGCTCGTAATCCGACGCCTGCTTGACCGGGTAGAAGTTGTTGCCGGTGACGTTGGTGCCCAGCTGCGCGTAGCTCTTGATGTCCGTGTTGACGACCTTGCCCTCGGGGGTTTCGGGCTTGATGGTGGCTGCCTTGCCGTCCTCGACGGCGAAGTTCACGCCTTCGATGCCGTTGTTGAAAAGCGTGGCTACTTCCTTGCCGTTCATGGTGTTCAGGAACTCCAGCACCGTTTTCAGCTCAGCCTCGGTGCGGACGCTGGTCTTGGGAATGGCCAGGAAGCCTGAGTAACCATCGGTCGGGTGTGCGTTGAGTTCGCCGTCCGGTCCCTTGAGGTTGCCGACGAAACCCACTTTGTTTTCGAAGTCGTTGGGGTTGGCCTGCTTGAAGAGGTTGATGAGGACACTGACGCGGGAGTCGACGTCGACAATGATGCCGCCCTTGCCGTTGAAGAACGGCTCGTTCCACTTAGTGCCGTCGAACGTGGCGAAGTCGGGGTTGATGAGCTTCTCGTCCAACATCTTTTTGACGAAGCGGTTGGCTTCGAGGAACTCCTCGGTCTCGAAGCTCGGGATCAGCTTGCCGTCCTTTTCGGTCCACCGGTTACCGGCGCCGTACCATTCTTCGATGATGTCGTAGGGGCTGTTGGATCCCAGCGCACCCCATTTGGGGATGGTGATGCCCCAGGTGTCATCCTGCCCGTTGCCGTCCGGGTCCTGTTCGGTGAAGGCCTTGGCCACGTTGTAGAGATCCTCCGTGGTTTCCGGAGCTTTCAGGCCCAGCTTGTCCAGCCAGTCCTGGCGGAACATCACGGCCGCACGCATCGGTCCGCGTGCCCGAAAGATGCCGTAGACCTTGCCATTAACGCTGGCGTTGTTCTGCACCTCCGGGAAGGTGGTCTTGAGGTTGGGGTACTCGTCCAACTTGTCCGTGAGGTCCCAGAAGGCGCCGGCCTCAGCGTTCTTGACGAACCCGGGGGATTTGCTCTGGACCACCAGGACGTGCGGGATCTCAGATGAGGCAAGGGTGATGTTCATCTTGTCTTCGTAGGAGGCGTTCGGCGTCCAGGTGATGTTGACGTCCTTGCCGGTGAGTTCCTCCAATTTCTGCTGCACGGCTCCGTCAGGTGTGGGCGGCTGTGCTTCCAGGAACGGAGCCATCACGTTGATCGTTGAGAGGTCCGCCGACGGGGTCTCACCGCCCCCGCATGCAGTCAGAGTCAGTGCCGTGGCGGTCACGACGGCGGCGGCCAGGCTGAGTTTTCTGGTGATCATGTTGTTCCTTTGTCCACTTCTTCGGGGTTGGGTCCGGCAGTTCAGTTCACCGGGGTCGGTTGGTGCAGTTGTGTTGGTGCTGTTCAGTTGGTGATGCGGGTCAGGTCACGGGGGTGCCTGGCCCAGCGGGGCTCCCCCGGCGGGCCGATCAGTTCCAGGCAGAGCATGGCGTTGAGGCCCCACTGGGAGGCCCAGTTGGTGGAGATGTTGGGGTGTTCGACGACGGGACGCCAGGTCTGTGCCTGCTGCAGCGATGCGGCGAACGGGGTTGTCAGCCCGCCCCCGGCGTTCTCCAGCAGGATTTTCCAGGCAGTGGCAGCGAGTTCCTCGTCGCGGTAGCACCAGGCGCCGTAGGCCATCATTCCGGTGGCCATGGACGGCCAACTGAAGTGGGTGTCGTCCAGTGCGCCGCCGGTGAGACGCTGCTTTTCGGCTTCCGGCAGGGCGTAGAACCTGCCGAAGTCGGCGAGCATCCGGCGGAAGCCGCCATGGTCCAGCGCCTCGGCCACCTCCATCCACACCTGCGGGGCGCCGAAGGCGATGATCATGTGGAAGCCGCCCTCTGTCCCGGTGAACATGTGGTGCAGGTCCAGGGCCGAGGCGTCAAGCTCCAGGGTGGGTCCGGAGAGCAGCCCGTGGGGCATGGCCTCAAGCTGGCCGATGCCCTTGGTGATCCGGTCCTTCCACTGGGTGTCGCCGGTGCGTTCCCATTCGCTGAACCAGTTGGACACCAGGGCGGACCAGTCGGGCCCTATCCGGATGTGCGTCCGTTCCGGGGTCCGCTCGTAGAACTCACGCATGGGGTCCATCCGGTCCAGCGCGTGCTCGGCGTCGCGGACCTCGGAGAGAAGCTCGCCGATACGTTCGTCCCCGGTGAGGAAGTAGTAGTAGCGGTGAAGGCCGGCCATGCTGATCCGGACCTCCTTGCAACCGCAGCCCCAGTGGACCACGTTGTGGCGGGACCCCAGCTGGGAGTACTCGCCGAAGTGGTGCCGGTCCACTTCCGCGCTGTGCCAGGTCATGGCCTCGGCGAGGCGGAAGGCGCGTGCGTCGCCGCTGCGCAGGAACGACTGCCAGAGCCACATGTTGGGCGCCAGTTCGTTGTTGGCCCAGGCGAAGCCTCCGAGATCATAACGCCACTGGTGGCGGTACTGGTCGTAGCTGTGCATAAAGTCGCCGTAGTTCCAGTAGCCGTACCAGCCGCGCTGTTCCACTTCCTGGGTGTAGAACTCCACGAGTCCGTCGAGCCGCCGTTCCACGGCCGCGCCGGCGGGCACCGTCGCCGGCAGCCCCCATGTGGTTCCGGCGGCGCGGGAGGAGTAGTACAGCTCCGGTTCGCAGACGGGTAGGGCGGGCTGCTGGCGTTCGCAGGCCAGTTCCCACAGCCAGTCGCTGGACGGTGAAGAGTCCACGAAGTCAAAGGAGATGTGGGACGTGTTGGCCACACCTTCCGGGGTGGAGCGAAGTTCGTCGAAGCCCTCGTAGGCGCTGGGCACGTGGCATTCATCCGTGTAGTGACGCAGGTCCATGGGTTCCACTGACTCGGCCCAGGACCAGGCAGTGAACGCGGCGGAATCCCCGGCCATGCCGTCCACTTCCAGGGCCGCCGGGAATTTCTGCCAGAAGCCGCGCAGGGTGACGGCCACGCCGCCAGTGGCGTCCCCGGCGTACAACAGTCCCTGGCTGCGGTGGCCCTTGCCCATCCGGACGGGCAGCAGCCTGGCTTTGGTCTGCTTCTCCAGCCGGAAGTAGTCCTCGGATTCCTGCGTCAGCCGGAAGTTGGACCAGACAGCATTCTGCCGCCCGACGGCGAACACCGCCGCGGTTTCCGCCGTCTCACTGACGGCCTGGCCGGCGAGCTGGCGGGCGTAGTCAGGGTTGTCGCCGCTGAATGGCCTGCTGTAGAGGGACTGCACGGGTTCGGTGTAGACGGCCGTGTCCCCCGCGATGCTGACGCGGCGGTTCAGCAGGACCCCGTTGAGGCTGCGGTCCAGCCGCAACCCGACGCCCTTGATGATCCGGTCCTTGGCCGCGTCCTGGAACAGCAGTGTCTGCGTAACCTGAACGGTGGCCTGCCCGGCGAAGAACGTGAGGCGGATGATGAACCGGAGCAATTCGGTGCCTCGCGCGGCGACAGACCCCTCAAGCCGGACCACCGTCCGCACGGAGCCTGGCGTCTCGATGTCCGCGGACTCGACGCTGGCCTGGGCATCCGGTGTACTGACCACCAGCCGCAGGGCATCGCCGAGCTGCCGTCCGTCCGGCGCAGTGAACGGGCCGGTGAGCTCGCCAGCCGCCTTCCGGGGGCCGGCACCCGCCGCCTGGCTACCGGTGGCGATGGTCACCGTGAAGGCGCCGGTGTCCACGCGGATGGTGCCGCCGTCGAAGGAGGCCAACGGGCGGGTCGGCAAGGCGTCGGACAGTGCCCGCCCGGATCCCAAGGCTGGTGCCGGCTCCGAGGCGAACGCACCCGCCAGCACCGGCTCCAGGGCAGCAGCCTCACTGGCGGCCGGAACCACGGCGGCATGGGCGGTCCATTTAACACTGCCGTCCGGCCAGTAGGCCAGCGGCCTGGCCTCATGGGCCAACGCTGCGTCTGCCAGCCGAATGCCGGGGACGCCCGCTGCCTCCAATTCCCCCTGCGCCCACGGCCTGCCGAACTGCACAGCCGTGTCCACGCGTGGTGCCTGCTCAAGCCATTTCACAGTGAGTGCTCCTCTTTGATGTCTTCCAGAACCAGATAGTCGTAGGCGCCCAGGGTGTGGACGCCGGCGGGAAGGGTAAGCGCGGGGTGGCTGGTGTGGCTGCCGTTGTGGGCATGGACGGCCTGCTTGCCCAGCAGTTTGCGGGCGGGCCGCAGGAGAGTAAACGCTCCCGGCTCGCCGCCCATGTTGACCAGCCAGTGCTGCAACCGGCCGTTGCGCCAGCGCTGATATCCGGCCACCGTGCCACCCGCGGTGCGGACGCGCGGCAGCACCCCGGCGCACGCGTACTCGACGACGGCAGCCAGCGGCGCGCCGCCGCCGTCGTCCGGTCCGCCGGTTCCCGCACCGGCCCCTGGATAGGAACCGAGCAGGATCATCCGGCCGGCGCCGATCCGGCGTTCGGTGGCGAATTCAAGGCCCTCGGCGGGACCGACGGTGACCGTGCCGAGCGCCGTGGCCGCACCAGGCGCGTCATTTTCTGGGAGCCTGAAGAACGTGCTCATCCGGGAGAGGTCGACGTCGTGGCCCAGGATGCTGCCCCGGGAACCTGACCCGGTGGCCGGGAACTGGAAGACGGATTCGACGCCGGCGGCGGCCTCCAGCCCGCCGAGGGCGGAGTCGGCATGCCATGTGTGGTGCTCCGTACGGCCTCCGGTGCCGGGCCCGCAGACCCACGTGCCGCCGTCGTGCACCCACTGCAGGATCCGCTCCCGGTCCTGCTCTGGGAGGTGGTGGACGAACGGGGTGAACAGCACGCGGAAGCCGGCGAGGGAGGCCTCCACCGGAAGCAGTGACCGCTGGATTCCGGCCCGGACCAGTCCTGCGTAGATCGCCGAGATCAGTCCGCGGTAGCCAACCCTGTCGCCCGCTTCGGTCTCCAGGAATCCCTTGGCGTGGTCCGAGTAGTGGACGGCGACGGCGGGCTGGGCCGGGCTGCTGTGGTCCAGCAGCGGCTTCACCGCCGGGAGCAGCCTGCCTATTGCGTCGGCGCTGGCGTGGCCGATGGTGGGCTGGCCCCAGGCGCTGACCACCGAACCGTGCGCCTGTTCGCTGCCGCCGCGGTGCTGGCGGAAGTGCCAGAACAGGAATCCGGCGGACCCTGAGGCGTAGTTGGCGAAGGCCTCCGCTTCCGCGAACCCGTGCGGGTGCGGCACGCCGTAGTGCCGCACCGAGCCGCCGTGGCTGGGACTGGTCTCCATCAGGACCGTGCGGCGGGACTTTGCCAGCCGCGGGAAGTAGTCCAGGTTCATCAGGAACGCGGAATGGTTGTTGGCCGAGGGGTAGGTGTCGAAGCTGGAGAAGTCCAGGTGCTCGAAGAGCGCGGCGTTGTCCAGGTCGAAGCCGAAGCCGCTGTTGTGGGTCACGGGAAGACTGCTGTGGACTCGGATGATGCCCGACTGTTCGCGGGCAAACCCGTTGATACTCTCCTGGCTGAACAGCCTGAAATCGTTGACCAGCGAGGTGTTGTGGAGGAACGGCGTGGGGCCGGGAAGGGGCACCTGCGCAAAGCTTTGATACGTTTCACTCCAGACCGCGGAATGCCACGCCTGGTTGAGCAGATCAACCTCCTGGTAGCGCGCGGCCAGCCAGCCGGTCCAGAGGTCACGGCAAGTTGCGCAGTGGCAGCCGCCCACGTGGGACTTGAACTCGTTGTCCAACTGCCACGCGAGAACCCTCCGGTCATTCCCGACGGCGGCCGCCATGGACTTGGTTATCCGTGCGGCGCGGTCGCGGAAAACGGGATTGTTGGTGCAGATGTGCTGCCGGGAGCCGTGACCCAGGGCAACGCCGTCGGCCGTGTGGTGCAGGCGTTCCGGGTGGCCGTGGGTGAGCCAGACCGGCGGGGTGGCCGTGGGTGTGCAGACTATGGCGCTGAGCCCGCTGGCGCCGAGCACCTCGAGGGCGCGGTCCAGGACGTCCAGGCAAATCTCCCCATCCTCGGGTTCCAGGGCGGACCACATGAACTCTCCCAGCCTGGCCGTGTTCATGCCGAGCCGGCGCATGTGGGCAGCGTCGGCGGCGAAGGTAGCCACGTCCAGGACCTCGGGATAGACGGCCGCGCCATACAGGAGCCGGCCGTCAAAAAGGTCACCCAACAGGTGCCCCCTGCTGGCTGGGCAGGGCGACGGCGGGGTGCGCGTCGCCGTCGGCAGCCTCCTGCAGCGCGGCCAAGGCGGCGACGGACTCGTCATTGGCGGCAAAGAACCGGTCGCACAGCCAGCCGGTCACGTACAGCCAGGCGCCGATGCTGAAGAAGGGGATAAGTCCAGGCAGGGCGCGGCTCGCGTAGACGGCTGCGGCTGTGATGAACAGCAGGATGACGGTGCCCGCCAGGTGACGGACAGCAAAACGGGAGCAGATCATCAGGTACTGGCCCAGCGGCAGTTCGTAGCGGGCGTACATCGGGAAGAGGTAGCAGACCACCCCGGCGAGGAAGATGGCGGCAACAAACGTGCCGGCTGCGACCAGCTGGGACATCAGGCCCCGGGCGCCGGACGAGTAGTTCCAGTTCATCGCCAGGGCCACTGCCACCGCCATGACGGGCAACGCCAGAGCGTTGGCACCGACGAAGTTCGCGAAGTATTCACGGGTGAACGACTTGAGCAGCGGGGCGGCTTCTCCCCGCACCCGGCGCCGGACCAGGATCTGCGCCGCGGCCGTTGCAGGACCTGCACCCAGGACACCCAGGCCCAGCAGGGTGAAAAGGATCCACAGCACGTTGAGGCAGGCAATCCAGAGCAGGGTGTCAAAGAACGAGTAGGCGCGTGCACTGAAACTTCCAGCCAGCATGGCAAAGCTCCTTCGGTTCTCCATCGTTGCAGAAACGCGCCCATAAGTGGCGGGCGTCACCTGAGTAATCGGTTTCTCGAAATCTAGACCCCTCATGGCGGGTGGGTCAAGCTAATTTTTGAATCGTTACATTACTGGACTCGGCAGCCCGCCATAGTCCACACTGGACCTTGGAAAGCGCTTGCCGGATGATGTATCAGCGAGCGCCAAGGGCGAGCCAGCCCCGTATCCGCCTGCCAGCGCCGGTATCGCGGGAACGCCGCATCGTCCGCCCCGGCTCCGTCACGACGGCCGCCGGGGCCAAGATTTTGTGCCTGCGGGCAGAAACGGAGATCCATTGGGAATGCCAGCCGGCACCGCCGCCGAGTCACAGTCCCGGTCTGCAGATCCTGTCCAGACCGGCGATCTTGAGGCCCAGGATCCTGTCCGGACCGAATGTCCTAACCCGGCCCCGGCACCCGCGCCGGAGCAAGTCCGCCCGGCCCGCGTGGCGCTGGTAGGCATCCACGGCTTCGGCACGCACCACCTGGGCAACCTTCAACGGCTTCAGGAGGCCGGCGTCGTCGAACTCGTAGCGGTAGCCGATCCCCATCCGCCGGAACCGGGGTCCGTGCCGGCCACGGCCGCCGTGTTCCCGGGGCTGACCGAACTCCTGGCGGGCACCCCGGACCTGGACGTGATCATCGTGGCCACTCCCATCCAGACCCACGCCCCGCTGGGCCTCGCCGCCATGGCCACAACAGCGGATCTCTATCTGGAGAAGCCCCCGGTCGCGTCGCTGGCCGATTTCAACACGCTGTGCGACGCCGCCCAGGCATCCGGCCGGAGCGTGCAGATCGGCTTCCAGAGCCTGGGGTCACACGCGCTGCGGGCCATCGAGGAACTCGTCGCCAACGGCACCATCGGCACCCTCGAAGGCTTCTCGGCAACCGGCCGTTGGGTCCGCAACAGGGCCTACTACAAGCGCTCCCGCTGGGCCGGGAAGCGGAGCATTGACTGCGTCGACGTGGTTGACGGGGTCGCCACCAATCCCCTGGCCCACGCCGTGGCCACCGCATTGCGCATCGCCGGCGCCCGCACCATCGAAGATGTCGCCTCGGTGGAAACCGATCTCTACCGGGCCAATGACATCGAATCCGACGACACCTCCGTCATCCGGATCCGCACCGCCAAGGGACTTCCCGTCACCTGCGCACTCACCATCTGCGCCACCGAATCCGCGGAACCCTATGTCACACTGCAGGGCTCGCGGGGCCAGGCCGTGTTCCACTACACCGAAGACCGCCTCACCGTGACCACCCCTGCCGGGCAGACCGAGGAGGTCTTCGGCCGCGACGACCTCACGGAGAACCTGCTGGCCCACCGCTGCGAAGGCAGGGAACTCATCAGTCCGCTCCTGGACAGCGGAGCCTTCATGCTGGTGCTCGAAGCCATCCGGACCGCATCGCTGCCGGCCCTGATCGACGGCGCCTACGTCCATTGGGAAGGTGACGGCGACGCCGCGCACGCCGTCGTCGTCGGGATCGAGGAAGCCCTGGAGCGTGCCACGCAAGAGCATGCGACTTTCAGCGAGCTTGGACTGCCCTGGGCCCTCGCAGCACGCGGAACTGCTTCCTGATGGGCGTCTCCCCCACCCAGGAAGCAACCCCCACACTGACCCGCCAAGGCGAGTTGCGGGCTGGCGGCCTGCTGACCGACAGCCTCTCCCCCTGCCTCACCGCCTCGCTGCGCCCGGTGTTCGGGTGGACACTGAGCCAGCCGGACGACGCCAGCCGCGCCGCGGCCCGGCAGACGGGCTACGAAATCGCCGTCGAGGATTCGGCCGGGGCGGAGGTCTGGCACTCCGGACCCATGCCCTCCTTCCGCCAAGCAGGGATTCCCTACGGCGGGCCGGACCTGGCCGAGGACTCGGACTACAGCTGGCGGGTCCGGGTGAGTGACGCCGGAGGCTACGCCAGCCCCTGGTCCGAAGCCGCGTCGTTTAGCACTGGACTTTCGGACAGCGGATGGGGTGCCGACTGGATCCACCGGGCCCCGGGCGGCCGGGCTCCGCTGGACGTCCTCGAAGGCGCCCTTCGCGTCGCTGGCTCCCCTTTCCTGCCCATTCCCTGCCCTCCCGTCCGCTGTTTCTTGCTGGAGGCACGCCTCCGGCCGGTGATGGGATGGGCCGGGCTGCTCCTCCGCAGCAGCGGCTCGGGCACTGGATTGCTGCTGGAACTGAACACGGCGGGCAATGTGGTGCTCCGCCGCGCCCCGGAATGGGACATCCCGGCCCCTGCCACTCCGGACACCGACGTGCTGGCCAGCGCCCAGCTGGAACGCAACGCCGCTGCCAGCCAGGAACGACTGCCCGGCAAGGACCTAGTCCCCGGCACCTGGCAGGATCTCACGGTTTCCGACGACGGCACCACCATCACCGTGACCCTCGACGGCGTTGAACTGCTTACCGTCAACGAGCCGCTCCCCGCGGGGTTCGAGGGCCGGCTCGCCCTGCATCAGGGTCCCCGCAGCCAGGCCGAGTACGCCTCGCTGCGGATTACTGACGGCGCCCGTAGCGGTTCAGCTGCCGGTGCTTCCGTCGACACTGTTTCTGCTGACGCCACTCCCGGGGGCGCGGTACTCCTGGACCACCGATTCAGCGCCGGCCCGGAAGAGGCCCGTGCGTTCCTGGGGCACTGGGCAGGCACCACGGCGCACCGGCAGCCCGACGAATGGACACTTTTCCGCAGCACCGTCCTGATCACGGGAATTGTTGCCCGGGCACGCCTCTTTGTGGCTGCGAGCCATCACGCGCAGGTGGCGTTGGACGGAAACGCCTGCCTCAGCACAACCTCCTTCGGCTACCCCGGCGAGGGATATTACGACGCCGCCGACGTCACCGCGCTGCTCGCGGCCCACACCCCCGGAGTGCCGAAACAGTCGGGTCAGCAAGTCCAGCCAGCGCTGCCCGGCCAGCGGGCCCAGCAGCAGCCCGTCGAGATTCCCCTGACCGCCCTACTGCACTGGTACGGCCCCGGTCAGGGCAGGGCTGCCAGCGTACCGGCCCTGCTGGTCCGCCTCAGCGTGGACTACACGGACGGGCGCCGCGAGGTCTTCGGCTCCGGTTCGAACTGGACCGCTGCCGAGGCGCCGTACCGGCAAGCGGGCTACCGGAACGATGAGGGCGACCCTGTAGAGCACCTGGACGGGCAGGCAGCGGCCGCCCTGGATGCAAGCCAGGACATGCCACCGGCCCTGACCTACGGTCCCCATCCCGTCCCGGAGTTCCCTGCCCTGCACCCCCGCCGCACCTCCTTGTCCGAGGAGTTTGTTGCCCCGGAGTCTTTCCTAACCGCAGCCGACGGAACGCTGGTGGCGGATTTCGGCCGGGTCATCCCGGCACGTCCGGAGGTGGACTTCCGTACCGGCGTGGCCGGGCGGACCCTGATGATCCGGGCGGGCTACGTCCTGAACGCGGACGGCCGCGTGGACACCGGCAAAACGGCCAGCCAGAACACCGATATGTCCTTCCCCTACACCCAGGCCCAGGGCCCGCAGCGGTTCCGCGCCACCGTGCACCTGGGCTTCCGGTACCTGGAACTCCCCGGGACGGAGGCATCGGACGTGACCCGGGTGGGCGCCGTCGTGATCCACGGCCGGCACCCGCACGAAGGGAGCTTCAGCAGCTCCAACCCCACGCTGGACGCGGTGTTCCGGTTGCTGCGCGATTCCGCTCTGCACGGGGTCCAGGAACAGTTCGTCGACACCCCCACCCGGGAAAAAGGCCAGTTCCTCGCCGACGCCGTCAACATCTCCTACGCCACCATGGCCCTGTTCGGCGAGCACGCCTACACCGCGCAGGCGCTGCGTGAGTTCGGCTGGTCGGCCGGCCGCTACTGGACCGACGGCGCGGACCTGGGCCGCTACAACGCTGTTTACCCCAACGGCGACGGGAAACGGGACATCCCCGACTTTTCGCTCATGATGCCGGAATGGGCCGAGGAATACCACCTGCGGACCGGAGACCTCGCCCTAGTGACGGAACTGCTCCCGCGCCTCCGTGCCACTGCCGACTATGCACTGCGGTACCTCGCCACGGAAGGCCCGACGGCGGGACTGGTCGCCGAACTCGGCGGCGGCTCCGGCCCGTACCTGCACGGCATCGTGGACTGGCCCGTCCCCGGCCGGTTCGGCTACGACATGGACTGCGCCGCCAAAACCACCGTCAACGCGCAGGCGTACTCGGCCCTGATCTCCACCGCACGGCTCTGCAGCCTCGCCGGCCAGGAGGACGCGGCTGTCCGGTACGCCGGCCGTGCCGGGGCACTCGCGGAAAGCATCCGCACGCGCCTGCGCGTGGGCGGCGTGATGGTGGACGGCCTGCACGCCGACGGCACACCCAGCACCCACGCGTCCCAGCACGCCACGTCATTCCCGTTGTCCCTGGGCATCACAGACTCGGACTACGCAACGGCCGACGCCGAGCGGATCGCCGGGCAAGGCATGCGGCAGGGACCCATGACCGTGCACCGGCTGGTACGGGCGCTTCTGTCCGAGGGGCGGACAGAAGCCGTGCTTGATCTGCTCACATCGCCAGACCAGCCCGGCTGGGCCCGGCTCCTCGAGTCCGGCGCCAGCTTCACCTGGGAAGCCTGGGAGCTGGTGGACGGCACGGACTACAGCCAGTCCCACGCCTGGTCCGCGTCAGTGGTGAAGGAAATCCTGGAGTTCCTGCTCGGCGTCCGGGTAAGCGTCCCCGGAGGCACCGAAGTGATTATCGAGCCGCCTGTGTGCAGCCTGGAGCACGCCAAGGGAAATGTGCCGCTGCCCAACGGCGCCGTCGACGTCGCTTGGCGGCGGACTGCCACTGGAATACAGCTGGAGTGCACGATTCCCGCGGGCGTCACCGCCACCGTCAGGCTCCCCTCCGGCGGCACTTACGGAATCCAAGGGCCGACGGCGGGACCCGCCGTCGTGCATTCCGGTTCTGGCGGTGCCGCAAACAGTGGCGAGCGCGGCGGCGCCGGGACCATCAATGGCAAGACTTCGCGTGATTTCCGCATCCACACCGGCTCCTGGACCTTCACGCCATCCAACGAGCCCTAAAGGCGACGGACGCGCCCCACTCAAACCCCCAAGTAAGTAGCGCTTACTGTCGCTATGAGGCGTCAAAACGACAGTTAGCGCTACCTAGTTGGGGTGGGGGCAGCAAAGGAAACGACGCCGGACGCGGTTCGCATCCGGCGTCGTCCGTGTCTGGGTGACCCGAGCCTGGGGTGTCCCGCCCGTTTAGCTGAGGGAAATCTTGATTTCCTCGATCGACTTCTTCGCCGCTTCCTGCGGGGAAATCCTGCTGAAGTGCACCTCAGTGGCGTACCGGGTCAGGACTTCGGAAACCGCACTTGATCCGGCCGGAGGCACGGCCGGGGCCTCGCCTACTTCGTCGGCAATGTCATCGATGAATTTTGCCGTCAGCGCGTCGGTGGGCGACAGCTTCAGTGCCACGGCCTTGCGCACGTCCGAATTGCCCGGGATGCCGCGGTCTGCCAGCCCGATCTCGCCGGCTTCAACACTGTTGGCCAGGAAGTCGATGAACTTTTGGGTCTCCGCGGGATACTTGGTCCGGGAACTGGCCGACCAGAACTGCGAAGCCTTGTAGAACTGCTCGGCTTTCATGGCGTCGCCCTCGACACTCGGCGGACGGTGGATTTCCAGGGCCTGCCCTGAGGCTGTGCTCAGGGCAGCCAGCTGGTTGGACCACACCCACCCCATGGCAAAACGGTTCGTTGCCAGGCCCTGCTGGTCCAACGGTGCGCTGGCCTCTTCAGTCAGAACGGACGCACGCGGAACGGCTTTGGCGTCCCGCAGACCGGCTTGCATCTCGAAGTATTCGGTGGCATCGGCCTCGTCAAAGCCCAGGCCGCCGTCGTTGGTGAACAGGGACTTCCCGTGCTGCCGCATCCAGAGGTTGAAGGAGGCATCCCCGACGACGCCGCCGGAACCGTAGACGCCTTCCTTGCTCTTGCTGGTGATGTCGGCTGCCGTCTCCTTGTAGTCATCCCAGGTCCAGCTCGAATCATCAGGCAGTGACACCCCACTGGCGGACAGCAGCGCCGGATTGGCCAGGACCACCAGTGCGTTCATACCCGCCGTGACGGCGAACTGCCCCCCGTCCGTCTTGCCGGCATCCGCGGCGGCCTTATCGAACTTGGACAGATCCACGTCCTTGAGTTCCAGCAGGGCCCCGCGTTCAGCGTATTCGCCAAGGTACTGGGCATCCATCTGGATGATGTCCGGGGCGTCCTGCGAGGCAACCTGGGTGGCCAGCTTGTCCCAGTAGCCGGACCAGTCGCCGTATTCTCCCTTAATCTTGACGTTGGGGTTTTCCGCTTCGAAGGCAGCAATCAGCTTCTCAGTCATCTTGTGCCGCACATCGGAGCCCCACCAGCTGAAACGCAAGGTCACCGTTCCGTCGGAGGCAGCCGGCGTGCTAGCGCCGCACCCGGTGAGGGCCAGGGCCAGCACGGCTATAACAGCCGCGGCTTTGGGAATTCTGGATTTTCGGGCGCGTAAAAGCATTCGTTGTCCTTTGGTCTGGCAGTCGATAACGTCTCAGAAACCGCTTTCTCACAGAGTAGATGTGAGCCCCACCACGCGTCAAGAACGCACACAAACTTACTTTTCCTCACAGTGGCCGTGTGTTCCGCACACTCCGCGAATTCAGCCACAACAAAACTCCGACGACGGCCGCGGACAGCATGGCCAGCGCACCGGTGACCACCAGGCCTGTCCGCACGCCAAACTCCTCCGTCAGCCAGCCCGCCAGCAGGCCACCCAAAGCATGCCCGCCCAGCAGCAATGGCAGGTAAAGCGCCATCACCCTCCCCCGGACTTCGGGCCCCGCCTCCACCTGCACAGCTGTCGCGGCGCTCGTCAGGAACACCAGGGTCATCAGGCCCACCACGGCAAGCATCACGGTGAAAGCGACCAGGCTGGGCATCAGCGCGGCAACCAGCTGCGAAAGCCCAAAGAGTCCGGCTGCGGCCACGATTCCCTTGCGGCCCATGCCCCTCAGTCGCGCGGCGAGCAGCGCACCCGCCAGGGCGCCGACGGCACCCACGGTGTTGAACAGGCCGAACCCCGCCGCACCGTTGTGCCACACGCGCTCGGCGAACGCCGTCAGCACCACCGGACCGTTCATTCCAAAGGCCCCCAGCAGGCCGGCCAGGACAATGAGCAGCAGCAGCGATGGCCGTTCCCGGACGTACCGGAAGCCGGCCAGAAGCTGGCCGCGTCCCCGGGTTGCAGGGGCTGTGAGGTGCAGGAGCGCCGGCCGGACGGCGGCGATCATGACCAGCACGAGCACGGAAAGCAGGGCGTTCGCGGCGAAGGCGGCGGAGGATCCCGCGTGGGCGATCACCACCCCACCAAGGGCTGGTCCCACCATGGCGCCAAACTGGCCGATCGCGTTGTTGACTCCGATGGCGGGCCTCAGCCCGGCGTCGCCCACCACTTCGTTGATGAAAACCTGGCGCGCCGGACCGTCGACGGCGGACGTCACTCCCAGCGCAATGCAGCTTCCGTACACCGCCCACACGGTGATATTTCCACTGGCGTCCCACGCGGCCAGTCCCAGGGCCAGCAGTGCGATCACGGACTGGCACACCATCATGACGCTGCGCTTGGGAAACATGTCTACCAGCAGGCCGCTGAGCGGACCGATGACAAGCATCGGCAGGAACTGCAGCGCCACGGCGATCCCGACGGCGGCCGGGCTCCCCGTCAGTTGCAGCACCAGCCAGTCCTGGGCGAGCCTCTGCATCCACACGCCCATGCTTCCGGCGAAGGTCATGCCCATATACAGGCGGTAGTTGTGCTGCGTCAGCGGCTGGTACCAGCGGACCCGACTTTGGGACGTGTGAAGGGATTCTGCGGACTTTGGGCTGTCGGAAGACACGTCTGGCTCAACTCGGTAGTAAAGGTCAAATGCAGAGACTTGCTAGGCGCGGCCGGACCGTATCTTGACGGCGGCGGAGGCCAGGATCAGCATGCCGGGCACCACCACAAACAGGGCCACGAGCATCCAGACAAACACCACGGACGCGAACAGCGCCGCGGCAAGGAGGAGCGAGCCTGTCCAGTCGCGCAGCGAGAGGGCTTTGGCGGTGCCAAGGGCCGCGGACCAGGTTCCCGGCGCGGAGGATTCCTCGCCGGCAGCGTTGCGCCAGGCAGCGGCGGTACGCAGGAGCAGGACGGCTCCGGCCGCCGCCAGGATCAGCGTGGCCGGCAGGACAACCGCACTGCCCGGCAGCTGACCCACCGTTGCGAGCAACAGGTTAAGGGCAATCACGACGGCGGCTCCCGCCGTCGTGATTCCCAGTTTCCAGCTGCCCGGGAGGGCGGAGCGGAAGGTGCTCCAGAGGGCACGGAGCGAATCGTCCCGCCCGGAGAGGTGGCGTTCCAGGTGGGCGATACCGGCCGCGTAGGCGGCGGGGATGGTGACAAGCGGGATGGACAGCACCAGCACCAGCAGCCCGGCCAGGAGGGTCTCGGAAAACAGTGCGAAGCGGTTTACCGGGATCGGTTCGTTGCGGCCAGATGCCGGCGTGGCGCTGTCCATGATGCTCATTCCTGTCGCCGTCAGCCCTTCAGGCCCTGGGTGGAGACGCCCTCAACAATGTAGCGCTGGAACACCAGGAAGAACACCAGCACCGGCAGCAGGGCCAGGACGGACATGGCGATCATGGCGCCGTAGTCCGAGCTCTGGGTCTGGTCCACGAACAGGCGCAGGGCCAGCGGCAGCGGGTACTTTTCGGGCGTGTTCAGGTACAGCAGCGGGCCCAGGAAGTCGTTCCAGCTCCAGATAAAGGAGAAGATCGACGTCGAGATGAGCGCCGGTTTCATCAGCGGCAGCATGATGGAGCAGAAGATCCGCACGTGGCCTGCGCCGTCGATACGTGCCGCCTCGTCCAGTTCGGCCGGAAGGTTGCGCATGAACTGGACCATCAGGAACACGAAGAATGCATCCGCCGCCAGGAACTTGCCGATCAGCAGGGGAACGTACGTGTCCACCAGGCCCAGCTGCTGGAACACAATGTACTGCGGGATGATCACCACGTGGAACGGCAGGAGCAGGGTGGCGATCATCATGCCGAAGAGCACGCTCCGGCCCGGGAACTTGATCCGGGCGAAGGCATAGGCCGAGACGCTGGCCGAGAGGATGGTGCCCACTACGGCGCCGACTGCCAGGACCAGGGAGTTGGTGAAGAACTGCAGGGTGGACACCCCGCCGATCCCGTCCATGGCCGTGACGAAGTTGTCGAAGCTGAAGTTGTTCGACCACAGCGACGTGTTGGCGCCGCCGATTTCGGCATTGGGCTTGAAGGCCGAGGCCACCATCCACAGTGCCGGGTAGAGAACCACCGCTGTCAGGCCGAGCGCCACCATGTGGAAAACGAGGCTCTTGACCCTCTTGGCCGTCACGGACTCCGACTTCGGGTTGTAGTCCTGAGCCTGGAGCATCGGCGCAGACTGCTTGGGGGTTGCCATAGTTGTCATTTCGAATCACCGCTGTAGTGGACCCAGGACTTGGAGGTTTTGAAGAAGATCAGGGTAATGATGCCCACCACGATCACCAGAAGCCAGGCCATCGCCGAGGCGTAGCCCATCCGGAAGTCGCTGAAACCCCGCAGGTAAAGGTAGAGGGTGTAGAAGAGGGTGGAGCCGGCCGGGCCGCCTTCACCGTTGGAGATGATGTAGGCCGAGGCGAAGATCTGGAACGCGTGGATGGTTTCCATCAGCAGGTTGAAGAAGATCACCGGGGAGAGCATGGGCCAGGTGATGTTGACGGACCTCCGCACCGGGCCGGCACCGTCCATCGACGCTGCCTCGTAAAGATCCGCCGGGATCTGCTTGAGGCCGGCGAGGAAGATCACCATCGGGGCACCGAACTGCCACACGGTCAGCAGGATGAACATCGACATGGTCATGGACGGGTTGCCCACCCAGCCGCCCAGGTTGATCCCGAAGAACGACAGGCCCTGGTCCACCGGACCGGAATCGCCGAACATCGCCTTCCACACGATCGCGATGGACACGGACGCGCCGATCAGGGACGGGGCGTAGAACGCGGACCGGTAGAACCCCTGCCCCTTGCGCGCACTGTTCAGCAGCATCGCCACGGCCAGTGCGGCGGCGAGCTTGAGCGGGGTACCGAAGACCACATAGCCCACGGTCACGCCCACCGACTGCAGGAACCGCTCGTCCTGGAACATGGTGGTGTAGTTGTCCAGGCCGATCCACTTGGGCGGATCGAAGAGGTTGTAGTTGGTGAAGGACAGGTACAGCGAGGAGATCATCGGGCCCACAGTCAGGGCGATGAACCCCAGCAGCCAGGGCAACAGGAAGGTGTAGCCGGCGCGGGCGTCCGCCCCGCTCCGCTTTGATTTGCGCGGAGCGGGAGCGGACGGCGACGTCGAACGCCTGCTCAGGGTTGGGCTTTGAGTCACGAATTCATTCCGTCAGTTGTGAAGGCCTGGGATCAGGCGTTCTGCTTGATGAGGTCTTCGGCTTCCTTGAACCACGCGTCAGCCGCGCCGTCAATGGTGAGCTTGCCGTAGTTCAGGTCAGAGCTGATGCGCTTGAAGGAGGCTTCCAGCGTGCCGAAACCGACGATGGGCGGTTCCGGAGCGTCCTTGAGGTACTTTTCGATGGACTTCTCGTAATCAACTACCAGCTTGTCGGTGCCTTCGAAGGTGGTGCCGTCGCGCTGGGTCTTGGAGGCCGGAACGCCGCGGGAGGTCTTGAAGATCTGGCCCACCTCGGGATCGTTGACCATAAAGTCGATGAACCGGGCGGCGGCATCCTTGTATTTGGTCTTGGCGCTGGCCACCATCAGCATGGACGGCTTGAGGAACAGGCCCAGGTTATCCTTGTCATCGGAGGGAACCGGAACGAGCTTGAGCTCCTTGGCGCCGCTGTCTCCAAGGTAGGCGGCCATGAAGTTGTCCCAGGTGACCTCTGTGACTGAGACGTTTGAGCCGAACGGCGACTTGGGGGCGAGCTGGGTGACGCGTTCTTCGGAAACGATGGCAGGGGTGCCGCGGAGAGCCGCTGTCTGGTTCCACCACTTCTTGAGGTGGTCCTTGGTGAAGCCGAGCTTGCCGTCCTCGGTGAAGGCTTCGGTGTTGTTCTGGCGCAGCCAGATGTTGAACATCCACCAGACGCCGGTGTAGTCCGTGCCGCCGAAGAGAGCGCCGTTGCCCTTGGCTCCGACCTCCGTCAGGAAGTCGTTGTATTCCTTGTAGGTCCAGGTGCCGTCCGGCTCTGCGATGCCAAGTGAGGCGAGCTTTGCGGGGTCGTAGTAAACGGCGAAGGCGTTGGTGCTGGTGGGGATGCCGTAGGTCTTGCCCCGGATCTGGCCGGACGGCAGGAGGGACTTGTCGAAGGCGTCCGTGTTGATCTTGACCGTGCCCAGGTCCAGGAGCTGGTTACGCTGGCCGTAATCCCGCATGTAGGACAGGTCCCACTGCATCACGTCGGGGAGGCCGCCACCGGCAGCTTCCGTGGCCCGCTTCTGCCAGTAACCGGCGAAGTCCGTGAAGTTGCCGTTGACCTTGATGTCCTTGTTTTTTTCTTCGAACAGCGCGATCGCCTTGCGGGTGCGCTCGGCGCGGTCATCGTTGCCCCACCAGGTGTAGTTGATGGTGACCGGGTTCTCCGCCGAACCCGTCTGGCTGGGGGCCGGTGAGCCACACGCAGCCAGTGCTGCAGCGGATGCCGTGCCGATGGCTACGGTGGTGAGGAAATTCCTTCTGTTGATCATAAGAGCCTCCTTGCTCGAGTTGTGCAGGCCCGTGGCTTCTGTGTTTACAACGTGAGTTGTGAGCTGGCTTACACGCTTTCTGAAACGATACAATACCGGCATTCCGAAGTTTGGGCAAGCGTTTTCCCAAACCTCGGGATTCAGGTACGTTTAGTCCATTCCCGTAGACGAAGGAGTCCCATGAGCATGCAGCGTAATTCCGGTCCGGCCAGCGTCTGGAGCAACGTGGAAGGGATCGCCTACGGCGGCGATTACAACCCTGAACAGTGGCCCGTGGACGTCCGGCTGGAAGACCTGGAGCTCATGAAGGAAGCCGGCGTCAGTTTCCTGAGCGTGGGCATTTTCTCGTGGGCCCTGCTTGAACCGGCTGAGGGCGAATACAACTTCGGCTGGCTGGATGAAGTGCTGGATAATCTCGCCGCCAACGGGATCAAGGTTGCCCTGGCGACTGCCACCGCTGCTCCCCCGGCCTGGCTGGTGCACAGATACCCGGAAATCCTGCCGGTCACGGCTGATGGAACGGTGCTGGGACCGGGCTCCCGGCGGCACTACACACCGTCGTCGGCCGTGTACCGCCGGTATGCCACGGGCATCACCCGGGTGATCGCCGAGCGGTATAAAGGCCACCCCGCGCTGGCGTTATGGCATGTGGACAACGAGCTCGGCTGCCACGTCTCCGAGTTCCATGGCGCGGAGGACGCCGCTGCCTTCCGCACCTGGCTGGAGCGCCGGTACGGCAGCATCGAGGCGCTCAATGCGGCCTGGGGCACGGCGTTCTGGTCCCAGAACTACGGTTCCTTCGAGGAGATCCTGCCGCCCGGCGTCGCGCCTTCCACGCTGAATCCGGGCCAGCAGCTGGACTTCCAGCGGTTCAATTCGTGGGTGCTGATGGACTACTACCGCGAGCTCGTGGCGGTCCTGCGGGAGGTCACCCCGGGGGTCCCCTGCACCACCAACCTGATGGCGTCCAGCGCCACCAAAGCCATGGACTACTTCGAGTGGGCCAAGGACCTGGACGTCATCGCCAACGACCACTACCTGGTTGCCGCCGATCCCGAGCGTCAGATCGAACTCGCGTTCAGCGCTGATCTGACCCGGGGAATTGCGGGCGGGCACCCGTGGATCCTGATGGAACATTCGACGTCGGCCGTCAACTGGCAGCCGCGCAACCCGCCCAAGATGCCCGGCGAAATGCTGCGCAACTCACTGGCCCATGTGGCCCGCGGGGCGGACGCGGTGATGTTCTTCCAGTGGCGGCAGAGCTTTGCCGGGTCCGAGAAATTCCACTCCGCGATGGTCCCGCACGGTGGCCGTGACACGCGCGTGTGGCGCGAGGTGGTGGGTCTCGGAGCCGCCCTCAAGCAGATCGCGCCGGTGCGCGGCTCGAGGGTGGAATCTCGCGTGGCGATCGTGTTCGACTACGAAGCCTGGTGGGCCAGCGAAATCGACTCCAAACCGAGCCAGGACGTGAAGTATCTCGACGTGTTGCGGGCTTTCCACCGGTCGCTGTTCCTGCGCGGGATCGCAGTGGATTTGGTCCATTCTTCTTCGCCTCTAGAGGGCTACGACCTGGTCCTGGTGTGCACGCTCTATTCGGTGACAGACGCAGCCGCTGCCAACATCACCGCTGCCGCGCGGGCCGGAGCCACGGTGCTGGTGACGTATTTCAGCGGGATTGTGGACGAGCAGGACCACGTCCGGCTGGGCGGCTATCCCGGCGCTTTCTGGGAGCTGCTGGGGATCCGGGTGGAGGAGTTCCATCCGGTGCTTGCCGGCGGGCAGTTGAAGTTGAGCGACGGCGGGGTCTCGTCCGTGTGGAGTGAGCACGTGCACCTCGCGGGGGCCGAAGCGGTGCAGACCTTCACCGAGTATCCGTTGGATGGCGTGCCGTCGCTGACGCGGCACGCGGTTCGTGCTGGTGATGGTGCGCGCGCCGGTGCGGCCTGGTATCTCGCCACATTCCCGGACCGCGACGGTATCGAGGCGGTCGTGGACCGGCTGCTGGCCGAATCGGGAGTGGCCCCTGTTGCCAGGGCCGATCGCGGCGTGGAGCTCGTGCGCCGCCGTTCCGACGACGGCGGCAGCTTCCTGTTCGCGATCAACCACTCACGCTCGGCCGCCGCGGTGGAGACGGCCGGCATTGACCTGCTGACCGGCGCGCCGTTCACCGGGACTGTTGAGGCCGGCGGGGTTGCCGTGATCGCGGAGGACTGACGCTCTGCTGGTGGTCCCGGCTTCCGGCTTTGCCCACGGCCGGGACCGCCTCGGTTGAATGTCGTACCCCCTTGGCAGAGTATTCCCATGAAAGCTCTCGGGGATCGGCTTGCGGACGACGGCGGTAGCACCGCCGTGCTGACGCTCGCCTGTTCGGCTGTTGGGGGCGCTTCCAACCCTGGCCAAGGTGACGGCGGCAATAATGTCGTACCCCCACGGCAGAGTATTCCTATGGAAGCTTTCGGGGATCGGCTTGCTCGGAACGGCGGCGGCACCGCCGTGCTGACGGCCGACGCCGGGCTGGCTTCGGTGATCGTCTCGGTGAACGCCGCCGCCGCGTCTGCTCCCGGGACCCTGGCGATGGCCGGCTACGTCGAGGCCGCCGATTTCGCCGGATTGGTTGAGGAGCTCTCCCGGACCGTGGACTACCTCCAGATCCTCGCCGCGGGCGCCGTGGACCGCACCCGCACCAAGGCCATCACCGCCGCGGCAGCCACCCGGACCACCCGGGACTGGGTCACCGGGTGGGACAACGGCGTCGAAACCCTGAACGAAACCGACGCCGCCTGGCCCGCCGGGACCACCGCCGGAAACCCCGGACCGCCACCGGGAGCACCCGGGCCGTTCCGGGGTCACCGGCCGATGACGGCTGCAAAAACACCGCCGAATTCCTGCGCCTCCGGCTCCGGATCGGGCGCAGCGAAGCCCAGCGCCGCATCCACCTCGCCCACACCATCCTGCCCGCCACCACCCTCACCGGAGACCCCGTCCCACCAATGAGGGAACACCTCGCCGCAGCCCTCACCCCCGCCCCCACTACCGGCAGCCCGGCAGAGACCAGCGCCGACGACGACGCCGTAACTGAGCTGCTGCGGGGATTTCGGACAGCGGAATTAGTGAATTCTTCTACGCTGCCAAGGCTGGCTGTTGATAACCATAGTGGACTTCGTTAGGCCGACGGTA
>NZ_JAMXBH010000010.1 GCF_023913735.1 Pseudarthrobacter raffinosi
CGCGCTTTTGGAAAAACGGCTCAGCGTAGATGCCCTTCGGGAAGCGCTTGAGCACCATGGGCCGGCCACCCGCACCGCGCAGCGCACCATCCGCGACGGCGAGATAATAGCGCACCAGGTCGAGCTTCGTCAGCCCGGGCTCGGGGAAAACCACCTTGTCCGGACTCGAGATGCGCACCTCGGTGCCGCCAATGTTGAGGATCTCGGCCGGGGTCTTCGACGGGCTCATGCCGCCACGCTAGCAACGATCGGAGGTGGCAGCCAGAGCTCGTGCATAGGCCCGTTCTGACGGTTCCCTGAACGCCCGACGCCGCTGGACGTCGTGTGCGCAGGGAACCGTCGAAACGGCCAGCGAAGAGCTACCCCGCCACAAGCTTCCGCGCCGCGGCCGAGTGCTCCGCAATGAGCCCCGCGATGTCCAGCCCCGGGATCTGCCCGTCCACCACACGCCACTTCCCGCCCACCATGACGCGGTCCGCGCGGTCCGCGCCGCACAGCAACAGCGCCGCCACCGGGTCGTGGCTGCCGGAGAACCGCAGGTCGTCGAGGCGGAAGAGTGCTACGTCGGCCTGCATCCCCGGGGCCAGCTGGCCGATATCGGAGCGCCCCAGCACGGCGGCCGAGCCCCGTGTCGCCCAGCCAAGAGCGCGCTCCACCGGCACATCCGCTCCGTAGCGCAGCCGCTGCAGGTACAGCGCTTGCCGAGCTTCCAGGATCATGTTGGAAGCATCGTTCGACGCCGATCCGTCCACTCCCAGCCCCACCGGGACCCCGGCTGCCTCGAGTTCCAGCACGCGTGCGGTGCCTGACGCGAGCCGCATGTTCGACGTCGGGCAGTGTGCGACGGCGGTGCCGGCGGCTCCCAGCCGGGCGATCTCGTCGTCGTTGAAGTGGATACCGTGGCCCAGCCAGGTGCGGTTGCCCAGCCAGCCGACGCTCTCAAGATAGTCCACGGTGCGCAGGCCGAACATCGAGAGGCAGAAGTCTTCCTCGTCGATGGTCTCAGCGAGGTGCGTGTGCAGCCGGACGTCAAGCCGCTCGGCCATCAGGGCGCTCTCGGCCATAATTTCCTTGGTCACCGAGAACGGCGAGCACGGTGCCAGCGCAATCTGGATGACGGCGCCGTCGCCACGCTCGTGGTACTGGGAGATGAGGCGTTCGCTGTCCGCCAGAACGATCTCCGGCCGCTGCACCGTGGACTGCGGAGGCAGGCCGCCGTCGTCCGTTCCCAAGGTCATGGAGCCGCGCGTAAGGGTGGCCCGCATGCCGAGTTCGCGTACGACGCCGACCTCCACGTCGATCGCGTCCTCGAGTCCCGCGGGGAACGAGTAGTGGTGGTCGGCTGCCGTGGTGCAGCCGGAGAGCAGCAGCTCGGCCAGGGCCACTTTCACCGCGAGTTCCAGGCTGTCCGGAGTCAGGCGCGCCCAGACCGGGTAGAGGTTCTGCAGCCAGGGGAACAGCGGGGCGTTGGCCACCGGACCCCAGGCGCGCGTGAGGGTTTGGTAGAAGTGGTGGTGCGTGTTGATCAGGCCCGGCATCAGGACATGCGCGGAGGCGTCAAATGTCGAGTCGCAGGGTGCGGACGGCTGCCCGCCGGCCGGAACCAGCTCGGCGATGATGCCGCCGCTGACCACGATGCCGCCGCCGGCGTCGAGCCCGTTGGCGGTGAAAGCGGCGAGCGGGGTCCTGATCCAGAGCCTGGACGGGATATGCGGGTGGGCCATGGATGGCTCCTTGTCTGGTCGGCAACAAATGCGTTCCAGCTCAGTTAGGCCCTGTCTGCTGATCCAGGTGGCGCCAGCCTAGGGTGCTGCCGCGACGGAAGTCAATGCCACGTGGGGTCACATACGGCCCATTCCGCGCCTCTGGATAGGCCGTATGTGACCCCGCGTTGCTAGGTAATTTCACATCACGAAATTAAGTTTCCAGAAAACTATGGCGCTGCTCACACATCCGGTGCTAATCTCGATCTTGCCAAAGGCGGGCACCCGGACTCCGGGAAGCTATCTACCAGGCGAACCTTCAAAAGCACATGCTGAAGCCTGGTAGCCGTATCACTGGCGCGTCCCCGTCTCAGGGTTACTGGGCTTCCTTGCCACTAAGGAAGTCGCAAAATGAGCACAACCGTCACGGCCGAACATTTCCTGGCCGCATCCATAAATCTGGCAACAGCCAACGTCCTGGACAGCGGCGGCCCGTTCGGCGCTGTCGTTGTCACCGCGGATGGCCGCGCCTTCGAAGGCGTCAACCGGGTCACCGCCACAAACGACCCCACGGCCCACGCCGAGGTCACCGCCATCCGCAATGCCTGCCGCGAGCTCGGCACCTTCGATCTCAGCGGAGCCACCCTCTACACGAGCTGCGAGCCCTGCCCCATGTGCCTGGCCTCGGCCCTCTGGGCCCGGATCGGCAACGTGGTCTTCGCCGCCGACCGGCACGACGCAGCCTCCGTGGGCTTCGACGACGCGGTCTTCTACGAGTACTTCGAGAACGAGGACCGGGATGCACTGATGCCGGTCGCCAAGCTGGAACTGGGCGACCCCCAGGCTCCCGCCATCCTGGAACCGTTCAAGACCTGGAACACGCTCGATTCCAGGATTGACTACTAGGATCCGGTGGCTGACATGACAATCCTGGACCCCGCAGAAATGCGAACCGCAGCTGAAAAGCAGGCTGCGCCCGAAGGCGCAGAGCACACGGCGGCACCCCGGCCCCCGGCGTCGAAATCCTTCCTGGATAGTTTCTTCCAGATCACCAAGCGTGGCTCCACGCTGGCGCGCGAATTCCGCGGCGGCATTGTCACGTTCTTCACGATGGCCTACATCGTGATCCTCAACCCGCTGATCCTGGGCGGTTTCTCGGCCGAGAACGCCCCCACGGACGTCGCCGGCGGCTGGCTCTCGGCAGCGCAGGTGGGGGCCGTTACCGGGCTCACCGCCGGCGTTATGACCATCGTGTTCGGCCTCGTCGCCAACCTGCCGTTCGGGCTCGCAGCGGGCCTGGGCATCAACTCGTTCCTGGCAGTGGCCGTCATCCAGGACGTCACCTGGCCCGAAGCCATGGGCCTGGTGGTCATCAACGGTGTCCTGATCGTCCTCTTCGGCGCCACGGGTGCCCGGACGGCGATCTTCAAGGCAGTCCCCAAGGAACTCAAGGCTGCCATCACCGTCGGCATTGGCCTGTTTATCGCCTTCATCGGCTTTGTGGATTCCGGCTTCGTCCGCCCCACCAAAGGCGGCCCGCCGGTCCAGCTCGGCAACGACGGCTCCATCACCTCCATCCCCACCCTCGTCTTCATCGTCGGTCTGTTGGTCATGGGAATCCTCGTGGCCCGCAAGATCCAGGGCGGCCTCCTGATCGGAATCGTCGCCACCACAGCCCTCGCCGCCGTCGTCGAGGCCGCCATGCATATCGGTCCCGGCAGCGCCGACAACCCCGGCGGCTGGCACCTCAACGTGCCCGTGCTCGCCGGCCAGCTGGTCTCCGCCCCGGACTTCAGCCTGGTGGGCCAGTTCGATCTCTTCGGCTCGTTCTCAAGGATCGGCGGCCTCGCGGCAACCATGCTGGTGTTCACCCTGGTGTTCACCAACTTCTTCGACGCCATGGGCACCATGACCGGGCTCGCCAAGAGCGCCGGAGTGGCGCACAAGGACGGTACGTTCCCCAGGCTGAAGTCGGCCTTCATCGTCGAGGGCATGGGCGCAGTGGTGGGCGGCGGAACGTCCGGCTCGTCCAACACCGTCTACATCGATTCCGCGGCCGGCATCGGCGAAGGTGCCCGTACCGGCCTGGCCTCCGTGGTGACCGGAGTGCTGTTCCTGGGCTCGATGTTCTTTACGCCGCTGACCTCGGTGGTGCCGCTCGAAGTGGCGGCAGCCGCCCTGGTGGTGGTGGGCGCCATGATGATGGCACAGATCCGCGAGATCAAGTTCAGCAAGTTCTCGATCGCATTGCCGGCCTTCCTGACCATCATCACCATGCCGCTGACCTACTCGATCGCCAACGGCATCGGCGTCGGATTCATCTCTTTCGCGGTCATCAGTGCGGCGTCCGGCCGGGCCAGGAAGGTCCATCCGCTCATGTGGGTGGTCACCGCGGGCTTCATCATCTACTTCGCCCGCGGGCCGATCAACGCCCTGCTGGGCGCGTAGGCCCCCGGCGTAACTGCCCATTCGGGCGCCTTAAACGTGTTATGTCGCCTTAAACGGCGGTCCATCCGCACCCACCGCATCGAGTAGGCGTCCGCCGCCGTGGTCCACAGCATCAGAACCTACGACGGCGGGCGGCGGTGGAGTGCGGCTGTTCCGTCACGGACCGGGGCGGGATTAGAGGCCCCGCCCCGGTCCTCTCAAACCAACTGACCTGACTTTCCCTCTACACCAGCAAGGAATGAGATTATGAGGCAAGACCGAGCACTGCTCCGGACAGGCTTCCCGTCCGGGACCCCAGTGGTAAAGGACGTGTTGCCATGCTGGACCTAATACCTTCACTGGGAAGCTGGCGGCCTGCGGTCTCCGGCCAGCGCTGCGCCGTCGCCACCATCGTGGCCGCGGGGGGCTCCGTGCCCCGGCCGCTCGGCACCTCCATGCTTGTGTCGGAACACGGCGATGTGCTGGGTAGTCTCTCCGGCGGCTGCGTGGAAGGCGCCGTGGTGGACGCCGCCCTTGCGGTAATGCGCGACGGCGGCAGCCGCCTTGAGTCGTTCGGCTACAGTGCCGAGGACGCGTTCGCCGTCGGACTCTCCTGTGGAGGAGAGCTGGAGGTCCACATCCAGCCGCTCGGATCCTCGCTGGAGGCCATGGACTTCGCCATGCTGAACGGCCTGGCGGGCCGCCACTCCACCACTGCCGTGGCGCTGATCCGCCGGCTCGACGCGGGCGGGGGAGCCGTCGTCGTGCAGGATCCTGTGCGGTTCCGCGCCATGGAGTCCCCGGAACTTGCCCGGCTGGTGGGTGACCATCCCGCCACTGTTTACGCGGCAGCCGCCCAGCTCGAGCCGCTGCTCCAAGGCGGCCGCGCCGGTTTGGTCCGCGTGGCACCACCCGGCGGCTGCTCCGACAGCCGGGACCAGACCCACCCCGAACCCATCACCCTGTTCGTGGAAAGCCGGCTCCCCGCCGCGCGCATGCTGATCTTCGGCGCCAACGACTTCGGCGCCGCGCTGCTCCCGGCCGGGAAACTGCTGGGCTATGACGTCACCTTGTGTGATGCCCGGCCGGCTTTTTCGAACCAGGGCCGATTCCTCGCCGCCGACCAGGTGGTCACGGACTGGCCGAACCGCTATCTGGAGGCAGAAGCAGCCGCGGGCCGGGTGGACGGCCGCACCGTGGTGTGCGTGCTGACCCACGACCCCAAGTTCGACATCCCGCTGCTGGAAACCGCGCTCGGCCTGGGCCTCGCCTATGTGGGCGCCATGGGTTCGCGGCGCAGCCACCGCCAACGCATCGACGCGTTGCTCGCGGACGGCACGCCGGCGGAAGCGCTGGAGCGGCTCCATTCGCCCATCGGCCTGGATCTGGGCGCGGTCACCCCGGCAGAAGTGGCTGTTTCCATCACGGCCGAGATCCTCGCGTCCCGTGGCCGGGCCGGACGGGGCAGCACCACGCCGGCGCCGCCCAAGGCATCCTCGCTCAAGGACGGCAGCGGCCCCATCCACCCCACATCAGAACCCCGCACGCACGAACCCCGCACGCACGAACCCCGCACGCACGAACCCCGCCAGGAGAACCCATGGACATGAACACCATCGAGGCCGTCGTGCCCACGACGGACCCCGCCGAATGGCGCGACGGCGATGCCTGGCTGGCCGGCGGCACGGTCCTGTTCTCCTACGGGAGTACCGTCCTGAAGCGGCTGCTGGACCTTGGCGAAGCGGGTTGGCCGGCCGTGACCGTGAGCAACGCCGGGATTGAACTGGCCGCCACATGCACCGTCGCGGAGCTCTACGCCCTGCCGGGTTCGGACGAAGTTGCCGGCAGGGAGTGGCCGGGCCTGGACTTGTTCCGTCCATGCTGCGACTCCTTCGTGGCATCCTTCAAGGTCTGGAACATGTCCACCGTGGGCGGCAACCTGTGCACCTCGCTCCCGGCCGGGCCCATGATCTCGCTCTGCGCAGGGCTGGACGCCACCGCCACCATCCTCGGCCCCGGCGGCAGCAGCCGCACGGTCCCGGTGGCCACGTTCATCACCGGGGACGGGCAAAACAGCCTGGCACCCGGCGAGCTCCTGCGCAGCATCCACCTGCCGGCGTCGGCCTTGTCCGCGAAAGTGGCCTTCCGGCGGCTCTCGCTCAGCAACCTCGGCCGTTCCGGAGTCCTGCTTATCGGACGGCGGGATGCCGACGGCGGCCTGGTCCTCACCGTCACCGCCGCCACCAAACGCCCCGTGCAGCTGCGGTTCACCGCTGCCAAGATGGCTGGCCCCGCGGCACTGGCGGCCGCCGTCGGGAAGGCCATTCCCGCGGAGCTGTACCACGACGACATCCACGGGCTGCCCGAATGGCGCCGGGACATGACCCTCCGGCTTGCCGAGGAGATCCGTGCGGAACTGCTGGAGGAACGGCTCACCGTGTCGGGCGATTTCTGGACCGGCCAGCCGCACGCCACGTCGCCGCAGCCGAGCGCGCAACCCGACACAGCACAGAACCAGCAGCAGAAGGAGGCCTGAGCATGGCAATCGAAATCAACGGCACCGCCACCCCGGCCACACCCCGCCCGGGCCAGTGCCTGCGCACGTTCCTGCGCGAACAAGGCAATTTCGGCGTCAAAAAAGGCTGCGACGGCGGCGACTGCGGTGCCTGCACCGTCCACGTGGACGGCACCCCCGTACACAGCTGCATCTACCCGGCCGTCCGCGCCGACGGCAAGGCCGTCATCACCGTCGAAGGCCTCGCCCAGGGCGGTGCGCTGCACCCCGTGCAGGAGCAGTTCCTGGCCGAACAGGGCTTCCAGTGCGGCTTCTGCACCGCCGGCATGATGATGACCGCAGCCACCTTCGACGACGAACAGAAAGCCAACCTGCCCCGCAGCCTCAAGGGTAACCTCTGCCGCTGCACCGGCTACCGTTCCATCGCGGACGCAGTATGCGGGACCCTTACGCACGACGGCGGCGCGGCAGCTGGCGCCGCCCGTCCGGCTTCCGCCGCCGGCACCACGGCAGCCCAGGCCGGGCAGCTCGGCGACAACGTGCCCGCCCCGGCGGGCCTCGCCGTCGTCACCGGAACCGCCCGCTACACCCTGGATGTCCCAGCTGACGAGCTAGACGGCCTGCTGCACCTGAAGCTGCTGCGCTCACCCCACGCGCACGCACGGATTGTTTCCATCGACAGGACGGCCGCGCTTCAGGTGCCGGGCGTCGTCGCGGTGTTTACACACGAGGACGCCCCGGCGCAGCACTTCTCCACCGCCCAGCACGAGCTCTACACGGACGATCCCGACGACACCCGCGTCCTCGATGACGTGGTGCGGTTCATCGGCCAGCGCGTGGCCGCCGTCGTGGCCGAATCCGTGAGTGCCGCCGAGGCCGGGGCCCGCGCCCTGCAGGTGGAATACGAGCTGCTGGACACCGTCTTCAGCCCGCAGGACGCCATGCTCCCCGGCGCCCCGGCACTGCACGGGGACAAGGACGCCGTTAAGGCCCGGATCTCGCGGCCGCGGCAGAACGTCGTGGCCGAGCTGCACTCGGAGCTGGGCAGTGTGTCGGACGGTTTCGCCGCTGCCGACTTCATCCATGAGCACACGTACAGGACGCAGCGCGTGCAGCACGTCGCCCTGGAAACGCACTCCTCCATCGCCTGGCTCGACGAGGAAGACCGCCTCGTGGTCCGCACCTCCAGCCAGGTCCCGTTCCTGGTCCGGCGCACGTTGGGCCGGGTGTTCGACCTTCCTGAGGACCGCATCCGCGTGGTGGCCGGACGCGTGGGCGGCGGCTTCGGCGGCAAGCAGGAAGTGCTCACCGAGGACCTCGTTGCCCTCGCCACGTTCACGCTGCGCCGGCCCGTGCAGGTGGAGTTCACCCGCACGGAGCAGTTCACCGCCACCACCACGCGGCACCCCTTCACCATCAAACTCAAGGCCGGCGCCAGCAAGGACGGTCTCCTCACCGCGCTGCAGCTGGGCGTGGTCACCAACACCGGCGCCTACGGCAACCACGCCCCCGGCGTGATGTTCCACGGCTGCGGGGAGTCGCTGGCCGTGTACAAGTGCGCCAACAAGAAAGTGGACGCGCATGCCGTCTACACCAACACCGTGCCGGCCGGAGCCTTCCGCGGCTACGGGCTGAGCCAGATGATCTTCGCGATCGAGTCGGCCATCGATGAGCTGGCTGTTGGCATCGGCGTGGACCCCCTGGAATTCCGGCGCCGGAACATGGTGCGCGAAGGCGATGACATGCTCTCCACCAACCCCGAGCCCGAGGAGGACGTCCGCTACGGCAGCTACGGCCTGGACCAGTGCATCTCCTTGGTGCGTGATGCCCTGGACCGTGGCAAGCAGCGCTACCGCGACGCCGGGCTCGACGACCTCGGTCCGGACTGGGTCACCGGGGAAGGTTCCGCGCTGTCCATGATCGACACCGTCCCGCCCCGCGGCCACTTCGCCCACACCCGCGTGAGCCTGCTCGCCGACGGCACGTTCGCGGCCGACGTCGGGACCGCCGAATTCGGCAACGGCACCACCACGGTGCACGCACAGCTGGCCGCGACGGCGCTCGCCACCACGGCGGGGAAGGTTGCCGTGCGGCAGTCCGATACCGACCTGGTGGAGCACGATACCGGCGCGTTCGGTTCAGCCGGCACCGTGGTGGCCGGGAAGGCCACGCTCCTGGCGGCCACCGGGCTGGCCTCCCGGATCGTCACCGTCGCCGCGGCGCTGACCGGTGTGCCGGAGACCGAGTGCGTGCTCGACGACGGCGGCGTGGACTGTGCCGGACGGCGGGTTCTGCTCGCGGACATCCACAACGCCGCGCGGGACCAGGGCGTGCAGCTCGCCGTCGAGGGCAACTGGGACGGGACGCCGCGATCGGTGGCGTTCAACGTGCACGGGTTCCGGGTGGCGGTCAACACCGGCACGGGGGAGCTGCGGATCCTGCAGAGTGTGCAGGCAGCCGACGCCGGCGTGGTGGTGAATCCGCGGCAGTGCCGCGGCCAGATCGAGGGCGGCATCGCGCAGGCGCTGGGCGCTGCACTGTATGAGGAGGTCCGGGTGGACGACGCCGGCCGGGTCGCCACGGACATCCTGCGGCAGTACCACATCCCGTCCTTCGCGGACGTGCCGCGCAGCGAGGTCTACTTCGCTTCCACCAACGACCAGATGGGCCCGCTCGGCGCGAAGTCCATGAGCGAGAGCCCCTTCAATCCGGTGGCCCCGGCCTTGGCCAACGCCATCCGGAACGCCACGGGGGTCCGGTTCGCGGAGTTGCCGATCGGCCGGGACAAGATCTACCTAGGTTTGAAGGAGGCAGGGCTGGTCCCCTCCCGCTAAGACCAACGCGGGGTCAGATACGGCCCGTGGGGCGGGGTTTAATGGGCCGCATCTGACCCCGCGTTGCTGCGGTAGTAACCGTTTGTGACTGGCCGTCTTCCGGCGACCCCTTGACTGATGCGTGACCCAGGTCATACCGTTATTTCACTACTCGATACCCATTTTCCGCATTGTGGAAAAAGCAACGACGCTCCTGCCGTTAGTTTCCGGCATAAATCCCACAGCGGAACATGGAAGACATCTTCAAGAAGTGAGATAACGATGCAAACAACACCGTTGACCGGCCTAGACCCGGCACCCGAGACACCATCGGACATGGGCAAAGCGGCCCACCCCTCCATGGGTGTCGACGCACTTTGTGATTCGGCCACCGCCGTCTCAGGCCTGGCCATCAGCCCCACCCTGTACAACGTAGACCTTGCCCCCACCAAGCGTGAAGGCCGCCGGTGGACCGGCTATAGCATCTTCACGCTCTGGGCCAACGACGTCCACAGCCTCGGTAACTATGCGTTCGCCATCGGCCTTTTCGCCCTCGGGCTTGGAGGCTGGCAGATCCTCCTTGCCTTGGGCATCGGAGCTGTGCTGCTCTTTGCCCTGCTCAACTTCTCCGGCTTCATGGGGGTCAAGACCGGTGTACCGTTCCCGGTCATGAGCCGGATCAGCTTCGGTATCCGCGGTGCCCAGATCGCCAGCCTGCTCCGCGGCGCCGTCGCCATCGCCTGGTTTGGGATCCAGACGTACCTGGCCTCGGTGGTCCTCCGCGTAATGCTCGTGGCCATGGTCCCCTCCCTCAAGGAGCTGGATGGCAACTCCATCATGGGCCTGTCCACACTCGGCTGGATTGCCTTCGTTGCACTGTGGATCGTCCAGCTGGTCATCGTCAGTTTCGGCATGGAAATGATCCGCAAGTACGAGGCCTTCGCCGGGCCCATCATCCTGGTGACCATGGCTGCCATCGCCATCTGGATCTTCGCGGAAGCCGGCGGCTCCATCGCCTGGGCATCGGACAATGCGCTCGAAGGCGCCGACATGTGGCGCACCATCTTTGCCGGCGGCGCACTGTGGGTCTCCATCTACGGAACCTTCGTCCTGAACTTCTGCGACTTCACCCGCTCAGCGGTCTCCAAGAAGGCCGTGGTCCGCGGAAACTTCTGGGGCATCCCCATCAACATGCTCGTCTTCGGCGCCATCGTGGTCGTCATGGCAGGCGGCCAGTTCAAAATCAGCGGCAAAATCATCGAGAGCCCCTCGGACATTGTCCAGACCATCCCGAACACGCTCTTCCTTGTCCTGGCCTGCCTGGCCCTGCTGATCCTGACCATCGCCGTGAACCTGATGGCCAACTTCGTGGCCCCCGTCTATGCACTGACGAACTTGTTCCCCAAGCACCTGAACTTCCGCAAGGCGGCGTGGGTCAGCGGTACGATCGGCCTCATCATCCTTCCCTGGAACCTCTACAACAACCCCCTGGTCATTGTGTACTTCCTCGGCGGACTGGGCGCGCTGCTGGGGCCGCTGTTCGGCGTGGTCATGGCAGACTACTGGCTGCTTCGCCGCGGCAAGGTCAACGTTCCGGAGCTCTACATCGAGTCGCCCACGGGAGCCTACTTCTACAAAAAGGGCTTCAACCCCAAAGCGATCATGGCACTGATACCGTCTGCCACCGTCGCCCTCGTGATCGCTTTTGTTCCGGCCTTCGAGGGAGCCGCCCCGTTCTCCTGGTTCTTCGCAGCCGGCATCGCGGCAGTGGTGTACTACCTGATTGCGGACCGCAAGCAGCAGTTCGACGACGTCGACGGCGAGCCCATCGCCATCGTCAGCACCCACTAACTAACCAACCTGTCCCGAAAGGGGAAAGCGCCATGCGCATCCTTGTGGCCAACGTCAACACCACGCAGTCCATGACCGACTCCATCGCCGCCTCGGCCCGCAGCGTGGCGGCACCCGGAACGGAAATCATTGGAATCACGCCCCGCTTCGGCGCAGACTCCTGCGAGGGAAACTTTGAGAGTTACCTCGCGGCAATCGCCGTGATGGACGCCGTGGTCAACTATCCGGAACCGTTCGACGCCGTCATCCAGGCCGGCTACGGCGAGCACGGCCGCGAAGGGCTCCAGGAGCTCCTGGACGTTCCGGTGGTGGATATCACCGAGGCGGCCGCGAGCACCGCGATGTTCCTGGGCCACAAGTACTCCGTGATCACAACCCTGGATCGTGCCGTGCCGCTGATCGAGGACCGGCTGAAGCTGGCCGGCCTCGACGCCCGGTGCGCCTCGGTCCGGGCCAGCGGAATGGCCGTCCTGGAACTGGAGGAGTATCCGGAGCGCGCCGTCGAAGCCATCATCAAACAGGCGCTGCTGGCTGTCCGAGAGGACAAGGCGGAAGTCATTGTCCTTGGGTGCGGCGGCATGGCCGGTCTGGACGAGGAGATCCGGAAGCGTGCCGGCGTCCCCGTGGTGGACGGTGTGGCCTCGGCGGTGACCATCGCCGAAGGGCTGGTCCGCATGCGGCTGAGCACCTCAAAGGTCCGGACCTACGCCACCCCGCGGCCCAAGACGGTCATAGGCTGGCCAATAACGGCAGCGGAAGTGCCCGCTGCCCCTTAGCCTGGCCATCAACACAAGGAGCGACCCATGACTGCAACCCACCGGCCCGTACAACCACACCGGCCGGCACCGGTCGCCGTCGTGACCGGTGCAGGTTCCGGAATTGGCAGGGCGGTGGCGCGGCTCATGCTGGCCGACGGGTACCGCGTGGTGTTGGCCGGCCGCCGTGAGGCTCCGTTGCTGGAGTCCGCGGCCGGTCACCGCCAGGCACTGACGGTGCCTTGCGACGTGAGCGTGCCCGACGACGTCGAGCGCCTTTTCGCTGCGGCCCTCGGCAAGTGGGGGAGGGTTGACGTCCTGTTCAACAACGCCGGCGTGTTCGGCCCGGCCGCGTCGGTGGATGAAATCAGCGTGGCCGACTGGGACGCGGTGGTGGCGGTGAACCTGACCGGCTCCATGCTGTGCGCCGGCGCCGCCGTGCGGGCCATGAAATCCCAGGATCCGCAGGGTGGCCGCATCATCAATAACGGGTCAGTCTCAGCGCATTCGCCGCGGCCGCGGACGGTGGCCTACACGGTCACCAAGCACGCCATGACGGGTCTGACCAAGAGCATCGAGCTGGACGGCAGGGGCTTCGGCATCACATGCGGCCAGATCGACATCGGCAACACAGCCACGGACATCATGGCCACCATCGGCGTGGACGCCGGTGCCCTGCAGGCTGACGGCAGCCGCAGGGTGGAGCCCACGTTCCCGGTGCAGGACGCCGCGCGTGCCGTGCTCCTGATGGCAGGCATGCCGCCGTCGGCCAGTGTGGGCTCGGTGGTGATCACTGCTGCGGGAATGCCGTTCATCGGCAGGGGCTAGCCAGGGGACCGACACCTTTTGCGCTGCGGACGCGGACGCCGCACCTATGAGGCGCTGACGACAGCGAAGGGCAACAAGGAAGTGGGGCCTACCTTAATCTTCTGACCAAAATCACAACGAGACGATCGGCATTCCTATCTGCGGCACCAAGAACGACCGCAGCGTCCGCTACGCCGCCCACATCTAAGACAGACTCCCCCAGACGAAACAACAAGCGCTCTCCTATGAGGGACACATCGTCGCAGCGCCGGAATGGGCCGAGCCCGGCACGCAGAGACTCGCGCAGAGAACACCTGGCGCAGCTCCTTCTTCCAATCGAGGTCATCTCGTTCCTGGACCTGTTGTTCGATGGCTTTGTCCAGCAGCGAAAAATCCAGTGGTGACGATGAAAGGCCCAGAGCGCGATGGAGGGGCGTGAGTGACATAGGTGCATTCTCGCACCCGCTCAGGACATGAGTCTCCGCCCGCACGTCGCCTGGGGGCGTTCCGTCATCCAAGCCCTTGTTGACCTCACTGCAAGGACGTCAGGGATTCATGCTTAGTCCGCTGGGACCGCTCTCGGTGCGTTCGGCAGCAACACCGGCCCCACCACGGGTTTTCCGTGCCTTCGCTCGAATCGGGCGGGAAGCCCTTCGGCCGAATGTCCAGCGTCCACTTGGCCTGCCAGGGGTGCCTTGGCTCATGGGGTCAGGATGTCAAGATGCAGCTGTGCGAGATAATCGGCCAGCCAGTCGAAGTCCGGGCCGGCGGCAAAGATCCGTCCGTGCCCGGACAACGCCACCAGGTCCCCGGGGTTGACCCTGTCGCCGAAAAAGACGTAGGCCTGGTCGGTGTTGCGGCGGTTGCTCATCCAGACCAGGCCGTCGAATCCTGCCTTGTGCGCGGCCTCCGCCCAACGCACGGTGCGACCGTACTGCGAGGCCATCGTGCCGGTCACGTGTTTGGCTTCGGTTTGGAGCTTGCGCGGCCCGTCTCCCATAAGGGATACGAGCCGCAGGTCCCGTGTGGGGGCCAGAGGCGCGCAGATTTTGTCGGCAATGCTGTCGTACATGACCCGGCCGGGGCCCGGCGGGACGTCGTGCAGGAGGGACTCGCAGACTGCGGCCTCCTCAGTCTGTGCCAGGTAAAGGACAGGGATCGCGGGATCTCCGAAGAAAGCGAACCGGGTGGCGGAGCCGAAACCGGGGTTGAACTCCGTCACGCCACCTTTACGGCCATTGCTGAACACACGGTACAGCGGTGTGCCGGACTTCAGCACGTACTCTTCCGGCTCAAACGGCTTGCCCGGGACGAACCTCACCACTGGACGTTGAAGGACTGCCGGGCCGCTTCCACCACCTTGTCGGGCTGGGAAAGCTGATCGACCGGCCGGTCCCCGTCCAGGTAGCCGGTGCGCGAGGTCATCCACAAGGCCAGGCTTGCTTCGGAGCGCCCGGCGTCACCGGCGACACGGATCAGGTCGGCCATAACGGGCCGGATGGTGTGCTCGCTGCGGTCGATCTGGAAGCCTGGATAGCGGAGCCCGCCGGGGCGCTTCACCGCGATCAGCCTGCCCTTGGCATGCTGCTCAGAGGCATAGCTGCGGTTTGGCGACTTGGAGCCAACCAGCTCGGAGACTTGGAGGCTGGAGAGCAGGCCAAATTCGGCTTCCAGTTCCCGCCAGGCGCTCTCCGTCGCCGCCACACTGCGGGCCAGCTGAGGTGACACCGGCGTCTCAATATCGGCAAGGGCCGGACCCAGCGCCGCTATGCTCTGCTCCATGTTTTCGGCAATGGTGGTCAGTGAGCGGACGAAAGAAGGAGATGCCGCCAATGGCGCTATACGGTTTTGAAGGTCTGTGATGAGATCGCGCAGGTCCTCGGTCTCGGCGGCCGTTGACGGCGCGGCCATTGCTGTGATTGATCGATTCAGTACGAACAGTTCGTTCATGGCATTGAGCCCGGCTCTGGCCTCCTCTGTCAGACGGCGCAGTCGTTCCGGCGTTGTCGACTCAACGTGCACGTCAAAGTCGGGGCGATCTTGTGCTTCGACTGCGGTTTTCCGGGCCCGCGCCGGCCTCTTGGTTTGGGGCATCTCGGTCTCCTGACGGTAGCTACATTCAGCTTACTCGTCTGACGCGTCATGGAACAGAGCTTCCGGAGCAGGGCCCATTTCACCGGTTGCCCGCCGTTTGCCGGTGCGTGGGTTCACGGCCGTGGCGACGTCGGTGGAGGAACGACAAAAGGTCAGGGAATCTGGTCGATGTTAAGCCGTCAGCGGCCGCCGACAATTCTTCGACGCGCGCGATTTAGACTGCACCCATGTCCGAAACTGAACGAACCATCACAGACCCGGTCTTCGAGGCTGCCTACGAGGCCGCACAAAAGAGCCTCCGAGAGGGCGGCATCCCGATCGGTGCTGCCTTGGCCCGCGGCGGGGTCGTCATTGCCAGCGGCCACAACGAGCGTGTCCAGCATGGCGATCCAATCGCCCACGGCGAGATGTCTGCGCTGCGGGCTGCCGGACGCCAGAAGAGCTACCGGGACATAACCCTCTACACCACCCTGGCGCCGTGTGCGATGTGTACCGGGACCATCATCCAATTCAAGATTCCGCGCGTGGTGGTGGGCGAGTCCGAGACGTTCCCCGGCGAATTCGAACTTCTCCGCTCACGGGGCGTCGAAGTGGTGGTGTTGAATGATGCCCGATGCGTCGAGATGATGCGCACCTTCCAGGACGAACACCCTGAATTATGGGCGGAGGACATCGCCGAGTAGTCCACTCACAAAGGAGCACCGGTAAAAATAGATCAGACCCGGCCAAAGCTATCGCGTGCCGGGAAATCATACGCCTGTGGCCTGGCGGTCCTGCAAAGCAGGCGTTCTTCCCCTTTTGCCATCTGCCGATGGCGACAACCCTGCTCCCTGCCTTGACTGCGCCGGCGTCACTCAGAGCTACCACTACGGGCTCTGCGGCAGGACGACGGCTCGACTCAAGTCAAGGAAAGGGCCCCTCCCCTGACCCCACGAAGGAGCCGATAGCGGACCCTTCGTCACCCTGCCCAGACCCCTGAAGAGGGATCTCAGTCGGGTTGCCAAGGACAAGCCCTTTCTTCCTGACCGCGCTGCCGTGCCTAGGGTGACTTTGAGCGGTCCACGGCTGAGGTGAATTCGGGCTATCCACGGCTGGAAATTGGAGCCGTCAGGGTAGCTCCTCAACAGCAGTAGCGGTGGATAACCTATGAAAGTGTCCTCGGTTATGGGCGGCGGCACCGCACTCGTGTCACTGCTCGGCTTGGCGCAGGTATTGGTACACCGTTTCCCGGCTGATCCCATAGTCGCGGGCAAGAGTGGATTTTGGAATTCCGCCGGCTGCACGTTGTACCAGCTCGGCAGCCCGCTCTGGAGTGAGGGTCTTCTTGCGTCCGTGGTAGGCGCCTCGTTGCTTCGCCAGAGTAATGCCCTCACGCTGACGTTCCTTAATAGGGGCCCGTTCGAACTCTGCGAAGGCACCCATGACCGAGAGCATGAGATTGGCTATGGGGGAGTCCTCGCCGGTGAAGACCAGGTGTTCCTTGACGAACTCCACGCGTACGCCTCTGCGGGTCAGAGCCTGGACCAGTGCACGCAGGTCATCCAGGTTGCGGGCAAGCCGGTCCATGCTGTGGACCACGACGGTGTCTCCGTCACGGGCGAAGCGCAGTAGTTCAGCCAATTGGGGCCTGAGTGTGTCCCGGCCGGAGGCCTTGTCACTGAACATCCGATCCAGTGCTTGGCCGTCGAGCCGACGCGCTTCACTCTGGTCCAGCGTGCTGACCCTCGTATACCCGATTCGTGGATAAAACCTATGACTCTCGATAGGGTATGTCTAGAAACGGAACTTCAGATCCTATTCTGACAGCCCTCCCGAGTGGTGCCTGACGTCAGGTTGGGGTGCGCCCTAACTCGACGAAACTCCTAGCCAGGCTCCAGGTTCTCAGGACTTTCGGGGTCCGGGCCCGGCTACACAAGAGGCCGTGTTCGCTAAAACGTTGAGCGGGCTGGTCCTACAGCGTTGTCGCGCAGGCACGAATAGTTCGAAATCGACTATGCACCTGTACCAGTAGAAGGATAATGCGGTCAACGGGCTAGTAGTGTTCTCCTGCCCGCCCAGGCAGGCCTGAGCTGCGTAGGTGGAAACTATCCTTACCGGTGAGCGAGAAATGGACTGTGGTCGGGGACATGACCTTCGCATAGTTGTTGCTATACGGCTCTTGTAGAAGGGAATCAGGATGCAGGAATCAAAGAGGATTCAGGGTAAGCAGTATTTTGACGCGATTGTGGTGGGTGCAGGATTCGCCGGCGTCTATTCCGTACATAAGCTACGCGAGCTAGGCCTTTCCGTCCGAGCTTTGGAAGCCGGCGATGGAATTGGAGGCACTTGGTACCACAACCGTTATCCAGGTGCACGCTGCGACATGGAGTCACTGGACTATTCATACGCATTTTCTGACGAGCTGCAGCAGGAGTGGCACTGGACGGAACGCTATGCGTCGCAGCCGGAGATCCTCGAGTACATCAACCATGTTGCTGACCGCTTTGATCTGCGAAAGGACATCCAGCTTAACACTCGTGTAAGTGGTGCCACGTTTAGCGAGGCAGAGGATCGATGGACCTTCACGACGGAGGCGGGGGAAGTATTTTCCGCTAAATATGCCGTCATGGCAGCGGGTGTTCTGTCCGTAGCACTGGGCTGCCGTCGGGGAGCCTCGCCGGTGAAGAGCAAGTTTTCCTTGACGAACTCCACGCGCACGCCTTTGCAGTCATTGCTTGGACCACTGAACGCAGGCCATCGAGGTTGCTGGCGAGCCGGTCCATGCTGTGGACCACGACAGTGCCTCAGTCACGGGCGAAGCGCATCAGTTCGGCCAGCTGGGGACGGGGTGTACGACCGGAGGCCTTGTTTCTGAAAATCCGATCCCGACCTGCGCGCCGAGCCCGTCTGGGACCGGCGCGCAGACTGGATGAAGCATCGATGGCCCGGGCGCGGCAATTGGTCGGATTGAAGAGCTACGTGACCGTGAAGACGAAGGGAACCCATGAACAGCGCACCGTCAGTCATTGTTTTCGATGTCAACGAAACACTTTCGGACATGTCGCCTATGGGGGTGCGGTTCGCCGAAGTCGGCGCTCCGGCCCAATTGGCGAAACTTTGGTTTGCCACGCTGCTGCGGGACGGCTTCGCGCTCACCGCTGCCGGCGGCAACGGCGCCTTCGCCGAGATCGGCGCAGAGGCCCTGCGCGGGCTGCTACCCACTTCGGACATAGGGATGGACCTGGACCAGGCGGTGGCGCATGTCATGGCGGGAATGACAGGACTCAGCCTGCATCCCGACGTCCCGCATGGCGTCCGGGCCTTGCGGGCAGCCGGATACCGGCTGGTCACGCTGACCAACGGCTCCGCCCAGGTCGCAGAAAAACTGTTCACGCCCGCCGGAATCCTGGACCAGTTCGAGCTACTTCTTTCCGTGGAGGATGCCCCAGCGTGGAAGCCGGCAGCGACCGCTTACCACTACGCCTCCGGGGCCTGCGGCGTGGAACCTGGCGAAATGATGCTCGTTGCCGTGCACCCCTGGGACGTCCACGGGGCAGCCCGGGCCGGGCTGGGAACAGCGTGGATCAACCGGAACGGGGCCAACTACCCGGACTATTTCGCCGCCCCCGACTACACCGTCGCGACCTTGACCGAACTCCCGGAAGCGCTGGGGCAGTGCGGGCGTAGCGTTCCTTAAGCGGTGGAGGTTAACCCACCGACGGCAGGGCTCCACTCCACCCGCGGCCGGACGGGCGGAGGAGTCAGCTCAGGCACCGAGCTGGTGAGCCAGCCCGGTGATGCTCGACGCCAGGAGGTCCCAATCACTCTCCGGCGTCAGGTCCGCAACCTGGCTCGGGCCGTATTCGGTGGGGCGGGCGATGAACGCCGTTGCCAGCCCGGCCTCCCGGGCAGCACGCAGGTCGTTGTTGTGTGCGGCCGCGAGCATCACCTCGCCGGGCCCAAGGTCCAGGAACTCCGCAGTTCGAAGGTAGGCCGCCGGCAGCGGCTTGTACGTGCGCGTCATGTCCGAGCCGATGATCACGTCCCACGGAAGCCCTGCGTTTCTGGCCATGTCCACAAGCAGCAAGGTGTTGCCATTGGACAAGGGGCCCACGATGTAGCCCCGGCGGACGGCGGCCAGGCCCTCCACGCTGTCGGGCCATGGGGGCAGGCGGTGCCAGGATTTGTTCAACTCCTCCAAGGCCCGTGCGTCCAGCAGGTCCGGATCGAAGCCGTGGCGGCGGAGCACCTCGTCCAGGTTTTCACGGTGGAGTGAGTCCAGCGTGGCGAATTCACGGGATCCGGAGCGGATGGCCTCCATGGCTGGCTGGTAGAGGGCGCGCCAGTCATCAGCGAACGCCTCGGCGTCGAGCTCCTGCCCGCGTGCCGCGGCGAAGGCGGCGGCCTGCCCGGCGACGCCGGTGCGCCAGTCCACCACCGTGCCGAAGGTGTCGAAGAGGACGGCGCGTACCCCGCACCCCGTTGATGGTGAATGGTATGGCTGGAACGTCATGTCCTGTGTCCTTTCCTTTGCTTACCTGCCCGTAGTCTGGCAGCATGCGAACTGATTTCAGCCCCACTGACACGTCCGCCCGCGATTTCTACCGGCTGCTCACCGCGGTGGTGGTGCCCCGGCCCATCGCATGGGTGTCGAGCGTATCGCCGGAGGGCGTTGACAATCTTGCCCCGCACTCGTTCTTCACCGTTGCGTCCACAAATCCGCCCATCGTGCAGTTCACCTCCGTGGGGGAGAAGGATTCGCTCCGCAACATCACCGAGTCCGGAGAGTTCGTGGTGAATTTTGCCCCGGCCGCGCTGCTGGAGGAGGTCAACGCCACCGGCACAAATTTCCCGCCGGATGTCAGCGAGTTCGACGCCGCCGGCCTCACCCGGGAGCCGAGCCTCACCGTGGGCGCGCCGCGGGTCAAGGAATCACCGGCGGTGCTCGAATGCCGCCTCCATACGCTCCTGCCGATGGGAGACTCCATCCTGGTCTTCGGCGAAGTGACGCACGCTGCCGTGAGCGACGCGGTGCTGGAAGACGGCCACCCGCGGATCGACCTGTTGGAGCCGCTGTCCCGGCTGGGCCTGGACGAGTGGGGCACCCTGGGCACGATCCATGACCTCAACCGGATCCGGCTCAAGGACTGGCCCGGGCACTTCCGCCCGAAGGCGTAAAAAGTTAGGGAAGCGGGAAAGGGGTGCCCGGTGAGGGCCACCCCTTCCCTTCAAATCCGCCGTGTTTAGCCGAGGCCAAGCTGGACGAACACGAACCACACCAGGAGCGGCACTATGCCAATCATCGCAATGGCCCAGAGCAGCAACGCCCGGAAGAACATCCGCTCGTCCTTGGGCTGCGCGCTCGCCATAAGCAGGGCGCCACTGGTGGACATCGGGCTCACGTCAACCACCGAGGAGCTGATGGCGATGGCCGTCACCACTCCGAGGGGGGTGAGGAGCGGGTCCATGGCGATCGGTGCGACCACCGGGCTGATGACGCCGAGGGTGCCCGTGGTGGAGGCGAAGGCCGAGACGATGGCAACCACATAGCTGGTGATGAGGGCGGCAAGGGAGCTGTTGCCCAGGCCGGCGATGCCTTCCTGGAGTTCCTTCAGCGCACCCATCTTTTCCAGCATGCCCACGTAGGTGACGATGCCAGTCACCAGGATGATCGCGGACCACGGCATGCTTTCCACTGCCGGTTTCTGCACGCTCGAGTCCAGGACGATCAGCATGGTGGCAATGACCAGCGAAGCGACTCCGACGTCCAGGCCCAGGACGGTGGTGAGCACCAGCAGGGAGGCGATGCCCACCAGGGTGAGGATCCGCATGGGGGTTGCAGCCACCTTCTCGGGACCGGTCCTGATGGTGCTTTCGGCAGCCACGGAAGTATGTGCCGGGGCGGTGAGGACAGCCGTTCCGGTCCCGGATGGATCGGTCGCGCTGCTTCCAGCGGGAGCGGCAGCGCCGCCGTCGTGCTCTACATGCCCAGCGTCACCGGTCTGGCCTGACTCCGTCTTGGCCATGCGGCGCTTCATGATGGCCTGGACCAGGACGTAAGCGATCGCGGCCAGGATGGCATTGAAGACGAAGCAGTAAGCGTAAAGCTTGAAGGAACCGTCCGAGGCGCCGGCGCCGTCCAGCATCTTGTTGGCCAGCACGCCGAAGGGGTTGACCGGGGAGAAGGCACCGGCGTTGGCGCCCTGGACAATGACCAGGCCCATGGCCAGGGTGCTGATGCCGAACCGCATGCCCAGCGCCAGGCCCACCGGGGCCACGATGGCGATGGCCGCGGGGGTGAACGCGCCGGCCGAAGCCAAGGCGGCCGTCAGCAGGAACATCAGGATGGGGACCAGGATCTTCCGGTCGCCGGCAAGCCGTTCAGCCCAGTACGCCAGCAGGTCGATGGTTCCGTTGATCCGGACAATGGCGAAGAGCAGGGTGGCACCCACCAGGATGAAGAACAGCCCGGCGGGGAACTGGCCGATGACGTCCTTGATGGACATGCCGGCCAGGAGGGTTCCGACGCCGAACGCGGCCACGGTGGCCAGCAGGCCGGCGTTGATTTTGGT
The DNA here is from genome assembly GCF_023913735.1 of Pseudarthrobacter raffinosi. Lineage (GTDB taxonomy): Bacteria > Actinomycetota > Actinomycetes > Actinomycetales > Micrococcaceae > Arthrobacter > Arthrobacter raffinosi. The sequence goes on from NZ_JAMXBH010000010.1 coordinate 21,517, forward strand.
GAAGGAGCCGACGGCGAAGGCCGCCACCAGGACCAGGAACGCGATAAGTGACAGGGACATGGTGCCGGCCGCCTAGGAGTTCGCGGGGGTGAGGACACCGGCGCCGGACAGCAGGCTGCCGGCACCGGTGATGGCGGGCTGGTGGCCGAGGGCCTTGAGGATCTCGTACGCCGTGGCCGTGGCCGCCGTGATGACAGGCAGCCCGAGTTCGTCCTCCACCGCCTGGACCGCGGCCAGCGACGGCATTTGGACGCAGGCGGAAAGCACGACGGCGTCTGCGCCTTCGCGCTGCAGGCTGCGGGCAAGCGCGGGCAGGTTCTGCGGGTCAAGGCAGCCGACGTCGAGGTTGTCCGCCACCTCGAGGCTGATGGCGTCCAGGACGGTGATGCCCGAGCCTTCGATGTAGTCCACAACCATCTGGGTGAGCGGCTTCATGTAGGGGGTGATCATGGCCACCTTGCGTGCGCCGATTTCCTGCAGGGTCCGGACCAGGGCGCCCGCGCTGCTGGTGACCGGGGCAGGGTGGCCGTTGCCGGCGGCGGCGTCCGCGATAACTTTCTCCGAGCCCACATGGGCCTCGGGGCCTTGCGCCATGACGGCGACCAGGCACGCGTAGGCGATGACGTCCACGTCGGCGTCGGAGACTGCCTCCGCGCAGTCAGCTGCCTTGCCCACCATGGCCAGCAGCTCTTCGCGGGTGACCTTCTTCATGCCCGCCCGGGCGGAGTGGAACGTGTATTTGTGGCCGGTCGCCTCGGCCTGGCGGCGGAACAGCTCCGGCAGTTCAGTCTCCATGGTGGTGTTGGAGCTGGGGACGATCAGTCCCACCCGGGAGGAGCCCGGGCGCTTGGGCTCGGGCGCGGTTTCGCAAGTGACTTCGGGGGTGCTCATGGTTTCTCCACGTCTTTGTGCTGGGGGCTTGAGGGATATGACCCACACTGTGGGTTCTCGTCCCATGATGTGGGTCACCCGGCTAGGATGTCAAATAGATCACGTTCCGAAGGTCCGCTTCCGGCTCACTAAGCTGGAGGCTCTCACGGAACAGTAGCTGAAGGGATGTACAAAAAGTGGCGACGGAACCGGGCGCTGGGGCCTCACCCCTGCTGGTCCTGCATAAGGTGGCGGAGATCCTGGACTGTTTTTCGGTCGACGCTCCGGAGCCGACGCTTCAGCAGATCATCCGGAAGACGGGCCTGCCTTCCAGCACCTGCCAGCGGCTGGTGCAGAACATGCTGCGGGAAGGCTTCCTGGACCGCGAGGGCGACCGGTACCGGATCGGCATCGGGCTGGTGCGCTGGGCTACTCCCGGGACGTTCGGGCTGGACGTGGTCCGCTTGGTGAAACCGGTCTTGCAGCAATTGCGCGACGACACAGGTGAGACCGCATGCCTATACGTCCGGGATGGGGCCTTCCGGACCATCGTTGCCGTTGCCGAGACGCGCCACGTCGTGATGCGGCCGTTCATGGTGGGCATGGTGATGCCGCTGCATGCTGGAGCCCCGGGCAAAATTTTTCTTGCATTCGACCCCGAGGCGTGGGATGCCCTGGACGAGCACGGACTCGACAGTTTTACCCCCGGCACGCCGGCGTCCTTGGAAAAGCTTCAGAAACAGGCGGCTATGGCCCGGGAACAGGGGTTTTATGCGGCTTTTGGGGAACGGAACGAGGACGTCGGTTCCATCAGTGCACCCGTATTCGACCACGCCGGGCGGCTCACTTGCGCTATCGGCCTGGGGTTTCCTAACCAGCGGATTGGGCCCGCCGACGTCGAACGGCTGGGGCCCGTGGTTGCCCGCGCTGGCCTGGAAGCCAGCCGTGCTCTGGGGTATGACTGCAGTGCGTCAACTTAGATGGACACGGACACGCAACGGGAGTTCTCGCATCCACTGCAACTCCCGCGCTTTGAAACGCCGACAATGAAGATATGTAAGGTTGAACAATGATTATTGTTCGCTGAATCCTTGGCAAACACCGGGGCGAACGAAACTCAGATACGCGGACGCCTCGCGGCCGAACGCAGCGAGGGCACACACCCCAGCGCCTCAGTGACCATGGGCAAAGGGGCTGCCAAGGCCAGGAAGACCCGCAGCGGGGAAGCAGTCGGCGCCGAGCGCACAAAGGGTGGGCCAGCGCGTAATTCGCTGTGCAATTTTCTAGATCAGATTGCAGCCGACGTGTCGGAGTTCCACACGCAGGCATGATTCAGGTCCCTTTGTCGTCGGCAATGTTAGTTTTCCATCCGACATTCCGGGGAGTTCGACCTCATGCGCTGGAGGATGGATGATCGGGCTATGCCTGGTCGCGACGTGGGCTGACGATCTCCGGCGTCAGGGCGGGGCCGAGGTCCGGACGAACAGCCGGTCATGGACGCCCTGGTTCCGCCGATTGCCACGGCGGCAACTCCAACCGGCATCCCACTTTGGCCAGAGCGGCAACACGCGCGGTTTCTGATGCGTAGGGCTTCCGCGTAGGCCCATTCATCGAGCATGGTGCGGTTGTAGCGCTCGACTTTGTACGAGAGCAAGACTCTGCTTAGCAGAAGAATAATCTGGACAGCAGTGAAGTGATGTGTTTCACTTACTGGATCATGCGCTACACACAATGACGAGGAGAAACGCATGCAATCGACCTTAGGCAATCCGGACCGCCGGGGATTCTTGAAACTATCGGCCGCAGCGGGGGGCGTCGTGTTTCTAGGGCTCACGACGGGTTGTGGGCAGGCTGGGGGCAGCGGCGGTGGCGCTTCCAAAGGGTATTCCGGTGATGTCGCGATTACGGGCTTGGCGAGTTTGATCCACTCGGCTCCGTTCTTCATCGCCCAGTCCGAGGGCTACTACGAGGAAGAGGGCCTCACGCTGGAGCACATCCAGTTCCCGGGAGGGCTGGATACGGTCAGAGGGATTGAGTCGGGTATTGGATTCGGCACCTCTTCAACCATCCCCGTCTTCATTGCCGCGGAAAAGGGGATGGATGTGAGGATCTTCGGCAACCTCTACACGGCTGCTTCCGTTGACTTCATCGCGCTGGCAGACTCCCCGATCAAGACCATCCAGGATCTCAAAGGCAAGAAAGTTGCAGTCAGTACACCCGGATCAAACTCCTCCTATTTTGCAGACCGTACCCTGCGGGAGGCCGGTCTTGTTCCCGGCAAGGATGTCGAACTGATCAGCGTCGGATCCGCGAGCGATTCCTGGACTGCGGTGTCAAAGAACGTCGTCGATGTTGCTTGGACGGCATCCCCTCTTTCCGAGAAAATCGCTTCCGAAAGTGGCGGGAAGGTTATCTGGCGGTCCCGCGACTATGTGACGGATTGGTCGGATACTTGCCTGGTTGCGACGGGGTCATTCATCGACAAGAACACCGAGGCAATGAAGGGATGGGGCCGGGCGCTCCAGAAGGCTATGGACCTCATCTCAAACGATCTGGAAAAAGCGGCCGATGCATACGGCAAGGCCATCAAGTACGAACCGAAAGTTGCGCTTGAAGCGCTAAAAAACTCCCAGAAATTCTACAGCCTCGACTTTACTGACGCCCAGTTGGCCGCCGTCGTCGCTGCCGGTAAGGCTCAGGGCCAACTGACCAAGGAACCGGACATGAATGCCATCGTCATGAAGAACTTTCTCTCATGAGTCAGTCACCCACCATGCGTTCGATAGGACACGAAAACGACGTCGTTTTCGACAACATAGGAATGACTTTCGATACAGGTGCCGGGGTTACCCGGGCCGTCGAGAACGTTTCCGGAGCGATACCGGAAGGCAAGTTCGTGTCCGTGATAGGCCCCAGCGGCTGCGGCAAGAGCACTCTGCTCGATATGGTCGGCGGCCTCCTCAAGCCCACACAGGGGTCCGTGAGCATCAACGGAGAGAAGGTGACCGGGCCCCGGCGCGATACTGCAATGGTGTTCCAAGAGGACTCCACTTTGCATTGGCGCACCGTGTTGGACAACGTGGCTTTCGGACTGGAAGTCAAGGGCATCTCCAAAGCTGAACGCTACGACAGCGCCCGTCGCATGATTGAGCTCGTGGGACTGAAAGGTTTCGAAGACCACCGCCCGGGCCAACTCTCGGGCGGAATGAAGCAGCGCGTGGCTATTGCCCGGGCGCTGGCCATGGAACCGCGCGTCCTGCTCATGGACGAACCGTTCGGCGCTCTGGATCAGCAGACCAGGCAGTTCATTGGCCGGGAGCTGTTGCGCATCTGGGAAAAAACGCGCAACCGCGTCCTGTTTATCACGCACGACATCCAGGAGGCCGTCTACCTCTCCGACGAAGTTTGGGTCATGTCAGCGAGGCCCTCAATTGTCAAAGAGGTGGTGACCATCGATTTGCCGCGCCCCCGGCCGGAGGGAACACACGCGCTGCCAAGGTTCCGGGAATTGGAAGACCACCTGTGGGCACTTGTGAAGGTGGAGGCGGAAAAGACGCTCGGCCCAGGGGCGCGGCTCGCGTGACTGTCCTGGAAAAGACCCTGCCAGTCCCGCCCAAGCAGAGGGATACTCTCGTACGCCGAGCAGCCATGGTCCGCTGGGCTATTTTGGCGGCGCTGATCGTCATTCTCGAGGTCACCACCAGAACGGGAATGATAAGCCCGGCGCTTATGGTGTCACCCTCGGAGATTCTCGCGCGGCTTGTCTCGATCGTTCCGACGGAACGATTTGGCCAAGACGCAGCCCGTACACTGACGACAATCCTGATTGCGTTCACCATCGGACTTGTTCTGGGAATCCCGTTGGGGGTGTTCTTGTGGCGGGTACCGGCGGCCGGCCGCATCCTTGAGCCGTTCATCGTCACGGGATATGCAATGCCCACCCTGTTGTTCTATCCGGTTCTGCTGGCCGTCATGGGACTGAATGCGGGGCCGATCATTCTCATAGCGGCCTCGATGTCCCTCATCCCGATTGCGTTGACGACGATGGTCGCGCTGAAATCAATCAAGCCCATTCTTCATAAGCTCGCCAACTCCGTGAGCGCTTCTCCCCGCCAGTATTACCTGAAGGTCCTGTTCCCTGCGGCGACACCTCTGATTTTCCCGGGAGTAAAGCTGGGCTTTATCTACGCGGTAATCGGCACTGTTGCCATGGAATTCATCCTGGCAGCACAAGGCATCGGTTTCCGCGCCGGCTTCTACTACCGCGAACTCAACACCGCCGACATGTGGGCCTATATCGCTGTGGTGATTGTTCTCAGCGTGCTGGTCAACGCGGTCCTCACCAGGCTAGAGAAACGTATCAGAAGGGACATGCTGTGAGTACCGACGTGACGATTCCTTCGTTTCCACAAATTACCGGTCATCGGGAAGCAAAGAAATCCAGGGTGATCAGGGACAACCTGTGGCGCGCCGCAGTGCTGGTAGCACTTGTCCTCCTCTGGGCCGTGTTGTCTTCCACGACCGACCTGGTGGCTTCCCCTGCGGCATCCCTTAACGCTCTGGCGGAGCGCTTCGCCGACGGCTCCATCTATCGGCATCTCGATGCAACGCTGCAAGCGGTAGCCATCGGGTTCTGCATTGCCGCCGCGATTGGATTTCCCCTGGGCTATGTCATCGGACGGAGCAAGTTTCTCGGGGCTGTATTCGATCCACTCGTGGCAGGCGCATTTGCCATCCCGCGTGTAATCTTCTTTCCGATTCTTCTCCAGATATTCGGAGTGGGTGTGGGCGCCCAGTCCGCAATGGCCGCCCTGGCCGCCGTATTTCCCATTATGGTCTCGACCACAGCAGGCGTCCGCGCCATCAACCCGCTTTTGCCCAAGCTCGCACGCTCCCTGAGCCTGTCCCCGCTGCAGACCGTGACCAAGATATACATACCGGCCATGGCCCCATCACTCATGGTCGGTATCCGTATCGGCTTCAGCATTGCGTTCATCAACGTGATCATTGCCGAGTTCTTCGCCGCGCGTGCCGGTTTGGGCCTCCAGGCCCTGCGCGCCTACGGAATGTTGGACCTGCCCACCATGTACGGGATCATCGTCCTTCTCGCAGCAATCGCACTGGCAGGAAACCTTGCCCTGTGGGCTGTCGAGCGGCGTCTGGGCGAGAAAGCCTAGGCCTTACACCCCGCGCCTTGCGCGTGGATGCTCGGGTCATTGGTCTCTGAACGACCTAAGGAAGAGGGAAGCATGACTACTGCTGCCAGCGACGAATACAAAAGGCTGCGGACCGAGTTTAAGGAAAAGGGCCTAGGCGGGAGGATCGGATTCGGCAATCGACCAGCGCTTCTGGTAGTTGACTTCATCCGCGGATTCACAGATACACGATCGCCTTTGGCCGGAGATCTGGACGAACAGGTGAAGGCGACACAGGAACTTTTGGCACGGGCACGGGCGGCGGCAGTTCCCGTCATCTTCTCGACAGTCGCCTACGACACGGATCTGCAGGAAGCCGGTAAATGGATCCGGAAAATCCCCTCCAACAGTTGGTTGGTTGAGGGAAGCGAATGGGTAGAACTCGACGACAGGCTCGCCCGCCAAAGCAGCGAAATGCTGCTGGTGAAAAAGTACGCATCCTGCTTTTTCGGGACCGACCTTGCAGCGCGCCTGGTGTCCAAGGGGATCGATACGCTGATCCTCGTCGGTTGCACCACCAGCGGATGTATCCGCGCCACGGCCGTTGACTCATGTTCCTACGGATTCCACACCATCGTTGTTGAGGAAGGTGTCGGCGACCGCGCCGAGCTTCCCCATCTTGCGAGCCTTTTCGACATCGACAACAAATACGGCGACGTCGTCGGCTTGGAGGAGGCAAACGCCTACCTCGAGCATGTCCGCGCGTAGAGCCACCACCTCGAGCCGGTGGCAGCGCCCGCCTTCGTCCGGTAAGCAGCAGCGACGCCGTCTTGCCAGGCCGCCCCATCAAAGAGAAAAGCATGCGATCGCCCGGCACTGACAGGGCCCTGAGCATTGGCGCGACGGTGCTGTTCTCGTTCGCCCTCGGGACCCTTGGGGTCGTAGTGCCGCTATTGGCAATCGGTGTCGGCTACAGCGCCCCCGAAGTCGGACTGATGGTCGCGCTGGCGGCCGTCTCGCAGCTGGTGACGCGTCTATTCATGGGTGCCCTTATGCGCCGGGTCCCGGACAAAGCCTTCCTCGTAGGCTCGGCTGTCATGATTGCCGTCTCCTGCGTCCTCCTTGCGCTCTCGGATGCGCTGGTGATTTTTGCAGTGTCGCAGCTCGTCCAGGGCTCGGCCCGCGCCTTGTTCTGGACCAGCAGCCAGACACACGCCGTTCGCATGTCGGCCACGTCCGTCGGAGGGCTGACTGCCGTGAATCTGGCCGCCGGCGTGGGGGCGCTGCTGGGGCCTGCCCTGGCAGGTTACCTGTGGGAAGCGTCGGCAGCGCTGCCGCTGGTTGTGGCGGCGGCGGCAGGTGCAGCGGCCGCCATCCCTGCGGCCCTGCTGGTCAGACTTCCGCTGTTTGCTCCAGAAAAGTCCGCGGGAGGAATGAAAGCCGGCCGCCTGTGGCGGCGACCCGGGGTTGGTGCGGCCTGCTGGATGAACGCCGGGGCAGGGGCGTGGAAGAGCCTCCTGGACTCCTATGTTCCCGTTGCGCTTTCCCTTGCGGGGCAATCCGTAGCAGTCATCGGCATTCTGATATCCATAGCCAACACCGCCGTCCTTGCAGGAAGCGCGGCCGGCAGCTGGCTGCGCCGAAAGGGAGTGCGGGCCTCGCTCGTCACGGGCCTTCTCGCCACGGGAGCCGGGCTGGCGGCCGCGGGTCCCCTTGCTGGTGTGGCAGCTGCGGCTGCCGTGGCCCTCGTTATCTCTGGCATTGGTGCGGGCATCCTGCAAACCGTCGGTCCGGCGATTGCTGTAGACGAAGTGCACCCGGAAGAACGCGGGGATGTGCTGGCACTGACCGGCACTGTCCGTGCATCAGCGCTCTTCTTTACCCCGTTTGGGATGGCCCTGCTGGTAACCGTGGCTCCGGTTGCCGCGGCACTGCTCGCAGCCGGTGTAGTCATCACTCTTCCGGCGGCGTGCGGCGTGCGGCATACGGAGGGAAGAGCGGCATCGCCACGAGGAGCCGCCACCACAGGGCCCTTCCACCCCTTCGCAACACGAACACCTGAAAGCTCCCGAGAAGAAGGCATCCGATGACAACTGAATCGACTAAGGCCACTGGCCCGGTCCCGCGGCTGGGTCTGCTGCACGGACACACCATTCCACGGCTCGGCCTGGGCACGTGGCCAATGGTGGACGATGATTGCGAAACGGCCGTGCGTTATGCAGTTCAGTGCGGCTACCGGCTGATCGACACTGCGTTCCAGTACGGGAACGAGGAAGCCGTCGGCCGAGGCATCCGCACGGCAGGCGTTCCTAGGGACGAAATCTTCGTCTCCAGCAAGTTCAACAAAGAGTCGCACAGCGTGGATGGGGTGCGACGGGCCTACGACGAGAGTCTACGGAGGCTCGGCGTTGACTACCTGGACCTGTTTATGTGCCACTGGCCGGTACCTGCCCAGGACAGGTACGTGGACGCGTGGAAGGGCCTCGTGAAGCTGTTGGAAGAAGGCCGCGTCAAGGCCATCGGCGTTTCCAATTTCAAGCCTGCCCACCTGAGAAGAATCATCGACGAAACCGGAGTGGTCCCCGACGTCAATCAAATCCAGCTGAGTCCGGACCTGGCACGCCTGTACCCGCGCACCATCCACCGGCAGCTTGGCATTCTGACCGAGTCCTGGAGCCCGATAGGCCGTGAGTCGGGACTGCGCGGAAACCCCGGTGTTGTCGACATCGCTGACCGCCTCAGGAGATCGCCTGCGCAGGTCTTGCTGCGTTGGCACGTCCAGCAGGACCTGGTGCCCATTCCGCAGGCTTCAGACCCGCTCTGGCTCGAAGAGAACATTTCCGTTTTTGATTTTTCGCTCACTGCAGAGGACATGGAGGCGATGGCCCGCCTGGACAGCGGGGAAACCGCGGCGCGGGACTCTGACTTACCGGAAAACGGCCACTGATAGGGGCCCGGAAGGCGGGTCGCCCCCGTGATTCGGCACCGAAAGCCGAATCAGGGGTTGACGAACATCACATAATGCGTCATTCTCTTCATTACAGAATCATTCTCTGAACAGCAGAGACCACTAGGCATTTGCCGGCCCGGACAAGGAGATCCATTGATGACTGACCAAAGCGGCGTCCTTCAGGACGTGCGGCAGGGCATGATCCCTGCGCACATCTACAATGACAAGGAGATCTTCGAACTCGAAAAGGAGCGTCTTTTCGGACGCAGCTGGCTCTTTGTTGCCCACGAATCCGAAGTGCCTGAAGCAGGGGATTACGTGGTTCGCCGCGTACTGGAAGACTCGTTCATCATTTCCCGGGACGAAAAGGGCGAAATCCGGGCACTCTTCAACATGTGCCTTCACCGCGGCATGCAGGTCTGCCGGGCCGAAATGGGCAACGCCTCCCACTTCCGCTGCCCCTACCACGGCTGGTCCTACCGCAACGACGGACGCATCGTGGGCCTGCCGTTCCATCAGGAGGCCTACGGGGGGGAAGAAGGCTTCAAGAAAAAGGGGCAGACCCTGCTGCCCGCTCCCTCCCTGGGGGTATACAACGGGCTGATCTTCATCAGCCTGGATCCGGACGCGGAGCCGCTTGAGGACTTCCTCGGCGATTTCAAGTTCTACATGGACTACTACACGAAGCAGAGTGCCGACGGCATTGAGATGCGCGGCCCCCAGCGGTGGCGCGTGAAGGCGAACTGGAAGATCGGCGCCGAAAACTTCGCCGGCGACATGTACCACACACCCCAGACCCACACATCCGTTGTTGAAATCGGTCTGTTCCGCGAACCCAAGGCGGAAAAACGCAAGGACGGCACCACCTACTGGGCCGGGAACGGCGGCGGAACGACCTACAAGCTCCCCGAGGGAAGCCTGGAAGACCGGCTCCGCTATGTGGGCTACCCGGACGAGATGATCGCACGCATGAAGGAGCAGTGGAGCCAGGAGCAGCTCGACGTCGTGGGCAAGGACGGGTTCATGATATCGGCGGCCTCGGTGTTCCCGAATATGAGCTTCGTCCACAACTGGCCCCGGGTCGAAGAAGACTCCGACGAGGTGCTTCCCTTTATTTCCATCCGCCAGTGGCAGCCGATCAGTGAAGACGAGACCGAGATCGTGTCCTGGTTCGCCGTGGACAAGAATGCGCCCGAAGAGTTCAAGGCCCTTTCCTACAAGGCCTACCTGATGTGCTTTGGCAGCGGCGGCATGTTCGAACAGGACGACGTCGAAAACTGGGTTTCCCTGACCAGTACCGCCGGCGGTCCCATGGCGCGGCGCCTGCTGCTGAACAGCCGCATGGGCATGCTGGAAAACGGAGACAACGTTGTCGAACCACTGACAACCGAGCAGTACTCGGGTCCGGGTTCAACCCGCGTCGGCTACAGCGAATACAACCAGCGTGAACTGCTGCTGCGCTGGGCCGACCATCTGGAACGCCCGGTCGAAAAAGCCGCCCAGCTGCACGTCGGAACCAGCGCGGGCCAGACAGGCTCCCTCAACGGTCCGGGCTCTCTCGGCGCTGCCGCTGAACGCACTGGAAGCACCGCCGTCGAGACCGTCTCAAGGGAGGGCTAGCCATGAGTGTTGAGGCAGCAAAAGAACGCAACGGCAAGACCCTGTCGGAACAATCTGTTCTCGGCGGGCATGCTTCGCGAACACAGCGGACCGGAGAGTCCCTGCCGTTTAGTGACGGACTCCATCTGGAGGCGCACCGCTGGCTGGTCGATGAAGCCTATCTGCTGGACGCCCAGGATTATGACGCGTGGATGGCACGCATAGCTGAGGACGTGCACTACCTCATGCCGGTCCGCGTCACCACCGCCCTCGGTGCCGGCTACAGCACTTCTCCCGGTATGGCGCACCTGGATGAAAACAGGTACTCCCTAAGCCGCCGGGTTGCGCGTTTCGCGACCGAGCACGCCTGGACTGAAGATCCTCCCTCGCGGCTGCGCCACTACGTCACCAATGTCCGCACGTTCCGCACCCACCATCCCGACGAAATCATCGTCGATTCAGCCGTTCTGCTGTTCCGCAGCCGCGGTGACGTGCGTGAAGCCGCCACCGTGTCCGCCGGGCGGGAAGACCTTCTCCGCCGAACCGCCACAGGGTGGGAACTTGCCCGACGCACCATCATGGTCGACGAGTCGGTCATTCGGATGCAGAACCTGGCCATATTCCTATGAAAATCGGCTGGGAAGGCGAAGAAGAGGATCGCCTTGCCGCCATCCGGGCGGCACAGGAGATGGGTCGGCTTGAAGCGCACGTGACCGGCACTCCGATCGTGATCGCGAATGAGTTTTCCGAGGTCCAGGTGAGCCGGGTCGAGACACGCAACGGCTCGCGGCTGATGATCAAGTCCCCGCGCTCCGGCCAGTGGGTCTCCTTGTGCCCCCTGGAGCTGGAGTCGCTGACGTGGCAAGCGCCGGCAACGTTCTCTGCCATGATCGGGCACCCGTTCGGGCCGCTCATTACCGAGGATGAGCAACCGCCGCAGAACAAGAAGAACACCAACACCTAGGCCAAGGAGTTTGACCATGCCTGTCGTAAAAGCAGACCTGCAGGCCTGCCAAGGCTACGCTAACTGCGTTGTCGGAGCCACCGACTACTTCGATCTGGACGATGACGGAATCGTCGTTCTCCTCAAGACCGAGGTGCCCGAGGCCGACCGTTCCCGAGTCACCGAGGCCGCCCGCAGCTGTCCGGTGTCCGCACTTGTAGTGGAGAACTAATGAACACGACCACTGTCATCGTCGGCTCCTCCATCGGCGGGGTGCGTGCTGCACAGTCCCTGCGTCTGGAGGGCTACGAAGGGGAAATTATCCTCGTCGGTGAAGACCCGGAACTTCCCTATGACAAGCCACCGCTGTCTAAATCGGTCCTCGCAGGGAAGGCGGAGGAGTCATCCATCCGCCTTCTCACGCGCGAACAGGCGGAGGACGCCGGGATCCAGTTGCTCCTTGGGCACGCCGCCACCGGCATTGACGTCGCCGGAAACCTGCTGCAGCTCCAAGATCACGAACCCGTACGCTTCGATCATTTGGTGATCGCGACGGGCGCCTCGGCCCGCCCCTCGCCATGGGGCCAGCGGCCCGGTATCCATGTTTTACGGTCGCTCGATGATGCCCGGAAGCTGCGCACCAACCTCCTCAAGGGCGGGACGCTCGCCGTGATCGGCGCCGGGTTCATCGGTGCCGAGGCCGCTGCCACGGCACGCTCCCTCGGGCTGGAAGTCACCGTCATCGACCCGCTCCCCATCCCCATGAGCCGCATCTTCAACCCCGAAATCGGGCATTGGTTCGGAGACCTCCACCGCAACAACGGCGTCACAACAATCTTCGGCACCGGGGTCGAGTCCATCGACGGCGAACAGGGCTCCTTCACCCTCCGGCTGACTAACGGTGCGAACGTCGAGGCTGCCACCGTGCTGGTTGGGATCGGCGCGGTTCCCAACGATGCCTGGCTCGGCGCCTCGGGGCTCCTGGTGGACAACGGAGTGGTCCTCGACGAGTACTGCAGGGCCGTGGACGCCCCCCACATTTACGGCGTCGGCGACGTCGCGCGCTGGCGGCACGAAAAGCACGGCGAGGACATCCGGATCGAGCACTGGACGAACGCGGTGGAACAGGCCGCCTGCGTCGCCTACAACATCACCCACCCGCAGAGCCCCCGCGCCTACACCCCCGTCGAGTACGTCTGGAGCGACCAGCACGACTGGAAAATCCAGGTCGTCGGACGCGTGGGAGGAAACGCTGAGCACATCATCATCGGCCATCCCGAATTACACGGCCGCTTCGCCGCCCTGTATACCACCGACGGAGTGAACCTGCGCGGTGCCGCGATCGTGAACTGGCCCAAAGCGCTTCTGGCCTGCCGCCGCGGCATGGGAACAGGGGTCACCATCCAGGAACTGCGAGAGAAACTAGAACCGCTGCTGGACCCCCAACCCCTGGCGGCCTCCTGATGCGGGCGAGTCAGCCGCCCGTAACCCATGAGGAGCACAGGGAAGCCATCGCCTTGGCCTGCAGGGTGCTGGCCCACCGCGGTCTGGCCGACGGAATTTTGGGTCACATCAGTTTGCGAATGGCCGAGAATAAGCTGCTGGTCCGGTGCAGGGGCCCTCAGGAGCGAGGACTCGCATACACCGAAGCCCGTGACATCAGACTGGTGGACCTCGATGGCAATCCGGCCGCCGAAGGTGAACTCGACGGGGGATACACCGTCCCCAACGAACTTCCACTGCACACCGAGCTGCTTCGACGCCGCCCGGATATCAACGCCGTCGTGCACGCGCACCCCCCGCGGGTCGTTGCCGCCGACCTCGCCGGGCTCAGAGTCAGGCCCATCGTCGGCGCGTTCGATATTCCGGGCACCCGCCTCGCAGCAGGCGGGATACCCATATACCCCCGGGGCGTCTTGGTGAGGAACCACAGGCTTGCCGGTGAAATGATCGATGCCATGAGCGGACGTCCCGTGGTGCTGCTCCGTGGCCACGGGCTGACCAGCGCCGCCCCTACGGTGGAACAAGCGGTTCTCCAGGCCATCAGCGTCGACACCCTGGCAGGGCTGGCACTTCAAGTAACGGCAGCCGGGGGACAGCTTCAAGACCTCCCCGACACCGACATGGCAGAACTTCCGGATCTCGGCGGGTCCTTCAACACCGGAACAGCCTGGAGGCACGAACTCGCCAGACTGGGCATTGACCCGTGACGATGACCAACCCTGAAGCACGAACCGGGCCGCCGCCGCTAGGTACCATTAGTAGCATGCAAACGAGAGCGTCAGAGGACGTGTCGAAGTACGGTCCTCCTCCGCAATACCCCATCGAGTCTGTCGACAATGCCCTCCGTCTCCTCCTGCTGTTCGAAACCCAGCCCAGCATCAGGTTGACCGATGCCAGTAACTACTTGGCCGTCGCATCCTCGACCGCGCACCGGCTCATGGGCATGCTGCTTTACCGCGGCTTTGTGCGGCAAAACCCTGCCACCAAGGCCTATGAGCCGGGTCAAGCATTGGGCTCCATCGCGTTCGCCATCAGGCGCCAGATCGACGTCCGGACCTTAGCCCGCCCGGTCTTGGAACGGCTATTTAAGGAAACAGGGGAGACCGTCCACTTCGCCAGGCTCGAGGGAACAGACGCGCACTTCCTCGACGCCATCGAAAGCTCACGGGCGGTGCGCGTCGGGTCCCGTCAGGGCCGGACGCTTCCCGCCAACTGCACCGCCACGGGAAAAGCCATGTTGAGTCGGCTCAGCGATGAACAGCTGCGGATGCTGTACCCGCAGCTGGAACTCCCCGGCCTGACCAAAGCCTCGATCACGTCCCGGGCCGACCTGGAAGTGGCTCTGGAGAAGATCAGGCACACCGGTTACGCAAGCAGCCACGAAGAAAGTGAAGACGGCGTAAATTCGGTCGCCGTCGCAATAACCGGTCCGAGCGGCGTACTTTACGGAATTAACGTCTCCGTTCCGGCCCATCGCATGTCCGACCAGCTCCGCGTCGAACTCGGAGCCATGCTTCAGAGCATCGCTGAAGAGCTGCAGGGCCTGCTGATCTAGCCACGCACTTCTGCCTCGCCTCACTTACCTGACGAGCGCTACCTGCCACAGAGGGTCCAGGCTTGCCCGCATTGACCGCATTGACCGCAGAACGGCGCGAATCGCCGTTCGCAGCTGTTGAACGGCGCGGACATCATCTATATCACCTACAGCGCTCGGGTCCCGGGCCCGGGGATTGTCACACGCTTGGCGGTACCCAACAGTTGGCTGCCCGGGACATTCTTGAGAATAGTAGCTAAGAGGTTTAAGACCGGGCCCCGCAATATCACGGTTGGGAATCTTCTGCCAAGTCTCTGGCCGTACTACTGGCAGGTACGGGCCGCTGAGATACGGCTGACGCTTCTGCCGAAGCGGCAGGCGGGACGAAAGAGGCCCGGACCGCTAATCGAGGAGGTGCAGCTGTTCGGGGGTGTCGAGGTCTTCGCCCCCGGAGAGGTCGGTGCAGTCCACGAGGTCTAGCAGTTCCGGGTGGGCCTGGAGGAAACGGCGTGCCCCGGCGTCGCCCGTTGCCGTTTCCGCGGCCTCAGCGCGGAGGCTGGAATCCAGGAGCAACGGATGTCCCCGCCGGAGTTTTCCGTCGGTGCCGCGGTAGGCGGCCGCCGTCACCCGGCCAGGCCTATGGGATGCCAGCAACCGGGCGACGGTCTCGGTGGTCAGGCCGGGCTGGTCCACCAGCGCGATAAGCACATGGTCCTCCGGGGCTGCCGCGGCAACTCCCGCCCGGAACGAGCTTCCCATTCCGGTGGCCCAGTCCGGGTTGTCGATGACCCGGTGCCGGCTGAGATCGGTGGCTGTGCGGACCGATTCCGCGGCCGCGCCGAGCACCGTCACCACTTCCCGGCAGCCGCCCGCGAGCAGCACATCTGCCAGCACTTCAACGAGCGTGCGGCCCTGGAACCGGAGCAATGCCTTGGGCCCGAGCCCCAGCCGCGTCCCGGCGCCGGCGGCAAGCAGCACCGCCGTCGTGCGTTGTTCGTCCAGGTCAGCCATCGCCCCAGCCTATCCAGCCACATGACAGTTGACGGCAGTGTTCCACGGGAACACTGCCGTCAACTGTTGTCTGGATGAGGGGGTCAGGAGTCGCCTCCGGCGCCTCCGGTGGTCCCGGCGTTGACGTCCAGGAGCTTGTAGCGGTCCATCGCGTAGGCGGGCACGCCGCCGTCCACCTCTCCGCGCGAAGCGAGCAGCTGCAGGGTCTTCACCACAATCGAGTGGGTGTCGTTCTTGAAGAAGCGGCGGGCTGCCGCGCGGGTGTCGGAGAAGCCGAAGCCGTCGGCTCCGAGCGAGGCGAACTGGTGCGGGAGGAACTGGCGGATCTGGTCCGGGACGGCCTTCATGTAGTCGGTCACCGCCACCACGGGCCCCTGTGCATCGGCGAGCTGCTGCGTGACGAACGGTATGCGGGCGGGCTGGCCCGGGTTCAGGAAGGCGTCCTCCTCCGCGGCGAGCCCGTCCCGGCGCAGTTCGTTCCAAGACGTCACGGACCAGACGTCCGCGGAGACGCCCCAGTCCTCGGCGAGGATCCGCTGGGCATCCAGGGCCCACGGGACGGAGACGCCGGAGGCCAGGATCTGGCTCTTGGGCCCTTCGATACCCGACGCCGACACCCGGTAGATGCCTTTCAGCACACCGTTGACGTCGAGGTTCTCTGGTTCGGCCGGCTGGGAGATCGGCTCGTTATAGACCGTGATGTAGTACATGAGGTTCTTATCGGATGCCGGTCCGGTTCCATCGCCGCTTGCGGCCGGCCCGTACATACGCTCGATGCCGTCCCGGATGATGTGGCCCATCTCGTACCCGTACGCAGGGTCATAGGTGAGGACGGCCGGGTTGGTCGAGGCCAGGATCGGGGAGTGGCCGTCGGCGTGCTGGAGGCCTTCACCGGTCAGGGTGGTGCGGCCGGCGGTGGCGCCGATGATGAAACCGCGGGCCATCTGGTCCGCGGCGGCCCAGAAGGCGTCGCCGGTGCGCTGGAAGCCGAACATGGAGTAGAACACGTAGATCGGGATCAGCGGCTCGCCGTGGGTGGCGTAGGCGGTGCCGGCGGCGGTGAACGCTGCGACGGCGCCTGCCTCGTTGATGCCGGGGTGGATCAGCTGGCCCTGGGCGGATTCCTTGTACGCGAGGACCAGGTCCCGGTCCACAGAGAGGTAACCCTGGCCGTCCGGGTTGTAGATCTTGGCCGTGGGGAAGAACGCGTCCATGCCGAAGGTTCGGGACTCATCCGGAACGATCGGGACAATGCGGTGTCCGAACTTCTTATCCCTGAGCAGGTCTTTGAGCAGGCGCACGAAGGTCATGGTGGTGGCGGCCTGCTGTTTCCCCGAACCGCGCTTGGCAATCTCATAGGTTTTGGGGTCTGGCAGCTCCACCGGCGCGTGGTCCGGCCGGCGTTCGGGGACGAAACCGCCGAGGGCGCGCCGGCGTTCCATGAGGTACTGGATTTCGGGGGAGTCCATTCCGGGGTGGTAGTACGGGGGCCGGTAGAGATCCGCGTCGAGTTGTTCGTCCGTGATGGGGATGCGGAGGTGGTCGCGGAACTTCTTCAGGTCATCGAGGGTGAGCTTTTTCATCTGGTGGGTCGCGTTGCGGCCCTCGAAGTGGGGTCCGAGTCCGTAGCCCTTGACCGTTTTGGCCAGGATCACGGTGGGCTTACCCTGGAATTCGGTGGCTGCCTTATACGCGGCGTAGACCTTGTGGTAGTCGTGGCCGCCGCGCTTGAGGTTCCAGATCTCGTCATCGGACAGGTCCGCGACCATGTCTTTGGTCTGCGGGGTCTTGCCGAAGAAGTGCTCGCGGACGAATCCGCCGGATTCTGCCTTGTAGGTCTGGTAGTCACCGTCCGGGGTCTCGTTCATGATCTTCACGAGCGAGCCGTCGGCGTCCTTGGTGAGCAGGTCATCCCACTCCCGGCCCCAGACGACCTTGATGACGTTCCAGCCCGCGCCGCGGAAGAACGCTTCGAGTTCCTGCATGATCTTGCCGTTGCCGCGGACGGGACCGTCCAGGCGCTGGAGGTTGCAGTTGATCACAAAGTTGAGGTTGTCGAGCTTGTCGTTCGCGGCGAGCTGGAGCAGGCCGCGGGACTCGGGCTCGTCCATTTCGCCGTCGCCCAGGAACGCCCAGACCTGCTGGTCACTGGTGTCTTTGAGGCCGCGGTTGTGCAGGTACCGGTTGGACTGGGCCTGGTAGATCGCGTTCATCGGGCCGATGCCCATGGACACCGTGGGGAATTCCCAGAAGTCCGGCATGAGCCGCGGGTGCGGGTAGGAGGAGAGCGCGTGGCCTTCCTTGGACTTTTCCTGCCGGAATCCGTCCAGGTCCTCCTCGGCGAGCCGGCCTTCCATGAACGCACGGGCGTACATGCCGGGGGAGGCGTGGCCCTGGAAGAAGACCTGGTCACCGCCGCCGGGGTGGTCCTTGCCGCGGAAGAAGTGGTTGAAGCCCACCTCGTACAGGGTGGCGGCCCCGGCGTACGTGGAGATGTGCCCGCCCACGCCGATATCGGCCCGCTGCGCCCGGTGCACCATGATGGCCGCGTTCCAGCGCAGCCAGGCCCGGTACTTCCGCTCGATCTCCTCGTCCCCCGGGAACGCCGTTTCCTGGTCCACCGGGATGGTGTTCACATAGTCCGTGGTGGTCACCATCGGCACACCGACGCTCTGTGCGCCGGCGCGCTGCAGCAGGCTGCGCATGATGTATTGGGCACGCTCGGTGCCCTGTTCCTGAATCAGGGCATCCAGGGACTCCAGCCATTCGGCGGTCTCTTCCGGATCACGATCAGGCAGCTGATTTGTCAACCCGCTGAGGATATGGGAGGTATCTTCTCCTGCAGCCACGTCCAACCTCTTTTCATCGTTGAATAGTTGGCTCAAGTTTTCGTTCTGTGAGAAAACTTTATTGCATCTCGAGATTATCTAGGCGACGATCCGCGCGTCAAGGCGAGCGGACGGTCACATTTGGCTGCTAACGGAGCCACAAGCAACGCGGGGTCGGATATGGCCCACTAAGCCGCCCAGAATCGGCCGTATCTGACCCCGCGTTGCTTTCAGGCAGACGTGAGGAGCCTGCCCCAGCGCGGGTCCAGCAGCGGTGCGCCCGCCATCCTGAGGCAATGCCAAAGCGTTACGGCCACCGAGTCCAGCACGGGAACGCCGGTCTCGGCCTCAATTTCCGCGGTGATGTTGGCCCCGTAGAGGTTGGTGCAGAGGTAGATGATGGCGTCCGGCCTGGTCGCGGCAAGCTCCAACGATCCGGGCCGCATTTCGGCGTCGGAGACCCGGGCGAACGACTCGTTGTCGCTCAGGCCAAGGAACCGGTGGTCGAGAGTCTTGATGCCGTCCCGTTGGTAGGACGCCACGATCTGTTCGTTGACGTCCCCGGTGTACGGAGTGAAGAGCCCGATGCGTTCGGTGCCGTAGGTCCGGAACGCTTCCATGTACGCCAGGGTGGACGTGGTGGCCGGGATGCCCGTGGCGTCCGTGATTCCCTCCACGAGCCGGCGGTCATGGTCGGCACCGAGCCAGGAGCCGGAGGTGCCGTTCCAGGCGATGACGTCCACGTCGGCGGTGGCGAGGAGTTCGGCGGCCGAGCGCATGACCACGGCGTCGAACTGCTTGTCCGAGGATTTATCCAAGGCAATCCGGGTGACCGGGATCCGGGCGAAGTGGATGGTGACGTCGTCACGGTCGCCCAGGATCCGGTAGCTTTGCGGCTCCAGGCAGGTATTGGAGGACGGCACGATCATGCCGATGCGGGTCTTGCGTGCTTGGCTTGGCATGGGGTTCCTAACTGGCGGCGTAGACGGCGGGGCGGGATTCCTGGGGCCAGGACAGGGCGTCGCGGTGTTCGGTGAAACCCTTGCGGGCCACGAAGCGGCCCACGGGACCGGGGTCGTGGAACCCGTCGCTGTCCACCACCACACGTCCGGCGGAGACGACGACGGCGGGCCAGCCCGTGAGGGTCCGGCCGTCGAACGGGGAGAAATCAGTGCCCATGTGCAGGGCGTCGCCGTCGACGGTTCGTTCCTCGACCGGATCGAAGATGACCAGGTCGGCGTCGAACCCGGGGGCGATGGTTCCCTTGCGGGGAAGGGCGTTGATGCGGGCCGGGCCGGCGGCGAAGACCTCGACAAAGTCCTCCACCCGTGCTCCGCGGGCTCCTTCCATCAGGGCGGTGAAGGTGACGGGCATCCGGGTTTCGACGCCCGGGAGTCCGTGCGGCATTTCGCGGATGTCGTCCGGGCGCTCCCGCTTTTGTGTGAGGTCGTAGCAGGAGTGGTCGGAGGCGACGGTGTGGATGGCGCCGTCGGCAAGCCGGTCCTTCAGCGCGGCCACGGTTTCGGCGCTGCGCATCGGCGGGCAGCAGGCGTACCACTCCGGCATCACCGATCCGTAGACGCTGTCGTCCAGGGTCAGGTAGTGCGGGCACGTCTCGGAGTAGGCCTCCTGGCCGCGCTCGCGGGCCTCGGTGACCAGATCCACGGCTCCCGGCGTCGACTGGTGCACAAAGTAGACAGGGGCGCCGGTGTATTTGGCCATGGCCAGCGTTTCCTTGACCGAGACCTCTTCGGCCAGTTCGGGCCGGGTGCGGTGCAGGTGTTCGACGCCGATCCGTCCGTCGTCGGCGTGCTGCTGGGTGCAGTCCGCGATGATGGGGTCGTGTTCGGCGTGGATATAGGTGAGGCCGTCCAGGCGGACCATCTCGCGCATGACCTTCAGGATGGTGTCCCCGTCCGCCATGGTGGTGCCGCGGTTGGTGGTGTACATCTTGACGGACCGGACACCCTCGGCGGCGAGCTGTTCCAGCTGCCAGGGAACGGTTTCGTCCCAGCTGACCACGGAGCCGTGCAGTGCCACGTCGCAGCGCGATTCGGCGGCCAGGCGCTTCTTGTTCAGGACGGCGTCCAAGGGGGTTTCCTGGGCGTCGCGGGGGATGCCGAAATCGATGATGGTGGTGGTGCCGCCCCACAGCGCTGCCGTGGAGGTGGTGCGGTAGTCGTCCAGCGTGCGGAAGCGGCCGGTCACCTGGGCAACGTGGCAGTGTCCGTCGACGCCGCCGGGAATCACCAGCTGGCCGCTTGCGTCCACGGTGCGTGTTGCCGCGGGCACGGGCTCCGAGGCGTCGAGCAGCTGCACGACGCGGCCGTCGTGGACCACCACGTGCGCGGTCTGCCGGCCAAAGCTGTTGACCACGGTGCCGTGGGCGATGACGAGATCTGGGGTGTGGGACATCGTTGTCCTCCTACTTCTGGGTGGCGGGCTGGGCGGCCGAGGCAACGGCGGCGTTCGACTGGGCGGCGGCGTTCTGCGCGGCGGCCAGGGCGGCGTCGAGGTTTTCGGACAGTCCGCTGCGGCGCTTGACGGGCGGCGGAGCAAAGGCGCCCTGCCGGTGGAAGCCGGACTGCAGGGCAACCACGGCTTCGGTCATCCGGATGCCGGCGGAGATGC
The DNA here is from genome assembly GCF_023913735.1 of Pseudarthrobacter raffinosi. Lineage (GTDB taxonomy): Bacteria > Actinomycetota > Actinomycetes > Actinomycetales > Micrococcaceae > Arthrobacter > Arthrobacter raffinosi. The sequence continues at coordinate 42,521 of NZ_JAMXBH010000010.1, forward strand.
CGTCCACCACGGGAACGGGGATCTGTCCCTCAAGTTCGCGGGCGAGCCCGGCGAGCGGGGCACCTGCCAGGATCACGACGTCGGCCCCGTCCTCCGCGACAGCCTGCCGGCTGAGTGCCAGGAGCGTGTCCTTGAAGTCGGCCTGGACGGAGCCGATCGAGTTGAGGCTCTGGTTGATGGAACGGATCGAGGCCAGGCGGCCGCCGAGCCCGAAGTGCTCAACGCAGTCCCGGTACCATGCGGTGATGCGGTCCGAGATGGCGATGATGGAGAAGCGCTGGCCCTGGAGGGCGGCTGCGCAGAGGGCGGCCTCGGTGATGCCGATGACCGGCACACCCATCAGTTCCTTGAGGGCCGGCATGCCGGGATCGCCGAACGCCGCCACCACGACGCCATCCACCTGGCCGTGATACTCGGCGATGATTTCGGCGACGGCGCCGGCGGCGATGAGGGATTCGAAGCGGGTTTCGATGTACTCGACGCCGTGCCCGGCGGTCCGCACGAGCAGCTCGGTGTCCGGCCCGGCCGAACGCACGGCCTCGGCTTCGATCAGCGCCGTGACGTCGGCACTGGTGTTGGGGTTGATGACCAGGAGTTTCATGGTTTTTTCCGATGCAGCTTGGGCTCGGCGGCGGTGGAGTCTTCGGGGAACTGCTCGCGGTACTTGCCGATGTGCGACGCCGATTGGGCGGCGGCGCGTTCCGGGTCGCCGCTGGCGATGGCGGCGTACAGGTCACGGTGTTCCTGGATCAGTTCCGGGAGGTCGCTGACGTGGCGGAAGAGCCAGTGCATGCGGCCCTGAAGGGGTTCCAGCGCTGAGCGGAGAAAGTCGTTGTTGGCGATGCGGGTGATGGCGTCGTGGAATTCGCTGTTGGCGCGGTGGGCTTCCAGGATGGATCCCTTGGCGAGGCAGCGGTCGGCCTCGTCCAGCAGGCCCTGGAGATGTTCGAGGTCCTGGGCCGTGGCGCGGGCCGCGGCCAGCCGGCAGGCGAGGACCTCAAGGGACTGGCGGACGTCAAAGAGGTCTTCCACATCCTTGGCGCTCAGTCCGCTGACCTCCATGCCGCGGGAAGCGCGGTCCCGGATCAGGCCTTCCTGGCGGAGCATCCGGAGGGCCTCGCGGACGGGAAGGCGCGAGACGTTGAATTCGGCGGCGAGGTCCCGCTCCACCAGCCGGGTGCCGGGCGCATAGTGGCCTTCGAAAATCCTCGTACGGAGCGTGTCACGCACGGTCTCCCGGAGGGGGCGGTCCGTGTTGTTCGTGTCTTCTGCGATAAGCAATTCTGGCTCCATTCGTGGTTCTTCAGGCAGTGCGCCCGGCGTTCCCGGCCGGTGTCCGGCCTTTCGGCGGTACAGGCCGTCGGGCCGGCCCGGTCAGGCGAGTTAGACCGGGAGGCGCTTGTTGTAGTTCAGTGTCAGCACGGAGACGCCCATGATGACCGCGGATCCTACAAAGTACAGCAGTGCCCAGGTGTAGGAGCCCGTGGCCCCGACAATCAGGCCTACCACAATCGGGGTGACGAAGCCCGCGATGTTGCCGCTGAAGTTCATGGCGCCGCCCAGGACGCCGGCATTGGTCCGGCCGCCCAGGATGGAGGGGATGCTCCAGAAGAGGCCCACCCAGCGGAGGAAGAACATGACCACGGACAGCAGGACTACCGCCGTCGTCGGATCCGCCACGATGGTGACGCCTACCAGGCCGCCGATGACCACAACGCTGGAGATGCCCAGCAGGGTACGCATGACCAAGTTGGCCGAGGCGCCGGAGTTGCGCCACTTGTCGGCGATGTGGCCGCCCAGGATTTCACCGACGAAGCCGGCTCCGAAGATCACGAAGGTGGACCAGCCGATGGTCTTCAGGTCGAAGCCCTTGGCCTGGGCGAGGTAGAGCGGGCCCCAGGTGAGCAGGCCGTAGAACACACCGTTGAAGCCCAGCCAGCCGAAGCACATGGCCCAGAAGGAACGGAACTTCAGGTACGGGAGCAGGGCGCGCTTGCCCGAGGCGCCTTCCTTCGCGGCTTCGGCATCTTCCGCGGTGTGCGAGGCCTCAATGTATTCGGCCTCGGCGGCGTTGACGCCGCGGTGCTGGCGCGGGTTGTCCCGGACGTACCACCAGACGGCCAGACCCATGAGGACCGTTGCGGCGCCGGCGATGATGAACGCCGTGCGCCAGCTGCCGGTTGACGCGATGAGCCCGGCGATCAGGATGCCGCCCAGACCGGCCCCGAGGGGGGCGCCGGCGTCCAGGATGGTGGCGCCGCGGCCGCGTTCCGACTTGTGCATCCAGATGGCGTTGAGCTTGCCGCCGGCCGGCATCACGCCGGCTTCGGTGACGCCGATGCCGAGCCGGGCGATGAACATGCTCAGGAAGCCGCCGGCCAGGCCGGATGCGGCGGTTGCCGCACCCCAGCCCACGCAGGAAGCCGTCATGACCTTGCGCGGACCGAACTTGTCGATCAGCCAGCCGACCGGGATCTGCATGAGCGCGTAGGTCCAGAAGAAGGCTGAGAGTAGGAGGCCCACGAGCTCGGGGGCGAGATTGAATTCCTTCTGGATGATGGGGAGGGCCACCGAGATGGAGCCCCTGTCGATGTAGTTGACGGCGACGAGGACCAGCAGGAGCAGGAACATTTTCCAGCGGACGTTGGTGCGACGTTGCACGCCGTCCTTGCCGGTTTTGCCGGTTTTGTCGTCGGGGAGCGGTACGGCGGTTTCAGTATTTCGAAGAGACACAACTTCTCCTTTGCAGAGAGGGAGATTGCAGACGGGAAGAAAGGCTTGAGTGTTCGCGGGGCAGGAGGCCGCTGGTGGGGCGTCCTGGAGCCTAAATCCGGAGAAGCCGGGCTATGAACTGCGGCCTGGGATCCGGATCGCGATCTTTTGGGATCCCAATTTGGGATCCCAAAATTTAGAATAGAAGTGACCCGTGCCACTGTCAAGGAATTTGTTCCGTTATGGCCCACCCGGGCTAAATCACCGATTGTGACTGCGGCGGGTGTGTGGATCCTGCCGGCGGGGCGGGACGATCGGCGCGCGAAAGGGCCCGCGGCGACGCCGCGGACCCTTCCTGTCGTCTCAGTTTTCCGGCAGGGGCCGGTGAGCTCAGCTGCCCCGGTACGTGGAATACGCGAACGGGCTGAGCAGGAGCGGCACATGGTAGTGGGCTTCCGATTCCAACACGCCAAACGTGAGGGTCACCTCCGGGAAGAACGTTTCGGTGCCGGTGGTGGCGTAGTACTTGCCCGTGTCGAACGCCAGGCGGTAGGTCCCCGAAGGCAGCCGGTCCGGTCCCAGCTGTTTGATGCGCCCGTCCGCGTCGGTGGCACCCCCGGCGATCCGGACCCAGCTCTCGCCGTCGAGCACGTGGAGGGTTACCGGGACCTCGGCCGCCGGTTTTCCGGAGCCTGTATCGAGTACATGGGTGGTGACGTGGGAGGTGCTCATCTGCCCATCAGTCCTTCGAGTCGGAGCAGTGCGATTTCCCGCAACTGCTGGCCAATGATTGATTGTTCTGCTTCGGGGGTGTGGGCGAGCCTGGTGTTGAGGGCGGCCAGGATCTCCTCGCGGCTGCGGCCGGCGGCGCGGATCAGGAACACCTGTCCGAACTTCTCCTCGTAGGCCCGGTTGCCTTCCGCCAGGGCCTCGGCCACGGCAGCGTCGGCCACGCCCAGTCCGGCCTGTTCCGACTGGGACAGCTTCGCTTCCGCGCTGTCACCCGGCGCCCGCTCGCCGATCCGCGGATGGTGGGCGAGGGCCGCTTCGATCTCCGCCGGAGTGAAGGGGTTGGCTGCGCCGCCGCCCGCCGCCAGGAGCGCGTCGAGGCTGGAATAGGGTCGCGCGTCGGCGAGCTCGTCGATCCAGCGTTGGATGTCCAGGCAGGGGCGCAGGAAATCGGCAGCCTCCGGGCGGCCGGCCGTGTTGAACTGTTCAAGGTGCATAAAACAGATCCTCGTGTTTTGATGCTGGCATCCACGGTGTAGGGCTATGCGGATACTTAATTCCGCATCATGGAACTGTTATTTCAGCATATGCAAAAGTCAACCGCACGCACCGGCGGGTGTCAACTGCCGGGACGCTGCTTGGGTGATGCCCCAGCGGAAGGGGTAGCGCCCCCAACAGAAAGCGGACGACGGCGGGAGGTCCCGCCGTCGTCCGCTGACGGGCAAAGTCCGCTGACCCGCAATACGGTCAGCCGCCCCGCCGTGCTTACGCTCGGGGTTACAGCCGCGGGACACACTCCCCGGTTCCCAGCAGCGCCAGCCCGGCGCGGTCGCCATCGCCGAAGTCGAACTGCCCGCTGTTTTCCTCATGCATCAGTTGCGTGGGATCGTCCACGTGGTCCAGCCCCAGGACGTGCCCCAGCTCGTGCATGATGATGGCGCGGATGTGGGCAGGACCCTCCGGCCAGGTCAGTGTTTCCGCGAGGCCCGGCGCATCGAGGGTCACTTGGCCGGCGACGTACACATAGGGCTCGCCGGGAATATGGGCGTAGGCGCTACCACCGGTCCCTGCAACCTTCCCTGCCAGCTTGGGTGTTTCCGCCGGGGACGACCACGCAATAAGAATCGGCGCCCACTGCTTGCCGTAGCGCGCCGGCTGGTACGCTTCGCGGGCTTCGGATGGCGCCTCGGACGTGGTTCCGTCATCCACGAACTGCAGCCCCGAGGCCGCGGAAACTGCGGACACGGCCTCCTCGATAAGTACGTCTGTTCCTGGCGGCGCATTGTCTGGCCGGACCACGTAGTGCAGCGGACGGCAGGGGTCATAGGCAACAAAGGCCTGGCCCGGGTCCGGGGACTTCTGCAGGACATAGGCGGTGGATCCGCTGGTGGCTGGCGGCAGTCCGAGCGGGGCTGATGCGGCCTCAAACCCTGGTGGCGGCACTTTGGCGCCCGGCAGGTGGGGCATGGCTGCCGGCAACACAAACCGGTCGAAGAGGGTCGGCGTGAAATAGAGACCCACCACCAGGGCGATGCCCAGGACAGTGGCGGTGCGCGATCTCCACTTGCTCCCGCGGACTTTCCGGCGGTGGACGGTCCTCTTGGCCGAGATTGGCGAGATGGGGGCACCGCGCCACGGCTCGGGCGCTGGCGGCTTGCCCAGTGCCTCATCGATTGCCCACTGCGGAATGCGCCCGCTGGGCGAACGGCGGATGCGGGGAAACTCCCTGTCGCCAGAACCTGATTCCAACAGTTCCCCCTTGCGCTGCCGTGCCGTCTCCTTTGGTGGTTTGCCCAGCATAGTGGCGGTCCAGTTGATCCGTACGAAATTACCCGTGAAGTTCGGGGATACTCATCGATGGTCACGCAGACGGAATACATGTCTCCGTCCTTGAGGTAGCCCGCATTGACGGCGTCGCGGGGGAAGCAGCGGTTGCCTTCTCCGGTATCGTGGGTCCATGGTGCGGAACCTGGCCGACATCGGCGCTGAAGGTGTATTGCTCGCAGGGGCGGGCCGCGCCATCCTGCTGCAGATCGCGAACCCCGCGGTGGGCCATGGCGTCGCCGAGCACAGTGACTTTATTGCCCGTCCCCTGGACCGCTTCCGGGCTACCGTCACCTACGTCTACGCTGTGGTTTACGGAACCGAGGCCCAGGTTGCGGCCGTTCGCCGCAGCGTTAACCGGGCCCACTCCGCGGTCCGCCGCAAGCCCGACGCCGGCTCCCGCGGGTACAGCGCGTTCGATGCCCAGGCGCAATTATGGGTGGTGGCAACCTTGTACGACACCGCCATCACCATTTACGAGAAAATCTACGGCCCGCTCGACGACGAAGCGGCAGACTTCATGTACAGCGATTACGCAAGAATCGGCACCGTCCTGCAAGTGCCGGCGAACCTGTGGCCGGCCGACCGCGCAGCCTTCAGGACATACTGGGACACGTCCCTGCTGACACTGGAGCTGGACGCCGTCACCGCCGGCGTCGGCCGCGACCTCCTGTACCCGCCAGCCGGGCCACTCTGGCTGCGGATGAGTATGCCGCTGATCCGGTTCATCACCGCCGGGCAGCTGCCGGACCACCTGCGCGCCGGCTTCGGGCTGCCCTGGAGCGACCGCCACAGCCGCCTGTTCGACCGCACCACCCGGTGGTCCGCCCTGGTGTATCCACGGCTGCCGCGGCCGGTCCGGCACTGCGTCAAGAACTACTGCCTCGGCCGGCTCCGCACGGCTTAACGCAATCGGACGACGGCGTGAGGTCCTTGCCGTCGTCCGTCACGTAACCCCCTTGCATCATCAATACATATGGCCTATGCTTCTGTCCTATACATAGCAGGTTGCGCGGTAGGTTGGAGGTCACGGTGTCGCTTCGTCTGGGCATTCTGGGCCTCCTGACCAGCGGCCCCCTCCACGGCTACGAGGTCAAGCAACAGTTCGAGGACGTCCTGGCCGGCACGTGGGATCTGAACATCGGTTCCGTGTACCAGATGCTGCAGCGGCTTGAACGCGACGGGCTGGTCCAGCCGTCCGGAAGCCGGGGCGACCGCGGGCGGCAGGAATTTGTCGCCACGGAGGAGGGGCGCCGTCTTTTTGACGAATGGCTCGATAACCCTGACAAGCAGCCGGAGCTGCTCAGGGAAGAAATTTATGTGAAAGTGCTGCTCCTGGCCCTGCAAAGGGATCCGGACACGACGAGGATCCTCAAAGTCCTCGACAACCAGCGGCACGCCTACCTGCAGCGGCTGCGCGACCTGGCAGACCAGGAGCGCGCGCTGCAGGGCACGTCCAGCGGACAGGCAGGCTCGCCGCTGGCACTACTGTTTCAGGCTGGCCGGCTGCACACCGAGGCCAGCCTGAAATGGCTCGATGCCTGCGCGGAGCAGTTCAGCAGGAACTAGGTGAGTGCCATCGTCGTCATGCAGAACGTCAGCCGCCTCTTTGCCGAAAATTCGGGCGTGGCTGCGCTCGACGGCATTGACTTGGACATCGAACGGGGCGAGTTCACCGCCGTCGTCGGTCCATCTGGCAGTGGTAAATCGACCCTGCTCGACCTGATCGCCGGCCTGGACCGGCCCACCTCGGGCCGGGTGGAAGTGTGCGGGATTGACGTGGGTGAGGCCAGCGAGTCCGCCCTGGCGAGGCATCGGCGCAAGGGGGTCGGCTTTGTCTTTCAGTTCTTCAACCTGATCGAGAGCTTGACCGTCCTGGAGAATGTCATGGTTCCAACCGAACTTGCCGGCGTTCCCCGAAGGAAGGCCAAGGCCCGGGCGCAGGCCCAGTTGGAGGAACTCGGCGCGGCCGAGTTGGGGCGGCGGTACCCGGAGACGCTGAGCGGCGGCCAGCGGCAGAGGGTGGCCCTGGCGAGGGCACTCATCAATGCCCCGACGCTCATCCTCGCAGACGAGCCCACCGGCGCCCTCGACACCCGCTCGGGGCAAGAACGTCATGGAACTGCTGGCAGCCATGAACGAGTCAGGCCAGACCATCGTGCTCGTGACGCACGACATCAAGCTGGCCGCAAGCTACGGCCGGCGCATGCTGGCGCTCCGGGACGGTCAGCTGGCCGACGACACCACCCTGCTGCTGGACACCCGCCGGCCCTGGGAGCGTGCCTTCGAGGCCGCCGCCGGGCCCCATCTCGTCATGGAGTTCGATGCCGGCCTGGAGAGCAAGGGTGACATTGAAGCCACGGCCTCCCTTCCGGGCGTTGCCGTCCTTGGAAAGATCCAGGACAGCGTCGAGCTCCTCGGGCAGTCGGCAGGCGAGAAGGGCCCTATCCAGGTGGTCGGACGCACTGATCCCGGCGGCGACGTGGGCAAACTGTCCTTCGTGGAAGGCCGCTGGCCGCAACAAGCCGGTGAGATCGCCGTTACGCCACACGACGGCTGGAATCCTCCGGAGCTGCGCCTCGGACAGAATCTTTCACTCCCGACGGCGGCCGGTCCCGCCGAGTTCCGCATCGTGGGAGTGCTGATCGACCTAACTACGACGTCCGTCCGCGGCGAGATCCAGCGAGGATGGGTCCTGCCCACAGAGATGTCATCGCTGAGCAGTGCCGACGCCCCGCTACGGTACCTGGCAGGCTACAGGCTCGCCGGGGATGTCTCCGACAACGGGGTCGCGGCGGCTAAGGAAAGGATCGGGGCGGCCCTGGTTCCAGGGGCCCAGTCAGCTGAGCCCCTGAGCTGGCAGGACATGCGCAGCGGTTCCAACTGGTCTGTCGCGGCGTTCGGAGGTATCGTCTACGGCTTCGCGATCGTAATCCTGATCGCCGTCGCCCTGACCATTGCCAGCGTGATCGCGGGCACCGTACTCGCGGGCTACCGCGACTTCGGCGTCGCGAAGGCCCTGGGCTTCACCCCCTGGCAGGTCATGGGTCTCCTTGTGGCCCAGGTTGGCGTGCCGGCAGGAATCGGGCGGTATTCGGGCTGCCGTTGGGAATCCTGGGCGGTGCATATTTCCTGAGCGATATCGGCGATTCAGTTGGGCCTGCCGGCGCCTTCGGCGGTCAACCCGCCGCTGATCCTGCTCGTAGCTGCCGGATTCATGCTGCTGGTGGTGGCTGCCGCGGCCATGCCCGGCCTGCGGGCGGCTCGATTGAGTGCGGCGACCGCCATCAGCCGTGGCCGCTCGCCGGGCCTTGGGAAACTGTCCCGGCGGAGCTCAGCGATCGTCCGGATGGGCCTGCCCAGGCACTTCGGGCTCGGCGCCGCTGCCGTGGGTGACCGGCCGGTGCGGGCACTGCTCACGGTCGTTGGGGTCGCAGCGTGCATGGCTGCACTGACGTTCGCGGCCACGTTTGGCCCCACCATGGATGGATTCATCAAGGACCGGGGCACCTGGGGCGGGGCGCAGGACGTCACCGTGTTCAAAGCACCCGGCGGCTCACCTGATCAAGTGCAGACACTTCTTTCCCAAAGTCCGGAGATCGCCTTCTCCGTAAAGTCCTCCGGAGCCCGTTACGTCATGCCTGGCCAAGCCAAGGCACTCGCTGTCATGGGCGTGCATGGTGACGCCGAGGCCATGGGATTCCGTGCCGCCAAGGGCCGCTGGTTCGCCGCACCGGGGGAGGCCGTCATGAACGCCTTCACCGCCAAGGAGCTCGGTATAAAGCTGGGCGACACCGTGAGGGGAACTGTCAGCGGCACGGAGATGAGGCTTACGGTGGTGGGCCTGATGAACGATATCGAAGTCCGCGGGTTTCGCGTCGCCTGGAGCACCCTTGCCGCCGCGACACCCCACATGCAGCCTGATACGCATCTCCTCCGGCTGAAGGAAAGCGTGAGCCATCAGGAGTTCGTGGATTCACTCAACGCCCAGGCAGGCGATTTGATGCTGGCGACCTTCCTCGGCTACGAAGCAGACATGACACCGATCGACCGCACCATCGGCGGTTTTTCGGCGGTGATCGTTTTGTTGGCCGTGGTGGGAACGTTCAACACGACGCTGCTGGCCATGCGGGAACGGCTGCGCGACACCGCTATCCTCAAGACGCTTGGCATGACCGGGGCACAGATCACCGGCATGGTCTTCACCTTTGCAGGAATACTTACCGTGGCGGCCACCGCCGTGGGGATACCCCTGGGCCTGTGGATGCAGGAGAAAGTCATCAACGACGGCATCGGAGCAGTCTCCGGGTTCGTCGTGGACGTCGGGATTCTCGACGTCAGGAGTGTTGTCCTGATCGTGGCCGGAGCCCTCGCCGTAACGTTCCTGGGCGCGCTTGTCCCGGCCCGCCGTGCGCGCCGCTTGCCGGTGGCAGCGGTGCTGCGCTCCGAGTAGCGAGCAAGAACTGAAGCGGACGACGGCGGGACCTCCCGCCGTCGTCCGTTTTGCTCACTGGGCCACTCGCTGTTCATTGCGCCGAAACCGCAGGGCTGCTGCACGTTATTCCGCGTCGGGAAGTCTTTTCACGCCCCCGCTTGCACGCTTCGCGGGCGGAATCACCGCAGAAACCCGAGTTAGGAAATCCCCATGCGCCTGAACAGTTTCACCACCGCCGCCGCAGTGGCCCTCATCGCAGCCAGTGTTGGCACCGGGATCCAGCCCGCCGCTGCCGCCGACGATGCGGCCGACAGCCAGCAGGCGTTCAGCTTCGGCGTCATTGGCGACATCCCCTACGGCGCTGCCGAAATCGCGAAGTTTCCGGCGCGCATCCAGGACATCAATGCCGACAGCGCGCTGAAGTTTGTCACCCACGTCGGTGACATCAAGAACGGCTCTTCCGTCTGTTCGGATGAATACTTCCAGCACATCCGCGCCGAGTTCGACACCTTCGAGCACCCGCTGATTTTCACGCCCGGCGACAACGAATGGGTGGACTGCCACCGGACCAATAATGGCGCCTACAACCCGTTGGAACGCCTGGACAAGCTGCGCGAAGTCTTCTTCAACGAACCTGGCAAGACCCTGGGTGCCACGATGCCCGTCAAGACCCAGGAGAAGTTGGGCCTGCCCGAAGACGTCCGCTTCACGCAGAACCGCGTGGCCTTCTCCGTGGTCAACGTCCAGGGCAGCAACAACTCGCTCCAGCCGTGGACCGGCCTGGGCGAAATTGCCGCTACCCCCGAGCAGTTGGCTGAAGTGGAGCACCGGACCCAGGCCGTCCTGGCGCAGCTGCGCGAGACCTTCAGTGACGCCACGCGCCGCAACGATCGGGCAGTGGTCCTGATGACCCAGGCTGACATGTTCGATCCCGCCCTGCTCGACGCCGCCCTGGCCAACCCGGAAGCAGTCTCCGGCTTCCGCGAGATCGTCCGGACCATCGTCGAGGAAACCAACCGCTTTGACGGCCCGGTCTATCTCCTCAACGGTGACAGCCACGTCTACGCCGAGAACCAGCCCCTGGCCGAGGGCTCACCGTGGCTGACGGTTTACGGCCAGACCGCCGCCGACGACCTGCAGCGCATCACCGTCGACGGCTCCAACAACGCCACAAATTACGTCAGGTTCACCGTGGCCGGAAACGGCGCCAAGGGCGCTGACATCCTGTCCTGGGAAAAGGTCGCCTTCAGCGGCTAGTACCAAAGATGAGCGGACGACGGCGGCACCTCCCGCCGTCGTCCTCCCACCTCCGGAATGAATCCAGAAGATTGAATGTTCAACCAAACATGGACTTTGGCATCTTTACCTTCGGCGAGCTTTCCCGCAACATCAGCACCGGCAACGCGCTGTCACCCCAGCAGCGGCTGAAAGAGGTCATCGAGCTGGCCAAACTGGCGGACCAGGCGGGCCTAAAATTCCTGGGCCTGGGCGAGCACCACCGGCGCGACTTTGCCCTGTCCGCCCCCGAAATCGTGCTGGCGGCCATCGCCCGGGAAACCACCAACCTCCGGCTCAGCACCGCAGTCACGGTGCTGTCCACGCAGGACCCGGTGCGGCTGTTCGAGCAGTTCGCCACGCTTGACCTGATCAGTGACGGCCGCGCCGAAATCATCGCTGGCCGCGGGGCGTTCATTGAGTCCTACCCGCTGTTCGGCCACAACACCGAGGACTACGACGGCCTGTTCGACGAGAAGCTGCGCATGCTCCTAGAGCTGCGGGACAAGGCCACCCTGGACTGGACGGGAAACCTTACGCAGAGCATTCCGGGCATGGACATCGCGCCCCGCCCTGTGCAGGAAAGGCTTCCCGTCTGGGTGGGCGTGGGCGGGACGCCGGCCAGCTTCGCCCGGGCGGGAAGGCTTGGGCTGCCGCTGTTCATCGCGCTGCTGTCCGGGCCTGAGCGGTTCCGCCGGCTTGCGGAGCTCTACCGCCACAGTGCCGACGAGGCGGGCCACGATGGAGCAAGCCTGCCCATCGGCGTGGGTGGGCACTTCTACACGGCGCCCACATCACAGCATGCACGGGACACCTTCTATCCGCATTGCCGGGCCTATTTCGAACAGAACATGCCGCGCGCCGTAGACCATTTTCCGCGTTCCACTTTTGACGACTGGGCCGAGCCGGGCGGCGGACTGCTGGTGGGAAGCCCGCAGCAGGTCACCGAGAAACTCCTCGGGATCCACGAAACCCTGGGCAACAGCCGGTATATGGCACAGATCGGCCTCGGCGGCCTGCCGTTCGCTGAAACGGCCCGTTCCATCGAGCTGCTGGCCACCGAAATCATGCCGGCCGTGAACCGTGAGATCGGCACTGCGAACTTGGGCTGAGTGCGGATAGCGGACGACGGCGGGAAGTCCCGCCGTCGTTCTTCCTCACCTTCGGTGCCTGGCACATTGATGGTAGCCGTGACACGCCATCTTTCGGCGTCCCCGTAACGAACCCCTGTCATGAACTATTACAGCCAAGCGGCGCAGGAACGCGTTCGGGACGCCGCATACGACGCAGTGGAGAAAGTCCTCAACAGCATGTTCGAACCGTTGAACCGGCAGGCCCTCACTGCCCGCTGGAACCAGGCCTGCGAAGCCATGGCGAAGCACCTGGAAGCGCGGGACACCGGCGAAGAGTAGGGCGCCTACTTTCGGCGTCTGGCCGCCGTGGAACCGACGTTCTTGTTCAACGAGGTCTCGAATAGGATTGACGGAGGATCGATATCGAGGGTTTGGATGTCTTTGAAGGTCACAACCACAACGCTCCAGATGCTTCAGCCGCCTGCCTGGACGGCCCGCCCTTTGCCGGATGACGCACGTCTGGACCGGGCTGTTGGGGTCACGCCGGAGTATGCCCGGTTCCTCTATGGCCTGGTCGGCGGGCCATGGCACTGGACGGATCGGCTCGAGTGGACAAGGCAGCAATGGGCCGAGGAGCTCGCGGTGCCGGGGACAGAATTCGTCGACCTCCCGCAGGTGGCCTGTGTCCCGAAGGCAACCACTACCTAACTAACGAAAGCGGACGACGTCGGGAGGTCCCGGCGTCGTCCGCTTCTACGTTCCGACTCTTGGCAGGTTTCAGCCGATCAGTGTGGTGATCAGTCTGATGGAGGAGGCGATGATGGTTATGAGTCCGATGGCGCCGAGGAGGTTGTGCCACCACCTGTTGCGGAGGTCTCCCATAATGGAGGTTTTGTTGGCCATGATGACGATCAGTACCCCGAGCAGTGGGGCGATGAGCACGGTGAGGGATTGGGCGATGACGATCAGGCCTACGGGTGAGGCCTGAAACGAGAGGGTGATGACCAGGCCGAAGGCCAGGATGACTCCTGTGAAGATGCGGGCGGTGGCTGATCCTGCCTGGGCTCCGCGACCGAGGGCGTCGGAGAGCATGGTGCCGCCGGCGGTGGCGTTGGCAATCATGGATGAGAAGGCTGCTCCGGAGAGGCCGAGGGCGAACACCATCGCGCCGATGGGACCTGCCAGGGGCGTGAAGACGGAGGCGAGGGCGTTAATGGTCCCTGCTTCGGCGCCGGTTTTGCCGAGCACGGCCGCGGCGACCATGATGACGAGGGCGGTCATGATGCCGGGGGCGACGATGCCGGGGATGGTGTCCACGAGGGTGATGTCGCGGTAGTCGGCGCGGGAGCGGCGGTGTTCCTTGATGCCGTATGAGGTGTAGAAGGCGGCGTTGATGGAGAAGTTGGTGCCGACCAGGGCGACGACGAGGATTTCACTTCCTGGCGGCAGGCTTGGAATCAGGCCTTCCATGGACCGGTACCAGTCGGGCTGGGCTACCACGGTGCTGGCAATGAAAGCCAGGCCCATGAGGACGACGATGACCAGAAGGGCTTTTTCCACGATTCCGTATACGTTGCGGAAGGCCAGGACGAAGCCGACGGCGGCGGTGCAGACCACGGTCCACAGCACCGGGGAGCCGCCGAAAATCAGTGAGAGTCCCAGGCCGGAGCCGACAGCGTTGCCGACGGAGAACATGAGCGTGATTCCAAAGACGCCGAATCCTGCCAGCACTCCGACCCATTTGCCGAGGTGGTCTTTGATAGAGGTGATCAGGGAGGCGGGGGTCGCGATGCCGAGGCGGACGCTCATGTCGGTGAAGAAGATCATGAGGATGGTGGAGACAGCGATGACCCAGACTAGGGTGTAGTCGAACCGGCTGCCGGCCTGCACGGCGGTGGTGAGGTTGCCGGGTCCGAACTGCCACGCTCCGACGACGAAGGCCGGGCCCATGAGGGCGAGGTAGCCGAGGAATGTCCGGCGTTTGGCCGGTGCGGCCTGGGCCGGGCTGCTATCGGTGTTGACCATTTGTCCTCGGTGGGCGTGCGGGGAGGCGATGGTCTTGTTCGGCTCGCGCATTGCGAGTCCTCCTTCTACAGCGGCTTTGCTGTGGTCGTCGTTGACCTAATTGGAGAATAAAGCATTAGGGGGTCAGGGTGGCGGGCTGTGCCCGCCACCCTGAGGGATCCGGAGATCAGGCGGGAACGGTGACGCTGCCAAGGTCAGCGGACTTCAGGGCCAGTGCGATTTCGTCGCCGGCTCCTTCGGCCAGGGGAAGCAGCGGCGGGCGCACGGTGGCGTGTTCGAGGATGCCGCGGGCGACGAGGCCTTCCTTGAGGGCGACGGTGCCTTCCATGTGGGATCCGCGGTGGTAGACGTTCTTGGTCACCGGCAGCAGGCGGTCGTGGATGGCGCGGGCCGCGGCGTAGTCCTTGGCCTTGCCGGCGGCGATGAGTTCCACCAGCGGTTCGGGAGCGAGTCCGCCGTAGCCGACCAGGGCGCCGTCCACGTCGAACATGGTGTGCAGCAGGTACTCGTCGTGGCAGGTGAGGATCTGCAGGTCCGGGTAGGTTTCGCGCAGGACCGGGATTTCGGTGTCCCAGCGCTTCATGTTCCGGACACCGTTCTTGGTGGCGAACACGCCTTCCATGCCGGCGATCTCCAGCTGGGTCTCCAAGTCGTAGGTTGCTTTGGTGGCGTCCGGGTACTGGAAGAGAATCAGCGGCAGGCCCGAGGTTTCGTAGATTTCCTTGTAGCGGGTCTGCGGTGCGCCCTTCTGGTAGCCGAAGCGGAGCCAGCCGTGCGAAGGGTAAACGAGCCCTGCGGAGGCGCCGGCTTCGACGGCACGCTTGGCCTCGAGGGCAGCGACGGTGTTTCCCTCACCGGTGATGCCGGCGATGATCGGGATTTCGCCGTTGACGGCGTTCTTGAATTCCCGGATGACCAGCGCCTGCTCGTCCTGGGTCAGGAAGGTTCCTTCACCAGCATGGCCGAGAACGACGAGGCCCTTGACGCCTTCGACGCTGGCCAGCCAGCCACCGAGGCGGTGGATTGCGTCTACGTCGACACTGCCGTCACGGTTGAACGGGGTTATAGGTGCGGGAACGAGCCCGCGGAGATCGATGGTCATGAGAGCTTCCTCTGTCGGTTGGATCGGTAGTCCCGCTAGAATGTGAGAACGTTTGCGGGAACGTTTTCATTCTGCGGTGTGGTTCACCTCACTGTCAAGGGGAAAGTTCAGACCCGGAAGGAAATAGAGTGTCTAGTAACACCATCCCGAACAGGAGAATTCGCATGGAACCGGCTGTCCCAGGCACGAATGTCACGCTCAGGGACGTTGCTGCGGCCAGCGGGGTGAGTCTCTCCACCGCCAGCCGGGCGCTGGATGAGCGGGGAACTGCATCAAAGTCGGCTGCGGCTGCCCACGTCCGGAAGGTCGCCCAGGAGTTGGGCTACCGCCGGAACTCCTTCGCCTCCAACCTGCGCCGGGGTGAAACCCGCACCCTCGGCGTACTTGTTCCCCGGCTGAGCGACACCGTCATGGCGCTGATGTTCGAAGAGTTGGAGCGCGCCGCAGCGGACCGCGGCTACTTCGCCATGGTCGCCACCAGCGGGGACGATCCGGACGACGAACGCCGAGCCGCGGAAACGCTTCTGGACCGGAACGTCGACGGCCTCATCCTGGCCACTGCGCGGCTCGATGATGAGCTTCCCCGCCTGCTGCGCAAACGCGGCGTTGCGCATGCCCTGATCTTGCGCACCGACGGCGAAAGCCCTTCCGCACTCGGGGACGATGAAGTGGGCGGCTATCTGGCGGTACGGCACCTCATTGATCTGGGCCACCGCGACATAGCCGTCGTCACCGGCCCCTCCTTCACCTCCACAGGCATCGCCCGCCTGGCCGGTGCCAGGAGAGCGATGCAGGAAGCGCGCATCGAGGAGCGGGACGAATGGCTGGTTGCCGCCGGCTACGGCATCGAAAATGGATACTCGGCAGGTGAATCGCTGCTGTCAGTAAAGGGCAGGAAGCGGCCAACTGCAGTGTTCGCTGCAAACGACAACATCGCCATGGGTATCATGGCGGCCGCCCACCGGTTCCGCATCACCGTCGGAGAAGACCTTGCGCTGGTCGGCTACAACGACATTCCGCTCTCAGCGATGCTCCCCACGCCCCTGTCGTCTGTCCGCGTCCCCCTCGACCAGATTGCGGGGACCGCCATAGACCTGATCGTCAACCCAAGCAAGGAACCCCGCATACGCCGGGCTATGCCAACACTCATCCCACGCGAATCCAGCGGTTCCTCAAAGCATTTTGCGGGAACCGTCCGAGCGTAGGCTTCTCGGCGAGGCCGACGCACCGGACCGCTCATGACCTCCGCGATGGACGGGACTCTTGCCCGCCGGCAGCCGTAGGCTGGAACCGACAAAAGGGTGACCGAAAGGGTGACAATGTCGGAGACGATAACGGCCGGGCTGCTGGGCGAAGTGATGGCCGAGCTGGCCGTGCTTGAGGACCCGAAGATGCGCGAGGCGAACGAGAAGCGCGGCGACGACCACGGCGTGAACCTGTCCAAGCTGCGCGCGGTCGCGAAGCGGCTGAAGACCCAGCAGGAACTCGCGCGCGAGCTCTGGTCCACGAACGACACTCCGGCCAGGTTGGTGGCCCTGCTGATCTGCCGGCCAAAGGCCTTCGAACGCGACGAACTGGACACCATGCTCCGCGAGGCGCGCGCCCCCAAAGTGCACGACTGGCTCGTGAATTACGTCGTGAAGAAGAGCCCGCACGCGGAGGACCTGCGCGTGGCCTGGATGGCTGATCCGGATCCGGTGGTCGCCAGCGCCGGCTGGGCCCTGACCAGCGAACGGGTGGCGAATACGCCCGCAGGGCTCGACCTCCCTGGGATGCTGGACATCATCGAGGCCCAGATGAAGGACGCCCCGGACCGGCTGCACTGGGCCATGAACCACACGCTGGCCTTCATTGGGATCGAGCATCCCGAGCACCGGGCCCGGGCGCTCGATATCGGCGAACGGCTTGAGGTCCTCAAGGACTACCCGACGCCCCCGAACTGCACGTCACCGTTCGCGCCGATCTGGATCAACGAGATGGTGAGCCGCCAGGCCACCGCGTAAGGCTGTCAGCCCGGAAGCAAAACGAAAGCGGACGACGCCGGGAACCTCCCGCCGTCGTCCGCTTCAGTTTTAGCCGTGAACCGATCAGACGGTGGCGAGCTGGCGTTCCTGGCCACGGACGCTGACCGTGAAAGTGTTGGGGCCGCTGCACTGGACCGCAATGCGGCATTTGGTGGTGTTCGCCTTGACCGAGAGGTCGTGCACAATGCTCTCCAGGGTGTGCTCAATCGCAGACCGGTCCCAGATTTTCAGCGTGATGGAGTCAGTGTTTTCAAACGTCATTGTCAGTACTTTCGCTCATGCAGTTAACGGCTCCGCGTCGTCCTTGAGGGGGCCGCATCCTCGTCGGTGAGGATTGCTGATCTTGGTAGTGCGGGAACGGGGTCCCGATCTCATGGTTCATGCTTGCCGCCGACATTTGCAACAGAAATGGCGAAAGTGTGAGCGATTACACGCTCGCGCCGGCTTTAGTTACTGACGGCGGCGTAAAGGTTCAGGGACGCCGAAAATACCAGCCACGAGACGTTCGGCAGCATCAGCAGTCCGGCCGTTGGGCTGATGGGTCCGAAGCGCAGAACTGTCAGGGCTGCTGTGAGGATGAGGGCGGCGAGGACGGCCAGGGCCAGCCAGAGCGCCGCGGTCCCCAGCAGGGGATACAGGCCGAAGAAGGTCAAGGGCCAGAGCAGGTTCAGGGCCAACTGGAGTCCGTAGAGCCTGAGCGCGCGGCGGCGCGGGAGGCGCCGCTGCCGCCACACCAGCCAGGCCGCCACGGCCATTGCCGCGTACAGGACCAGCCAGACCGACGTGAACATCAGCCCGGGAGGCGTCCAGGGGGCCTTGTCCGCCAGGGCGTACCAGCCGCCGGCAGCCGTTCGGATCGGGAGGGACCCCAAGAACGACACGGCCCAGGAAAGCGCGAGGAAGCCGACCATGGCGGCAACCTGCCGGCGTCGGGACGGCCCGTCCGGGACTGCCGGACCTTGCGCTTCGTTGGGGACAGTGTCAGGCACTGACCCACTGTGGACAATGGCGGGTACCCGCGTCAAACCCGGAGGCATCGGAGGTCTCCGTCAGGGTCCCTTCGAGATGGCATTTCGCGGCAATAGTGACCGGCGGAACTGCCGTTAAATGCCACCTCGCGGAACGCATTCAAGCCTTGACACCCTGCCGCCCCGGGAGTATCGTACAACCAAATGGTTGTAGATCAGCTCAGAGACGCGGACGTGGACCGCCTGTTCCAGGCGCTCGCGGACGCCACGCGGCGGGACATTGTCCGGCGGGTGACGGTGGGGGAGTATTCCGTCTCCGGCCTCGCCGCCCTCTACGACATGAGTTTCGCCGCCGTCCAGAAGCATGTGGCGGTGCTGGAGCGGGCTTCCCTGGTAACAAAGGAGAAGCGCGGAAGGGAGCAGATTGTGCGGGGTAACCACGAAGGACTGCAGAAGGCCCGCCGGCTGCTCGACGAGTATGAGGCGATCTGGCGGCAGCGTGCCGGGCGAATCGCGGACATTCTGGCTGAAGGATAGGAAGGTTTTGTAATGCCTGTTATCAGTTCCACCAAGAATCTCGAAGCGCTCAGCTTCACCCTCGTGGCCGAGTTCGACGCCGGCGTCGAGCAGGTCTGGCAGATCTGGGAAGACCCGCGCCAGTTGGAGCGCTGGTGGGGTCCGCCCACCTGGCCGGCGACGTTTGAGGCGTTCGACTTCCAGCCCGGCGGGAAGGCCGGCTATTACATGACCGGCCCCGAGGGGGAGAAGGCCGGCGGCTGGTGGCGCTTCACCGCCATCGAGGCGCCGCGCAAGCTCGAGTTCGACGACGGCTTCGCCGATGACGACGGCGCCCCTAACAAGGCCATGGGAGTCACCCATGCCGCCGTTGACCTCGAAGACCTCGGCGGCCGCACCCGGATGACCGTCCTGTCCACCTTCGAGTCCGAAGAGCAGATGGAACAGATGGTCCAGATGGGCATGGAAGAGGGCATGCGGGAGGCTGCTGGCCAGATCGACGCCCTGCTCGCGGAGCACGCCCGCGCCTGAGTAACGCTGACGGTTTTCACGCAAGAGGAAAGAGCATGACGGCGGGACGTCCCGCCGGCAGACTCTCCCCTTTGCGTCGGGGTACTGATGCTCTAGGCGGGTTCCAGCACGTTGGTCGAATAGGCCGCGAGGGCCCCGGGGCTGTGCAGGAAGTCGCGGAGCGCCGTGGCGCCTGCCACGCGGAACGCTTCGCTGCCCAGCGCCGTGGAGAAATCCGTGTACTCCTGGACCGCCGCGGGCAGGGGGCCAACGATTGCCGCCTCCGGAACGAGGACCAGTTCGCTCAGTTGATGGATCGCAATGTCGGCCCGGCCGTCCAGCAGCGCCACGGCCGTGGGCCCAGCATCAATGACGGTGGCCCGGGCCTTGACCTGCTCCGCAATCCCCAGCCGTTCCAGCAAGCCGGCGAAATAGATGCCGCTGGGGCCGCTCCGGGAATAGGCCACGGAGCGGGCCGATGTCACGGCGGCGATGAAGGCCTCCACGGTGCTGATGTCTGGAATCTGCGCGTCCGGCGGAACTGCCACACCGATACCGGTCCGGGCGACAGGCCTGGGGTCCGTCAGGATGTTGGCTTTGACGAGGTCCGCGAGTGATCCGGTGATGCCTGCCATGACGTCGGGCCGGGCCCCGGATTCGATCCGCGTCAGCAAGCGGAAGGTGGGCTCGAAGACCGCCTCTACAGGCGTCCCGCCGGCCTGAATGTATGCCGGAAGGATGACGTCCTGGACTGCCTGCTTGAGCGCAAAGGCGCAGAAAAGGGTGAGGGGCCTGGCGTCCTCGCTGGCAGCGTGAGAGTCCATGGGAGTCCTTAGGGTAGTGGGTAGTGCGCGCTCCCACCAGACTT
This sequence comes from Pseudarthrobacter raffinosi, assembly GCF_023913735.1. GTDB lineage: Bacteria > Actinomycetota > Actinomycetes > Actinomycetales > Micrococcaceae > Arthrobacter > Arthrobacter raffinosi. The sequence goes on from NZ_JAMXBH010000010.1 coordinate 62,582, forward strand.
ACCTTGTGGGAGCGCGCATTGTTATTTGTTAAGCCCCGGACATGGCTGCTTCCTGCCCGCGGAGTAGCCCTGAAGGGCAGTCCCGCATCGCCCCTATGCTTGGAGGATGGCAAGCCTCAGCAGCACTGAACAGCAACCGGATGCCGACAAGACCCGGGATCTGGCGGTGGCCATCCTCGACATCTCGTTCGAAGTGCACCGAAAATCCCACGACGGCACCGGCGTCCTCCCTCTCTCCAGCGGACTGCTGGACATCATCCGGGTCATCGAACGCCACCCCGGCATTACGGTGGCCGAAGTGGCCGCCCGTCTCGGCAGGCAGCTCAGCAATGTGAGCGCGCAACTGCGGGAGCTCGTTGCCCTGGGCCTGGTGACGCGCACGCGGGACGTGGCCGACAAGAGGTATGTGGTGCTTCATCCCACGCCCGAGGCGCAGCGCATCAGGGCCGTCCTGGAGTCGGCGTGGGCAGAGGCGCTGGAATCCGCCGGGTCGCGGCTGCTGCCGGCGGAGCGGGAGCAGCTTGCCGCAAGCCTGCCGGCACTGGAGCGTCTTGCCGGCTTCCTCGCCGAGCCCGAGTAGCGGACATCACCTCAAGCGGGTCTTTTCTGCGCCCTGAAAGTACTTATACTTATATAAGTATTAGGACTTTGAAGGGTGAAAAATGGGCGCGGCAACACAGACGGCGGAACCAGACGCAAAACAGGAGGGCAGGCCAAGAGGCCAGTGGGGGGCTCTGGTCTTCCTGGCCCTGGCACAGTTCATGGTGGTGCTTGACGGCACCATCGTGAACCTGGCGCTGCCGCGCCTGCAGATCGAAATGGGCGTCAGCGACACCACGCGGTCGTGGGTGGTCACGGCCTACGCCCTCGTGTTCGGCGCCTTCCTGCTGCTCGGCGGACGTGTCGCGGACTTCTGGGGGCGCAAGCGGACCTTCATCGTCGCGGCCGCAGGCTTTGCCATTGCGTCGCTGGCCGGCGGCATCGCGCAGGAAGCCTGGGAACTGATCGGCGCACGTGCGCTGCAGGGTCTCTTCGCTGCCCTGTTGGCTCCGGCGGCACTGGCGCTGCTGACTGTTTCCTTCCCCGGCGGCAAGGACCGCGGTACGGCCTTCGCCATCTTCGGATCCATCAGCGGCGTTGGTGCGGCGGTGGGCGTCCTGTTGGGCGGGTTCCTCACGGACTACATGTCATGGCGCTGGACGTTCTTTGTGAACGTGCCCATCGCCATCATTGCCCTGGTCGGCGTGATATACATGGTCCGCGAGAGCAAAGCGGCAGGCCCTGCCAAGTACGACTGGCCCGGTGTCGTCCTGGCAGCCCTTGGCCTGGGATCTCTGGTGTACGGCTTCACCAATGCCGAGCATGGCTGGGGCGCGCCGGAGGCACGGGGCTTCATCTTTGCCGGTGTGGTGCTGCTGGTGCTGTTTGTCGCCGTCGAAAAGAAGGTCAAGCACCCGCTCCTTCCCCTGCGTGTGGCGACGGAACGCAACCGGGCGGCGGCCTTCCTGGCGGCGTTCCTCTCCGGTGCGGTTCTCATCGGCGGCATCCTGTTCATCAACTTCTACATCCAGATCGTGCTGGGCTTCGCGCCGTTCATCGCCGGGATCGCATCCCTGCCCATGACGGTGGTCCTCATCGTCACCGCGGCCCTGGTGGCCAAAAACCTGCCTAAGCTGGGTGCGAAAATCCCCACCGCCGTCGGGCCTGCCTTTATGGCGGCGGCCATGCTCTGGCTGACCCAGGTCACTGCCGAGGGGACCTATGCGGTCAACATGCTGCCGGCGCTCATCCTGATGGGCATCGGCCTGGGCATGGTGTTTGTGCCCATGCAGAATCTGGCCCTGTTCAGTGTGGACAAGGATGACGCCGGCGTGGCCAGTGCGTTGGTCAACGCCTCGCAGCAGATCGGCGGCTCACTCGGCATCGCCCTCTTCAGCACCATCGCCGCCGCAGCAACCGCGGCCGCCGGCGCTGCCGGTGGCAGCCAGATGGTTGCGCTTTCCGCCGGCTACTCGTCGGTCTTCCTCTGGGCCGCCGGCGTGGCCATCCTGATCGCGCCGCTCGCACTCCTGCTGATCACCATCACCAGGGAAACGTTCAGCGGCAGCGACGAGGACCAGCCCATCCACCTGGGCTGAGTCTCCTCGCCGGGGCACGCGCCCCACACAAAAGACGCCGACGGCGGGACCTCCCGCCGTCGGCGTCTCTTGTGTCGTTGTGGCCGCCCTGACAGTGGCAACCATGGAGCTTTGCCGGGCTGGAACAGATCAGTGCGTCAGGTCCTTGCCCTTCGTTTCCGGGATGGTGAACACAACCGCGATGCTGACGGCCAGCAGAAGTACCGCATAGACGTTGAAGAGGTTGGCTTGCCCAATCGAGCCGAGCCAGGCCTGCAGGTACGGTGCCGTTCCACCGAAGGCTGCAACCGCGATGGAATAGGGGACGCCCACACCAACGGTGCGGATTTTGGTGGGGAACAGCTCGGCGTACACGGCCGGTACGATCGCGGCCGCTCCTGCGATGAAGAACAGCATGACGGACATGGTGACCGTGAGCTGCCACGGGGAGTCCTTCAGCAGCCAGGTCATGGGGAAATGGAACAGCGCGGCGCCGGCGGCGCTCATGATCATGACGGGCTTGCGTCCAATGCGGTCCGACAGCTTGCCCCAGAACGGAAGTGCGGCGATGAACAGTACATTGGCTATAACGCTGGCCCAAAGGGTCTCTCCGCGGTCCATCTTCAGCACAGACGCGGCGTAGCTGGGCGTCACGATACCCCAGATGTAGTAAGCCACGGTCAGGCCGACGGTCAGTCCGATAACCTGCAGGGCCTGCTTGCGGTGCCGGTAGATCTGCGGCCACATCGGCTCGTGCTTTTCCTTGGGCGGTTCTGCCTCGAAGACCGCGGTTTCCTTCAGTCGCGCCCTCATGATCAGGGCGTACAGGCCCATGATGCCGCCGATGATGAACGGGATCCGCCAGCCCCAGGCGCCCATGTCAGCCTTGCTCAGGACGTTGGACAAGGTGGCGCCAAGGATGGTTCCGGCCAGGATACCGACGGTGCCGGAGGTGTAGATGAGCGTTGCCCAGAAGCCGCGCTTTTCCCTTGGTGCCATTTCGGAGAGGTATGTCTGCGACGACGGCAGCTCGCCGCCGTGGGCAAGGCCTTGGATCAGGCGGGCCACCAGCAGCATGACTGAGGCAAAGGCCCCGACGGCTTCGAAGGTCGGTGCGATACCGATCAGCAGGCTGCCCAGAGCAGCGAGCCCGACGGCGAACGTCATGGACGTCTTGCGGCCGATCCGGTCACCGATCCAGCCGAACACGAAGCCGCCGAATGGGCGGGCGACAAAGCCGACGGCGAAGATCGCCAGCGTGGCGAGGAAGGCCGACGTCGGATCCTCCTTGCTGAACAGGGCGCTCGCGATAAAAGGCGCGAAGGTTGCGTAGATGGCCCAGTCATACCACTCGACGGCGTTGCCGATGCCGGTGCCGACGAGGGTGCGCAGGTGGGACTTGTGAACCTGGACGTCTGCTGGGACGCCTGCAGTTGTGGTCATTGTGTACTCCAGGATTTGAGGGTTTTAGTGGGCCGAAGCCAAGGCTGCGATGCGGGAGACGGCCAACTCGGTGTAAAGAGCAGTTCCGTCGGACAGGACGCCGTCGTCAAAGGCGGCGTATGGGGAGTGGTTGAAAGCGGTGGTGGTGTGGTCGGCGCCGGGGGCGACGGCGCTGAGCCCGATAAACGTCCCGGGTACTTCCGCCAGCACCCTCGAAAAATCCTCGGATCCACTGAGCGGGGTGGCCCAGCGGGTGAGGCGCGAGTGTCCAAAGAGGTTTTCGATGGTCTTCTCCGCGGTGCGCGTTTCGTCGTCGTCGTTGACGGTGAGGGGGTACTCGTGACGGTAGTCGACGTCCACCTCAAGGCCGTGGGCAGCGGCGATGCCCTTCAGCAGCGTGGGAGCGGCGGTCATCATCCGCTCCCGGGAGGCATCCGAGAAGGTTCGGATGGTGGCTTCGATGCGCGCCGATTCCGGAATGATGTTGCGCTTCGTGCCTGCCTGGAGGACGCCCACCGTCAGGACCACGGGATCGAACATGTTGAACTGGCGGGTGATCATGACCTGCAGGGCTGTCACCATTTCTGCGGCCGCCGTGACGGGGTCCTTGGCCGCGTGCGGGGCCGAGCCGTGGCCGCCGGCGCCCAGAACCGTGACGGTGAGGGCGTCCGAGGCGCTCAGCATCACGCCCGGTTTGGTGCAGAACCGGCCATGCGGCTCCAAGGCGGAAAACACGTGCATCCCATAGGCGGCGTCAACCCGGCGCCCGGCCGCGTCCAGCACGCCTTCGCGGATCATGTGGCCCGCCCCGTCAAAGCCTTCCTCGCCCGGCTGGAACATCAGCACGACGTCGCCGGCCAGCTGGTCCCGGCGCTCGGCCAGAAGCGTGGCTGCTCCGGCGAGCATGGCGGTGTGGAGGTCGTGGCCGCACGCGTGCATGGCGCCGTCGATCTTGGACGCGAACTGGACGCCGGTGCGTTCCTGGACGGGGAGGCCGTCCATGTCGGCCCGCAGGAGGACCGCTGGTTTCGTTGCCGATGCGTGCGGCGCGGTGCCGCGCAAGACGGCCGTGACCGACGTCGTGCTCTTGCCCAGGGTGATTTCGAACGGCAGGCCGTCGAGCGCCTTGAGGACTTTTTCCTGGGTCCGGGGGAGGCCCAGGCCGATCTCCGGTTCCTGATGCAGCTCGTGACGCAGCCGGCCAAGGTCGGCCTGCAGATCCTTCGCATCGGTGGTGATTGACATCTACTCTCCTAATTTCTGAACGTTTGGTCAGCGACCTGATCCCATTGTGTGGTGATGTGGTTCACAGGCTGGGAAATAGCTGAAAAAAATCAAAAGTATAATGGATACGGCAGGATTCATTCACCAGAGATAGAAGCGTGCGAAGTGGTACTCAGCGAGGAAGACCTTGCCCTGATCAACGTGCTGCAGGTCGCGCCGCGGATCAGCTGGTCGGATGCAGCCAATGTGCTGGGAGTGCACGCCACAACGCTGGCTGCGCGCTGGGACAGGCTGAGATTGTCGGGGGCGGCCTGGACGACGGCCCACCTGATCGGCGATCCCAAAAAGATGTGCCTGGCACTGGTGAGCGTGGATTGCGAAATGCGGTTGCGCGCGGAGGTGACCGCGGCGCTCGCCGCCATCCCTGAGGTGGTCACAGTGGAAGAGGCGGCAAGCAACAGGGACCTCATGCTGACGGTCATAGCGCCCACCTTGGCCCGGTTCACGGATCATGTCCTTCCGCGGTTCAAGGAGATCCGCGGGTTGGTGAAGTACCGGACCTCGCTGGGTACCCGTCTGCACTCCGCTGGCCATGCGTGGCGGCTCAATACCTTGGACAAGGCGAAGCAGAATGCGCTTTCGGCCGTTGCCAGTCCTGAAGTCACCGGTTCGGCAGCCTCGAGACCCGGGGCGCCACTGCCGCCCAGCCACCTGGATCTGATCCCGTTCCTGGCGCGGGACGCGCGAGCGAGCGCAGCGGACATCGCGCGCAGCCTGGGCCGGAGCCCGGCGACGGTCCAGCGGCAGCTCAACAGGGTGGTATCCAGCGGGCTGCTGTCCTTCCGTTGTGAAATTGCCCAGAATCTCTCCGGCTACCCGGTGAGCTGCCAGTGGTTCGCCAACGTGCCGCCGGGCCAGCACGAGGCCGCGGCCGCTGAACTCCGCAGCCTCCGCACTGTCCGGTTCAGCGCGTCCACCACCGGAGGCACAAATTTTGTGATCCTCATGTGGCTGAATTCGCTGGCCGATGTGATGAACGCCGAATTGGCCCTCCAGCAACGCATCCCGCAGATCGAGCTCGTGGAGAGCGTCGTGATCCTGAGCAGCGCCAAGCGGATGGGCTGGATGCTGAACCCGGATTCGACGGCGAGCGGCGCCGTTGTGGTCTCAACCGCGGAGCTGCCGTCCGTAGGGTTCCCCTGAGCTTCCAAGCGGCTGCCATTGGCACCGTTGAAATCAGATGCGGACGCTTGAATACTGGAAAAAAGACCCGATTCAGGCACGGAGGCGGTGGCATTCTATGAGCGGCGGGGCGGGGTATTTCAAGCGCCGGCTGGAACGGGCCGCAGAAGTGCGCTCCTACCGCGGTGCGGGGATCAGCGCTGAAGAAGAGGCCGAACTCGAGGCTGCGGAGGCGAAGGGCCGGGGCAAGCGCAAGAAGGTGGACGATGCCCAGCGGGCGGAGTATCTGATCCGGGACGCCATGGCACAGGGCAAATTCGACAACCTCAAATACGCCGGCAAGCCCATCCCCGGGCTGGGGGAGCCCTACGATCCTGACTGGTGGGTGAAGGGCCTGATCCAGCGCGAGAACATCAGCGGGCTGGGCCCCAAAGCCATCCTGCTCCGCACCGAAGACGCCGAACTGGACGGCCGCCTTGATGCCCAGTTCACCGAAAAGCAGGTCCGGGACATCCTCGCTGACTTCAACGCCCGGGTGATCGACACCCGACGCCAGCTCCAGGGCGGCCCGCCCGTCATCACCAAAACGCGGGACGTCGACGCCGAGGTGGCGCGCTGGCACGAACGCCGTGCCGCCCGCGCACAGGACGCCCTGCCTGAACCGGAGCCGCAGCGCTCCTGGTGGCAGCGGCTCTGGCGCGGCACCACATAGCTGAGCGGGCGAGAGTAGCTGAGCGGACGGGGGGCAACGGACGACGGCGGCGCCTCCCGCCGTCGTCGGATCTCAGCGCCTGCCTCCCGGGAAGCCGTTCGCAGGCGGAGGGTCCGGAAGCTGGGGCGGTGCTGGCGGTGCTGGCGGAGCAGGCGGGGCGGGTGCGGGTTCAGGGGCAGGAGGTGGCTCGGGTGCGGGAGCTGGCGGGGGAGCCGGCGCTGGAGCGGGTGCTGGGGCTGGCGCAGGGGCGGGAGCAGGCCTCGGCGCGGCCGGGGCAGGGGTCGGCTTCGGCGGAGCCACCATGGATGCCGGCGGCGCCGGGAACGGGTTCGCCGGGTAGAGAGGGGCGGCCTGGAGCATGTAGTTGACCCACTGCGGCCCGGCGATCATGTAGCCGTCAAGGCGCGGGTAGAACTGGCCGTTGACGGTGACGTTCTGGCCGGGGCGGTTTTGGCCTTCCAATGCATCGCCGAAGAAGGACGCTGTGGCCAGCCCCGAGGTGTAGCCCACCACCCAGGTGGAGCCGTTGTTGTTCGAGGTGCCGGTCTTGGCGGCAATGGGCATCAGCGTATGGATTTTGGGGTTAATCCACACACCGGAGCCGACCTTCAATACGTCCTGGAGGACTGCGTTGACGCCCCGGGCAACCTCCGGTTTGACGGCGTCGCGGCACTCGCTGGTCTGGCCCGGGAGTTTCCCGCCCGACACATCCGTCACCTCAAGCACGGCGATGGGGGAGCAGTACCGGCCGTCGTTGGCGAAGGTGGCGAAACCATTGGCCAGATGGACCGGCGCCACGCCGATTGCCCCGAGGAGATTGCCAAGCTGATGCATGTTGATCTGGGCGCCATCGAGTCCGCTGTGCAGCCCCACGGTGTCCACCATCTTTTGGATGCCGCAGAAATCGAGCTGGGTGGCCGAGGCGAAGGTGGCCGTGTTGATTGAGTTGTACAGCCCGTAGTTCACGGGCATGGCGCGGTAGTAGCCCTCGTCGGCGTTCTGCAGGTCATCGGCGGCGCCCAGCTCAGGGTTGTTCTGCGCCGTGCTGTAGGCGCCGAGTACCTTTCCGCAGCTGGAGCGCCACGGGAAGCCGAGCGGATACACCCGGCGGGAGGCGTCCACCATGCCCGTCAGCGGCTTGCCCTCGTTCAGCCACTCGGCGAATGTGAAGGGCTTCATGGTGGAGCCTGGCTGGAAACCGCCCGCCCCGTTGAGGTCATTGCCTTGCGGATCGCGGGAGTCCACGTTGAAGTTCAGTTGCGTATCGAACCTGCCCTCGGCCGGCAGGAACACCGTGTTCTGCGCCATGGCCAGGATTTTCCCGGTGCCCGGCTGGATCGACACCAGCGACGCGCCCCAGCGGTCGGGATTCGCCCCGGCGGTGGCGTCCACCTGCGCCTGGGCCGCCGCCTGGAGCCGGCTGTCCAGCGTAGTGACGATGGTGAGCCCGCCCCTGTACAGCTTCCGCTCGCGCTCGATCAGGGTAATGCCGTAGGCCGGGTTGTTCAGGATCAGGCGCGAAATGTAGTCGCAGAAGTAGGGTGCCATCTGGGCGTGGGCGCAGCCCTGCTTCCCCGGGCTGAGCTTGAGCTCGATGGGCGTGGCCGCGGCGGCGTCGTGGTCCGCCTGGGTGATCTTGCCTGTGGCCAGCATCTCGGCAAGAACCTGGTTCCGGCGGCTTGTGGCCTGCTCCGGATTGACCGCGGGGTTGTAGTAACTGGGGCTGTTGACCAGCCCGGCCAGCAGGGCGGCTTGCGGCAGTGTGAGATCCATGGCCGTGGTGCTGAAGAAATACCGTGCCGCCGCCTCGATTCCGTATGCCTCGCGGTTGAAGAACACGATGTTCAGGTAGCCCTCGAGGATCTGGTCCTTGCTGAACTTCTTCTCCAGCGCGATGGCCAGCTTCATCTCCCGGAGCTTGTCCCCAATGCTCTTCTGGCCGCTGAGGATCACCTCGTCGGTCTTGTCCTGGGACACGAAGGACTCGTTGATCACGTTGGTGACGTACTGCTGGGTAATAGTGGAGGCGCCCTGCCTGCCCGCATTCGTCAGGTTGAAGATCGCGGCACGGAGGATCCCTTGCGTGTCGATGCCGGGGTGCTCATAAAAGCGGCTGTCCTCGATGGCCACGATGGCATCCCGGACATAGGGGGATATCCGGTCCAGGGGGATCTTGATCCGGTTCTCGGCATAGAACGTGGCGATCGGCTGGCCGTCGGAGGTGAGGACTTTGGTGGATTGCGACGGCGGCGCGACGATCAGTTCCGTGGGGAGATTTTCAAAGTAGCTGATGGAGGTGCTGACTCCGTAACCGACAGTCGCAACAGCGGGGACCACCAGGCTTGCGGCCAGGACGCCGCACATGGCGCTCGCCGCAAAGAATCCGATGACCCTCCCCAGGGTGGAGGCCAACCGGTGCCTGCGTTTCTTTTGCTGCGCCATTGTTCAGCCCTCAAGCTCGCGACGTGTGAACAGGATACGCCGCTGCACCTGTTGCATCCACATCCTGGACCAACTGATGCCAAGCCGGTATTTTCCGTCCCTATAGTCGTGTTCTGGTCTTGTCACGCGATACATACCGATATATCGTTAAGTGTCGGTGAGTAGTTGACCGATAACCATCAACAAAGGCCAGAGCATTCAAGAAGACAGCGAAGGGACGATGCCACCATGAAAGGCATTCACGACGACAAGTTTTTGGAACCGCCGTTCGGGCGGGAACAGTTCGAGCGCGGACGGTTTGAGCGCGGCAGGGGCCGCCGCGGACCGCACGGGCACCGCGGGGGAGGGTTTGGCCCGGGCTTTGGCCCAAGGGGCGGATTTGGTCCCGGTTTTGGACCTGGCGGAGGGTTCGGTCCCGGCTTTGGGCCCGGTCCCCGGCGGGCAAGCAGGGGGGACGTCCGGTGGGCCATCCTGTCACTGCTGGCCGAGGCCCCGTCCAACGGTTATGGGCTGATCAAGACCATCGCGGAGAAAACATCCGGCGCATGGCGGCCCAGCCCCGGGTCGATCTACCCCACACTCCAGCAGTTGGTGGACGAGGACCTCATTGCGCCCCTCAGCGAGGGCCGGCGGACCGACTTCACCCTCACCGACGCCGGCAAGGCCTACGTGGCCGAGCATGCGGAGGAACTGGAGAACGCGTGGAACAGCGATGCGGAAGGATCCGGACCCGCCTTCCACCAGAGTGTGGGCAAGCTGATGGGGGTCATTCATCAGTTCCGCACGGCCGCTACGGAAGAACAGCGCAATGCTGCGGTGGAAAAGCTCGACGAAACCCGCCGCGCGCTCTACCGGATCCTGGCCGACTGAGCGCTTTTGAACCCTGTGGCCTCAGGCGAAGGTGTCTTCCTTGGCGGGAGCGGCAGCAGGTGCCGTGACGCCGCGGCCCAGCGGGTTGAAGTGGCTACCCAGCCCGCCGAAGGCGTAGGCGGTCTCGGCATGCTCGGAGAGATCCACCCCTGCCATCTCGGACTCGTGGCTCACCCGGAACCCGATGGTCCTGTTGATGGCCCGGCCGATCACCAGGGTCACACCGCCGGAGAGCACTACGGTGACCACCACCGCCACGGTCTGTGCCGTCAGTTGCTGGAGACCGCCGCCGTAGAAGAGGCCGCCGCCCTGGCCGTCCACGGGGAGTGCGACGAAGCCCAGGGCGAGTGTGCCGATGAGCCCGGCGCCGAGGTGGACTCCAACCACGTCCAGGGAGTCGTCCAGCCCGAACCGGTACTTCAGGTCAACAAACACGCAGCAGGCCGCACCGGCCACCAGGCCCAGGCCGATGGCGGCCACTGGGCTGATGTTGGCGCAGGACGGTGTGATGGCCACCAGGCCGGCAACAACACCGGAGGCTGCGCCCAGGGACGTGGGATGGCCGTGGCGGATCTTCTCCGCCAGCAGCCAGCTGAGCATGGCCGCGGCCGGGGTGACCAGGGTGTTGATCCAGATCAGGCCGGCCTGCTCCGCGGTGGTGGCGGCACCGCCATTGAACCCGAACCAGCCGAACCACAGGATGGCCGCACCCAGCATGATGAAGGGGACATTGTGCGGGCGGTGGCTGGGATCCTTGGCGAAGCCGTGGCGCTGGCCAACCACCAACGCCAGGACCAGGGCGGCCGTCCCGGAGCTGATTTCCACCACTGCACCGCCGGCGAAGTCGATGACCTGGCCGAACGCCTCGGTGATGGCTCCGCCGGTGCTCATAAGCCCGCCGCCCCAGATCATGTAGGCCAAGGGGCAATAAACCAGCGTGACCCACAGCGGCACGAACACTGCCCAGGCGCTGAACTTGGCGCGGTCGGCGATGGCCCCGCTGATGAGGGCCACCGTGATGATGGCGAAGGTAGCGCTGAAGCCTGCTTTGATGAGGTCAGGGGAGCCCATGAGGTTCTGCAGCCCGAAGTTGGCGAAGGGGTTGCCAAAGATGCCCAGGATTCCCTCGCCGGTGGTCATCGAGTATCCCCATAGGACCCACACAACTCCCACGATGCCGGCGGAGATGAAGCTCATCATGATCATGTTCAGCGCTGCCTTGGCGCGCGTCATGCCGCCATAGAAGAGACCGAGCCCAGGTGTCATAAGCAGCACCATTGCCGCCGCGATCATCATCCAGACGTGTTGCGCAGTGATCTCCACCGGTGGGTCCCTTCCATTGATCCTGAGTACGGGGACTTTCCTACCTGGCCCGCGCAATCCCCCCGATCAATATTTGTCGCCGCGTGTTTCCGTTTGCGCTTCGCTAAGTTGCGGATATGTTACGGCCCGGCGGCTTACGTGAAGATCGCATGACGGTGATGTTTCCGGCGTGTAAACGGGACCTGTTGAACGGCGCCGGGACGGGAAGCTCTGAGACTCCGATGCCAGCGACGGCGGGCGCCGGTCCGCGGACGTGGTGAGAAGCCGCCGTCGGACGCTGAAAGGGCAACGTTTCCTGAAAGTGAACGGCGGCTCACCGCCGTGGCGGCCAGCCCCCGCGGGGAGAATCCGCGGGGCTGGCCCCCCCGGGTCAGAAGGTCCGGGCGTTGACCAGGACGGGCAGTTGGCCGCGGACCTCGGCAATGACGGCCGGGTCAATGTCGACGACGGCGAGTTCCGGTTCGCCGCCGAGGGCCACCAGGGCAGCACCCAGGGGAGAGATGACGGCGCTGTGGCCGACGCCGGTGGGAGCCTTGCCGGCGGAGGCGATGCCGACGCTTGCCGGGTCGCCCTGTCCACAGGCCACCACGAAGGTGGTGCTGTCCAGCGCGCGGGCGCGGACCAGGAGGTCCCACTGTTCAGCCTTGCCCTCGCCGGCACCCCACGAGGCGCAGACGATGTTGACCTGGGCGCCGGCTTTGGCATTGGCCGTAAACAGTGCCGGGAACCGCACGTCGTAGCAGGTGGCCAGGCCGAACGTGGTGCCGTCCACTTCGAAGGTCACGGGGGTTGTTCCGGCGTCCACGGTATCGGACTCGGCGAATCCGAATGCATCAAAGAGGTGGATTTTGTCGTAGGAGGTCTCGACGCCGGGGCCGGTGACCAGCAGGGTGTTCCGCACGCGGCCGCCGTCGCCCGGCGTGAACATACCAGCCACCACCGTGATGTCCAGCTCTTGGGCAATGCTGCGGACGGCGGCGGCCCACGGCCCGTCCAGCGGCTCGGCAATGTCCTTCAGGCTGTTGCCGAAGGCGCGCATGGCGGCTTCCGGGAACACCACGAGCTCCGCTCCGGCGGCTTTGGCCCGCGTGGCGTAGTCTCGGATGAGCTCCAGGTTGGCGGACAGATCGGCTCCGGTGATGATTTGGGCCACTGCTAAACGCATGAAATTACTCCAATTTGTTGTATACATAATGTATGCGAAAAAGTTCGGGGACGGCGGCGTCCGGCCGCGAGAAGGCGTACGCGTACCTGCGCGAAAACATCCTGGTTGACCCGGAGGTGCAGGGGAAGTTCCTGAACGAGCAGGAGCTGGCCGCCGAGATCGGCGTCTCGCGAACTCCGGTCCGGGAGGCGCTCCTGCTGCTCGTCTCCGACGGCCTGGTGGAACTGATTCCGCAGCGCGGAGCCTATGTTCCGCCGGTGACGGGCCGCGAAATGTCGGAACTGATGGAACTTCGGGGTGTGCTGGAAAGCCATGCCGCCCGCCTGGTAATCGAACAGAACCGCGTTCCTGCGAAAACGATGCAGGACACCCTGGACCTGCAGGCCCAGCTTCCCGAGCAGCTGAATGCGGAGGCTGCGCAGGAGTTCATCCGGCTGGACACCCTCTTCCATCAGCTTCTGATCGACGCCGCCGGCAATGAGCTCATCTCCCGAACGTACAGCAAGCTCCACGTCCGGCAAATCCTGGTGGGCGTCGCTGCCCTGTTCCGCACCGGAGACCGGCGCGGACAGGTGTGCGCCGAACACCAGGACATCCTCGATGCCCTGGTGTCCGGCGACGCCGTGAAGGCGCAGGAGGCCATTGACCATCACCTTGCTGTCACCCGGGATATCCTGCTCCGCACCTAAGCGCCGCCCTGGTAGTTGGATTCGTTATTTGGGTCAGCTGGCTTCGTCAGTGGCCTTTGCCGGTGGCCGACTGCTGGCGCTCTAGTGCGGATCCTTCCAGCAGCAGGCGGTAGTCCTCGTCCTCCACGGTGTTGGAATCGCGGCCGAGTGCCAGTCCCACGGCGGTGACGCCTGCAGCGACTGCCACGTAGATGGCCACCGGAATCCAGGTGCCGAACTGCGCCAGCAGCAATGTGAACATCAGCGGGGCGATGGCGCCGCCGATCACACCGGCGAAGGTGTAGGCCAGGGAGCTGCCCGTGGACCGGAGCCTCGGTGAGAACTGCTCCACGATGAAGGCAGCCTGCGGGCCGTACATAAACGAGTGCGCCATGAGGCCCAGCACAATGCCGGCAATGAGCATCGGCTCGTTGTCGGCGCCCAGGACGCCGAAGAAGACGAACGTCCACACGGCGCCCACCACAGCCGCGGTGCCGTAGACCATGCGTCGGTTGAAGCGGTCGGACACAGCGCCGGCCAGCGGGATCATAAAGAGCTGGAACGCGGAGCCGATCAGGACTGCCGTGAGCACCTGGCTGCGTTCGTAGCCGAGTGTCTGGATGCCGTAGGTGAGGGTGAAAACGGTGAACAGGGCGTAGAGCACGTCCGGGCCCACCCGGCACAGCGTGGCGGCAATGAGGGGCCGGAGTTCCGTGCTGAAGACCTCGCGGACAGGGGCGTTGGGCTGTTCGCCGTGGGCCTCGATGGCCTTGAAGATGGGGGTGTCTTCCAGTTTCAGGCGGATCCAGAGGCCGAAGCCGACCAGCACGGCCGAGACCAGGAACGCGATGCGCCAGCCGAAACCGATGAACTGTTCCTCGGTCAGGGCGAGGGTCAGGACAGCCAGGGCGCCGTTGGCCATAAGGTTGCCGGCGGGCGGGCCCACCTGGGCTGCAGACGCCCAGAAGCCGCGCCGGTGGGGGTCGCCGTATTCGCTGGAGAGCAGCACGGCGCCGCCCCATTCGCCGCCGACTCCCACGCCCTGGGCGAACCGCAGCAGCACCAGGATGATCGGCGCGCTGAGGCCGATGCTGTCGTAACCGGGAAGCACACCGATCAGCACCGTGGCCACGCCGATGATCATCAGGGTGGTCACCAGCACCTTCTTGCGTCCGATCCGGTCACCCAGGCGGCCGAAGATGATGCCACCAACAGGCCGGGACACGTAGCCCACGGCATAGGTGGAGAAGGCCAGGATGGTGCCCGTCAGGGGATCGGATGAAGGGAAGAACACGAGGGGAAATACGACGGCGGCCGCCGCCGAGTAGACGGCGAAGTCATACCACTCGAGGGCGGTGCCGGTGAGGCTGGCAGCGAAGGCCTTGTACAGGCCCTTGGGGTGAATCGGCTTGTCCGGACGCGGCGCTGCGCCGGAAGCCGGAACTGGGACGTTAGCCATGGGTGTTGTCCTCCACGAGATGTTTACGGGTGACGCCTGTCACGCTGGCGTTAAATGTATACATTACGCATACTGGATGTACATTGGCCACCGTTTCCGGTTTCCAGTTTGTAAATTTCTCCAGCAGGACACGCAAAGGATGGACAGAACATGACGACTCTGAGCTTCGAACTTCCCGACGGCAGCACCCGGACAGTCCAGGTCAAGCACCTCCTGAACGCCGGTTATGCAGGGCGGGAGCTGGAGGAAGTGCAGGCCCACATTGCCGAACTGGCCGAGCTTGGCGTTCCGGGCCCCGCCACCACGCCGGCGCTCTACCCGATCTCGCCGTACCTGGCGCAGCAGGTTTCCGAAGTCCGCGTGCAGCATGCCCGGACCTCCGGGGAAGCCGAATGGGCGCTGGTCATCACGGACGACGGCGTGCTGCTGACGGTCGCGTGCGACCACACGGACCGCGAGCTTGAGGTCCATGGGGTGGCCTGGAGCAAGAATGCCAGCCCGGACGTCCTGGGCCGCAAGGCGTGGCGGCTGGAGGACGTGCGCGACCACCTGGACCAGATCACGCTGAAGGGCTGGGTGGGGCAGGGTGATACCGCGGACACGCTGATCCAAGACAGCTCGCTGGAAGCCCTGCTGCCCCCGGACTACTGGCTGGAGGTGTTGACCGCGCGCGGCCTGAATGAGCCGGGGACGGTCCTCATTTCCGGCACGGTGGCCATGACCAGCGGGGTGAACCAGTTTGCCCGCAGCTGGAAAGTGGAGATGACAGACCCCACGACAGGATCCACCGTGGATGCCCAGTACGTGGTGGAGCAGATGGCCGAGCCCATCGGCTGATTCCGCCGGGCAGGGGCACGCTGGGGGGCGCAAACTCCCGGTAGCATCATTGCTATGCCCACTGCGCTTGAAATGGCAGGTCCCATCCTGGAAATGATGACCTGGCTGTGCCTTCCGCCGGGGCTTGCCCTGCTTTTCTACTCGGGCATCCTTCGGCGGTTTGTGCACCCCTGGACCGTTGCGGAAGCGGTGGTCTACGCGGACGCTACCGGAACGGGCTTCCGCTGGTTTGACCGCAAGTACCAGGTCCACCACGCCCCGATGTCACCCCACGACATCAAGGACCTGGCCGTGGGCGACACGCTGCCGATCTACTACCACCCGAAGCGCCCCACGCAGTGGCAGACCGCAGCGCCCGAAGCGGTGGGGCGGACCGCCGTCGTACTTGGCCGCGTGCTCACCGGGATCGGTGCCGTGGCGCTCATCGCAGGCTTCCTGCTGCCGATGTTCTGACGTAGCGCGGCTGAATCAGCCGGCCAGCACCACGCCGATGCCGAGCGCGCCCAGCGCAACACCCGCAAAGGCGGTCCAGAGCACCGCGGACGTATCGGCGTCGACCCTTTCGCGCGAAATTCCCCGCGCGCTGGCGCCGTACCGCCGGCGCTGAGTCAGGTAGATGGCCGCCGCTGCGGCCGCGGATACGGCGAAAAGCAGCAGGATGGGGAAGCCGTGGTGGGGCAGCCAGCGCAGGAAGATGGCGCTGACCGTCACCAGCGCCATCATGGTCCGGCCCCACGCCAGCGTGGTCCGCTCGGGCTGGAGCCCGGGATCCCCGTGCGGCCCGGGGTCCGGAAGCCTGGTGCGGACCACCTGGCTAACGCCAGAGGATAAAGACGAGGACGACGGCGGCAGCCAGCGCCCCTGCGCCGGCCAGCAGCGGCACAATGAGCGGCAGCGGGAGTGGAGTTTTGTTGCGCATGCTCCGTTCGACGCGGATCCAGCGCCCTGCGGCGCCGGCGCTCAGCAGCATGCCCAGGAGCAGGAGCAGTACCGCCAGGCTCTTTCGGACCGGTTCCAGGAACAGGTCCGAGGTGAAGGCCTCGATGGCGATGCCGCCGGCCAGAAGCGCCAGCGCCGTGCGGATCCAAGCGAGGAAGGTTCGTTCATTGGCCAGCGTAAAGCGCGGGTCCGGCTCGGTGCCGCCGGGCAGCAGCCGTTCGGCCATCTTTCCGCGCGACGGCGGCACGGGGTCGTTGGGCGGCGTCTGGTTGCTGGGCACGGGGCCAGTTTAGCCGTTGGCGTCAGCCGGTCCTGGACGAGATGGAAACCACGGCGCTGATGAAAACAGGAAGCGCGGCGGCACTGATCAGCACTATCGCCCCGGCACCCACCCAAGCCGGCACTGTCCGGCGGGGCCGCGCGGATCTCAGCCAGGAAACCGGAATGACGCTCAGCCAGAGGAACAAGAGGAGGGTCCCAATGACGACGAGGACTGCGAACGGTGGAAACAAGATGGCACCAGCGAGCAACGGAACATAGAATTTAGCCGCTTCGGGGCCCCACAGCGGAAGGCGCTCACTCCACCAACCCGCCGCCGCAGCGACGACGGCGCCGTGAAGAAGGGCAAGTCCGGCATACAGTGCCACCGACAGCCAGCCGGGTCCAACGATGTTGAAATCGATGTTGTCCGCGCGCAGGGGATCCATCAAGGACCCTACCCACACGAGGAGGAGCAAACCGAACAGCGGTCCGGCGAGACGTCCGCGTGGAAGCCAGCGGCGCACGAGGGGGAACAGGATCGCGGCAAGGAAGCCGGCCGGCAGGCCACCGAAGAACAGCAGGGCCATGGTCCCCCCAACGCTGGGAATTCCCACGAATGCCTGGGCCTCCGTTAGCCGGCCCTGTGCGGAAGCGGGGGATGTGTCCGCCAAAATGCGCATGACCAGCCGCCCGCCGGGCCAGGCGGCAAGCAACGCCGAGACCAGTGCGGAAAAGGACACGACGTTGGCCCACCAGAAGAACCGGCGCAGCGCGCTCAGTTTCACGTCAGTCCGGAACTCTTGCCCGCCGGTGCCCGTGGAGGGGTGGCGTCGTGAGGCAAATGGCTCACGGATGCTGCGGCCTCCCCACAGCACCACCACCAGCAGGCCAAGGAGCAGAAAAAGGGCGGACCCCACCACAATTATTGTGGCCATCGCTGATCACCATCCACATCCAAAGGATGGATCAATTGTGCTCCCAACCGCGGGTACGGGCTACCTCCGCTGGGCGTTTCCGAACGCTGTCACGTCCCCAGGGTCAGCCCGCGTTTCGCGGGGCAAACATGATGACAGCCACGCCGACCAGGCAGATGACGGAGCCTGCGATGTCCCACCGGTCCGGCCGGAAACCGTCGAAGATCATTCCCCACGCCAGCGACCCGGCCACAAACACTCCGCCGTAGGCGGCCAGGATCCGGCCGAAATGGGCATCCGGCTGCAGGGTGGCTACAAAGCCGTAGAAGCCCAGGGCAATGACACCCAGCCCTGCCCACCACCAGTCCTTGCCCTCGCGGACTGACTGCCACACGAGCCACGCGCCGCCGATCTCGGCAACGGCGGCCAGGACGAACAGCACAGTGGTTTTGGCGATCGCCACGGTTTCAGCAGGAATACTCACAGGCTCATCATGCCAGCCGGGAATGCGGCCGGCCGCGGGGAGGTTGGGCCATACATGCAACGCCTCGGATTCCTCTCTTTCGGCCACTGGGGCCCCGGCCAGGGCTCCCGCACCAGAACCGCCGGCGAGGCCCTGCGCCAGGGCATTGAGCTGGCGGTGGCCGCCGAGGAACTCGGAATCGACGGCGCCTTCTTCCGGGTGCACCATTTCGCCCGTCAGCAGGCGTCGCCCTTCCCGCTGCTGGCAGCCATCGCCGCCCGGACCGGCCGGATAGAGATCGGCACCGGCGTGATCGACATGCGGTACGAAAATCCGCTGTACCTGGCCGAGGAAGCCGCGGCCACGGATCTGATCAGCGGCGGCAGGCTGCAGCTGGGCATCAGCCGTGGTTCACCCGAGCCCGCCCGGAACGGGGCCGCTGCCTTCGGCCACAAACCGGCAGAAGGGGAGACCGACGCGGACATGGCCCACCGGCACACAGCCCAGTTCCGGCACGCCATCAGCGGCGCCGGCGTGGCCGAGGCGGACCCGCGCTACGCCGGCGGAGCCATTGGCCTGTTGCCGGTCCAGCCGCAGTCGCCGGGCCTCACAGAGCGGATCTGGTGGGGCGCCGGAAGCCGCAACACCGCCGTGTGGGCCGCCGGCCTGGGCATGAACCTGATGAGCTCCACCCTGCTCACCGAGGACACCGGCGTCCCCTTCGACCAGCTGCAGGCGGAGCAAATCCAACTCTTCCGGGAGGCCTGGGCCGCGGCAGGACACAGCCACCAGCCACGGGTCTCTGTCAGCCGGAGCATCCTGCCAATCGTGGACGACGAGGACAGCAGATATTTTGCGGGCAGCGCGCTGCGGGACAGCCGGGATCAGGTGGGCGTCATCGACGGCTTTATGGCACGCTTTGGCAAGACCTATGCGGGCGCCCCGGATGTCCTGGCCGAACAGTTGGCGGCCGACGCCGCGGTCCAGGCCGCGGACACGCTGCTGGTGACAGTGCCCAACCAGCTGGGCGTTGACTTCAATGCCAAAATGCTGGGGAACATCGCCCAGCACATAGCGCCCGCCGTCGGCTGGACCCCGGCCCGTTCCTGATCCGGAGCCGATTCCGCTGGGTGATTCGCCCGGAAGGGAATATCCTGAGAAGGTGCGGGCCATTGAGGCCCGGTTATTCCTCACGGCCTAGAGAGGCTCACCATGTCCGAAAAACTACACCTGACACCGGAAGACGAGTTCCCGGATGATCTTTCCAGCATCCCGGACCGGGAGCTGCAGGTTCTGGACAGCCAGGTGCAGCGGCAACTGGACTATGAGTACGTGGCCGAGGGCGAACCGAACCCGGAGACGGAGTTCAGGCACCTGGACCTGGACGAGGAATTCGAAGACCGGGACAGCCGCTGACAACCGTCCCCCGCCATCGGTCCGGCCCATTCCCGTGACCTGCAGTGGAAATTAGTCAGCATCCTTACTAATATTGCTCAAGGAACCATCCATTAGCCACAGCCGTTAGGCTTGTAGCGGGCTTTGGGGGCTAAGCGCCCCGTTATGACTGCGTGACTGCGGAACGGTCAGGAGAGAGAAATATGGCTCGCGCCGCTTTAGGTTTTACTGCATGATCCGGCTACGTCAGCTGGCACAGGCGGCTTCCGTACTGACCACACCATTGGCGCCGGAAGACATTCTGGCGCTCTTCAACCCTGTCTTCTCCGCGCGCCAGCTGCGAGGAGTGGTGACCCGTGTGGTCCAGGAAACGGCGCAGTCGGCCACCATCTTCTTCCGTCCCGGCCGCGGCTGGCATTCGCACCTGGCCGGCCAGTGGGCGCGCATCGGCGTTGAGCTGGACGGCGTCCGCCACTGGCGCTCCTACTCCCTGAGCGCCCCCGCAGGCAAGGACCCCGCCATCACCGTCACCGACGTCGGCGCTGTTTCCGGAACCCTGGTCCGGACCACTAAACCGGGCGACGTCCTTTTCCTGGCACCCCCGCAGGGCGACTTCGTCCTGCCCGAGCATCCCCGGCCGCTCCTGATGGTCACCGCCGGCAGCGGCATCACTCCGGTGATGTCCATGATCCGCACCCTTGTTCCCCGCCGCCCGGATGCCGACGTCGTCCTGGTGCACTCCGCCCGCACGCCCGGCGACAGCCTCTTCCGCGAGGAACTCGCCGAGCTGGCTGACCAGTTCCCCAACTTCCGGCTGGCCCACTGGTACACCGGCGAACAGGGCCGGATGGACCTGACCAACACGGCCGAGCTCGATGAGATCTGCCCGGACTGGAAGGAAAGGGCCGCCTACGCCTGCGGTCCGGACAGTTTCCTCGACGACGCCGAGGCCCTCTGGAAGCAGGCGTCCCTCACCGCTGGCGCCCCCGGCACCGATGTTGCGCTCGCCGGCGATCCCGGCAACCTCATGATTGAGCGGTTCAACACCACCTTTGCCGGGGGTGTAGGGCACGACGGCGGCCTGGTCACCTTTGAGGCGTCGGACCGGGAAGTTGACGCCGACGGCGACACCCCGCTGCTCGACGTCGGCGAGGACGCCGGGGTGTTGATGCCCAGCGGCTGCCGGATGGGAATCTGCCACAGTTGCCTGACTCCGCTCCTGGCCGGACAGGTCCGTGACCTTCGCACCAACGAGATCCACGGCGAACCCGGCCAACTAATCCAAACGTGTGTCTCGGCAGCCGCCGGACCCGTCAACCTCGAACTCTGAGGAGCAATACCGCATGTCAGTAGTTTCAGAAAGCAAGAAAGATTCCGCAAGCAGCACCGCCCCCACCGGGGCGGCAAAGACGCGCCCCGGAGCGCTGGCCGAGTCCGGCAGCCCCCTGGTGCGTCCACCTGCCGCAGCGCACCTTACCGACGAACAGGTAGCTGAGCTGGGCCGCGAACTCGACGCGATCCGCGACGAAATCCTGGCCAAGCGCGGCGCCTCCGACGCCGCCTACATCCGCCGCATGATCAAGATCCAGCGCGGGCTGGAGATCTCCGGCCGCGCGGCACTGCTGGTCAGCAAGAACAAGGCAGCCTGGGTCACCGGCACCACGCTGCTGAGCTTCGCCAAGATCCTGGAAAACATGGAACTCGGCCACAACATCCTGCACGGGCAGTGGGACTGGATGCGGGATCCTGACATCCACTCCACCACCTGGGAGTGGGACTTCGTCACCCCGTCGCGCGCCTGGCAGCACACGCACAACGACCTCCACCACCGCTGGACCAACGTCGTCGGCAAGGACAACGACGTCGGGTACAACCTCCTGCGCATGGACGAGAGCCAGCCGTGGCAGCCCCACAACCTGGGCAACCCGCTATACAACGCCATCCTTTCCCCGCTCTTCGAATGGGGCATCGCCATCTACGACCTTGAGCTTGCTGAGTACCAGGCAGGCAAGAAGTCCAAGGAAGCGCTCGTCAAGGACCTCAAGGCCCTGGGCCGCAAGGTAGTCACCCAGTTCACCAAGGACTACGCCGCCACTCCGGCGGTCGCCATGCTGACCGGTTCCGGCAAGCAGGCGCTCTACGGCACCCTGACCGCCAACGCCGTCCGCAACGTGTGGGCACACGCCGTGATCTTCTGCGGCCACTTCCCGGAAGGCACTGACACCTTCACCGAGGAAATGGTGGAAGGCGAAACCCGCGGTGACTGGTACGTCCGCCAGATGATCGGCTCCGCCAACATCTCCGGTTCCAAGTTCATGCACCTGATGACCGGGAACCTGTCGCACCAGATCGAGCACCACCTCTTCCCGGACCTGCCGTCCAACCGGTACGCCGAGGTTGCTCCGCGGGTCCGCGAGATCTGCCAGCGTTACGGCCTGAAGTACACCACAGGTCCGCTGCTGAAGCAGGTGGGATCGTCCTGGGCGAAGGTCTTCAAGCTGGCGCTGCCGGGCAAGGCCGCCAGGGCTTGAGCTGACTAAGCCTTTTGAGAGTGGAAGGGCCAGGCGAAATCGCCTGGCCCTTCCATTCTTTTTTGTTATCCGGTCTGCTTCTTCAGGAAGGCGAGCAGGGCTTCGTTGACTTCCGCGGCATGCGTCCACAGCAGCCCGTGCGGGGCGCCGTCGATCTCCACATACTCCGCCGACGGCAGGGCCTTGGCGAACCGGCGGCCGGTGACGTCGATGGGGAGGATGTTGTCCTCGGTGCCGTGGACAATCAGCGCGGGGACATCGATCCGGGGGATGTCGCCGCGGAAGTCGGTCAGCCAGGTGGGCTGCGCGGCGACTGATGCGGTGGCGCCGGCTCCTGCGGCGATTTTCCAGCTGGCGTCCAGGACTTCCTGGCTGAGCCGCGGCGTGCCCAGGAACGTGTCCGAGTTGTAGAAGTTCTTGAAGAATTCCGTGAAGAACGCGTACCGGTCCGCGGTGACGGCTTCGGTGAGCCCGTCAAAAACGTCCTGCGGTACGCCTTCCGGGTTGTCTTCGGTTTTCAGGACGAACGGTTCCAGCGATCCGAGGAACACTGCGCGGGCCACCCGGACCGAGCCATACGTGCTCAAGTAACGGGCAACCTCGCCGGTACCCATGGAGAAGCCCACCAGCACGGCCTTGTTGACGTCCAGCGATTCCAGGAGGGCTTTGAGGTCGGCGGCGAACGTGTCGTAGTCGTAGCCGCTGGTGGTCTTGCTGGACTTGCCGAAGCCGCGGCGGTCGTAGGTGATCACGCGGTAGCCGGCCTCCAGGAGGGCGGTGGTCTGCTTTTCCCAGGAGGATCCGTCCAGCGGGTAGCCGTGGATCAGGACAACGGGCTGGCCGCTCCCGTGGTCTTCGTAGTAGAGCTCGATATCGGTGCTGTTCTCGGTTCCAACGGTGACGAATGCCATCTCGGAGGTCCTTTCGAAGCTTCGGGATCAGTTTCGGGCGCAAGCAAAAGCCAGCGCCCGGCATTCCCTACTCTAGGGACCGCCCGCCGGGCCACCAAGGATGTGGCGCTACTGGGTGGGTTGGGGCAGCTCGCAGTTGATCTGCGGGTTGACCCCCAGGTAGTTCAAGGGCCCGGCGACGATGGTCACGGCCACCGTTCCCGCCGCGGCGCAGGACCCTGGAGCCCCGCCGAAATAGCCGCGCTGCCAGGCGGCGATTCCTCCGATGATCAGCCAGATGACAATCAGTGCTCCGAGAAACTTCATGGTGTCCTCCCACGGCGTGGCCTGTGCGTTCAAGTATGCGCCGATAACCGGAAAGCTCACAGGACCCAAAAAACGCGGCCCCCTCCCCACCCCCGGACGCTCTCTCACCTAACGCCACTTAATTCGCAACGCTCGCTCACTTTCTTGAAAAAAGTGAGAGAGCGTTGGTCAAAAACCTGCGTTAAGTGAGAGAGCGTCTGAATGGGGTGGGGGGCGGTTAGTGGCGGGCGCCGAAGCCGCCTCCGCCGCCCAGGCCCTCGGATGCGGTGTACCCGCCGGCCGTCACGGTGCCCACCTGATCGGCGCCGTCCAGGGAACCTTCGCCCACCCCGGCGCTGACCGTGGCCGTGCCGCCTGTGTAGACGGTGTACGTCTCGCCCTCAGTGATCGCGGCGGAGGAGAACACCAAGGACGCAGTGGTTTTGGTGGTCACGAACGCACTGACCACGTTGCCCGCGGAATCGGCGATCTGCACTACGGTGCCCGCCGGAACGGTCGAGCCGAGCGTGACCTGCACGCCGGACTGCGTCGAGGAAGTGCCCGGGGTGACCACCATGCCCACGCTGCCGGCCGCCGCCACGGTGCCGCCGGTGACGGTCAGCTCGCCGTTGACGTCCAGCGCCCCGTTGCCGGAGTTGGTGGGGCCGTTGACCACCACGGTGCCGCCGGAGATGCTGGCGTTGCCGTTGGAGTCCAGGCCGTCGCCCTGCGCGTTGATGGTCAGCGAGCCGCCGGTGATGTCCACCGTGTAGTCGCCTACGGCCATCTCGCCGCCGCCCCCGCCCATCCCGCCTCCGGAGGCGGCAGAGGTGGAGGCCCCACCCGAGGCGTTCACGCCGTCGTCGTTCGCGGTGACGTTCGCAGTGCCGCCGGAGATCACGATGTGCTGGGCCTCCAGGCCTTCCTCGGACTCCTCAACCGTGGTGACGCCGGCGGCGATGGTGAGCGTGTTGAAGGCCTTGATGCCGTCGTCTACCGCGCTGACGTTCAGGGTGCCGCCGTTGATGAGGACCCAGCCGCGGCCTTCGTCCTCCTCGTTGTCCGACTTGAAACCGTCGTCGCCTGCGGTGACCTGGTAGGCGCCGTCGAGCAGGACTGCGTAGTCCTTGCCCACGATGCCGTCGTCGGTGGCGTTCACGGTGACGTTGCCGGAGGCCAGCACAAGCCCGTCCTTGGAGGAGATGCCGTCGTTGAAGTTGCCGTCCACGCTCAGCGAGCCGGTGCCGGCGATGGTCAGATCCGCCTGCGAGTCGAGCGCAGCGTTCGGGGCGTCCTCGGCGGTGTCCGCATACGTGGAGGCGTCGCTCAGGGAGTTGGCTGTGCCGTCCTCCAGGAACACGATGGCCTCGTTGGCGCTTTGCACCACAAACGGCGAGCCGGTGGAGCTGGAGATGTCGGCGCCGTCGAGGATGATGCGCACCACGTCTTCCTCGCCGGCGGCCACCACCACCTGGCCGTCGGACAGCGACCCGCTCAGGCGGTACGTGCCGGCCGCGCTGATGGTTACGGTGTCGCCGTCGACCATTACAGCGTCCGACGACGTTCCGGAGGCGACGCTGCTGGCGCCGTCCGCCAGGGTCACGGCTACTTCGGCGGCCGCATCCCAGGTGAGGTCGTCGGCGTCGTAGTGGGTGTCGGCGGCGAGGGTGTCCAGGGAAACCGCGGCCTGTGCGGTGCCGGACGTCGTGGACGATTTGGAGGTGCTGGTGCCGGTGCCGGCAGCGGTGCCGGCGGCGGAGCAGCCGGCCAGCCCAATGGCGAGGGCGAGGGCGGTGACGGACAATGCGGTGCGGAAGCGGTTCATGGTGTGTTCCTTCGAAAAAATGGGGGAGGCGGGTCAGGCGGCGGGGCGGAGGCTCATGGTGCGGCGGAGCGTTCGGTTCCAGCGGTTGGCCGGGAGGTCCGGGCAGAGCGCCGCCATCCCGGTGGCGAACTTGGAGATCCTGGAGGGCCGGACCCCGTGGGCCCAGAGATGCCGGTCCAGCGGGCTGGGCGCCGAGCCGGACTTGGTCTCCAGGATCACGGCGCCGTCCAGCACCCAGGCCTGCTCGCCGGGGCGCTGCCAGGTGACGTCCGTATCGATGGTGGCCCGGCTGCCGGATTCCGGCAGGTAGAGCGTGGTGCGGTGGTAGCGGGTTTCGAGGACCGGTCCGAGGGGTCCGGCGGGCGCTCCGCCCACCGCGGCGGCGAGGGTTTCGTGGACGTAGTCCAGGCCTTCCGCCGTCAGCCGGGCGCGGTCCGTGAGCTCGTAGGGGATGCGTTCCTTGACGGTGGCTTCGCGGGCGCCTTCGGTTTTGACCTCCAGGAAGCTGATGGCGCTGTCCACATACGTCCTGGTGCGGACCTTGTACCGGCGCCGCCGGCCGTGGGCGGCAAGGAGGTAGCTGTCCAGCTGCGCGGTATCGAAGTACACGGAGTCATAGGCGAAGCAGCGGGAGCCGTCCATCTCCAGGACCCGGACCTCGGCGTCGAACGTGGCCAGGAGCTGCTGCGCCAGCGCCTCGGGGACCACGTACTTGCGGTCCACCCGGGTCTGCAGCGCGGCTTCGGCGTTCAGTTCGTCCAGCCCCACGGCCGGCAGTCCGCTGAGGCTGCTGACGACGCCGGCGCCTGCGGGGGCGCTCATGCCGCACCTGCCGAGGCGTGGACGGGGTCGGCAGCATGGACGGGAGCGTGGACGGGAGTGGACGACGTCGGCGCTGTTTCCTCTGTCGGGAGCATCACCGGAGGTGCCGGTACTGCGTGCCGGGGTGCCGCCGTCGTGATGGCTGAGATGGTGGCGTGAATTGCCGGCTGGACGATGCGGGGGTTGTAGGCGTAGCGGACGTCCACGATGGTCTTGTCGTTGACCAGGTCAAGTTCCTGGACAGTGGCGGAGTGGACCTTGCCCTGCAGGACTTCCTCGAGCCGTGCGTACAGTTCGCCGTCCTCCGCCAGTGCCCGGTCCAGGATGACTGTCTGGTGCCGGTGGGCGGGCAGGACTCGGGGGTGGTCGCCGACGAACATCACCAGCAGGATCAGGCCCATCAGCGAGGCGGTGAGCCAGATGGGCTCGATGCCGAGGCCCGCGATCAGGCCGAGCGCCAGGGCCGAGAAGTAGTAGGCCACTTCGTGCTGGGCCAGCTCGGTGGAGCGGAGCCGGATGATGGACAGGACGCCGAAGAGGCCAAGTCCCAGGCCAAGCCCGGCCGCGGAGCCGGACAGTGCAGTGGCCACGGCCAGGACGCCCACGTTCATGCCCAGGTACGAGACCACCAGGTCGCGGCGGCGGTGGCGGCGGAGGTAGAGGACGAACGTGAGGATGCTGATGGCCGCGAGATCTGCGGCGATGAAAATGAGGGAAGTCATCGGGATTCTCCGGAATCTGTTGGTGGGCTGTTCTCTACGATCCCGGGCGATACTGTGCGGGTGCTGTGACGGAACCTAGGTCCGAATATGAGTGCCGGCTGGGCGCTCCACTGCTGTTTTCCGGGCGTCATGCAGCCGCCGTTCCTCCTGGCGGATTTCGATCGATAGGATCAAACCCGTGCTCCAACTCAAACGCCTTGCGGTTTTCTGTGTGTTCGCGATTTGCGTAATCACCGCGGTGTCGTTCTGGGCGCTCGGGCAGTCCGGCGCGCCCGCCCGCGGGGCTCTTCCTCCTCCGCCACGGTCGGAGGCGAAATTCGACACGTCCTCCACCGGCCTTACAACTGCCGTGAATATCACTCGGAACGCGGACGCTGAGTGGCTCATCCTGGCTGCCGCACAAACCGGCATACCCGCCCGCGCGCTTCGGGCCTACGTGGGTGCGGCCAGCGCGGCCAATCATTCCGCTCCGACGTGTGGGATCGGCTGGAATACGGTGGCGGCGATCGGCTTCATCGAATCCGCCCACGGAGCTTACGGCGGCGGAAGACTGACTCCCGCGGGGCAGGCGAGTGGACCAATTGTCGGCCCGAGCCTGGACGGCAACGGATTTGCAGCCATCGCTGATACAGACGACGGCGTCCTAGATGGCGACGCTCGCTGGGACCGCGCCGTTGGACCCATGCAGTTCATCCCCTCCACCTGGGAGCTTGCGGGACTTGACGGGAACGGCGATGGAAATGCGGATCCCTTCAACATCGACGACGCCGCCCTCAGCGCGGCCGGTTACTTATGCGCCCATGGCCGCGACCTCACCGCCGCGAACGGCTGGACTAAGGCCATCTACTCCTACAACCAGTCCGATTCCTACGTGGACCAGGTGCGCCACCAGGCCACTTCCTATGCCGAGAAGACGGGCACCACCGGCTAAGGCAACGCGGCTGCTGCCCTCTCGCGCGCAGTACCTCGACTACCGGCGCAACGTCCCGGGGTGGTGGCCGCGGCTCAGGTCCAGAGCCTGATCCTCAGCCTCCCGTGCGGTGCCCCTGGCCGTGCGCCGGGAAAAGAGAAAGCGCTGCTGCACCACGTAACTGACGGCCAGGAGTGCGATTTCAGCCAGGATCTTCGCCGGAAGTGCCGCCACGGAGAGCGAGTCCTGGGCAGAGATGAGGCCGTAGTTGGCGGCCAGGAGAACAAGAACCAGGCTGAAATAGCGCAGGCCGGCAGCGGCCGCGGGCCTGTCCCGGCCGTGCTGGAACACCACCCCGCGGTTGACCAGGAAGTTCACCGTCGAGCTCACGGCCCGGGCCCCCACCACGGCCAGCAGTAGGGAGTCGGTCACCAGAGTCAGGAGCAGGAACATCACGGTGTCCACGAGAAACGCGGTGAAGGAGGACGCCAGGAACTTCAGCAGCGGCGCATAGATGCGGACCGAGTCCGCCACCGGCCGGAAATGGGACCCCGAATTATGGTCCAGATAGACCGTGGCGATGTCCACGGTGGTGATCACATAGCCGGACTGTTTGGCTTCCAGCAGGAGGTTCAGTTCGTATTCATAGCGCTCACCACGGACGGACCGCAGCCACGGGAGCATGGCAGCCGGGTAGCCGCGGAGGCCTGTCTGGGTGTCGGGAATGCACTCGCCGGTGGCCAGCCTGAACAGCAGCCGGGTGGCGCTGTTGCCGAATTTGCTGCGGGCCGGGACGTTGCCGGTGAAGTTCAGGGTCCCCAGCACCATGGCGGGAGAGCCGGGCTGCACCGCTGCCGCAACCCGAAAAATGTCCACGATGGTGTGCTGGCCGTCGCTGTCAGCACACACCACGTTCCGGTCCGGGAGGTGGTCGGCGATGAACCCGAACCCGGTCTTCAGCGCGAAGCCCTTTCCCCGGTTGCGGGAATACCCGATGACGTGGCACCCGAGTGCCTTGACGCCGTCGAACACGGCCTTGTACTCCGGCCCGCTGCCGTCATCAACCACCACCACGGTGGCCCACGGCTCGGCGTCGCGGATGGAACGGATCAGGGCCGGTAGCTGCTGGTCCGGCTCGTAGGCCGGGATCAGGATGATCATGGCGGGCCCTACCGCGCGATGTAGAGGATGTCGGAGGTGCCGCGTTCCTTGTTTTCGCCCAGCGGGTTGTTGACCAGTTCGCCGTTGAAGTACATGGTGGACGAGCCGCCGCCGTCGAGGTTGTACGCGGTGGTGGCGCCAAGGCCCTGCATGATTTCCGCCAGCCCGGTCATGGTGACGCCGGAGCTGTAACCGGGGCTGCGGCCGTCCACCACCACAAACACCAGGTGGTTCTCGTCGGTGATGCCGACGGCGGTGCGTGGCTGTTCGCCCTGGATGGAGTGGTTGCCGAAGTTGGTGTCCACCTCCACGTCCTCGACGCCCCCGGCCACTTCGCCGTTGTCCAGCAGGGACGGTCCGAAGGAGAGGGTGTTCCAGACGCCGTCGGCCAGCAGCTGCTCGGCGGTGGTGGCCGTTTCGTCGTAGACCCTGACGGTGCCGTCGCGGTAGAAGGCCAGGCCCTGGCGGGCGCCGTCGTCGCGGAACACCACGCCGTTGCGGATCACGATGCCGGTGTCGCGGAAGCCGTAGTAGTCGCCGTTGATGGCGAAGACCGCGTTGTTGGCCTCGGCGATGGTGGACGTGGTTTCGGTGATGTTCTCGCCGAAGCTGTTGTTGGCGAAGGCTGACTGGAGGGTGGTGGCATCGTCAAGCACGACGTTGGCAACGTAGTAGGTGACGGTGCTGTCGCCGCTGCCGGTGGTCACCGTGGAGATGCTGATGTTCGAGCTGTCCGACACGTAGGACGTGTCCGTGGTGACGGCGGTGGCGCTGGAATCAGTGGTGGTGGCCGCCGTCGTGCTTTGGCTGGTTCCCGCTTGGCTGGCCTGGTACGCGGAGACGTCCGAGATTTCCACGTGCTGGACCACAAAACGGTCCAGCGCCCAGGCCGTGGCACCGCCTGCCGAAAGCGTCAGGGCCACGGCCCCGGCGACGACGGCGCGCCGGACGCGGCTGCCCTTGCGTGGTTTGTTCTTGAGAGGAGTCATGCCTCATTTGTAGGCAGCCAAGCTAACGCTTCGATTTGCCGGTGCTGGGCTGGGAGTAGCGGAGGCGGGCGGCTTACGGCTGCCGTTGTGGCGTCGGCTTCTGGCGTCGGCTTCTGGCGGGCGGGGGCATCCGCCGGGCAGAGCTGCAGTGCGAGCTCCTGCAGTTCCTTGGGGTGGAACGGCTTGGTCAGGTAGGCGGCAGCGCCGGAGGCCATTCCGGCCAGGATGTCGTCCTCCTCGGACCTGGCCGTGAGGAACAGCAGGGGAGCGGTGCTTAACGCACGGATTGCCCGGGCTACGACGTGCCCGTCCATGTCCGGCAGGCCTAAGTCCAGGGTGATCAGAGAAACCGAGGGTTCCGCGGCCGCGGCAATTCCTTCGGCGCCGTTGGCCACCGAACGCACGGAAAAGCCTGCGCGGGTCAGGACCACCGTGATGAGACCGCGGATGTCGTCGTTGTCCTCGATGACAAGACAGATGCGTTTTGTTTCCATGAAAGCCCCTCAGCCAGCTTTGCCACCAGTGTACGGGGCCGGTGGGGTGGAAACGTCACAATGACATATTCCGCAAACCGCCCGCCGGTCGTCTTAGCCGTCACATCGCTGGCCGCCGGCGGTGGGGCCGGGTTCAGCCGTCGTAGTGGGTCCGGGCCGGCCCCTGGCCCAGCGCACTCACCACGGCCGCGGCGACGATATGCAGCTTGGAATTACGGGTGCTGGACGCCGCTTTGAGGAGCTCGAACGCGTCCTGCTGGCTGCACCGGTTCTGGGCCATGATAATGCCCACCGCCATGTCGATCACCGTGCGTGATTCGAGGGTGGCACGCAGATGCGCCGCAGTCTCGCTGTAATGCGCGAAACGCACCGCAAGCCGCAGGGCCAGGGAGGTCTGGCGGACGAAATCCTCCGCAGCTTTCAGGACGCGGCGTTCGAAGCGGGAGGTCCGGTGGGAGTAGAGGAGCAGGGTGGCTTTGGTTTCCCCCTCCAGCCGAAACGGGATGGCCAGGACTGACCGGATGCCTTGGTCCAGGACGGCTTCGCAGTATTCGGGCCAGCGCGCTTCGTCTTTCACGTCAGGAACATGGACCGTCACCTGTTCCAGCGAGGCAGCCATGCCCGGGCTTTGCTCGGACTGACATTCAATCTGGCTGACAGCGCGGGCAGCGGCGCCGCTGCTGGCAATGGTGGCCGCCTTGCGCTGACGCAGGAGAGTGATGCCGCACAGCACTTCGTCGCCGGGTTCGGAAAGGGTGCGGGCCGACACCCGGGCAAGCTCATCCAGGAACTCCTCCACGTCGGAGCTGTTGAGGAGTTCTTCGTGGAGGTGGTCGGTGATTGATGTAGCTGTTTTTGCTGTTGACTCGCTGGCCACGGTTCTTAGTGCCATTCGCTCAGGTCAAACGAACCGGTAACCCTCCGCATAACCCTGCCGTAGTGGCAAAAGGGTGGCGACGGTCGCTGGATCGACGAACTGTCCAACGGCCTGCTGCTAAACCGATATCCAGAAGTATATACAGGCCAGAGCTTGGGAAGCTCCACAAGGCGGCCAGGCCGGGGAGGACTCAAGTACTACTTGCTTACCGTGCTGGTGGCACCGCCGGAGGATCCGGCAGTGAGGCCTCTGGGCTTGAAACTACATGGAATGCGGCGGGTTCCCGAGCGCCCGCACGAAGAGTCCTTGCGCATCGGACACCTCACGCCTCGTCGACCAAAACTGAGTACCCTGCCCCTCATCCAAGAGATCGTGGCCGAGGAGGTCTGCAAAAGTCCAGTACTGCTACGCGTTGTTGGGACCAATGAGGCCGGGAAGTATGGGCGTCATCGATCAGCCGGAAGCAAGGTCCCTTAGTGGTTCCCGATGGCTGTGCGTCTCAGCATCTGTCTTTACCCCCAGCCCAAAGGAGTCTCTCTCATGCGCAAAATGACCAAGAAGAACAAGATCCTGGCAGCAGCCGGTGCCCTGGCACTGGTAGCCGGCGGCGGCGGGGCCGCCTACGCCTACTGGACCACCACCGGCGACGGCTCAGGATACGCTGCCAACTCGGCAGGCGGCGGCACGGTGACCCTGCACGCTGCGTTCGACCGCGGACTGACGCCCGGAGACTTCCGCACGGTGACGTACACGGCGGACAACGCCGACCCGAACACCAGCACCAGGGTGGGGGAGTTGACCGCTACCGTGACCACGGACAAAGAAGGCTGCCTTGCCGTCTGGTTCCCCGTCACCGCCGTAACTGACGACGCGCTCGTGGCAGCCCACTCGTCGGGGACCACAGTGGGCACCGGACGGCTGGACTTCACTGATCTTCCCGATACCGACCAGGAGGCCTGCAAGGGCGCCATCGTCACCATCACCGTTGGCAGCCTCTAACAATAGTCTTCGCCGGCGGGGAGGAGCAGAACCTCTCCGCCGGCGAATTCCACCTCCTCCCACTCAATTAAGAACAGGCCAGAAGGGCTGAACGTGCAGAATGATTCTGGGTACTTCCGCACAGTCATGCGAAGAACCACCACCGTAGCGAAGGTGCTGCTGGTGGGTCTTGTAGTGATGCTCGTTTCTGCGGGCACTATCTTCGCGGCCAGCCAGGGCGGGAGCCAGGGCAACAACACAAAGGGCGTCACCATCCAGGTGAATCCCTCCAGCCGGACGGTTGACCGGGGCGACCCGGTCAACTATTCGGTGTCCCTGACCTCCACCAACGGATTCAGCGGCAGCGTCACCCCCACTGTTTCGGGCCTGCCGGCCAGTACGACGGCGGCCTTCGCACCGGCGTCGGTGACGCTCGCGTCGGGCAAAACGGCTACCGTGACGCTGACGGTGGCGACGTCGGCCACCACTCCGGACGGCAAAGCGGACCTGACCATCGCCACCGCGGCCGGCGCCAGCCAAGCCGCCGGCGTCGTGGTCCAGCTGTACGTCCAGTCGTCCAAAAAAACCTTCAGTATTTCCGGAAACCTCGGTGAGCCGCTCACGCCGGGCGCCAAGATTGCGCTGAATCTTTCCTTCTCCAACCCCAACAACAAGAGCCTGGCACTGTCCAGCCTGTCGGTGACCATTGCCGGGATCACCCGGACCCGGGCTGCCGTTGCGGCGGGGCTCCCCTGTACAACGGCGGACTACGCGGTGACCAACTACAGCGGGGCCTATCCGCTCACGGTTCCTGTGGGGTCCAAATCGCTCCAGGAGCTCAACCAGGATTCGGCACAGTGGCCCCAAATCGCCATGCTGGACACGGCGCTGAACCAGGACGGCTGCAAGGGCGCAACCCTCCAGCTCTCCTACTCCGGAGCAGGAGAGGGGAACTGACATGACACGCACAACGAAAACCACCTCCCGACGGCTGGCTGCCAAGACTGCAGCAGCAACCGTCACCCTCTGCCTCGCCACGGGCGTGGGCGGAGCGTACGCCTACTGGGCCACGGTGGGTGCCGGATCCGGCGCCGCCACCAACGGCACCATGGCAACCGTCACCGTAGAGGCCCTCGTGGCGGGCGACAGCCCGCAGAACACCCTTGCCCCGGGCGGCACCGCCGATGTTGCCGTCCGGGCGCACAACCCCAACGGTTATGCCGTGCGGGTCTACGCCATCCGCGGCGATGGGGCCGCGACGGCGGTCGGCGACCCCACCGGCTGCCCCGCCACTGGCACCGGAGTGACGTTCGTTGATCCTGCGGCCCCGCTGGCCCCCACAGTGAGTATTCCGGCGAACTCGTCCGTGCTCATCACCCTGCAGGGCGCCGCCGCCATGTCCACGGCGTCGTTGTCAGGCTGCCAGGGCGCCACGTTCAGTCTGCCCGTCACTTTGGAGGCACGGAAATGAGCCGACTCATCCCTCCCAGGCGGCCGGTGGTTGAGCCTGTCGAAACCAGGCCACGACTGCTCCGCCCGAATCGCCAGGCCCGCATTGCCGGCGTTACGGCTGTAGCCCTCGTCATTTCCTGGGGCGCCCCGGCGGCCAACGCCTATTGGCAGACGCTGAGCAGCACCTCTGTCGGAGCTAAGGCTGACTCTCTCCAGGAATTGGCTGCGCCCACAGCATCCGCCTCGGCGGGTGCCGCGTCCGTTGGTTGGTTGACTCGCTCGACGACGGCGGGCCGGGCTGTCTCCGGTTACACCGTTGCGCGCTACTCGGCGGCGACCGGCGCCAAGGTTGCCGCCGGCGGAACCTGCGCGGGAACAGTTACCACGCCCATCACCACGCTGAGCTGCAGCGAAGCTGCCTTGCCTGCCGGAACCTGGTATTACACGGTTACACCTGTGCTCGGCTCATGGGCGGGGCCGGAGTCTGCCCGCAGTGTGGGAGTCTTCGTTGCTGATACGACGAAGCCGGACGCACCCTTGATCAGCGCTCCGGCAATAGTAAATAATGCCAACGTGACTGAGGTTCCGGTCAGCGTTACGGCTGAGCCGGGTTCATCGGTAACGGTCACTATTACTGATGCTCTGCCTGTTGCTACACGGCAGACGGTCTCGTACGTGCTGACGGCGGATGGCTCCAGTCAGACGACGAGCGTCAATCTCTCGACGCTGACGGACGGAATCGTTACTTACACGGCAGTTGCCACTGATGCCGCAGGCAACGTCAGTGACCCAAGAACGGCAACGTCTACCAAGGACTTGATTCCGACAGCGAAGGTCAGTCTGAGCAACGGCCCGGATGCGAACAAGAACAAGGTTGGCATCGCCGATCCAGGAGACAAACTAGTCCTCACCTACTCTGAGACGATGAACGCGTCGTCGATCTGTAGTGCATGGCAAAACAATTCGGCGAGCTACACGATCAACGGCAACGATGTAGTCAGCATTCAAATCAGCGCTGCGAAGGTTCTTACAGTGACTGCGGCCGGATGTTCACCTCTGCGCATTGGGAGCGTGTCCTTGGACGGCGTGTACACCGCCACTGCACCTCTTGTTTTCGGCGGTAGCGGCAGCAATGTTTCATCGATTGCATGGAACGGAACAGAGAAAACGCTGACTCTGACGTTGGGGAAGCTGACAAGCGGAAGTCAGGCGACGCTCGCGGCCGCAGAGGGCCAGCCAATGGTGGCACCACCAACCGGCGTTACCGACCTGACCGGAAACCAAGCTGTAGGCGCTGTGCCGCTGGCCAAATCCCGCTTCTAGACCCCCCCAATCCAGCGCCAGCCTCCGGCTCCCTTCCCGGAGGCTGGTGTTGTGCTGCGACTTGTGGGCAGAATGAAGCACAAGTTGGCGCTGCCGACAGTGGACCCGAGACCAGCCGGCAAGGATGCCGTGGAGGGACAGGAACATGACCAGACTGCTCATCATCGGGCCGCCGGGCTCAGGGAAAGGAACCCAAGCGGTGCAGATCGCCAAGCACTTCAGCATTCCGAACGTATCCACGGGCGAAATCTTCCGGATCAACGTCAGCCACGAGACGCCGCTGGGCGTAGAGGCCGCCAAGTATCTCGACGACGGCGCTTTTGTCCCGGACCATCTCACCAACGCCCTGGTCAAGGACCGGCTCCTCGACGCCGATCTGCAGCCCGGTTTCCTGCTGGACGGATACCCCAGGACAGCTCCCCAGATCATGGAACTGGACAACATACTGGCGTCCCAGGGCCACCGCCTCGACGCCGTGGTGGAACTCCGCGCACCGGATTCCGAACTGGAGCAACGGATGCTGCGGCGGGCCAAGGAACAAGGCCGGAAGGACGACACCATCGAAGTGTTCCGGCACCGGCTTGACCTCTACCACCGCGAAACCCACGAGGTCGTGGCGGTCTACGCCGGCCGGGGCATATTGGTTTCGGTGGATGGCAGCGGTGACCCAAGTGCCATCACCACACGTGCCATTACCGCCGTCGAAAAGTTCCTGGCCGCCCGGGTGTCCCCATGAGAATTGCAGTGACCGGCGGAAGCGGAAAACTCGGACGGCACGTGGTCCGCAGGCTGACCGACGACGGCCACCAGGTGTTGAACCTGGACCGGGCCGGGGAAAGGAGCCCCGGGCTGGCCATCGTGGACCTGCGCAACTATGGCCAGGTCCTTGACGTGTTCCTGGGTCTCGACGACCGGCATGACGGCTTCGACGCAATCGTCCATCTGGGAGCCATTCCCGCACCGGGCATGAGTCCGGATGCCGCCACCTTCGAGAACAACATGCTCTCGACCTACAACGTCTTCCAGGCGGCGCGCCGGGCCGGCATCAAGAAGGTGGTATACGCCTCCAGTGAGACGGTGCTGGGACTGCCGTTCGACGTCGACCCTCCCTACATCCCGGTGGATGAGGAATACCCGGCCCGGCCGGAGAGCACGTACTCACTCGTGAAGCACCTCGAGGAGCAGATGGCGATCCAGCTGACGCGCTGGGATCCGGAGCTGAGCATTGCGGGCCTGCGGTTCTCCAACGTCATGGATCCTGAGGACTACGAACGGTTCCCGTCGTTCGATTCGGACGCCTGTGCGCGGAAGTGGAACCTCTGGGGCTACATCGACGGGCGCGACGGCGCGCAGGCTGTGGCGCGTGCGCTGGAAAACGGCCAGCCCGGGTTCCAGGCTTTCATCATCGCGAACGCGGACACTGTCATGACGCGTTCCAGCGCCAGCCTCGCCGCGGAGGTGTTCCCCAACGTCACCGTCACCAAGGAACTGGGCGAACACGAGACCATGCTGTCGATCGACAAAGCCCGGCGCCTGTTGGGATTCGAGCCTGAACACACGTGGCGGACCTACCACTCCAACAGGACCACGCCCACGGAAGACTGAATCGCGGAAGACTGAACCCGAAAACAGGCCGCTTTGGAGGGTGGTCCCTCAAGAATTCCGCAGGCACCGAAGGGTTGGCGCAGGATCGGCTCAATTCGCCGCATCGGTGCGTGGCGGGCTCCTAATCTGGTGATAGGCGGGGATTTGTTGCCGCCAGCATCAGTCCAGACCGCCACGCTAGGACCCCACCATGCGCACCTTCCGTTTTGTGCTGCCCGCTGCCGCCATGCTGATTTCTGCCGTGGCACTGACCGCCTCGGGCCTGCCCGCCGGGGCCGTTGAGCCGACCCTTGCCCCCGCCGGCACCGACGCAAACGTCCGCTACCTGGTCCGCTACGCCGCCGAAACCGACGTCCCGGCCGAGGCGGCGCGCCTGAAAACGCAGGGCATCGGCGTCGGGCGTTCCTTTACGCACGCCCTGCGAGGCGCTGTGGTTACGGCGACGCCGGCGCAAGCCGCGGCATTGTCCCGCTCGGCAGGCGTCGCCTCGGTGGAGGTGGACGCCCCCATCACACTCTCCGCAACGCAGCAGCCCGCGCCATGGGGGTTGGACCGCGTGGACCAGCGGCCCCTGCCCCTCTCGGGTTCCTACACGTGGACCGCCGCCGGCGCCGGAGTCAGCGCTTACGTGGTGGATACCGGCGTGCTCGCCTCGCACACAGAGTTTGCCGGCCGCGTGGCAGCAGGCTGGACAGCAGTGGCCGATGGCCGCGGAGCCGGCGACTGCAACGGCCACGGCACCCATGTGGCCGGAACGGTGGCCGGAACCACCTACGGCGTGGCAAAGGCGGCGACGATCGTCCCCGTCAGGGTCCTGGACTGCTCCGGCTCCGGTTTCAACTCCGACGTTGTGGCCGGCCTGGACTGGATCGCCGGCAACCACGCCGCCGGAACGCTCGCCGTGGTGAACATGAGCCTGGGCGGGGCGGCCAGCGCGGCTGTGGATTCCGCGCTCCAGGGTGTCATCAACGACGGCGTCACGGCAGTGGTTGCCGCCGGCAACTCCGCCGCGGACGCCTGCGGGAGCTCGCCGGCGGGGCTCCCCGCAGCGGTCACCGTGGCGGCCAGCGATTCCGCCGACCGCCAGGCTTCCTTCTCCAACTTCGGTTCCTGCGTGGATCTGTATGCACCTGGCGTCGGCATTGTCTCCGCGTCGTACACCTCAACAACCGCAACCGCGTCCATGTCCGGCACATCCATGGCAGCGCCCCACACGGCAGGCGCCGCGGCGGTGCTGCTGTCCCAGAACCCGGCACTCACACCGGCCCAGATTGCTTCGGCGCTGACCTCGAACGCCACCGCCGGAGTCATCACGGGCACCGGGACCGGCACGCCGAACCGCCTGGTGTACGCGGCGGCACCCGCACCGGCACCGGCACCCGTGGCGCCCGCCCCCACTGTTACGGCCAAATCACCCGCAGCACAGTCGACGGCGGTACCCGTGGCCAGCAACGTGACGGCCACGTTCAGCAAGGCCGTCCAGGGTGTTGGTGCCGGAACATTTGTGCTCCGGAACGCCGCCGGCACCGCCATCCCGGCAACGGTCAGCTACGACGCGACAACGAAAACGGCCACCCTCGATCCCTCCGCCAACCTGGCCGCGGACGTCACCTTCACGGCGACGCTGGTGGGCGGCGCCACCGCCATCCGCGACACCGCGGGCACGCCCTTGGCCAGCACGAGCTGGACGTTCACCACCGGCCCGGCGCCCACGGTCACAGGGTTCACGCCGGGCAGCAACTCCCTCCTGGTCCGGCGGAACAACAACCTGTCGGTGACCTTCAGTGAGCCGGTCCAGGGTGTCAGCACCGCCACGTTCACGGTGAAGAACGCGGCCACCGGGGCTCTGGTCCCGGCTGCCGTCTTCCGCAACGGCACCACCAATCAGTGGATCCTGGACCCGCAGAACACTCTGGCAGCGAAGACGAAATACATGGTGACCGTAAGCGGCGGCGGGACGTCCATCCGGGACCTAGCAGGCAATCAGTTGGCCACGAAGACGTGGCAGTTCACCACGGGTTCGTTCTAGCTGTCGGTTGTGGAAAGGGAGGCCGACGGCGGCAATTGGGGGGCGCCGTCGGCCCCTGTTGTGTGCCGCGGGGTTGTGTGCTGAGGGGAAGCATCCGGCGACTTGCCATGGTTGTGCTCGGACCAGATATGGCCCACTTCCTCAGCGAACTGTTCCACGATCCTGCTCATGGCGGCATGGGCGGCGCCGGCCTCACCGCGCTGGATGGCGCTGGCCACGTCAACGTGAAGCTGAAGTGCTTCGTGGTGCGGCAGGTCTGGCATCAGGCCGTGTTCCGTCCGGCCGGTGAGGACCTCGGCCACAAGATTCTGGAGCTGGGCAAACATGGCGTTGCCGGAAGCCTTGAGTACGGCGGCATGGAACTCCACGTCCAGCCGGAGGAACTCCTCCTGCTCTCCGCGCTGGCCGGCCGCCCACAGCCGCGCGGCCAGGGAGACCAGGTCGCTCCCGGCATCCCACGACGCCCGCTCGGCCGCGAGCCGGGCAGCCTGTGGTTCGATCGCGCCACGGAGTTCGTTGAGGGCCTGAAGCTGCTCCAGCCGCCGGGACGAGGCCAGCCGCCAGCGGATCACCTGGGGATCGTAAAGGTTCCAGGCCTCTTCGGGCTGTACCACGGTGCCGAACCGCCGACGGGATGCCAGCATGCCTTTGGATGACAGAACCCGGGCGGCTTCCCGGACCACGGACCGGGATACCTTGTGCTGCGCCTCCAGCTCGTCCAGCCGCACCACCGAATTCGGCGCGAGGGACCCCTCGGCAATGGCGAGCCCCAAACTCTGGACCAACGCGGTATGCCGGTCGGTAGGGGACTCCGCCTTTGGGGTTTTCATAGATAAATCATACTGGTTGCCAAAAGGGGTTGTTTAAGTCTGCCTTATTTACCTATGCTCTCTTCCAGAGCAGATGTAAAGATGCATTTGTAGATGGCTGGACAGTGACGTCAGCCTCGAAGCAAGGGAGTCGTCATGAAGCGACGTTCAGTAATGAAGTACGCGGCAGTCGCCGCGGCATTTTCCATGGGGCTGACAGCCTGCGGCGGCGGCAGCGGCAGCAGCGACGCCAAGGAATCCGGCATCGTCCGGGTAACTCTCGCAAATCACGTCTGGACCGAAGGCATCAAGGCCGCCATCCCGGAATTTGAGAAGTCCTCCGGGCTCAAGGTGGAACTGACGCAGCTCGGCGAAGACCAGCTCTCGGACCAGTACAACGTCAAGCTAAACGCAGGCAGCGACGAGATCGACGTGATGATGTACCGCCCGCTCCAGGAAGGCAAGGCGTTCGCGAAGAACGGCTACCTCGCGGACCTGACCAGCAAGGTCTCCTCGGATTCCGGCTGGGACTGGAAGGACTACCAGGAGGGCCCGGTCAAGGCCACCACCGCTGACGGCAAGGTTGTTGGCGTCCCCATCATCACCGAGCGCGAAGTCCTCTACTACCGCAAGGACCTGCTGAAGGCCGCCGGCCTTGAGGTCCCCAAGACCATGGAGGAGCTTGAAGCGGCCGCCAAGGCCATCAAGGAAGCCAACCCGGACACCGCCGGTTTTGTGGCCCGCACCGGCAAGTCCGCCGCCGTCACCCAGTTCTCCAGCTTCCTGTACAGCTTCGGCGGCGACTTCACCGATTCCAGCGGCAAGTCCACCGTCAACTCGGCAGCTGCCAAAGAGGCCTATGCCTTCTACGGCGGCCTGATCAAGAACTACGGTCCCGCTAACGTCAGCACGGACATGAGCTGGCCCGAAGCGATGGCCATCTTCACCCAGGGCAAGGCCGCCTTCTACACCGAGGCGGACTCGCTCTACAAGAACGCCACCGATCCGGCCAAGTCCAAGGTTGCCGAGACTGTCGGGTTCGCCGCACTGCCCGCCGGTCCCGCCGGTTCCAAGCCGTACAACATCCCGTCCTGGGGCCTGGCAGTGAACGAGGCTTCGGGCAACCAGGACAACGCCTGGAAGTTCATCCAGTGGGCCACCAGCAAGGAACGCACCCTGGCCGCACAGAAGGCCGGCGTCCCCGGACCCCGCGCCTCCGTCTGGGCTGACTCAGCCGGAACTTCCACGTACCCGAAGGACCTGGCCGAAGCCATTGCCGCCAGCGCCAAAAACGGTGTGGGCCACGACCGTCCCGAGGTAGTCACCGTTGGCAAGGCCCGCGAAATCGTGGGCGAGCCGATCGTTGCCAGCATCACCGGCGCCGACGCTTCCGCCGCAGCAGACTCGGCCCACGTGGCCTTCCAGAAGTTCCTGGACAGCGAAAAGAAATAACGCACGCAGTGCACGGGGCCTCAGCCAATGAGGCCCGGTGTACGCAACAGCCCCGGCGGGACGGCAGTGACGCT
This sequence comes from Pseudarthrobacter raffinosi, assembly GCF_023913735.1. Classification (GTDB taxonomy): domain Bacteria; phylum Actinomycetota; class Actinomycetes; order Actinomycetales; family Micrococcaceae; genus Arthrobacter; species Arthrobacter raffinosi. The sequence goes on from NZ_JAMXBH010000010.1 coordinate 103,245, forward strand.
GCCGTCCCGCCCCGGCCATTCTTCACCCCCCAACTCCTTAGGTGAACCATGTCTGTAATGACTCCTCCCCGCAGCGCAGCCCGGAACGCAGGCCGTGCTCCCGGTGCCCGGGAAAAATTCTCTGACTGGGCCAACCGGCACCGCAAATGGCTCTTCGCAGCCCCGGCGATGGCCTTCGTCGGCGTCCTGATCATCTTCCCGCTGGCCTGGACGCTGTACCTGAGCCTCACCGATTCGCAGGGCTCCGTCCGCGCAGCCACCGAATTCATCGGCCTGGAAAACTACCTGACGGTCCTGTCCGACGTCGAACGCTTCTGGCCCGCTGTGGGCCGCACACTCACCTTCACCGGCATCGCCCTGGTCTGCGAAGTGGCACTCGGCATGGGCATCGCCCTGCTGCTGTGGCGGCCCTTCCGCGGCGAAAAGTGGGTCCGCGTGGCCATCCTGCTGCCGCTCGTGGCAACCCCGGTAGCCGTCGGCATGATGTGGCGGCTGATCTTCGACCCCAACATCGGGTTCGCGAACCAGCTGCTCGCCGCTGTGGGCATCCCCGCCCAGCCCTGGCTCTCCGGCCAGGACACCGCGCTCGGCACCACCATCTTCATGGACGTGTGGCAGTGGACCCCCATGGTGGTCCTGATCCTGCTCGCTGGCCTGACCTCCCTCTCCGAGGAGCCCGACGAGGCGGCACGCATGGACGGAGCCAACGCGTTCCAGCGCTTTTTCTTCATCACGCTGCCCCTGATGATGCCCACGGTGATTGTGGCCATCCTCCTCCGGGGCATCGACGCCCTGAAGACCTTCGACATCCTGTACGCCACCAAGGGCAAGGGAGGCGGGTCCTTCCACGAAGTGGAGACCCTGAACGTCTACGCCTACGGGCTGAGCTTCGACTACAACCAGTACGGGCTGTCCTCCGCGGTGCTGATCCTGTTCTTCATGATCATCATCGGCTCCATGTGGCTGCTGACCATGCGCAAGAAAGCGGTAAGCAAATGACCGTCCTGAACGAAAACACCAAAACCCAAACGTCCGCCGGGCAGCCCCGGCATCCCCGGCCGGTCCGCCGCCCGAAGAAGCCCCTCGGCACCCGCGCCTACAAGGTCTTCCGCGTCGCGGCCCTGATCGCCGTCGTGCTGTTCCTGGTCGCGCCGCTGTTCTGGATGCTGCTGGCCTCACTGAAGACCAACGTTGACATCTACGACACCGCCAAATCGTTCATTTTCAGCCCCACGTTCGAGAACTACGCAAACGTGCTGCAGCGCAACAACTACTTCGTCTTCATCTTCAACAGCTTCTGGGTGGCCTTTGTCTCCACGGCCCTCTCGCTGGTGCTGGGCGTCCCGGCTGCGTACGCCATGAGCCGGTTCACCATGCACCGCTCAGCCCTGGTGGTCCTGATGGCCCGCGTCATCCCGGGTGTTTCCCTGCTGGTGCCCTGGTACTACGTGTTCTCCAACCTGAAAATGGTAGGTGGGTTCGAGGTACTGATCCTCAGCCACATGTTCGTTGCCCTGCCGCTGATCGTGTACATCATGATGAGCTACTTCGATTCGCTCCCGCTGGAGCTGGAGGAATCGGCGCAGGTGGACGGACTGACGCCGATCGGCGCGTTCCAGCGCATCACGCTGCCGCTGTCCGTGGCCGGCATGGCCACCGCCGGCATCCTGTCCTTCATCTTTTCCTGGAACAACTTCATGTTCGCCCTGGTGCTCTCCGGGTCCAAGACCAAGACGCTTCCCGTTGCCATCTTCGACTTTGTCTCCTACGCCAGCATCGACTGGGGCGGGCTGATGGCGGCCGCCACCGTGGTGACCATCCCCATCATGATCATTGCGCTCTTCACGCAGAAGTACATCGTCTCCGGCATGACCGCCGGAGCTACCAAGGGCTAGGTCCGGTATGACACTCATCAGCAGAATTGAAACCTTCCTCGTCGCGCCGCGCTGGCTGTTTGTCCGGATCGAGACGGAGAGCGGGATTGTCGGCTGGGGCGAGGCAACCTGCGAGGGGCGCAGCGAAACGGTCCGCACCGCCGTCGGCCAGCTCTCGGAGCTGCTGATCGGCAACGACGCCCTCCGGATCGAAGACCACTGGCAGGTCATGACCAAGGGTTCCTTCTACCGCGGCGGACCCATCCTGGCCAGTGCCGTCTCCGGGCTGGACCAGGCACTGTGGGACATCGCGGGCAAGCACTTCAACACCCCCGTGCACCAGCTCCTGGGCGGCCACGTCCGCGACAGGATCCGGATGTACGGCTGGGTGGGCGGGGACGAGCCGAACGAGGTGGCGGACCAGATCAGCGCCCAGCTGGAAGTGGGCCTGACCGCCGTCAAGATGAATGCCAGCGGCCGGATGAGCCCCGTCGCCTCGGTGGCCGAGATCGACGGCGTCGTCCGCCGTGTTGCCGCGGCCCGCGAGGTGCTGGGGGACCACCGCGACGTCGCGGTGGACTTCCACGGCCGCTTCAGCCTGGCCAACGCCCGCCGGGTGGCGCCGCTGCTGGAACCGTACCGGCCGTTCTTCCTCGAAGAACCCATGGTCCCGGAAAACACGCACCTGCTGCGCGAATTCACCTCTTCAACCACGACGCCGGTTTCCACCGGTGAGCGGCTCTACAGCCGGCAGGAATTCCTGCCCGCACTGCAGGCAGGAATCGCCGTGGCCCAGCCTGACCTGTCACACGCCGGCGGGATCACCGAGGTCCGCAAGATCGCCTCGCTCGCCGAAATCTACGACGTCCAGCTGGCACCGCACTGCCCGCTGGGGCCGCTGGCCCTGGCAGCGTGCCTGCAGGTGGGCTTCGCGACGCCCAACTTCCTGATCCAGGAACAGAGCATCGGCATCCACTACAACAAGGGCGCCGAAGTCCTGGACTACGTGGTGGACAAGTCCCCGCTGAAGTTCGTGGACGGCCACATTGAACGGCTGACCGGTCCCGGCCTCGGCATTGAAATCGACGAGGCCGTGGTCCGCGCGGCGGACAAGCGCGGCCACGCCTGGCGCGGGCCGGTCTGGCGCCACTCGGACGGAGCATTTGCAGAATGGTAAACAACATGACTGACAGCACGGACATCACGCCCGAAAGCCTGCTGGCCGGAATCCGGGAGTCGCGGCTCGTGGGAATCGTGCGCGGTACCGACGGCAAGGCCGCGGCGCAGGCCGCCCTCGCCGCGATGGCGGAAGGGTTCAGATTCGTCGAGATCGCACTGACCACGCCGGGGGCGCTGGATGCCATCCGCGAGGTCCGCGCCGCCGCACCGGCCGGCTGCTACGTCGGCGGCGGAACCGTCCTGACCGTGCAAGACGTGGACAACGTCGCCGGGGCCGGCGGCCAGTTTATGGTTACGCCGTCCCTGGCCGCATCCATCCACGAATCGGCGCGGCAGGGAATCCCCGTCCTGGCGGGCGCCCTGACGCCCAGCGAGGCGTACGAAGCGATGAACCGCGGGGCCACCGCCATCAAACTGTTCCCCGCCTCCATCGGCGGCCCCGGCTATCTCAAGGCGCTGCGCGATCCCTTCCCCGGGATCCCGTTTATCGCCGTCGGCGGCGTGGGCCTGGACGAGGCCGCGGGTTACTGGGAAGCCGGCGCGATCGCCGTCGGGCTTGGCGGGCCGCTGTTCGGTGATGTCGGCTCCGGCGGTGACCTCGCGCCGACGCGCGGGCGTGCCCGCGCGTTTGTGGACCTGGCGGACTCCTTTGCCCGCCGAACGGCCGCAGCGGCCGTAGCGACCGCCGCAGCGGGCGTGCGGTGAGCGCCGCCGTCGACCTTCTGACCTTCGGCGAGTCCATGGTGTCGCTGCGGTCCGCCGGTCCGCTGTCCGCCGGCGGAAGCTTGGCCATGCACGTGGCCGGTGCCGAATCGAACGTCGCCGTGGGGGTTGCGCGGCTAGGACACACAGTCACGTGGGCCGGTGCAGTTGGCGCCGATCCGCACGGCGAATTCATCCTGCGGCAGCTCCGCTCCGAGGACATCGGGACGCAGTGCCGGGTGGATCCGTCCCGCAGCACGGGCGTGATGTTCCTCGAACAGCGGACCGCGGACGTCACCCGGGCCTTCTACTACCGCGCCGGTTCGGCTGGTTCCACCGTCAGCCGGGACGACGTGGACAGTGCCCTCGGTGCCAGCCCGCGCGTGCTGCACCTGACCGGCATCACCCCCGCGCTCAGCCCGGAAGCCCGGAAGGCGTTTGAATACGCTGCCGAGCGCGCCGCCGCCGACGGAGTGGTGGTCTCCCTCGACGTCAATTACCGCAGCCGGCTCTGGACCCGGGACGAGGCCCGAACCGTGCTGGGCCCCATCGCGCGGCACGCCGACATCCTGATAGCGTCCGACGACGAACTGGACCTCGTGGCGTCCGCCGCCTTGAGCGGCTCCGATTCCCTGGGGTACGACGACGCCGAAACCGTGCTCGCTGCCTCGTTGCTGGAGCAGGGGGTTGGGGAAGTCGTGGTCAAGCGGGGAGCAGCCGGCGCCGGCGTCCATACCGCCTCCGGACGGTTCGAGGCGCCCGCCGTCACGGTGACAAGCATTGATACCGTGGGCGCGGGGGACGCCTTCACAGCCGGCTACCTCTCTGCCCTGCTCGACGGTGAGGACGTTGCCGGCCGCCTGCAACGCGGCGCCGTTATGGGGGCTTTCGCCGTCAGCACTGCCGGTGACTGGGAGGGCCTGCCCAGCCGGGCCGAGCTCGCCATGCTGGGCGCCACCGCCAGCGGAACCACCCAGCGGTAGCTGCCGGGTCGTGGCTGGGCTTGCCTTCCCCGGGCGCGGAGCAGGCAGGTACTGACAGTGCCTGCCGCCCGGGACCGCGGGCGCTTACCGTAGGGGTATGGGAGACGTGCGCGCGGACATAAAAGAGTTTCTAAGTTCCAGGCGGGCGCGGATTTCGCCCGAGGAAGCCGGGTTGCCTGCGTACGGCGGGAATCGGCGGGTCGCCGGCCTGAGGCGTGAGGAAGTGGCGATGCTGGCCGGTTTGTCAGTGGACTACTACGTGCGCCTGGAGCGCGGCAACCTCGCCGGGGCGTCCGAAAGCGTGCTGGATGCCCTCGCACGCACGCTGAAGCTGGACGAAGCCGAGCGGGAGCATCTTTTTGACCTCGCCCGCGCCGCCGGGCCGGCTCGCAGGAGGCGCAGCAAGCCGTCCGGTACTGTCCGCCCTGAAGTGCAGCAGGTCCTCGATGCAATGGCTGACGCGCCGGCGTGGGTCCGCAACGGCCGCCACGACATCCTGCAGCAAACCGGATGGGGCGGGCCCTTTACTCACCTGTTTTCAAAAGCGCGCACCGCCCCGTGAACACCACCCGGTTTACGTACCTTGACCCGGCAGCCCGGGAGTTCTGGCGAGATTACGATCAGATCGCCAACGATGCCGCAGCGATGCTGCGGCTTGAAGCAGGCCGGCATCCGCACGACCCCGAACTCATCCGGCTGGTCGGCGAGCTGTCCACGCAGAGCGAGCTGTTCAGGGACCGGTGGGCTTCCCGGGATGTCGTCTTCCACCGCAGCGGGCTTAAGCGGCTGCACCACCCGGTGGTGGGTGACCTGGATTTGAACTACCAGTCCATGGAGCTGCCCAGCGAGCCGGGCCTGGTGCTGAACGTGTACACCGCGCCCGCCGGTTCCCCGACGGCTGACGCCTTGCAGCTCTTGGCCTCCTGGGCTGCCACGCACGATGACGAGTTCGCCGAACCATCACCAACTGCCAAGCACCCGCAGTAACGCCGCGCTGCGGCCCTAGTGCGGGTGCCTGTCGTCTTCTACTTCGTCGAGGGGTATTCGTCGGCCGTGAGCTTGGCGCCCCAGACCGTTTCGGCCTCGTCGCTGTCCACTGGTGCTTCCCACAGGGCGAGGTGGCACATGAAGTTGCCTTCCGTCGCACCGTGCCAGTGCCACTCACCCGCGGGCGTGTAGACCGTATCGCCGGGCTGCAGCTCGATCAGCTCTTCCCCACGCGATTGCACATACCCGATGCCTTCCGTGACGTGCAGGGTCTGCCCGACGGCGTGCTTGTGCCAGGCGGTGTGCGCGCCAGGAGTGAAGCGAACCAGATTCAGCCGGGCACGGGACGGTTGCTGGCCGGAGTAGTACGCGTTGAAGTAGACGTCGCCGGTAAACCAGTCATCGGGTCCCTTGACGGTGGGCGTTTTCGGTTGCTTCTGCGTGCTCATGGTTGTTCTCCTCCGATGTCCGTGCTGAGGCTGACGTCCCGCCATTGGTCCAGTTCCGTGCGCTGTGCCTGGGCGACGGCGCCGAACAAGTCAAAAGCGTCGCTGCCGAGCACCAGCAGGGACGGCGGGTTCGGGCTCGCGGCGACCGCCAGGATGGCTTCCGCCGCCTTGGCGGGGTCGCCCGGCTGGGTGCCGTGGACCGTGTCGTTCTCCTTGCGCCGCTTCCCGGCCGTCTCCGCGTAGTCCTTGATCGGCGTGGCCGACTGGGTCAGCGAGCGGCCCGCGAAGTCGGTGCGGAACGCGCCGGGCTCGATGACGGTGACGTTGATTCCGAGTGGCTTCAGTTCCTTGTGGAGGGAGCCGGACAGGCCCTCCAGGGCTGCCTTGCTGGCGGAGTAGTATCCGGATCCGGCCGGTGAGATGCGCGCCCCGATGGAGGAGATGTTCAGGATGGACCCGGCCCTGTTGGCGCGCATGCCGGGGAGTACTGCTTTGATCATGCTGACGGCGCCGAAAAAGTTGGTGTCGAACAATTGCCGGATCTCGGCGTCGTCGGCCTCTTCAACCGCGGCACGGTAACCGTAGCCGGCGTTGTGGCCGTTCGCAAGCACGGTTTGGGCGAGCGCGCGGCCGAGTCCGGTCGAGCAGCCTGTGATGAGCCAGGTAGCCATGGTTGTTTCCTTTCGAGGGTGGCGCTACGGACGGACCAGGACCTTCAGGGCCTCGCGGGAATCCATGGCGCGGTAGCCGTCGGGGACCTCGTTCAGGTTGATGGTCCGGTCGAACACCTTGCCCGGGTTGACGGTGCCGTCAAGGACGCCGGGCAGGAGCGTCTCGATGTAGGCGCGGACCGGGGCAGGGCCGCCGGTGAGCGTGATGTTCGGGCCGAACATCGAGCCGAAGCCGATCGGAGCGTCCTCGTACTGGGGCACGCCCACCCGGCTGATGACGCCGCCAGGGCGGATGACGCCGAGGGCCTGGTCGTACGCCGGGCGGTGCCCCACGCACTCAAGTACGGTGTGCGTTCCGTCGCCGCCGCTGAGCTCGCGCACCTTCTCGATGCCGGCCTCACCGCGTTCGGCGACGACGTCGGTGGCGCCGTATTCGATGCCCAGGTCGGTGCGGGCCTTGTGCCGGCCCATCAGGATGATCTGCTCGGCACCGAGCTGCTTGGCGGACAGCACCGCCATCAGCCCGACGGCGCCGTCACCGATGACCGTGACAGTGGTCCGGGCGTTGACGCCTGCCTTGATGGCGGCGTGGTAGCCGGTGCCGTAGACGTCGGAGAGGGTCAGCAGCGACGGCAGCAGCTCGCTGTCCTCACCCACAGGGGCATTGACCAGGGTGCCGTCGGCGAACGGGACACGGATGGCCTCGGCCTGGGCGCCGCCGATTCCGTTCGAGGCCCAGAACCCGCCGTGGCGGCAGGAGGTCTGCAGGCCTTCACGGCAGAAGACGCAGGTACCGTCGGACCAGGCGAACGGGGCGATGACGAAGTCCCCCTTCTTCAGGGTGGACACGTCCTTGCCTGTTTCCTCCACGACGCCGATGAACTCGTGGCCCATGGGGCTGCCCTGCCTGGACGAGGGCATGCCGTGGTAGGGGTGCAGGTCGGAGCCGCAGATACAGGAATTGACGATCCGCACGATCGCGTCGGTCGAATTCTGGATGACGGGATCGGGCACGTTCTCCACGCGCACGTCGCCGGCGCCATACATGATGGTTGCTCGCATTTTCGTTTCCTCATCACTTCGTCAGGGGCAGGAGCCCGGGTGTTCCTCCACTAGCCAACCGCACATTCCGCATGTGTGGGAGTGGCTGTTGATACAGGTACCGGCAGTGCCTCCCACCTCAGAGGTGCAGCTCAAACTCCGTGTGCCCGTGCCGGATCCCGTTGATTTGCAGCTCAAGGGCGTGGATCCCCGGGTGGTGCACCCGGGTGGTCATCTGACGGAAGGCATGACGCTTCGAGAGGGTACGGGTCTCACCCGCGGCGAGGGTGAGCGCCGCGATCTTGAAGACCTTGGCCGATTGCGTGCCGTTGGCTTTGACGTAATGGACCACGTAGTCAACCGCCAGCCGGGCATCGCCGTTTCCGGTGTTGGCGATCTCGAAGTCGAAAGCAAGTTCACCCGGCAGGGCCACGTAGTTCCGGTCCAGCCGCGGCCCCGTGACAGCGAGCGACGCCGGCACGAACCCCTGCAGGGCCAGCGCTCCCGGGTGCGCATTCTTGATCAGGGTCCGCAGGCCGTGCCTGACCACCCATGCGGTGTTGGCGTCCGGCGCGGACAGCCAGCGCGCCGCCGTCGCCACCACTACCTTTGGTGCGTGCCGCGCCAGGTCGTTGAGGTGGTTGGCTACCGAGCGCCGCAAGTACTCCGAAGGATCCCGGTACAGGGCGTCCAGAACCGGGAGGGACGCCTCCGGGTGAAGCACGACGGCGGGTACCCGCACCGCCCAGGGGAGGTACGGCCGCGTCCCCTCGCTGGCCAGCCGCCGGACATGCTCGTCCGGATGCCCGGTCCAGCCCTGGATGATCTCGAGGGAACGCTCCAGGTCCGCGGCCAGCAGCCGGCGAATGGCGAACTCGCCCGTGAGCCTCGGGGTCAGTTCGGCCAGAAGGGCCAGGCAGTCGTCAAAGTAGGGTGAAGTGCCTGATTCGAGGGCAAGCGTGACGGCCGTTTCGGATACCGGCCAGAGGATCCAGCCCGTGAAACCGGCGCCGGAAAGGGCGCTCCGGAAGATGCGTGCCGCCGTCGGGTATCCCGGATCCGGAAGCTGCCGCACATCCGCCAGCAACGCACTGCTCACCGCATCCGTCCGGCTGCGCAGGCTCAACTCGTCCAAGTGTGCGGCGGCAGCAGCCACTTGCGGCCAGCCCGATCCCGGAGCGGCCGCAGCCAGGATCCCGGCCAGTGTTTCCACGCCCTGCCGGTTGATCAGCTCATTCATCGCGCCCATTGAGACAGGCTACCCCCGCGGGCTGACATGCCCGCCGCAGGGCCAACGACGGGCAGAGCAGGCCAACGCCGGGCAGAAGGGATAATCTTCACCTTAGGCACTCCTTAACGGCGCACGGACGGACACACAGTGGCAGAGCAGGCAGGCAAGAACAGTCTTTGGCGGACCTTCCATGACAAGTTCGTGGTGGAGGAACGCTTCATGGAACCGGCCGCGCGGAAGGCTTTGTACCGGACGGCGGTGGTGCTCATCAGCGTGGGGGCCCTGCTGTTCGTCGCGACGCTGGTGGGCGTCCTGCAGAGCGGTACCGGCCCCTGGGGTCCCGACGAATCCATCCGCGACTGGCTGCTCTCGCTCCGGTCCGAGACCCTCACTGCCGTGATGATCTTCCTCGCGGTGGTCTTCGGCCCGGTCGCCCTGCCCATCATCGTGCTGGTGGTGACGGTGGTCTGGGGGTTCGCGGCCAAGCACGCCTGGCGGCCCATTATGCTCGCCGCCGCCATGCTCACCGGCGTCGTGATATCGCAGATCATCCTGGCGATCGTCCAGCGCTCGCGGCCCCCTGTGGAACTGATGCTGTTCGGCGCCGACCACACCTTCTCGTTCCCGTCCGGCCACGTCCTGGGTGCCTGCGACTTCCTGCTAGTGACCGCCTTCCTGGTCTTCTCGCGACGGGAAAACCCGACGTCGGCCGTCTTCGGCTTCGTTGGTGCGGGCATCGGCATAGTTCTCGCCGCGGTGAGCCGCCTGTACCTTGGCTACCACTGGCTCAGCGACGCGCTGGCCTCGATGACGCTCTCGCTTCTGATCCTCGGTGCCGTCATCGCCCTGGATACGTGGCGGACCGCCAGGATCCCCGGCGAACGGATCACGGGCGAACTCTCCAAAGCGGACGCGCCGGGCGACTAGCCGCGATGGCAGCCGAGGACGACGTGCGGAGGATGTGCCTGGCGCTGCCCGGTGTCACCGAACGCAGCAGCTGGGACCGGCCCGCCTGGTTCGCGAAGACGCTGATGGCACGCATGTGGGAGGACGGCGTGCTGACGGTGAAGACCACCGAGCGGGAGGCGCTGGCCGGCATGGAGCCTGCTACATATTTCTGGACCCCGCACCATGAGCGGTCGCCGCAGCTGGTGCTGGTCCGGCTGGACCAAATCGGCGCCGAGGAACTCGGAGAACTGCTCGAGGAGTCCTACCGGCTGGCGGGCGGCCGCGGATCCTGACTGGCCAGGGGACCCTGGCCGCTACGTGTCCGGGCGTGACCTGGCCCGTCTGAGGGCGCGGCGCAGTTCGGCATTCGCTGCCTCGAGCTCCAGGACTTTGGCTATGCCGGCAAGATTGAGCCCCTGGTCCAGGAGTTCCCCGATGTGCAGGAGCAGGCCGATGTCGGCGTTGCTGTATTGACGCGTGCCGCCGGCCGTACGCTCCGGGAGGATCAGCCCTTTCGTCTCGTAGAGCCTGATGTTCTGCTGCCCGGTCCCTGCCAGCTTTGCTGCTACAGAGATGGCATACAGTGCCTGACCGGCCCGAGGACCCGGTTTCTGTTCTGGCGTTCTACTGACCGCGTCCACCCCAAAATACCTTCCCCGTGATGTTGCATCAGTCTCGCACGAGTGCTATAAAAAATCTATATCCACCAATACAGATAACCGATGGTGGGTAGATGAACTGGATTCAACTTCTAGGAACTGAAGGAGTGGGAAATGATGTTGATGCGTACGGACCCGTTCCGTGAGCTGGACCGGCTCGCCCAGCAGGTCTTCGGAACCGCCGCCCGGCCGGCGGCAATGCCCATGGACGCCTGGCAGGAAGACGGCGAGTTCGTGGTGGCGTTCGACCTCCCGGGCGTCAAGGTGGATTCCGTGGACCTGAACGTGGAGCGCAACGTACTGACCGTCCGCGCGGAGCGCCAGGACCCCACCCAGCCCAATGTTGAGCTGGTGGCCTCAGAGCGACCGCGCGGTGTCTTCAGTCGTCAGCTCATCCTGGGCGACACGCTCAATGCGGACACCATCAAGGCCAGCTACGACCAGGGCGTGCTGACCCTGCGGATCCCGGTGTTGGAGCAGGCCAAGCCGCGCAGGATCGAGATCGAAACCAAACAGGGTTCCCTGCACGAGATCGGTAAGTAGGTCCGGACCCAGGGGCGCCGGCTACGTCCGGCGCCCCTGGGCCTTCCCGGTCAGAATTCCCGACAAGGACCGCCATGACCAGCCAGCCGGACTACTACGATGAGCTGCGCGTGAAGCCTGCTGCCAGCCAGCAGGAGATCTCCCGTGCCTACCGGGTGCTGATGCGCACCCATCATCCGGATCTCGACGGCGGCGCAACGGTTGACCGCGACGTGCAGGATGGAGAGCTGCTGCGGATCATGCAGGCGTTCGCTGTCCTCCGTGACGCGGCGCGGCGCGCAACCTACGACAGGAGCCGCAACGGACCAAGCGCGCCGGGTGGCACCCCGACAGTCATCCCCGTCCGGAAGGTCAGCAACCGGTACGTCCCGGCCGGCAACACCATCAGGATCACCACGGTGCGCTGGGAAAGCGGACCGTGGAAGTAAACCCGTAAGACGACAGCCATCACCGCGAGGAGGCGGACAAAACAATGAGCGACTGGCGCCGCTACGACTCCCACCTGATTCCTGCCTTCCACGAACGCTTCGAACAGCGCTGGGGCGAGGGTACTGCACCGTTCCTGGACCCCGAAGCCCACGAAGAGCCGCTTCCCCGCGCACAGTGGATCAATCCTGCCACTGGCGCGGCCTTGGCAGTGGTCCCCGTATGGACCGCCGAAGACGAGCAGCAGCGGTCCTTCGGGGTGTTCTATCTTCCGCCCGCCGGCGACGTCTGGGTGCTGCGGCCCGGTTACACCGGTTATCTCGAGCCGGCAGACGGCGACGCGGAGCAACTCGTCACACTCCGGAACGATGCCTTCCGGAAGGCCGTGGCGCACGCCAAGGAGTTCCTCTTCGGCTCACAATGAGCCGGCCGCGTCCGTGCCGCTGCCCAGCAGGCTGCGGGTGAGGGTTTCGGCGTCGGCCATCAGGTCGTCCACGGCGGCCGCCAGGTGCGAATCGGACACCGGGGTGTTATCCAGCGCCGCAGCCACCACCGCCCGCCGGACCGGTTCCCGCGCGAAGGAGGCGGTGGTTCCCGCCGTCCGTTCCGCGGCGGCATCCAGTGCCGCCGGGCTGAACGCCACCAGGCGGCCGTAGAGTTCCAGCAGCCGGACTCGCTCGGCATGGGCCGGCAGCGGGATCTCCACCGCGAGGTCCACCCGGCCCGGGCGCTGCGCCAGCGCCCGCTCCAGCATGTCGGGCCGGTTGGTGGTGAGGACAAACGCGACGTCGGCGTCGTTGTCCAGGCCGTCCAGCACCTCAAAAAGCAGCGGCTGCGGCCCGTGCCCGAAACTCCGGTCCTCGGCAATAAGATCGCAATCCTCCAGCACGACGATCGAGGGCTGCAGCGCCCGGGCCATGCGGGCCGCCTCGGAGATCCTGGCGAGCGATCCGCCCGAGAGGAGGATCGCCGTCGAGCCTTCACTCTGGCTCAGCAGGTGGCGCACGGTGTGCGTCTTGCCGGTCCCCGGGCGGCCGCACAGCAGGATGCCCCGTTTGAGATGCTGGCCGTGCTGTTTGAGGGACGCCCGGTGCGTGGCGATGCCCACGGTGTGGTCCGCGACCTTCTGCAGCAGGCCGTCGGGCATGATGACGTCCGACGCCGGGAGGCTGGGACGGTGGTGGAACGTCACCCCCGCGGTGCTCGGCCAGGAATCCGTTGGCTGTTTCAGGCCCCACGGCAAGGTTCACCACGGAGAGGCCTTCAGCCGACTCACCCAGGTGCTCCGTCAGCGCCTCAAGCAGCCGCTTGCCCGCCTGCTGCCGGTGGTTTCCGGCCTGCGTCAGCTGGACCAGCTCGGAAAAATCGTCGATGAACTTCCCCAGTTTTTCATCATGCTCAGATCTAGCAGCGACGCTCGTCAGCAGCCCTGCCGTGTGCCATTCTGGGACGTACCCGTTCCACGCTTTCTCGGTCATGAAGGACTGAATCCATGCACATTTCCGCCAAGGACCTGGCCGCCCTCATCCCTGCGGACTTCACGCTGGGCGTGGCCACGGCGGCCTTCCAGATCGAGGGCGCCCTTACTGAAGACGGCAGGGGCACGGCGGGCTGGGACGTGTTTTCGGCCAAGGAAGGTGCCATCGTGGACGGGCACAGCCCGGCCGTAGCCTGCGACCACTACCACCGCATGCCCGGCGATGTTGCCCTTATGAAGCAGCTGGGTGTCGACTCGTACCGGTTCTCACTGTCCTGGCCCCGGATCCAGCCCAACGGCAGCGGCCCGGTGAACCCTGCCGGGCTGGCGTTCTATGACCGGCTTCTGGACGAACTCCTGGCCAACGGGATTTCGCCCATGGTCACCCTCTATCACTGGGACACTCCGCTGGCACTGGACGACGCCGGCGGCTGGATGAATCGCGATACCGCCTACCGCCTGGGGGAGTTCGCCGCGATTGCCGCTGCTGCGTACGGCGACCGCGTTGCCCGCTGGGTCACCATCAACGAGCCCGCCACGGTCAGCACCAACGGCTACACCATGGGCCTGCACTCACCGGGCGAAGCACTTATGGTCAACGCGTTGCCTACCGTGCACCACCAGCTTCTGGGCCACGGGCTCGCGATGCAGGCATTGCGGGCGGCGGGGGTCCCAGGCGAGATCGGGATGACCAACGTGTACTCGCCCATGGTCCCGAACTCCATCAACCCCCTGGACTGGATGAGTGCGGGCCTGATGGACATCGCCCAGAACCGGATGTACGCGGACCCCGTCCTCACTGGCCAATATCCGGATATCATCCGCGCCGCGAAGTTCTTCGGCTCATTCGACCATCCGGACGAGGACATGGAGATCATCTCCCAGCCGCTGGATTTCTACGGCCTGAACTACTACATGCCCACGAAGGTGGCTTTCGGTCCTGGTGAAGGGGCTGTGCCGGCGAGCATGGCGGAGGCCATGGGCAGTGACTTGAGTGCGGCAGGCAACGGCTCCACGCCGTTCCACGTCGAGGCCTGGCCCGAAGCGGACATCACCTCCTACGGCTGGCCGGTGAAGCCCGAGTACATGGGGGTGGCGTTGAAAGAGATGGCAGAGCGGTACCCGCATCTGCCGCCGGTGATCATCACCGAGGGCGGGGCGAGTTTCGAGGACATCATCGTCCGTGACAAGTCCACCAACACCACCTTCATCCCGGACGAGCGGCGGCTGAAATACCTGTCGGACCACATCGAGTCAGCGCTGAAGGCCACGGCCCCGGGCGGTGACGCAGAGGGCATCGACCTGCGGGGCTACTACGTGTGGTCGCTCCTGGACAATTTCGAATGGTCGGCAGGCTACAACCAGCCGTTCGGCCTGCTGCATGTTGATTTCGAGACCCTGGAGCGCACGCCGAAGGCGTCCTACTTCTGGCTTCAGGAGCTCATCGAGGAGCGGAACATTGCCGCGACGGCGGGTGCCGCCGTCGCGCAGGCCGCCAGTGAGGAACCGGACACTGCCGCTGATCCCGAAACGGCGGTATCTCCCGACGACGGCGTGACCACCTCAGGTGCCACCGCCTAGTGTCCTGGGAACCTAGCCGGCGTGGTGCGCGTCCTCCGGGTCCTCGGGTGAGTCATCGCGACGTTCCTTCACCAGCTTGCTGGCACTCACCAGCCGTAGCGCGGTCACCAGCAGGACCCCGCCAAGCACATTAAAGACCACTACATAGGAAAACCAGCCGAGCCATTGAAGGTAGTTGATGTCAGCACCCGTGTGGATGGCACCGAAGATCAGCAGCGAGTCCAGGATCGAGTGGAAGAGCTGCAGCCCGTAGAGCAGGAAAGCGCCAACGACGGCGGCCGCGATCTTGCCGGTGACGCTGTCCGTCCCGTGCTGCATGCGGGTCATCAACGTGATGGTGCTCCCCGCCAACACGGCAAGACACACGGTTTTCCAGTTAAACCCGGCGTCGAGATAGTGGGTGGCTTCCTTCGTGATGGTCTCGCTCCACTGCGGGAACGCTGTCATGATCAATGCCATGAACAGCCAACCGCCCACCAGGTTAGCGATGAGTGTGCCGCCCCAGAGCTTCCCGAGCTGCGCGTAGCTTGCCTCCCGTGCGACGACCGCGGCAATGGGCACCAGGAAGCCTTCCGTGAACAGCTCGCTCTTGGCCAGCAGGAGGGCGATGAGGCCTGCACTGAACGCCAATCCCGCGAGAAGGTGGTTCTCGGTCTCATATAGAACGCCGAGGTACGCCATAATGCCAACGCCTATTTCAAACCCGCCGAACAAGCCGGTGATGAGCACGTCCCGAAAGGAGCGGTTCAGCCGCTGCGCGCCTTCCTCAACCGTGCGGTCGAAGGATTCCTCCACCTCCTCCTCAACCGGGCCTGGATTGTCGCCAAGTTCCCGCCGCCGCGCATCGCCGTCGGTGTCGCTCATGCGTGTCGCCTATCCGCCTGAAAGTGTGTGGTGATTGATCTAGAGGAGGTCCAGGAGCTTAAGCTGTTTGGCCATCCCCGCGCCGTCCGGCGAATAGATCCAGGGCACCACCGACGTGGTGTGGTCGCCGTCCTCGGAGTGCCCGCCGGCGAAGACGGACTCGCTGACGGAGAGCTGCCGGATGGCGATGGCGGCCACCTTGTCGGCGTTTTCCTGGGCGAAGCCTGAGTAGATCTGTTCGTCGTGCTGGCCGTTGTCGCCGATCAGGAGCCACCGCATGTCCGGGAATTCCTTGGCGAGGCGCTCCAGGTTGCGGTGCTTGTGCTCCTGCCCGCTGCGGAACCAGCGGTCCTGGGTCAGGCCCCAGTCCGTGAGCAGGAGGGCGCCGGATGGATACATGTTCCGGCCCAGGAACCGCGCCAGGGTGGGGGCAGCATTCCACGGACCCGTGGACAGGTAGATGACGGGCGCGTCCGGGTGTTCAATGGTGAGCCTTTCCAGCAGGACCGCCATCCCCGGCGTCGCCATCCGGGCCCGTTCGCTGAGGACAAACGTGTTCCACAGGGCCAGGAACGGCCTGGGCAGGGCGGTGACCATCACGGTGTCGTCGATGTCGGACACGATGCCGAACTTCGCATCGGCATCGATCACCTGGATCAGCGTCTCCACGGGTTCGGTCCCGTCAGCCCGCAGGATGGCCGTGTGCCAGCCCGGCGGGAGCTGCACGTCCACCACGGTGTCGATCAGGCCGCCACGGTCCGCCCGGACTCGGGTGGTGACGCCGCCAATGGTAATTTCCACCTCGATGAACTGCAGGGGGACGCTGGTGAAGGCCCGCCAGCCGCGGACGTTTTGTGTGCCGTTGCGGGCAGCCTGCTCGGCCCGGCTGCCCGGGGCCGGATTCTTGGTTAACAGGACGCGGCCGAGCACGCGTACCCAGTCGGTCGAACCGTAGCCCTGGTACGCGATGGTCTGCGGTGCGAAATTCCAGCCCTTGGCGAGCTGGATGCGGACGGCGTTGACGACGGCGGAGATCCGGTGCGCCAGGCGTAAAAGCTGGGTGCCGGACAGCGGTGCGGGGTGCGGAGTGTTCTGCGGTGAATTCTGAGGAGCCCTGTCCATGTCTCCACTCTGCCACAGCGCAACCGCGCGCCGGGCACCCTGGCGGTCCCGCCGCCGTGCGTGACGTCAGCCTCAATCAAGGAGCCAGCGGAGGGTGTCGGCGTTCCGCACGGCGTTCCCGCCGCCGTCGTTGTTGAAATAGGCATAGACATCCTTGCCTGCCGCGGACCATTCGCGGATCCGGTCCGCCCACCACTGCAGGTCCGTATCGGAGTAGGAGCCGCCATACAGGTGCTGATGGTCAGGCCCGTGGAGCCGGATGTAGACGAAGGGCGCTGTGGCGCGGAGGATGCACGGCAGTTGGGCGCCGCTCATGATGCAGTACGCGGCCTGGTGCCGTTCCAGCAAGGCGTACACGTCCGGATGGTCCCAGCTGGGGTGCCGGAACTCCACGGTCACCCGGATCCACCACGGGACCGCGGCGAGGAAGTGATCCAGCCGGGCATCATCGCGCTGCAGCTGCGGTGGCAGTTGGACCAGGAGGACAGCGCGTTTGTCGCCCAGTTCGTGCCAGCAGCGGGCGATGCGTTCCAGCCAGACTTCGGGTCCGTAGAGTTTCTTGCCGTGCGTCAGGCCGCGCGGAGCTTTGACGGACATCACGAACCCGTCCGGGAGCCTGCGCCGCCAGCTGGCGAAGGACGTGTCCCGGGGCCACCGGTAAAAGCTGGCGTTCAACTCAACGGTGCCAAACCGGGAACCGTAGTGCTGGAGCCTGTCCCGGGCCGGGAGGCCTGGCGGGTAGAGCACGTTCTCCCAGTGGTCATAGCTCCAGCCGGAGGTGCCGATATAGACAGCCACAGTCAGCTGACCCGCAGGGGAGATGGGTGAACCATGATGCCTCCGGTGTTCGTGGACCGGCCGTCAACTCACGGTACACCGCTGTGCTTTGCCACTATCATTCACGGTTGTTTTCTCCGGCAGGGCCCATCCTTGTGGCAGTGTATGGGAATGGCGCGCATTGAAGATTATGCAGTTGTTGGCGACCTCCACACCGGCGCCCTGGTCAGCACCGAGGGCTCCATCGACTGGCTTTGCCTGCCGCGCTTCGACTCGCCGGCATGTTTCAACGCGCTCCTGGATACGCCTGAGGCCGGACGATGGCTACTGGCACCCGAGAGCGGCGGCACCTGCACCAGGCGCGGCTACCGGGAGGGGACCCTGATCCTGGAAACAGAATGGGAAACCCCGGAGGGTACCGTCAGGGTTATTGACTTCATGCCGCCACGCGACGCGGTGGCGGACATCGTGCGGATCGTTGAGGGCGTGAGGGGAAGCGTCAGGATGCACGGTGAACTGGCGCTGAGGTTCGACTACGGGCATATCGTTCCCTGGGTGCGGCGCGACAGGCACGGCCTGCATGCCATCGCCGGCCCGGACTCCGTCTACTTCGTCACCAAGGCGCCGCTTCACGGCGAGAACATGCACTCCGTCAGTGACTTCACAGTCCACGCGGGGGAGCGCATCCCCTTTGTCCTGACGTGGGCGCCCAGCCACGTTCCCCGCCCGCACACGGTGGACGCCGAGGTAGTGCTGGGCACCACCCTGGCCTTCTGGCGCGGCTGGGCATCCCAGTGCACCGTCCAGGGAAAGTACCAGGATGCCGTGGTCCGTTCGCTGGTGACCCTGAAGGCGCTGACCTACGCTCCCACGGGCGGCATCGTCGCTGCGGTCACCACGTCCCTGCCGGAACAGCTGGGCGGTCCCCGCAACTGGGATTACCGCTTCTGCTGGCTGCGGGACGCCACCATGACGCTGCAGGCGCTCCTGGCCGCCGGCTACACCACCGAGGCTGCCGCCTGGCGTGACTGGCTGCTCCGCGCTGTGGCGGGCGATCCGGCCGACCTGCAGATCATGTACGGAATCCACGGCGAACGCAGGCTTCCGGAAATGGAACTGCCGTGGCTTGCCGGGTACGAGAATTCAAAACCGGTACGGACCGGCAACGGCGCCGCCGAGCAGCTTCAACTGGACGTCTGGGGCGAGGTCCTGGACTGCCTGGCGCTGACCAGGAACTCCCTGCTGAAACACACGGACGAGTCCTGGGACGTCCAGGTGGCCCTGATGCAGCACCTGGAGACCATCTGGGACCAGCCGGACAACGGACTCTGGGAGATGCGCGGGCCGCGGCGCCATTTCACGCATTCCAAGGTGATGGCCTGGGTGGCCGCAGACCGGATGGTTAAAGGCGTCCGCGATTTCGGCCTGCCCGGCCCCGTGGAACGCTGGGAGGCCCTTCGCGACACCATCCACCGGGACGTCATGGCCAACGGCTTCGACCCCGTCCGCAACACCTTTGTGCAGGCGTATGGCCGGCCCGAACTGGATGCCAGCCTGCTGTTGATCCCGCGGGTGGGCTTCCTGTCGCCGGATGATCCCCGGGTGCTGGGGACCATTGACGCGATCCAGCGGGAGCTCACCGAAGACGGTTTTGTGCTCCGCTACCGTCCCGCCGACAGCGACGACGGCCTCCCGGGAGACGAAGGGGTGTTCCTGGCCTGCTCGTTCTGGTTGGTGGAGGCCCTGCTGGGCGCGGGACGCACCGAGGAGTCCACCGAACTCTTCGAGCGGTTGCTCGAACTCCGCAACGATGTGGGCCTGCTCAGTGAGGAATGGGGCGTCAGGGCAGGGCGGCAGCTGGGCAATACGCCCCAGGCCTTCAGTCACTTCGCGCTTGTGACAAGCGCTCTTGAGCTTCATCAGGATACGGTTCGCCGCAGTGACACACCTATTCCCCCGGAGACAGACAGGTAGGGCAATGAGGGCCTGAGGGCCTGCCCCGCTCTTCACGTCCGGGAGAAAGGTAAGTATACTTACTAGACTTGCGGAGCGCTCCTAATGGGGCTCAGCGCCGCGACTGAACGAGGGGTGGTTGTAATGGCCGGACATTTTGAGCTGGTGGATGCGCCTGACGGCGGCTACAGGGTACGGATGTTGGATGGTTCAGGAAGCCTGATGGCTATCTCGGTGACCTTCCCAACGAAGCGCGCAGCGGTGGCCGGCATTGCGATGGCCCGCGAGATTGCCGGCACAGGCCTGATCAGGGACTTCAGTAACAACGGTGCCGGAACCGTGATCCGGGATCGGATTGGCCCCACGTCATCCCCGAAGGATAGCGCCGCCCGCGGCAAGAAGCTGTCCGGGGCCGCTCGCGCTGTAGTCGGGTGATCACCCAGAGCCACGCCCTGGTCCGCGGGCGGCGATGGGGCGTCTTGTTTGACGTTGATGGGACCCTGGTGGACTCCGCCTACATCCACACGCTCGCGTGGTGGCAGGCGTTCCGACAGCACCAGCATGACGTCCCCATGGCCGCCATTCACCGGTGCGTCGGGATGGGTGGCGATCGTTTGGTGGACACGCTTCTTCCTGCTGGCCGGGACCGCGAGGCCGACGCCGACATCCTGGCCAGCCATGCGGCAGTCTTCGCGCAGAGCTGGCCGTCGCTGCGACCGTTCGACGGCGCCAAGGAGCTGCTTGCGCAGTGCCACGCCGGGGGACTCGCCGTCGCCCTGGCATCATCGGCACGAACGCAGGATCTGAAGGCCACCCGCAAAGCCCTTGGTGCGGACTCGTTCATCCATGCCGCCACCAGCGCGGACGATGCGAAGGCAAGCAAGCCGGCCCCGGACATCCTCGTGGCCGCGCTTGAAGCTGTTGGTGTGGCCGCGGCCGGAGCAGTCTATGTGGGGGATGCGGTGTGGGACATGCAAGCTGCTGCCGCGTTGGGAATCCCTGCCATCGGCGTCACCTGCGGCGGGACCAGCGCCGCCGAACTCCGCGAGTCAGGCGCGGCCGAGGTCTACAACGGCCCCCGGGACCTCCTGGACAACCTGCAGGCAAGCGCCATCGGCAGGCTGCTGACGCTGGAATCGAACCCCGCCGGCGCCTAATAGCGCGAGGGGACACTTGCGGCCCTGCCCGCGGGGGCTTAACTGTCCGTTCGCGCCGGTGCCGGGACGGTTGGGAGGGTGGGGCAGGTTAGAGGGGGAGCAGGCCTGAGAGGTCAGCGCGCAGGCCGGAGGCGGACACCTTGTGCGCCGCGACGGCGTCCGACCAGCTCAACTGGCCGGTCACCATACCAAGCCAGGTGGCGGCGTCGCATTCGATCACGTTGGGCGGGGTTCCGCGGGTGTGCCGCGGTCCCTCCACGCACTGGGTGACGCCGAACGGCGGCACCCGCACCTCCACCGAGTTCCCCGGCGCCCGCGCGGTCACCTCCTCCAGCGTGTACCGCACGGCCGTGGCGGTGACGTTGCGGGGGAGCGGAATGTCCGACGGCGATGCGGCGGCTTCCTGCCATGCGGCCAGTGCCGCTGTGCCTTCTTCAATGCCGATCCGACGGCGTGCTACAGCCATCAGTCCAGGAGCGCGGACACGGCCGGGCCCAGGCGGATCTTGCCCACCTCGTGGCTGCCGCCCATCACCGGGGCCACCACTTTTTCGAGGACGCTGGAGACGCCGGGGATATCCACGGCGCCAACCGCGGCGAGGAGGGTCAGGCCCACCAGGGACGTGGCCCGCAGATTCCCGTCAAGCATCTTGATGGCCACCGAGACACCCTGGGGTGTGGCCATGGCCAGGACGCCCTCGGCACCAATCTTGGCGATGATGCCCAGTTCGTCCATCACGATGGTGTTGGCCTCGCCGTGCCCCTGGACGGCCCAGGGGTAGTCGAGCATGGACGTGGCGATGGTGGCGGCGCGGGCGTTGGAATTTTTGTCGCCCGGGGCCTTGGCCAGCATCGAGAACGCTCGCGCCAACCCGGTCAGCGAAATGGCGGCCACCGGGGCCCCACACCCGTCAATGCCCAGGTGGGCGATCTTTTCGCCGCTGTATTCCTCGATCACACTTCGGACGCGCTGCTGCAGAGGATGGTTCGGTTCAAGGTAGCTGTGGGTGTCCCAGCCGTTTTCGGTGCAGGCCCACAGGAAGGCGGCGTGCTTGCCGGAGCAGTTGAAGGCTAGCTTCGATTTGCCCTTTTCGGACCTGACCAGCCAGTTGCGGGCCGTCTCGTCCTGCGGCCAGGCGGCGGGGCACTGGAGCTGGTCCTCCCGGACGCCGGCGGCCTTGAGCATTCCCTCCACCACGTCCATATGGTCCAGGGAGCCCACGTGGCTGCCGCAGGCCAGCGCCACCTGAGCGCCGCGCAGCGGAACTCCGGACTGCATGGCCGCCAGGGCCTGCAGCGGTTTAAGCGCGGACCGTGCGTACAAGGGAGTCCGGATGTCACCGAGTTCTGTGACGACGGACCCGTCGCCGGACAGTACGACGGCTGAGCCGATGTGCCGGGACTCCACAAAACCGCTTCGTTCAATAACGGCGAGTTCGACAGCGGAGTCCACGGTGAACGTGGCATGCGGGTTGTGCGGCATGATGCCAGTCTAGGGGCGGAATCGGCGAATGCCGGGCTACTCCACGGTGACCATGACAGACTGCCAGCCGGAGGCGCCGTCGGGCACCGGATCGGCCCGCTGATCGGTCTGGACCTCGCCCGTTCCGTCGGTGGCGCGGACCTTGATGTAGTGCGGTCCCGGTGTGGCTTCCCAGTCGAAGGACCACTGGCGCCACGTGATGAGGGACGCCTCGGTGGACAGGACTGCCTCGGCCCAGGGGTTGTTGTCGATCTGGACTTCCACCTTGGTGATGCCGCGGGTCTGTGCCCACGCAGTGCCGCCGATCGCCACCCGGCCGGCGGGCACCTTGGCGAAGGACTTCGGAACTTCCACCCGGGCCATGGTCTTGATGGGGCCGCGCTCGGACCAGCCGCGCTGGGTCCAGTAGGCCTTGCTGTCCGCGAACCGCGTCACTTCCAGGTCCACCACCCACTTGGTGGCGGAGACAAAACCGTACAGCCCGGGCACCACCATGCGCACCGGATAGCCGTGCTCCAGCGGCAGGGGCTCGCCGTTCATGCCGATCGCCAGCATGGCATCGCGGTCATCCTGCAGGACCTCCAGCGGCGTGGAGGCGCTGAAGCCATCGATCGACGTCGACAGCACCATGTCCGCACCGTCCTTGGGACGTGCGCGCTTGAGGACCTCGCGGATGGGAAGGCCGAGCCAGCGAGCGTTCCCGGCGAGGTTTCCGCCCACGGGATTGGAAACACAGGTGAGGGTCACGTGCGATTCGATGAGGTCGGCGTCGAGCAGGTCCTGGAAGGTGAGGCGGACCTCTTCCTCCACCAGCCCGTGCACGCGGAGCTCCCAGTCTTCGGCGTTGATTTCGGGCACGCTCAGGGCGGTATCGATCCGGTAGAAGTCCCCGTTGGGGGTCAGCCAGGGGCCGACGCCGGCTGCCGGAGACTGGACGCCGGCGGGCACAGCGGCCGCGGCCTTTGCCGGGGTGGGCAGCTGCAGGGCCTCGCGGGCCTTGGTGATGTTGCTGCGGGCGGCGCTGAGCAGGCGTCCGCCCGTGGCTGCGATCCCAGCGCCGGCCACGGTGATCCCGGCCGCGGCGAAGAAGCGTCGGCGGCTGGTGGCGGGACGGTCAGGTTCCGCGGCGCCCGTGTCGGCAGGAGCCTCGGGCCAGGACTTCAGCCGCCAGAGCGGGGCGATCAGCAGCCGCAGCACCACCAGCCCTGCAATTGTGCCCAGCACGGTGGGGATGGCATCCAGCGGCTTCACGCTGGCCCGAGTCACCACGCTGGCCACGATCACCGCGCCCATCAGCAGCACACCGGCAACGCCCAGCGCCCACTTGCGGTAGGCCACCACACCCAGCACGCAGGCCAGCAGGAAAATGGTCAGGCCCATCCCCACAAACAGCGCGGCTTTGTCATTCGTGCCGAACGTGGCGATGGCAAAGTCCTTCATCCACGGCGGTGTGAAGTCGATGAACGTGGACCCCAACGCGATCACCGGAGTTGCCCGGGCGGTAAAGAACGCTCCGATCAGCTCCGCTACGGAAAGTACGACGGCGGCAGCCGCCACGCCTGCCAGCGCGGCCATTGCGGCGGGGTCCTTGAGCCACTTCAGAAGCTTCTTCATGCCTTGGATTCGTTGCGGCGGGCCGCAGGGATGGCCGGGCGAGGACACAGCTTAGGAGCACCCCCTTAGGAAAGGGCAGGGTGCACAAAGTACCCTTGGAGACTGTGAAGGTACTCGTCATTGGCCCTGGAGGCCGCGAACACGCCATTGTCCGCTCCCTGCTCGCCGACCCCAACGTATCCGAGGTCCATGCGGCTCCCGGCAACGCCGGCATCAGCAAGCTGGTCCCCACCCACAACATTGACGGGAATGATCCCGACGCCGTCGAGGCGCTGGCCACCAAGCTCGGCGTGGACCTCGTGGTGGTGGGCCCCGAGGCGCCGCTGGCTGCCGGGGTGTCCGACGCCGTCCGCGCCGCCGGCATTCCGGTCTTTGGCCCCAGCAAGGCCGCAGCGCAGCTGGAAGCCTCCAAAGCGTTCGCCAAGGAAGTTATGGCCGAAGCGGGAGTCCCCACGGCCATGGCGATGGTGGCCACAAACGCCGAGGAAGCCGCCGCGGCCCTGGACACCTTCGGCGCACCCTATGTGGTGAAGGATGACGGCCTCGCCGCCGGCAAGGGCGTGGTGGTCACCAACAACCGCGACGAAGCCCTGGCCCATGCGCAGACGTGCTTCGACGCCGCTGGCACCGTGGTGATCGAGGAGTTCCTCGATGGCCCCGAGGTTTCCGTTTTTGTCCTCTGTGACGGCCGCAACACCGTGGCACTGTCCCCGGCGCAGGACTTCAAACGCATCTTCGACAACGACGAAGGCCCCAACACCGGCGGCATGGGTGCCTATACGCCGCTGGAATGGGCCCCGGCCGGGCTGGTCCAGGAAGTCATCGACCGCGTCGCGCAGCCCACGGTCAACGAGATGGCCAACCGCGGCACCCCGTTTGTGGGTGTGCTGTTTGTGGGCCTGGCGCTGACCACGCGCGGCACCCGCGTCATCGAATTCAACGTCCGCTTCGGCGACCCCGAGACGCAGGCCGTCCTGGCCCGGCTCAAGACCCCCCTCGGTGCGCTGCTGCTGGCAGCCGCCAAGGGCGAACTGGACAAGGCAGACGAGCTGCGCTGGTCCAAGGAGACCGCCGTCGCCGTCGTCGTCGCGTCCGAAAACTACCCGGACACCCCGCGCACCGGTGACCGCATCCGCGGACTCAAGAAGGTGGACGAGCTCGACGGCGTGCACGTGATCCACGCAGGCACTGCGCTCGACGACGACGGCAAGGTGATCTCCGCCGGCGGCCGGGTGCTCGCCGTCGTTGCCCTCGGCAGCGACCTGGTGGAGGCCCGGGAACGGGCGTACGACGGCGTGGAGCTGGTTCAGCTGGAAGGCTCCCAGTTCCGGACGGACATCGGACGCAAGGCCGCCCGCGGTGAAATCAAGGTAACGGCACTGGCCACCGGATCGCTCCCTGTCACGAAGGCGAAGGCATAACATGACTGAGAACTCCGCCCAGGAACCACAGCAGCCCCGCGGCTTCAGCACCGAAACCCTGGACCTGCCGGGCTGGACGCACGTTTACTCCGGCAAGGTCCGCGACCTCTACGAGCCGGCGGACGAAGCCATCCGCCGGCAGGTGGGCCAGGACTGCGTCCTGGTGGTGGCGAGCGACCGCATCAGCGCCTTCGACCACGTGCTGGCCAGCGAGATCCCGGACAAGGGCCGCATCCTCACGCAGTTGAGCCTGTGGTGGTTCGACCAGCTTGACGTGGTCCACCACGTGCTGGCATCCACCGTGGAAGACGGCGTTCCCGCGGCCGTGGAAGGCCGCGCGATGATCTGCAGGAAGCTGGACATGTTCCCTGTGGAATGCATCGCCCGCGGCTACCTCACCGGCTCCGGACTGCTGGAGTACAAGGCCAGGGGTACGGTCTGCGAGATTCCGCTGCCGCCAGGCCTGGTGGACGGATCCCGGCTGGAACAGGCGATCTTCACACCGTCGGCCAAGGCCGAGGTGGGCGAGCATGACGAGAACATCTCCTACAACGATGTTGTGGCCATGGTGGGGGACGACATCGCCGCACGCCTCAGCGAGCTGACCCTCAAGATCTACACCGGCGCGGAGAAGATCGCCCGCGAACGCGGCATCATCCTGGCCGACACCAAGGTTGAGTTCGGCTACGACGCCGTGTCCGGGGCCATCACCCTGGGCGATGAGGTCCTGACACCGGATTCCTCGCGTTTCTGGGATGCGGCCACGTATGAGCCGGGCAAAGCGCAGCCTTCTTACGACAAGCAGTATGTGCGCGACTGGCTGACGTCCGCCGAATCAGGCTGGGACCGGTCCTCCGAATCGCCACCGCCAGCCCTGCCCGCAGACGTGGTGGCCCGGACGCGCGGCCGCTACGTCGAGGCCTACGAGAAAATCACCGGCAGGACGTTCGCCTAGAACACCTTTGACGGGCCCGGCTTCCGGCCGGGCCCGTTACTAGCTTGCCTTGGCGTTTTTCGCTCCTGCGGCGGCCCGCTGCTGGGCGAGTCTGATCTCAAGGACCGCGTCCAGGGCCTGCTGGACACGGTCCGAGGCTCCCGCGGCACTGAAGGCCTTCTGCGCTTCTTCGAGGTAGACCAGGGCTTCGTCGGACTCACCGGCGGCCTTCAGCGACTTGCCCAGCAGGAGTGAGACTTCCCCGGCCGTGTGCTTGGCCAGCGCGCCGGATTCGGCGTGGATTTCCCGGAGCTTGTTGATGGCAGCCACGATGTCGCCGGTGAGATAAAGCCAGCGCGCGCGGATAAACGCAACTTCGAGTTGGTCGCTCTTGTTGCCGCCCACAATGGACAGCGCCAGTTCGGCGCGCTCGATGCTGGAAAGTGTTTCCGGTTCTACGATTCCGGAGGACAGCCGGACGGCGGCCGAGGCCTTGTTGAAACGGGCCCACAGATCGATGTCGTTGGCAGGTGACAGCATCCGGGCGGCGCGCTCGTGGTACTTGATGCCTTCGGGGTAATCGTGCCGCATAAAGGCCACGTTGCCGATCACCCAGGCAACCTCACCGGCGAGCTGGGACATGGAGTGCTCGTCCATCTGGTCATTCATGGCCTGGCAGTATTTCCAGGCCTCATCCAGGCGGCCGCTCTCCGCCAGCGCCCCGATCAGCGCGCGGTAGGCGCCGATGATCAGGGTGGATCCGTTGGGCAGCTGGCCGCAGAGTTGTACGGCCGCCAGCGCATGTTCGACGGCAGTGCTCAGCTGGCCCTGGCCCTGGCAGATAGCGGCGAGCATCTGGCGGGCACGGACGGCGAGGCCGGCAGATTCCGTGGCCATCGGGTGCTCCAGGAGGTGCTGCATGATCTTTTGGCATTCCTGCCAGTTGCCCTGTTTGATCAGGCATTCGGCCTGCATGTAGGTCATGTTCCACCACGCGCTGGTGTTCTTGCCCTCCAGAGCTATCTGGGCCGCGGTGGCTGCGTGGGTGGCCGCCAGCGGATAGTCCCTGAGGTCCCAGGCCTGGCGCGCGTAGAGGCCGGCCAGGACGTACTCGGCGTCGCTGACTGTGATGGGTTGGCTCCAGGCTTCCAGCGCCTTGGGCGCCAGCTCCAGCCTGCGGGCGAGCTCCTCGATGACTTCGGCCGTCGGCTCACGGCGGCCGGTTTCGAGGAGGGAGATATAACTGGGGGAATACAGGTCCTTGCCCAGTGCAGCCTGTGTCAGCCCACGTTCGAGACGCTCCGCACGGAGCTTCTCCCCGAATCCGTTGCCCACGGGAATTCCTCCTGATTCTGGACAGTCTTTGTACTCAATGCTTGACAGTACCTGTGCAAAACATTTTACAATGTATGTCAACAAGGACAGTGCTGACTTTGTAACGAATCCGACTCGTATTGAGGAACTCATATGTTGAAGAATATTGCGGCCGCAGGCCTACTTGCTGCTGCCTTGGCATTTTCTGCGGCGGCCCCGGCTGTCCTGTCGGCAGGTTCCATCGCCGATACCACCGGCGTATCCGTAGCCGTTGGCAACTGGCCCGATCCAATGTCCAAGCCCGTCAAGGACAAGGGCTAGACCTACACCACCAACGTGGGCAACTGACCCGATGTAAGGAATCCTCTCAGGAGGCGAGGCCCCGGGGCATGGTCATCATGCCTCGGGGCTATTTCTTTGCCCGGACACGTGACGGTTCTGCCCCGGGTACTTGACCGCCGGGAGATACAAAAGAGGGCCTCCCCTGGGGGAGACCCTCTTTCGATTGGTCGGGATGACAGGATTTGAACCTGCGACCTCGTCGTCCCGAACGACGCGCGCTACCAAGCTGCGCCACATCCCGATCCGCTGCAAAAGCAACTTTACAAGGATAGCCGACGCCGGGCCCGGATGCGAAATCGGCGGCGCCGGCCGGGTCAGATCCCTAGTCCAGGGAGTCCTTCCAGGCGCCGTGGAGGTCTGCGAAGCGTCCGCCGCCGCCGATGAGTTCCGCGGGGGTGCCGTCCTCAACCACGCGGCCGTCATGGACCACCAGGACGCGGTCGGCGGTTTCGACGGTGGAGAGGCGGTGCGCGATGATCAGCGCCGTCCGGCCGCCGCCCGCAGAAGCTGAGCCCTCGGTCGCAAACCCCGCACCAGACGAGCCCGGGGCACCTGCCGGACTGCCGGCGTCGGACGTTGCCCGCAGAAGGCGCGCCAGGCCGCTCTGGACGAGCCGCTCAGAGGGGATATCCAGCGACGAGGTGGCCTCGTCCAGGATCAGCACCGCCGGCCGGGCCAGGAACGCCCTGGCGAAGCTGATCAGCTGCCGTTGCCCGGAGGACACCCTGCCGCCGCGCTTGTTGACATCGGTGTCATAGCCTTCGGGGAGTTCGGTAATGAAGTCGTGGGCGCCCACGGTCCGGGCAGCATCCTCGATCTCCGCCCGGGAAGCCTCCGGCCGGCCAAGGGCGATGTTGTCCGCCACGGAGCCGCTGAACAGGAACGCCTCCTGCGTGACCATCACGATGTTCCGGCGCAGGTCCGTGGTGGTGAGGCTGCGCAGGTCCACTCCGTCCAGGGTCAGGGAGCCGGAGGAGACGTCGTAGAAGCGGGCGATCAGCTTGGCAAGCGTGGATTTCCCGGCGCCGGTCTGCCCCACCAGGGCAACGGTCTGGCCGGCGGGGATGTGCAGGTCCATGGTGGGGATGACCACAGGGCCGTCGCCGTAGCGGAACTCCACACCCTTGAAATCGACGGCGCCCCTGGCATCGCGGAGCGCAACAGGGTTCTTGGGCGGACGGACCGTGGGAACCTCCTCCAGCAGGCCGGACACCTTCTCCAGGGCAGCCTGGGCGCTCTGGAAGGAGTTGTAGAACATGGCCATCTGGTCCACCGGCTGGAAGAAGCGTTTGGTGGACAGGATCAGTGCCAGCAGCACGCCCACGGCAAGGTCCCCGCCCAGCACACGGAACCCGCCAAACAGGAGCACCACGGCCACGCAGACGTTGCCGATCAGCACCAGCCCGGGCTGGAAGATGCCGTTGAGGTTGATAGAGCGGACCGTTACCAGCCGGTAGTCCTCAGCCAGCCGGCCATACGTCCCGGCGTTCTCAGTTTCCCTTCGGAAAGCCTTCACGGCGCGGATCCCGGTCATGGTCTCCACAAAATGCACAATCAGCCGGGCGGACACCACCCGGGATTCGCGGAATACGATCTGGGAGTGCTTCTGGTACCAGCGCGAAAGGAAGTACATCGGGACGCCGGCGGCCAGCACGATCAGCCCGCTGCGCCAGTCCAAGGCAAACACCGTCACAGCCGTGAAGACCATAAACAGCAGGCCCGAGGCCAGGGAGCTGACGCCGGAGTCGAGGAGTTCCCGCAGCGCATCCAGGTCCGAGGTCTGCCGGGCGATGATCCGTCCCGACGTGTACTTTTCGTGGAACTCCAGGCTCAGGCGCTGCGTGTGCCGGAAGACCCGGACGCGCAGGTCCAGCAGCATCGCCTGGCTGAGCCGCGCGGTGGAGGTGACGTAGAGGGCGGTGAGTCCCGCCGTCGCGATCGCTGCGAGCAGGTAGGCGACGCCGGTAAGCACCAGAGGGAGGTTGTCGCCCGCCTGCAACGACGGGAGCGCGTGGTCGATGCCGAACGCGATCAGTGCAGGCCCGGCCACGCGCGCGGCCTGGGACAGGACCACGGTGGCGATGGTCAGCCAGAACCTGAGCCGCACCGGACGGATCAGGGTGGCCAAAAGGGCGAGCGACCGCCGTCGTACGGTTTTACTGTCCGACTTGCTGAGGTGGGTGTCGTCCTCGTTGGCGGTGCCGAAGGTTGTGTTACTCATCGGATGCTGTCCTCTGACTCGTCCTCAAGCTCCGACAGTTCCGAATCCAGGTCCCGTGGTTCCTGGTCCAGGCTGGCGATGACGTAGCGGTAATGGGGGTTGTGCGCCAGAAGTTCCGTGTGGGTTCCGACGGCGGCGATCCGGCCATCCTCGAGCAGCGCCACCCGGTCGGCCAGCGCCACGGTGGACGGGCGGTGCGCGACGATCAGCGTGGTGGTGTCCTTCAGGACCGCGCGGAGCCGGGTCTCCACAAGCTCCTCGGTGTGCACGTCCAGGGCCGAGAGCGGATCGTCCAGTACGAGGACCCGGGGCCGCGCCGCGATGGCCCGGGCCAGGGCGATCCGCTGCCGCTGCCCGCCGGAGAGGCTCAGTCCCTCCTCGCCGATGAGGGTGGCCACGCCTTCCGGCAGCGAGTACGCGAAGTGCGCCTGCGCTACATCCAGGGCTTCGTCCAGGGCTCCCTCGGTCCGGTCGGGCGCCCCGAGGAGCACGTTGTCGCGGACGGAATTGGAGAACAGCGTGGTGTCCTCGAACGCGACGCCCACCACGCGCCGGAGCCCGTCGACGTCGAACTCGCGCAGGTCCACCCCGTCGATGGTGATGGAGCCGTCGGTGACGTCGAACAGGCGCGGGACCAGCTGGATCAGCGCGCTCTTGCCGCTTCCCGTGATGCCCACCAGGGCCATGGTCTCGCCCGGCCGGACGTCCAGATTGATCTCTTTGAGGATGGGCTTGTCCGGTGCGTCCTCGAACGCGAATGTGGCGTTCTTGAAGCTGAGCGCGCCCTTCAGCTGCGAGGGGGTGCGCGGCGCCGGGGGACTGGTGATGGTGTTGACCGAATCCATGACCTCGAAGTGGCGGTCGACGGCGGACTTGGCGGTGAGTGCCATGGCCAGCAGCATGCCGGAGAACTCCACCGGCGTCGCAATGACGGCGGCGGTGGCGAAGAAAGCCACCAGGGCGCCGATGCTCAACTGGCCGCTGGCGCAGAGCATCACACCCACCACCAGCCCGGCGCCGAGCGCGAGTTCCGGCAGCAGGGTAACCACCATGGTGAACGTTGCCTGGTGCTTGGCCTTCACGATCTCGGTCTGGCGGAGTTCCTCGGCCTGCTCGTTGAAGTTCTCCAGGGCCTCGCGGCTGCGGCCGAAGGCCTTCAGGACGCGGATGCCGTGGACGGATTCCTCCACCGTGGTGGCGAGGTCGCCGGCCTGGTCCTGGCTCCGCCGCGCCACCTTGCTGAAGCGCGTCCGGAACCGGAAACCGTAGGCCATGACGGGCACCGCTGCGGCCAGGAAAATCAGGGCCAGCTGCCAGCTCATGGAGAACATAACCACAATGCCGATGACCACCGTGAGCGTGGTGACCACCAGCATGATGGCACCGAAAGCCATCCAGCGGCGCAGGAAGTTCAGGTCCGTCATGGCACGCGACAGCAGCTGGCCGGAGCCCCAGCGGTCGTGGAAGGACACAGTCAGGTCCTGCAGGTGCCCATAGAGCGAGACCCGCATCCGGGTTTCCACGGTGGTGGCCGGGTTGATCACAAACTGCCGGCGGAGGGCCACGAGTCCCGCCTCGGCGATGCCCAGGACCAGGATGACGACGGCGGCAGTCCAGACGGCGTCCGACGCGCCACCGGGTTTGAGGGACTCATTTACGAGGACGCGCAGCACCTGCGGTATGGTCAGCGCCACGACGCTGGCCAGAAGTGCGCAGAGTAGCCCCATCACCAGCCGGGGGATGATCGGCCTCACGTGAGGGTAAAGACGGCTGATGGATCTGAAAAATGAGGTCTGCTTGGCCATGCCCGCTTCTCAAGCTCTAAATCGAATGTAGTTTCCCTTAGCAACTACCCTATGCCATGGCGTGAGCAGGTTCACACCTTCGTTATTCGGGGGAGGTGAGCGTCAGCAGGACGGCCTCGGGTTTGCAGGCGATGCGGATGGGAGCGAACCGGGAGGTGCCGATGCCGCCCGAGACGTTGACCGGCGTCGTACGTCCGTTGCTTTCCCAGTTGTTGAGTCCCTTGGCCCGCCACGTGGGGAGGTCGCAGTTGGACACCAGGGCGCCGTAGCCGGGGATGCAGAGCTGGCCGCCATGGGTGTGGCCCGCCAGCAGCAGGTCCGCGCCGTCCTGCGTGAAGTGGTCCAGGACCCGCTGGTACGGGGCATGGATGACCGCAACGCGGAGGTGCGCGTTCTCATCCTGGTCACGGGTGCCGCGGGGCCAGCCCGCATAGCGCTCCCGGCCCAAGTGCGGATCGTCCACGCCGGAAAAGTCGAAACGGATGCCCTTCAACACCACCGACTGGTGCCGGTTGGTGAGGTCCACCCAGCCGCCCATGCCGAAGCCGGACCGCAGCCGCGGCCAGTCCAGTTCGATGGGTTTGGGCTTGACCTTGGACGGGCCCAGCAGGTAGGAACCGGGGTTCTTGAATCTAGGGCCGAAGTAGTCGTTGGACCCCGGGACGAAAACGCCGGGAAACTCCAGAAGCGGTCGCAGTGCCTTGAGCAGGGGCTCCACCGCCTTGACGTGGCTGAGGTTGTCCCCGGTGTTGACCACCAGGTCCGGCTCCAGCGACGCCAGCGACTCCAGCCAGCGCGCCTTGGTGTCCTGGCCCGGGACGAAGTGGATGTCGCTCAGGTGCAGGACGCGGAAGGGCGGGTGGCCTGCGGGCAGGATGGGCAGTGCCTCCTCGCGCAGGACAAACTGGTTCTTCTCCCACAGCCCGTATCCGAAGGCGGCGAGACCCGCTGCGGTTCCCGCGCCAGCGGTGACGGCAAAGCCGCGCCCGATGTTCCGGACGCGGCTGGCCAATGCAGGGCTGACTGCCATGGGAGGCTAGTTCTTCTTGTCGCTGTTGCCCGGTGCAGGGTCCGTGGACGGCTGCGGGGCGGGAGCCGTGGCAGGCGCGGTGGCCTGCGTTGACGGCGTGGTCCGGGCGGGCGTTCCGCTCACCATGTTGGTGGGCGGGGCCGTGAACGCGTTGGTGCCATACGCCGGAGCGACCTGGGCCATGTACTTGGAGAACATGGGACCGGCGATCATGTAACCGTCGATCGCCTTGTAGAACTTTCCATTGACCGTGAGGTTACGGCCCTCACGGCTCTGGTCACCCAGCGGGTCACCGAACCATGCGGCGGTGGCCACACCGGTGGTGAAACCGACCACCCAGGTGGATCCGTTGGTGTCGTTGGTGCCGGTCTTGGCGGCCACCGGGAAGTTGGTCTTCGTGGAGAGTCGCGGCTTGATGAGGGATCCGGACCCCTCATCCAGGACCTTCTGCATGGCATACGCAACGCCCCGGGCGACCTCCGGTTTGACGGCATCCCGGCAGCTCGTGGCCTGTGCCGGGAGCTGCGCGCCGGTCTGGTCCGTGACAGAGGTGATAGCGATGGGCTCGCAGTACTTGCCGTCATTGGCGAACGTGGCAAACGCGGAGGCCATGGTCAGCGGGGCGGTCTGCGTGGAGCCGATCAGGTTGGCCAAAGTGGTCATCTTGACCTTCGGGTTGGGATCTTCAGCCGAGGGCAGGCCGCCGTGGATTCCGACCGCATCCACGATCTTCTGGATGCCGCAGAGGTCAACCTGAGCCGCCGAGGCGAAGGTGGCCGTGTTGATCGAGTTCTGCAGGCCGTACAGGATCGTCATGTTCCGGTAGTAGCCCTCGTCGGAGTTCTGCAGGTCAAAGCTGCCGGGAATCCTGGCGTCGTACCAGCCAACGGTGGGGTCCGGGCACGTGTTCTTCCAGGGGAAGTTCTGCGGGTACTTGCGAGTGGCGGCGTTGATGTTGGTGTTCATGGCCTTGCCCTCGTTCAGCCATTCGGCGAACGTGAAGGGCTTCATGGTGGAACCGGGCTGGAATCCGCCCAGGCCGTTGAGGTCGTTGCCGTCCTTGTCCAGCTTGTCTACGTTGAAGTTCTGCGTCTGGTTGAACTTGCCTTCGGTGGGCAGGAACGACGTGTTCTGCGCCATGTTCAGGATCTTGCCGGTGTTGGGCTGCACGGAGACGATGGACGCACCCCAGTTGTCCGGATTGACGCCGGCGGCTGCATCAGACTCAGCTTGGGCAACGTTTTGGGCGTTGACGTCCAGCGTGGTGGTGATGGTCAGGCCACCGCGGAAGATCTTCTGTTCGCGCTCTTTTGCGTCCGCACCGTAGGCCGGGTTGTTAAGCAGCAGGTGTAGCACGTAGTTGCAGAAGTAAGGTGCCGTGGTGGCGTACGCGCAGCCCTGGCGTGACTCTGTGATCTTCGGTTCCACGGGGGTGGCCACAGCGGCGTCGTGATCGACCTGGGTAATCTTTCCCTGGTCCAGCATGAGGCCCAGCACCAGGTCCCGGCGCTGTTTGGCGTTCTCCGGGTTGGTGATGGGGTCAAACGCTGACGGGCTGTTAACGAGGCCAGCCAGGAGTGCTGCCTGCGGGAGGGTCAGATCCTTGGCGGTGGTGCTGAAGAAGAATTTGGACGCGGCCTCGATGCCGTAGGCGTCGCGGTTGAAGAAGACGATGTTGAGGTAACCCTCGAGGATCTGTTCCTTGGAGAATTCCTTCTCCAGGGCGATCGCGAGCTTCATTTCGCGAAGCTTGTCTCCCACGCCCTTGTTAACACCGTTGAGCTTGATGTCCTCAGTGTTTCCCTCGGCAGCGAGGTTGGAGTTGAGCACGTTGTTCACGTACTGCTGGGTGATGGTGGAGGCACCCTGTTTGTTGCCACGGGCTGTGCTGACCATGGCGCGGAGGATGCCGGTGGTGTCCACACCGCCATGCTCGTAGAACCGGCTGTCCTCGACAGCGATGATGGCTTCCTTCACGAACGGCGAGATCTGGTCGAGGGCAACCTTGGTCCGGTTTTCCTCGTAGAGGTTCGCGATCAGGCTGCCGTCCGCGGCGAGGATCCGGGTGGACTGGCTGGGGGGGTCCACTTGCAGCTCTGCCGGGAGGGTATCGAAGAACTCGATAGAACCGCTTGCCGCGCTGCCGGAAACGGCCGCAGCCGGAACCAGCAGGCCCGCCACCAGGACACCACAAATCGCGCTCACACCGAGGAAACCAAATATCTTTCCGAGGGTAGTGGCCGTGTCGAAAATGGGGTTCTTACGAGTCACCATGTTTTCCACTTTACCGGCAAGGACTAGTCTTTAGCTCATGACCAAATGGGAGTACGCGACGATTCCGCTCATTATTCACGCCACCAAGCAGATCCTGGACCAGTGGGGAGAGGACGGCTGGGAGCTCGTCCAGGTAATCACCGGACCTGACGGCAACGGCCTGGTTGCCTACCTCAAGAGGGAGAAGCAGTAGCAATGAGCACCCCCGCAGAGACCACGTCCGGCCCTTTATCCACGCCGGAAAACGCGTCTGAGTCAGCGCCGGTTTCCGCCGTCGAGCAGCGCCTCGCCGAGCTGGGACTGACCCTCCCCGAGGTGGCCGCTCCCGTCGCCGCCTACGTGCCGGCCGTCATCACCGGCAGCCATGTTTACACGTCCGGCCAGCTGCCGTTTATTAACGGCAAACTCGAAGCAACCGGCAAGGTCTCCACCGGCACAGAGGGCGCCTCCGACGAGCCCACCGTGTCCCCGGAGGACGCCAAGGCCTACGCCGCTGTCTGCGCCATCAACGCACTGGCGGCCATCAAGAGCGTCATCGGCGATCTGGACCGCATCACCCGCATCGTCAAGGTGGTGGGCTTCGTGTCCTCCGATCCGGCCTTCACCGGACAGCCTGGCGTCATCAACGGTGCGTCCGAGCTCCTCGGCCAGGTCTTTGGTGACGCAGGCCGGCACGCCCGCTCCGCCGTCGGCGTGTCGGTTCTTCCGCTCGACTCTCCCGTAGAGGTCGAACTGATCGCTGAATTCAGCTAAGGACCCGGTTCACTCAATTGCCTCAGCTCGCCCGACGATTATTTGCCCTTCCTCCGGATCTTGAAGGGGCTGCCCAAAGCTGGCTCGAACACGGTGAGCGGACCCCGCGTGCCGCCCGCTACGCATCGTCCGTTGTGCTGCTGCGGGACTCGCCCACCGGCCTGGAGACATGGCTGGGGTACCGGCCCGGCTCCTCGCCGCTGGGCGTCCTCGCTTTCCCCGGAGGTTCCCTGGAGGCGTCCGACAACGACGCCGTCGGCTGGCTGGGCCCCTCACCCCAGCATTGGGCCGAGCAGATGGGGACGGACGACGTCGGGCTGGCGCGGCGCCACGTGGTGGGCGCCATCCGCGAACTCTTTGAGGAAGCCGGCGTGCTCCTTGCCGGGCCGGACATGTCCACCACCGTGGAAAACACGTCAACGCAGGACTGGATGCGGGCCCGTGTGGCCGTTGCCGACCAGGAGAAGACCTTCACGGAGCTCCTCGCCAAGCGGGGACTCTCGCTGCGGACCGATCTGCTGAAGCCGCTCGTCAACTGGCGCAGCCCGGACTTCGCGCACCGCCGCTTCGACACCCGCTATTTCGCCGCCACCGTCCCCATGAACCAGCAGCCCAGCCTGCTGGAGAGCAAGGGCGTCTGGGGCCGCTGGGTGTGCGCCACCAAGGCCATCGCCGCGCGCAGCACCACTGCCCTGGGCGATGAAGTGGGCCAGGAGAACACCGTTGGCCTTACCCTCGGCCAGCTCCTGGTGCCGGGGTCGGAGATCATGCTGGAGAAGATGGCCGCAGCGAACGGCTGCATCGCCTACCTCAGCTACAAGCGCAAACCCCACGTGTACCAGGCACGGCTGGTCGAAGAAGAGGGCACGCTCATGCTCGAAGTCGAGGCCGCCAAAACCGTAGCAGGAGACCCCCAGCGCGAACGCTAGTCCGCGGACCGCCCGGTTAAGTCCGCCGGACAGCGGCCCTTCGCCGTCGCTTAGACACGACGCATAGGGAAACCTCCGGTCGCTGTGCGACCTCCGGTTCCCGATGCGCCGCGATGCGCTCCTACGCGAAAGACCGCCGCCCAACTCGAACGCTCTCTCACTTGATGCAGGTTTTTGGGCAACGCTCTCTCACTTTCCCTAAGAAAGTGAGAGAGCAGTTGGGGAAAAGCCCCATAAAGTGAGAGAGCGTTGGCAGGGCGTAACGCAAAAGGCCCCAAGGGTGGCATCCGGAAGCATGCGTCAAAGCGACGAAGGAGCAGCACGCGGAGGATGTCAGCCTTAGGGCCTCAATCGTGAAAGGACTAGCGGGAGCGCTGGCGGAGGCGCTGCATGTCGAGGATCACTACGGCACGGGCTTCGAGGCGGAGCCAGCCGCGCTGGACGAACTCTGCCAGGGCCTTGTTGACCGTCTCGCGTGAGGCGCCTACCAGCTGGGCCAGCTCTTCCTGGGTGAGCTCGTGGGCTACCAGGACGCCGTCAGTTGCCGGGCGGCCGAAGCGGTCGGCCAGGTCGAGCAGGGCCTTGGCCACGCGGCCGGGGACGTCGGAGAACACCAGGTCCGAGAGTGAATCGTTGGTGCGGCGCAGGCGACGGGCCAGGGCCTGCAGCAGCTGCGCCGAAACCTCGGGGCGCGTCCGCAGCAGGGCGTTGAGGCTTTCGTTCTTCAGGCCAGCAAGGCGGGTTTCGGAGACAGCCGTGGCCGTGGCCGTGCGGGGGCTGGGGTCAAAGAGTGCCATTTCGCCGAACAGTTCACCCGGGCCCAGTATGGCGAGCAGGGACTCCCTGCCATCGGGGGACGTGCGGCCCAGCTTCACCTTGCCGGAGACGATGAAGTAGAGCTGGTCGCCCTGGTCGCCCTCGCGGAATACCGATGCACCGCGGGAGAGGTCCACCTCGGTCAGCTCGTCCGTCAGCAGGCGGAATGCTTCGTCGTCGAGCGTGGCAAATAGGGGTGCTCGGCGCAGTACCTCGATGTCCATGAAATCTCCTGAATAAAAAGTGTCGGCTGTGGCGCTTTTGCCATTGTTTCAGAATTTTCAAGGTTCTGTGACGTACTTGGCAGCGGAAACGCCGCTGACACTGTGCAATGCGGGCCCGATCCGGTGCCCGGCCGCGCCCGGGGTGTGAGTTTGACGACTGAACGTGAGGCGAACCTGGCCCCAATAGGCGGGAGACTGGCGCCCACGGAATAATGTCAGCCTGCGCCACTAGAATTGGGTCTCAACCGTATTAGAGGAGCGCTCAGTGTTTGGCTTGACTGTTCTGGACCTGGCGCTGATCCTGGCCCTGCTGTCTTACCTGATCTATGGCCTGCGCAACGGCTTCCTGGTCACCCTCGGGGGTATCGTCGGCTTCGCCGCGGGCGCCGTGGCTGCCTTCTTTGCCGTTCCACTGGTCAGCAACTTCGTGGACGACTCCGGCTGGAGGCTGACCGCCATCGTGGCCGCCGCCGTCGTACTGATGGCTCTGGGCCATGGCCTAGGGACCATGATCGGGCGCAAAATCCGCGGCGCCGTGCGGATCAAGCCGCTGCGGGCTGTGGACCGGCTGGTGGGCGGGGCCGTCAACGTGGTGGTCTCGGCGCTGGTGATGTCCATGCTCGCTTTCAGCGTCAGCGCTCTCGGCGTTCCGTTTGTGTCCCAACAATTGGCCGAGTCCAAAGTCATCCGATACATCGATGGGCTGACGCCTGTCCCGGTGAAGACCACCATGGCGCAGCTGCGGTCCACGGTGATCGGCAACGGAATCCCCACGCTGCTTGAAGGCCTGGACCAGGGTCAGCAAGTGGCAGTGCCCAATGCAAGCACCGATACGCCAGCGCTGAACCGGGCCGCGCAGTCAGTCCTGAAAATTGCCGGAACCGCCTACCAATGCGGGCAGAACCAGACCGGCACTGGCTTTGTGGTTTCCCCTGGCCGGGTTGTGACCAATGCCCATGTTGTGGCGGGCGTGTCGCAGCCGGTGGTTGAAATTCCCGACGGCGGCGCGATGCCCGGGCGGGTGGTGTACTTCGACACCAGGCACGACCTCGCTGTTTTGGCCGTTGACGGGTTGCCTTCCGAACCACTCACGCTGACGTCCGACCTTCCGAACGGCAGCCCGGCAGCTTTCGCGGGGTACCCTCACGGCGGTCCGTTCCAGTCCAACCCCGCCACGGTCCAGGACATCACCTCGGTTCTGGTGCCCGACATCTACGGCGAAAACCCGGCCCCGGAAGAGATATACCGCCTGGCCGGCAACGTCCAGCCCGGGAACTCGGGCGGCCCGCTGCTGACCATGGAGGGTCTGGTGGCCGGCGTCATTTTCGCCAAGGCAACCTCGGACACCGAAATGGGTTTCGCGATCACCATGAATGACCTGTTCCCGGTCGCATCCCAGGCCGCAAGCCTCAGCGCTCCAGTCTCCTCCGGGCAGTGCATCCAGAAGTAGCCCGGGCGGCCTGAGCCACACGAGCCTGAGCCACACGAGCCTGAGCCGCACAGCGCCGGGCTACAGCGCTTCGGCCAGGTAGTCGATGGCCAGCTTGTAGCCGAACACTCCAGCTCCTACGATCACCGCGGCGCACACCGGGGACAAGAAGGAGTGGTGCCGGAATTCCTCGCGCTGGTGCACGTTGGTGATGTGGACCTCGACGGCGGGAAGCTGCACCGCCGCCAGAGCGTCACGCAGGGCCACGGAGGTGTGGGTGAAGGCGCCGGCGTTCAGCACAATCCCGACGGCGGTGCCGCGGGCTGCGTGGATGACGTCCAGGAGCACCCCCTCATGGTTGGACTGGACACACTCCACCGTGAAGCCGTGGGCCTGCGCCGCCGTAGCTGCCAGTTGCTCCACGTCCGCGAGAGTGGAAGTGCCGTACTTCTCCGGTTCACGGGTGCCCAGCAGGTTGAGGTTGGGGCCGTTGATCACGAGGATCGTGCCGCGCCCGGCAGCGGAGGCAGATGCGGAGTCAGTGGAGGAAACGTCAGTCATGGCTCCAATCTACCCGTCGGATTCTGCACCATCATTCGGCCCGGGACATTCCACGTGGCCGGATTTCCGGGGGGCCGTGGACTTCGAACGGTGAATGATGGTGCAGAATTCGTCGCAAAGGACCCTAGGCGACGACGTTGACGTTCCACGGACGACACTTACTTTTCGCACAGCTGGTGGGCTGGCCGCGCTGCCAAGAGGGCCATTCGCTGGCGGGCGCTCGCTACTTCCGGCTATCCGCTGTCGCCGCTCACCCGAGTCCGCGCTAAAGGGGGCGTGCTCTGCTGCCTTGATCCATCACGTATGTATGCTCGGCACATGAACATCTTCGAAGAAGCATCAGCATTAAAGGTTCTTGGAACACATGCGTGCTGGAGATCCCTTCGGTCCGCTTCAGTCGGCCGACTGGCGGTAATTGGCACCAACGGACCTGAAATCTTTCCCGTGAACTACCTGCCGGAGGATGGATCACTGTTTTTCCGAACAGGTCCGGGAACCAAACTGGACGCTTTGCTGGAAGGGGGAGCGGTCGCACTGGAGGCTGACGGCCTCAACCCCTACGGAACCATTGCGTGGAGCGTCGTGGTGAAAGGCCGTCCTGAAGCTGTCCCGGACAACGAACTTGATCAGGACAAGGTGGATCAGAGCCTGTCTCCCTGGGAGCCGGGGGCCAAGGATCAGCTGTTCCGCATTACGCCGACGGAAATTACTGGACGCCAGTTTGCCATCAACCCGTCCGCACGATGGTGGTCACCACGGGAGCCCTGAGGTTCCGGGGAGGGAATCGGGGCGAGCTCCGTGGGGCTGGCCTGCTGACTACAGGCTGAGCGCAGTTCATGGGGTCGGCCGCTGGTAGATGGATTGACCGGCATCAGTGCGCTGTGCTGGCGAGTAGTGAGTGGATTCCACTACGTGCCGCGCAGCGAAGCCAGTCAGGGCACCCACAGTGACCGCCATGAGTATGCCGGCCACTAAATATGACCCCACAGGGCAGGAAATGCTGTGTTCTCGTCAATGAACGGAGACGGCGCGAAAGTCCAGAGGATGCCAGCAGCCCAGGCACCAGCGTTGACAGGGATCCACCAGGAGGCCCGCCGTATTACCCGGCGTAAGACAAGCCACTGCAAGGTCGGAATCGAAGCCAGAAGCACCGCCGCCCCGACGACCATGAGGGCAACAGCGGACGGCGAAGCGAAATCGACACTGCCGATCGTACTCGGCAGCATACCGATGGACCACGCGACAGCGGCACCCCCACCAGTGGCGGTAATCCAGGCAGCACGAGGGATCCCAAAAGAGCCAAAGCCGATGGACTGCCCCAACCCAAGGAGGATACCTTCGCATGCTCCGGCGGCGATCATCAACGGATAGACGACGGAAGCGGGAGCGGCGGCTAATGTCAACGCTCCACCAACAGCGGCCGGGATAATGAATCCAACGGTCTCCCCGGCCGTAACCGCAAGCACCCACCGACGCATAAAAGTGCGTCTCATGTCTGTGGCCCTCTTGCCCATGTAGCCGATAGTACGCGCCATGCCACCTCAAAACGGCCTGGGTTCGTTTCGTAAGATCGGCGGGCCCCGAAAGAGGTATGGATGGCCCAACCGGCGCAACCTTGGAGACAACACAGTTGACCGACAAACCCCCGTAGGGACAAGGAAACCATCATGATTGAATCAAGCCCGCTATTTGGCCGAACGCAATGACGCACACCCCGACACGGAGAATATGACCATGACGAGCAAGAAGTCCGTGACTTGGAGCGATCTGACAAGCGGGCAGCAGGCTGTGGTCCTGGCCTTGTCCTCAGAGCAGTTGTCGCTGGCCGCCACCGCTTGGACGGATCTGGCCACCCGCCCCGCCCCGCGGGTCAACGGCCGCAAGAGTGTGTGGGCGGCGGTCATTGCCCTGTACTTCTTGGGCCCCGTGCTGTACTTCACGCACGGAATCCGCCGCTGAACCCGGCTCCGACACCGGGACGGTGCAGTCAGCCTGCCGGCCTCGTCCTTGGCGCGGGTCAGCGGGGCAGGGACCCTAGAGTGCCGTGAACCTCAGGACGAGGCCGTGCTCGGGGTTGAGGATGGGCATCGGCAGGCCCACTTCGGCCAGGAAGCGGCCACCGGCCACCGCCCCGTCCGCCAGCCAGGCCGGCGGCTGGACCTGCGTGAATGTGTGGGCATAGTCGGCGTCTCCGGGCGCCGGGAAGATGGCTTCCACCCGGTAGTCCCGGTCCGGTTCGAGGCCGGGGATGGTGATCCGTCCGGTCTGTTCCGCGAACGCGGTGCCCGTGCTGACCAGGGCGAACAGCGCCGCCGTCGTGCCTGGGGGAACGGTGCCCTGCGAGGCACCACTGGGGGCAACTACGCCGTGCAGCATCAGGGAATCGTCGGGTACGTCCGCGCGGACCATGCGCCCGGAGTGGATCAGGCCGCGGTGTTCCTTGTAGAGGGCGATGAAGCGTTTGAGTTCCTCGCGCTCGGCGCCCTGGACCTCGCGGACGTCCCATTCCATGCCGAAGTGGCCGAACAGCGCTGTGATGGCGCGGAAGGACAGATCGTGCGTGCGGGCCGTGGTGTGCGAGGTGGTGGGGCCGACGTGCCCGCCCACGAGCTCCGGCGGGACCACCAGCCCGGTCCAGCGCTGGATGGTCTGCCGTTCCAGGGCGTCGTTGCA
Source organism: Pseudarthrobacter raffinosi (assembly GCF_023913735.1). Classification (GTDB taxonomy): domain Bacteria; phylum Actinomycetota; class Actinomycetes; order Actinomycetales; family Micrococcaceae; genus Arthrobacter; species Arthrobacter raffinosi. Next base: position 145,691 of record NZ_JAMXBH010000010.1, read on the forward strand.
GTCCGAGGCCCAGATGCGGTCCGTGCGTTCCAGGATGCCCAGGTCCACACGGGCCCCGCCGGAGGAGCAGCTTTCAATCTCGACGCCGGGATGGGCCTTCTTGAGCTCGTTGAAGAGCCGGTAGGCGGCCAGGGTCTGTTCGTGGACCGAGGAGCGGCCGGCGTGGCCGTGCTCCAGCTGGTCCCTGTTCTGGTCCCACTTCAGGTAGCTGATGTTGTTCTCGCGCAACAGGGCGTCGACGCGGTCGAAAATGTACTGCCACGCGTCCGGGTTCACGAGGTCGATCACTTGCTGGTTCCGCCATTCAATCGGCAGGCGGCCGCCGTCCTTGTAGCTCTGGACCGAAGGACCAACGATCCACTCAGGGTGCGCGCGGACAATATCGGAGTCCAGGTTGACCATTTCCGGTTCCACCCAGAGCCCGAATTCCATCCCGCGCGAGGTCACGGCATCAATCAGGGGCGTGAGGCCATCGGGCCAGAGTGATCCGTCGACGTACCAGTCGCCCAGGCCGGCGTGGTCGTCGCGGCGGCCGCGGAACCAGCCGTCGTCGAGCACAAATCGCTCCACGCCCAGTTCGGCGGCGGAGTCCGCCAGCTCGATCAGCGTTGAGAGGTTGTGGTCGAAGTAGACCGCTTCCCAGGTGTTGAGGACCACGGGACGGGGCTTGCCCGGGTGGGTTGCCGTGCTGGCCGCGGGGAGAACGTGGTGCGGGCGGGACCGGAACCAGCTGTAGAACGCCTCGCTGATGCCATCCAGGCCGCGGTCCGAGTACGCGGCGAACAGTGCCGGCGTGGTGTAGCTGGCGCCGGGTGCAAGGATGACCTCGGCCGGGCCCAGGAGCTCGGAGCCGCCGATCATGGTGCGGCCGTCGCCGATGCTGTCCGCGAACTGCTCGTGGTTGCCGCTCCAGGCCAGGTGGGTGGCCCAGACCTTGCCGTGGCGGTTGCCGAACCCGGCGGTGCCTGCGGCGAAGAGCAGCGAGGAGTCGTGCCCGGTGCGGCCGTGCCGGCCGGCGCGGACCCACGTGCCCTGCTGGATGGGGCGGCGCTGCGGGTGGCGTTCCCGGCACCAGCGCCCGGTCAGGTCAAGGAGTTCGACGGCGTCCGGCGCCACCGGGAGGACGGTGGCCAGCTCGTCGACCTGGTAGGGCGTGGCGCCGTCGTTGGTGAGGGTGTGGCGCAGCTCCAGCAGGCCGCCGTCGTGCAGTGTCAGGGCGGACGAGACGGTGAGTCCGGCGTAGGAATCGGTCTGGACGATAATGGCGGAGTTGTCCTCGGCGCTCGCGGTCACGGCGCGGAGGCGGGCCGAGAAGTCGAGGCCAGAGACGCCGTCGGCGAGGCGGTGGCCGCGGAGGGCGGGACGGCCGCGCCAGCTGGAGGATGCCTGCGGCAGGAGGCCGGCGGGCACGGTGGCGTCGATGGCGGAGTGGGGGATCGGTTCGCCGAGGATGGCGAGGTCCGGCAGGGTGCTGCCAAGATCCGCGCCCCAGTGGATGACCTCGGCCTCCCCGCTGTCAAAGCTCATCACCAGGCTGGTGCTGGCGGAACGGAGGTGGAGGGGGTCCATAGAATGCTGTCCTTTACGGGGTGTGGGAGAAAGTATAGAGGCCGCGCGCCGCGGGGAATACAACGCCCGCGGCGCGCAGCCGGTAAAGCTCGCGGCCTACTTGAAGAGGGCGTTGACCTGTTCGTTGGCCTGGGTCAGCGAGCTGGCCGGGGCCTTGCCGGACACTACTGCGTCCATGGCGGGCTCCATGATGCCCTTGACCTTGGCGGTGTTGTCCGTGATCGGGTACAGGAACGTGCTCTTGTTCTTGACGTGCTCGGTGAACGCGGAGACGTCCACGTTCTTGGCGGCGAAGGCCGCGGCAGCCTTGTCGGAGGAAGCCTTGAGCGCGGGGAAGACGACGGCCTTGGACGCTACGACGTCCTGGCAGTCAGCGGAGGCGAGGTACTCAACCCACTTGATCGAGGCGTCCTTCTTCTTGGTTCCGGCCCAGATCGAGTCGGCCAGGCCGTTGAACATGGAGGCACGCTTGCCTTCGGGGCCCACCGGGGTGGGGGCGATGCCCACATCGATGCCCTGGTAGCCGGTGTACTGGCCGGTCATCCACGAACCGTGGGCATTGATGGCGGACTTACCGGCCGCGAACGTGTCGGCCATGCTGGCGCCGACGGTGGTCTCCAGCTTGGGCATGTAGCCCTTTTCCACGAGTCCGGCGAACCAGTCCATGCTTTCCTGGAACTTGGGGTCGTCGTAGTTGTAGTGCGTGCCCCACGGGTTCTTGTCCGTGTGGGACCAGCCGGTGGTGTTGGTGAGGTAGCTCCACTCCGTCTGCCCGGAGGAGTCGCCGCCGCCGTTGAGGCCAAGGCCATACACGGCGACGTTGTTCTTGTCGAAGCCGGCCTCGTCGCCGCGCTTGCCGTTCTTGTCAACGCTCAGGTGGGCGATGACCTGTTCGTACGTGCCGCCGTCCTGCGGGTTCCAGGTGAGGTTCTTCATCTGCTCTTCGGTGACGCCGCCGCTGGCGAGCATGGCCTCGTTGTAGAACAGGCCGATGGTGTCCCAGTCCTTCGGCAGGCCGTAGCGCTTGCCGTCCTGGCCAACCCAGAGGTCGGCGAGGCCCTCGTTGTACTGGGACAGGTCGATGTTGTCCTTCTTGACGGCGTCGTCGATGGCCAGCAACTGCTTGTTCTCTGCCAGCTCGCCGTAGCGTCCGAGGTGGTTGGTGAAAACGTCGGGGGCAGTGCCGCCGACAAAGCCGTTGGTCAGCGTGCTCCAGTAGTCGTCCCACCCGCGCTGGGTGATCTTGACCGAGATGTCCGGGTTGGCCTTCGTGAAGTCGTCGGCGCACTGCTGGTAGGCGGGCAGCTGGTTGGCGTCCCACAGCCAGTAGTTGATCTCGCCGCCCTTGCTTGATTCTGCCGAGGAGGATGAGCCTCCGCCGCAGGCGGACAGGGACAGTGCCATAACTGCGGCGACGGCGACGGCGCCGAGGGATTTCTTCATGGTTCTACTTTCCGTTTGGGAGTTGGGGAGTGGGGTTTTTGGGGGTGGTTACTTGATGCCGGAGAAGCCGATGGAGTTGACGATCTTCTTGCCGAAGGCGGCGAAGAGGATCAGGACGGGCAGGGCCGAAACCAGGGTGGCGGCCATCAGGCCTGACCAGTCCGGGGAACCCTGCGGTGCCTGTGATTTGAAGACCCCGAGGCCCACCTGCAGGACGCGCACGTCATCCTGGGATCCGACGAGGAGCGGCCAGAAGTATTCATTCCACTGGCCGATGAAGGTGAGCAGGGCAAGGGTGGCGATTGGTGCTGCGGCGTTGGGAAGCACAATCTGGAAGAAGATGCGGAGGTGCTTGGCGCCGTCGAGCATGGCTGCCTCTTCGACCTCGCGGGACATGTTCAGGAAGAACTGGCGGAGGAAGAAGATGGCGAACGGAGTCATAAAGACGTAGGGCAGGACCATGCCGAGCATTGTGTTGAGCAGGTCCAGGTTCTTGATCAGCAGGAAGTTGGGCAGGGCGGTGAAGATCGGCGGGACCAGCATGGTGCCCAGGAATAGGCTGAACACCGCGTTCCGGCCCCTCCAGCGCAGCCGGGCAAGGGCGTAGGCGGCCATGGCGCTGAAGAATACGGCCCCGGCGGTGGTGATGGACGAGAAGATGATGGAGTTCTTCAGGTACAGCCAGAAATCGATGGTGGCACCGGAACCGCCCTCGGCGATGGCGTCCGCGGGGCTCTGCAGCCCGAACACCCGCATAAAGGCGCCGAACGTGAAATCGGCGGGAAGCAGGCTGGCTGAGTTGGCGGCCAGTGCCGAATTGGTGGACAGTGCCGTCCGCAGCACCCAGAGGAACGGGAGGACGGAGACTGCGATGGCCAGGACCAGGAGGGCCCAGGCGCCTGCGCGGCGGGGGTTGAACGGACGACGGCGGCGGGCCGGGGCATGCAGCGGTGCGCGGCTGGTGGTGGATGTCATGGGGGACTCCTTAGTCCAGGTCCGACTCGTTGCCCTTGAGGAACTTCATCTGGATGAAGGCCACCAGGGCGAGGATGAGGAAGAGAATGACGGCGATGGCGGATCCGTAACCGAAGTCCGACTCGGTGAAGGCCCGCTGGTAGATGTAGTACTGGATCACGCGGGTGGCGTTCACCGGTCCGCCCTGGGTAGTGACGGCCACGGTGTCGAAGACCTGGAAGGAGCCGATCACGGTCACCACGAGGACCAGCACCAGGACCGGGCGGAGCAGCGGAATGGTGATCTTGCGGAAGGTCTGGAACGCTGAGGCGCCGTCGAGTTTTGCGACCTCATAGATGTTGCCGGGGATGGCCTGCAGGCCGGCAAAGATGAGCAGCGCGGTGTAGCCCATGTGCCGCCAGGTGTTGATGACTGCCTGGGTGGGGATGGCCCACTCTTCGCTGCCGAAGAACGCGACGCGGGGGAGGCCGGCCCATTCGATGAACTGGTTGACCACGCCGATCTGATAATCGAGCATCCAGAACCAGAGCAGCGCCGCGATGACGTTGGACATCAGGTAGGGCAGGAGCAGAGCGCCGCGGATGAGCGTGGACTTGGCGACCTGGTGCATCAGTAGGGCCAGTCCCAGTGCCAGCGCTGTCTGGAGGACGATGTTGATGAGGACGTACTGGCCGGTGACGGCCAGGGAATTCCAGAACAGCGGGTCCTTGGCGATCGCCGTGTAGTTGTCCATCCCCACCCATGTTGGGTCTCCGAGGATGTTGTACTCCGTGAAGCTCAAGTACACGCCGCGGATGGTTGGGACAACGTAGAAGAAGATGAACCCGATCATTGCCGGGGCGATGAAGAACAGGGCGATCTTGAGGTCGCCGATCCGGCGGTAACCGCCGCGCGGCTTGGGTGCTCCGGTCTGGGGCGGGGCGGATCTCGCGTTTTTGGCAAGGGTGGTCATCGTCGACCCTTTCCTGACTGTGATGTGGATAACAACTGCTGAGGAATCTACACGAGTAGATCAAGAGTGGCAAGTGTTAGTTTTTCTTTTATTTCTAGAGGGATTATCCAGTCGATAGGGCATTGACTCGAGTAGATTCGAATGAAACACTGAAATCCTGATGGACAGCGCTTGCCGGCGCTCCGTTACAGCATCCAGGGAAGGCAAACAATGACGTTTTCAATCGGCGTAGTAGGAGTTGGCCAGTTCGGCGGCCAGTTCGCGCACCTCTTCAATCTCCACCCCGGCGTCAGCGACGTCTATGTGGTGGACGAGCTTCCGGAACGCGCGGCCGAGGCCGTGGACCGGTACCGCCTGGCGGGGTCCGAGGCGAGCTTTGAGGACCTCCTCGCCTCCGACGTCGACGCCGTGGCCATCTTCACGCAGCGCTGGACGCACGGTCCGCTGGTGGAGCAGGCGCTCCGCGCCGGTAAGCACGTCTATTCAGCCGTCCCCATGGCCATCTCCGAGGAAGAAATCGCCCGGATCATCGACGCCGTCCGTGAAACCGGGCTGGTCTACATGATGGGGGAGACCAGTTACTACAACCCGGCCACGGTCTACGCACGCAAGCAGCATGCGGCCGGCTGCTTCGGGCGGATCTTCTACACCGAAGGAGACTACGTCCACGACATGGACCTGGGCTTTTACGATGCCTACCAGTACAGCGGCGGTGATCGCTGGAAGGAAACCGCCAGCTACCCGCCGATGCTGTACCCGACGCACGCGGTCGGGGGAGTCCTCGGCGCCGTCCCCGCCCACGCCGTCAGCGTCAGCTGCGTCGGAGTCAAGGATGACCGCAACGACGGCGTCTTCGACAAGGAAGTCAGCATGTTCGGCAACGACTTCTCGAACGCCACGGCCCTCTTCGAACTCAACGACGGCGGCGTTATGCGCACCAATGAGATGCGCCGCGTGGGCTACCCATCACACATCAGGGAGTCCCGGTTCAGGTTCTTCGGGACGGAGGCCAGCTTTGAACAGCTTGCAAAAGTCACGGTCTGGCAGGACAAGGAAAACGTCCAAGACATTTCCGAGCAGTTCGAAACCCGGCCCAGTATGTCCCTCGATGACCCGTCGCTGGCCAACGTTGCGCCGGAACTGAGGGACGCCTTCGTGTCCGGACTCTCGCCGGTCCATGACGCTGATCGGCTGCCGGAGGAGTTCCGTGGCGCACCGAACGGCCACGAGGGAAGCCACCATTTCCTCGTGGATGACTTCGTGACCGCGGTCAACACCGGCACCCTGCCGCCGGTCAACGCCTGGGTTGCCGCCCGATTCACGCTGCCCGGCATCGTGGCGCACCAGTCCGCCCTCCGCGGCGGAGAGCGGCTTCCCATCCGTGACTTCGGCGACGCGCCGGGGATCTGATAGCTAGCATGTACACCATGACGACTCCCGCATTGCAGGCCCCACGCGGCCCGGTGACCCGCAAGGATGTTGCCCGGTACGCGGGCGTCAGCACCGCCGTCGTCAGCTATGTAGTTAACGGCGGGCCCAAGAGAGTGGCGCCGGCCACGGAAGCGAAGGTCCAGGACGCCATCCGCCGGCTGGGGTACCGTCCGAACGCTGCCGCGCGGGCCCTGAAACTGGGATCCAGCGAAACAATAGGGCTGGTTATTCCGGACAACAGCAACCCTTTCTTCTCGCTGCTGGCACACGCTGTGGAAGATGCTGCCGCTGAACTGGGCTACGCCCTGCTGCTTACCAACTCGGATGGAAACCTCGCGAAGGAACTCCGGCATGTCCGCAACCTTGCGGCACGCCAGGTGGACGGCGTCATTCTGTCCAGTGTCTTGATGGAACCGGGCCTGGCGGACCTTGAATCGGCGGAGATACCTGTTGTTCTCCTGAACCACAGTGCCGATGCGCCCGGATTTAACAGCGTGGGCGTGGATCTGGTGGCGGGCGCAAAATCAGCCGTTGAACACTTGATCGGCCACGGACACACCAGTATCGCCCTCGCCATGGGTACAAACACCGGCAACTATTATGACGGCCGTGAAGAGGGCTGGCTGCAGGCTCTGGCGGGGGCAGGCCTGCCTGAAGGCCCCATTGTCCGTACCGCCTTCACCCGTGAAGGCGGCTACGCCGCAGGGAAACGCCTCCTGGCCTCCGCGAGCCGCCCGACGGCCATTTTTGCCACCTCTGACCTGCAGGCTGTCGGTATCCTCCGGGCACTCCATGAGGCGGGACTGTCGATCCCCAATGACATCGCCCTGGCGTCCTTCGACGGCTCAGCTGAAGCTGAGTACAGCTGGCCTCCCCTTACAACAGTGAAACAGCCGGCAAAGGCAATGGCGGAGGCCGCTGTCAGCGCCCTAATAGGCGCCCATCGCGGCCACGAATCGGAACATCTCATCTTTCCTGCCGAGTTGCAGATCCGGCAGTCCTGCGGCTGCCCCTAGGCTGCAGCGAGCCGAAGCCTGCCAACTTTCTCCCGCAGGACACGTTGCGCCTCGGAACCCAGCCCGGCGTCGCTGATGACCTCATCGGCCGCATCCAAGGGGGCGATGGTGCTGATGCCTAGCAGCCCCCACTTGGTGTGGTCGGCAAGGACCACGGTTTTCCGGGCGGCGGCGACGAACGCCCGATCCGTCTCGGCCTCCAGGAGGTTAGGTGTGGTGAAGCCGGCGTCGGCGTCCATGCCGTGCACGCCCAGGAACAGCACGTCCAGGTGCAGCTGTTTGAGCGCTGCAGTCGCGATGGGACCCACCAAAGCGTCCGACGGCGTCCGCTCGCCGCCGATCAGGATCACGGTTGATGCGAACCGGGCTGAGCCGCCGGACGCGGCGTGGTGGAAGAGATCAGCGATGCGCACGGAATTGGTGACCACCGTGATCCGAGGACCGTTCACGAGTTCCTTGGCAAGCGCCCACGTTGTGGTCCCGGCGCTGAGTCCGACGGCCATGCCCTCATGCACCAGACCCGCAGCCTCCAACGCGATAGCCCGTTTCTCCGCGGTCAACTGAGTGGACTTGAGCTCGAAGCCCGGCTCATGCGTACTGACATCGCCGGGGAGCTTGGCGCCGCCGTGGATACGCTCCAGTTTGCCACCCTCCTCCAGCAGCTCGATATCCCGGCGGACAGTCATCAGCGAAACGCCCAGTTGCTGGGCGAGGTCCGAGACGCGGACAACCCGTTCGCGCTGGACGGCGTCCACGATTGCCTGGTGGCGTGCTGCGGGGAGCATGTAATTCCTTTCGGGCTGAGGCGGGTGTGATATCCCCGTCACGTTCCATGATGGTCTAACCCTTGCTTGAACCAAGAGTCAGCCCCGCAACAAACTGCCGCTGCAGGAGCACATATATCACCAGCGTGGGAATGACAGTGATGACTGCGCCGGCGGCCAGGAGGTTGTAGTTGCTCAGGAATTCGCCCTGCAGGTTGTTGATGGCCGTGGTGATCGGAAGCCGGTTGCCGCTCTGGATGAAGATGAGGGGCCAGAAGTAGTCGTTGTAGATGAAGATGACCTGGAGCGTGCCGAGGGCGGCGAACGCCGGCCGGCAGAGCGGCATGATGATCTCCCGGTACTGCCGCCAGATGCCGGCCCCGTCCACCAGTGCGGCCTCCGTCAGGTCTGCGGAGAGCGCCTTCATGTAGTTGGACAGCACGAAGGTGCAGAAACCCATCTGGAAGGCGGTATTGACCGCGATCACAACGATGTAGGTGTTCAGCATGTTTCCGGAATCGCTGAATGAGTACGGCACTTCGAAGTGCTTTGCCATCTCGAACAGCGGAGCGGCGAGGACCTGCGGGGGAAGCAGGTTGCCGGCGGTGAACATGATGAGCAGCGTGATGTTGAACTTCCAGTTCACCCGGCTGACGGCGAAGGCCATGAGGGAGGCAAGGAACAGGGTCAGCAGCACGGCCGGGACGGTGATGATGACCGAGTTCCAGAAGTACGTGGAAAACCCGCCCTGGGTCCAGGCCTGGGAGAAGTTGTCGAAGTTGAAGTCGCCGGCGAAGCTGAAATAGCCGTACTGGTTTGTCGAGTCCACCGGACGGAGCGCGGTGAAAAGAGACCAACCCAGCGGGATCAGCCACATCACCGCCATAACGGCCAGGAAGATGTGGGTCCCGTAGTGGCGCTTCGGCCGGCTGCCGGAGCGGGGCGCAGCTGCGGCAGGAGTACGGCCGGTGCGGGCTGTGGTGGTGCTCATGCTTTGTTCTCCTTGCCGAAGGTGCGGCTGAGGTAGAAGACGATGGGAACAAGGGAGATGACCAGCAGCACCACTGCCAGTGCCGAGCCGACGCCGATCACCTGACCTTCGCCCACGAGGTTCTGGATCACCAGGGCGCTGAGCATTTCCAGGCCGTTGGTTCCGCGGTTGATGACGTAAACCACGTCAAAGGCGCGCAGCGATTCGATGATGGTGATTACCACGATGACGATATTGATGGGGCGCATGGCCGGGAACACCACGCGGAAGAAGGTCTGCACGGCGTTGGCTCCGTCGATGGCGGCGGCTTCCTTCAGGGTCGGATCCACGCCCTTCAGCCCGGCCAGGTACAGGAGCATCACGTAGCCGGCATGCCGCCAGGTCGCTGCAACCAGGGCGGCCCAGATGTTCACGGAGGAGTCCCCGAACCAGTCAACGGCCTGCGGTGTCCCTGCTGTGCCCAGGAGGAAGTTCAGGAGGCCGTTGTCGCGCTGGTAAAAGAGCTGCCAGATGATGCCGATCAGGGCCAGCGACAGCATCACGGGTGCGAAGAAAATGCTCTGGTAAATCCTGCTGCCGCGGATGTTCTGGTCCAGAAGTACGGCAAGCAACAGCCCCAGCGGCGTGGCAATCAGTGCCAGGAACAGGAGCCACAGCATGTTGTGCTGCACTGCTGGCCAGAACGGCGGGTAGTCCTGGGAGATGAACTGGTAGTTGTCCGTACCCGCCGGACGGATGTTGCCCAGGTCCAGGCCGTTCCACCGCGTGAAGCTGAGCCCCACGGACATCAGCGTCGGCAGCCACACGAGGGTCAGTTCGATCAGGGTGGGGATGCCCACCATCAGCGACAGGACGAGCTTGTCCCGTCCGGACAGGCGGCGGACCCGCCCCCCTTTTGCCCGGCGGATACGGCCGTTGCCGGGTTCCCGCGCCTCCGGCGGTATCAGTTCTTGTGCGGTGCTGCTCATGGAAGTCTTCCTCTTTGGGTGGGGACGCAGGAAGGGAACGACGGCGGGAGCCTGCGCCGCCGTCGTCGTTCCCTTCCTGGCTGGTCGCCTTGGAAACGGCGCTGACAGGGCTGGAAGTGCGGCCCTGGACTTACTGCGCGGCGTAGAGCGTTTTGGCCTGGGCCTCGAGGTTTTTGACGTCTATTTTGCCGTCCTTGATGAAGCTCTGCAGGGCCGGGATCATCACGTTGTTGGCCATGGCGGGCAGGGCGTCCCGGTCGAAGAACTGGCTGATGTACTTCGCGTCCGCGATGGTGTCCGCACACTTCTTGTTGAGCGGGCTGAACTTGGACGTGTCCGTGCCCTTGGCGGTGGCGATGTTGGACGCATCCACGGCGGCGTAGGCGTCCTGGGCCTCGGCGGTGCCGAGGAACGCCATGAAGTCGCGGGCCGCCTTGTTGTCCCCGCCCTTTTTGGACAGCAGGAGGCCGTCAATGGGGGCTTCGACGGCGTCGCGGCCTTCCATGGCGATTTCCGGAAAGGCGAAGAAATCGATGTCCGCCAGCACCGCCGGGTCGGTGAATTGCTGGGTGACGAAGGAACCCAGCAGGTACATGCCGGTCTTCTTGGCTTCCAGCGCTTTGGCGGCGTCCTGCCAGGTCTGGCCGAGGGCTGCCGGATCCTGGAAGGGAAGGAGCGCCGCCCAGGTGTCGAAGACCGCGCTGACCTTTTGCTGGTCCCAGGATTCCTGGTGCGCGCACAGGTCCACATGGAACTGGTAGCCGTTGAGCCGCATGTTCATGTAGTCGAACGTGCCCATGGCCGGCCAGCCGTCCTTGTCGGCGAAGCCGATGGGAATGATGCCATCTGCCTTCATCTTCGTGGCGAGGGCCTTGAGGGCGTCAAAGGTCTCCGGCACCTGGTACCCCTTTTCGGCCCAGAGGCTCTTCCGGTAGAAGAACCCCCACGGGTAGTTGTAGTTGGGTACGAAGTACATCTTGCCGTCCGGTCCGGTGGAGGCTTTCTTCAGCGCATCGGAGTAGTTGCCGCCGATGGTCTCCCAGACGTCATCGATGGGCGCAAGGAGCCCTTTGCCTGCGTAGTACTGCATGCGATATCCGGCGAACCATGTGAACGTATCGTCCGGGGAGCCCTGCAGGTAGGAGTTGATCTTGTTCTGGAAATCATTGTGGGGCACCACGTTCGTGGTGACCTTCTTGCCGGTCTTGGCCGTGAAGGCGTCGGTGACAGCCTGGTACGCCCGCTTGGGGACGTCATCGGAGGACCCGGAACCGAAGGTAAGGCCGGAGGAGCCGGAACCCGTGGCGGATGGCGCACTTCCGCCCGTGCAGGCTGCGAGCAGTGGAATGCCGGCCAGGCCTGCTGCGCCTATGCCAACGGTCTTGAGGATGCTTCGCCTGCTGGGAAAAGCAGTTGCAGACGCATCAAACTGTGAAGCCATGTTCTCTCCCTTGAAAAATAGCCGCATGTGAGACGCCTCACATTGCATCTGACTATAAACGTTCAAAACAGAACATGGAAGAACGGGAAATAACATTCTTGGTGTTGATTTTTTTGAATCGTCCCAAACAGCGAGCGGCCCCGATTTTCCCGTGGGACGGGAGAATCGGGGCCACTCGATGGCGTCGGACTGGGTGGTGAGGCGGCTGTTACTTTCTGAGCGACTGCGCGATCTGCTGCATCACTGTGGTGTCGGCCAGGGTGGTGGCGTCGCCGGATTCGCGGCCTTCGGCGATGTCCTTGAGCAGGCGGCGGACGATCTTGCCGGAGCGGGTTTTGGGCAGTTCCGGGACCACGAGGATGGTTTTGGGCTTGGCGATGGGCCCGATTTCCTTGCCTACGTGGTTGCGGAGTTCCTGGATGGTGGCCTCGCCCTTGTCCACGGCGTCCCCGCGCAGGATCACGAACGCGACGACGGCCTGGCCGGTGGTTTCGTCGGCGGCGCCCACGACGGCGGCTTCGGCCACGGAGGGGTGGCTGACCAGGGCGGATTCGATCTCGGTGGTGGAGAGCCGGTGCCCGGAGATGTTCATAACGTCATCCACGCGGCCCAGGAGCCAGATGTCGCCGTCCTCGTCCTTCTTGGCGCCGTCGCCAGCGAAGTACATGCCTTCGAAGCGGGACCAGTAGGTCTCCTTGAACCGCTCGGGGTCGCCCCAGATGCCGCGGAGCATGGCGGGCCAGGGCTCCCGGATCACCAGGAAGCCGCCGTGGCCGTCCGGCACGGATTCGCCCTGCTCATCAACGACGTCCACCGCGATGCCGGGCAGCGGGGTCTGGGCCGAGCCGGGCTTCGTGGCGGTGACGCCGGGCAGCGGTGCGATCATCTGGGCGCCGGTTTCGGTCTGCCACCACGTGTCCACGATCGGTGCCTTGTTGCCGCCGATGACGTCCCGGTACCACATCCAGGCTTCCGGGTTGATGGATTCGCCCACGGAACCGAGGACCCGGAGGGAGGTCAGATCGTACTTGTCCGGGATGTCCCGTCCCCACTTCATGAAGGTCCGGATGGCCGTGGGGGCGGTGTACAGGATGGAGACCTTGTACTTCTCGATGATCTCCCACCAGCGGCCCTGGTGCGGGGAATCCGGGGTGCCTTCGTACATCACCTGTGTGGCGCCGTTGATGAGCGGGGCGTAGGCGACGTACGTGTGGCCGGTGACCCAGCCGACGTCGGCCGTGCACCAGAAGACATCCGTTTCGGGGTGGAGGTCGAACACGGCCTTGTGGGTGTAGGCGCCCTGGGTGAGGTAGCCGCCGGTGGTGTGCAGGATGCCCTTGGGCTTGCCCGTGGTGCCGGACGTGTACAGGATGAACAGCGGGTGTTCGGAGTCGTGTCCCACCGCTTTGTGCTCGGCGGAGGCCAGCTCCACGGTGTCCGCCCACCAGTGGTCCCGGCCTTCGTGCCAGTCCACGTTCTGGCCGTTGCGCTTGACCACCACAACGTTCTGGACCGTGTGCCCGTCGACGGAGAGGGCGTCGTCCACGGCGGTCTTCAGCGCGCTGGGCTTGCCGCGGCGATAGGTGCCGTCCGCGGTGACGACGAGCTTGGCTTCGGCGTCCTCGATCCGGGAGCGCAGGGCGTCGGCGGAGAAGCCGCCGAACACTACGGAGTGCACGGCACCGATGCGGGCGCAGGCCAGCAGCGTGATGATGGCCTCCGGGATCATGGGCAGGTAGACGGCCACCCGGTCACCTTTGCCAACGCCGAGGGACTCGAAGGCATTGGCGGCCTTCTTGACCTCTTCAGTGAGCTGGGCGTAGGTGTACGTGCGGGTGTCGCCGGGTTCGCCCTCGAAGTAGATGGCCACACGGCCGCCGAGGCCGTTCTCCACGTGGCGGTCCAGCGCGTTGTACGCGGCGTTGACCTCGCCGCCCACGAACCATTTGGCGAACGGCGGGTTGGACCAGTCCAGCGCCTGGTCGAAGTCTTTGCTCCAGGTGAGCAGTTCGCGGGCCTTCTTCGCCCAGAAAGCCGGGCGGCCGGCGTCGGCCTCTGCATAATCAGCGGCGGTGACAACGGCGTCGGCAGCGAATTCGGGGCTGGGGGCGAAAGTACGGTTTTCGTGCAGCAGGTTTTCAAAGGCGTCGCCCTGCTGGTCGGTCTGCACGGAAGCTGCGGGAGCGGTGGCCGTGGAGCCGGGAGTGTCCTGAGACATGGTGAACCTCATCATTCATCGGTCTTTTTAGCGGCTGCCGTCGCCCGGCCGTGCTCCGCCGCTTTGCGCGGCAGGGTAGCGGCCGATCACGGACATTCCGCAAAGAGCTGTTCCGAAATCAAGCCTAATACGCGCCGGGGCCGCGATGTGTTCGCTGTCACAAAGGCCCCCACGAACGGCATTTATTTAGCGGTGAATGGTTAAAGGACCCTGCCCACTGGCGTCCCGCCGCTGCGGATCAGCTAGTGATCGGCCATGCGGTTGACTAGGCTGAGATTGAATTGTGACTTTCTACGGAGCTGTCGGATCCGGTGTATCGCTGCCGGGCCTGGCCGTTTCCGCCGTTTCGGACGGCACAGTTTTGGGACGGAACCGTCCCGGTGCCGCCACGCTAAGGAGTACAGAATGAACCAGCAAAGCTTCGGCCGGAAGTTTGGTCGCACAACCGAGGCAGGGCCTGGCAGCACCCCGGGAGGCGGCTCAGCGAAGGGCGTGCAGAAGCCGGCCGGCGCCAAGCCGGGCACCACCAACCAGGCCGTGCTGGGTCCGTTCACGCTGCGGGACCTGACGGTTTTCGCCGCCACCCTCATTCTGCTGGTCGCCTCGCTGCTGCCCATCTTCTTCGGCCGGTTTAATCTCTGGAATGCAGGCAGCCTGTTCTTCCTGGGTCTCGGCATTGTGCTGCCGCTGATTGTCACGGCACTCTTTGCTGCCCGCCGGCTCGCTCCCGCCACGAGGGTCCGCATCGGTTCGCTGTCCGTTGACCAGTTTGGGTCTGTGGTGGCTTCCTTTGCACTGGCGTTCTTCTTCGTTTCCACGGCCGCGGCCTTTGTGCCCAGCCTGTTGGTGGGCCTGGTGGGTTCCGTCGTGCTGTTCGCGGGCACCGTGCTGAGCCGCTTCATTCCGTACTTCGCCGGCGACTTCCTGGGGCGCGACGAAACCCCGGCCCACGTGATGGCGCGCGACTCGGCTGTCCCGCTGCCCAAGCCGCACACGCCCAAGGAACCCAAGGCTGCGACCACGCCCGTTCCGGAGGCTTCCGCGCCTGTTGCCGCATCTTCAGCGGCGGCAACTTCTGCGCGTGCCGCCACCCCCACCGCTTCAGCCGGGGCCTTTTCCGCCGCGCCCACCTCACCGGCTGCGTCAGCAGCCGTCTCTTCCGCCCCGGAGGTCACCGAGTGGTCCGCTGCCGGTGACGCGAGCCCCGCAACCCAGGCGGCCGACGTCGTGCCTTCCCCTCCAGCGACGGGCACCTCCACGGCGCCCGCCGTTGCGGAGACGTCTGCGGGTGACATCCCGACGGCGGCTGCGGCTGCCCCTGCGCCGACCCCTACGGCGTCCGCCGCCGCTGCCCCTGAGGCAGCAACCCACGACGCCGGCACAGGCGTCGCTGCCTCGGCTCGCCAGTCTGCCGCGGAACCTGCAGCGACGGCCGTGCATCAGCAGGTGCGCCGCGTGGAGCCCATCGGCGCCACCGTGGATCCGGCATCCAGGCCGGAAGAATCGTACGAAGAGCCTGCGCATGAGGCGTTCTGGTTTGCCGTGGCACAGCACCGGACCGCGGTGGACCCCCAGACCGGCGCCCCCGCCTTTGTGATTGAACCGGGCGGCTGGGTGCTGGCCCTGGAAGACCGGGGCCACGAATTCCTGGTCCAGCACACCGACGGACGGGTGGGCGTGCTGCGCGACCTCAGCAACATCGAGCGCGGCTAACCGGCCCCGTGGCCACGTCCCGTAGACCCGGATCCGGCCCGGCCACAACAGCCCCGGAGTCTTTGCTGGCGTTGAAGCGCCGGGCGCGGCGGATCAACAAGGCCCTGGCGGAGAAGTATCCCTATGCCCACGCGGAGCTGGATTTCCGAAACCCGTTTGAACTGGTCGTGGCCACCGTCCTGTCGGCCCAGACCACCGATGTGCTGGTCAACCGGGTCACCAAGATCCTGTTCGCGCGGTACCCGGACGCCCGGGCCATGTCAGAGGCCGATCCCGCCGAGCTGGAAGCGATCCTGCAGCCCACCGGCTTTTTCCGGGCCAAAACGAAGAGCGTGCTGGCCCTGAGCACCCGCCTGGTGGACGAGTACGACGGCGTGGTCCCCGGCCGTCTGGAAGACCTGGTGACGCTGCCGGCAGTGGGGCGTAAGACCGCCAATGTGGTGCTGGGCAATGCCTTCGGCGTCCCCGGGATCACTGTGGATACCCACTTCGGCCGGCTCGCACGGCGCTTCGGCTGGACCGCGTCCGAGGACCCGCTACAGGTCGAATTCGACGTCGCTGAACTGTTTGAGCGCAAGGACTGGACCATGCTCTCGCATCGGGTGGTGTTCCATGGGCGGCGTGTGTGCCACTCACGGAAGCCAGCCTGCGGCGCGTGTCCGGTAGCGAACTGGTGCCCCAGCTACGGGTTGGGCGAGACTGACCCCGTCAAAGCTGCCAAACTCCTTAAATACGAGTTGGCGCCCGGGAGCGAAAGCCTCCTGGAACGGTTGCTGGCCGAGACGCACCGCGCCGCTGAAATCCGGATGGAATCGCAGAGGCGGCTCCCGTGAGCGCACGCCAGGACCTGATCGACCTGGTGCGCAGATCGGACAGCGGCGACGTCACCGCGCCGAACACTGCCTGGGCGGCACTGACCGTAGATGAAACCATAGCCCGCAAGGCGGCAATCCTGATGCTTTTCGGTGTGCTGGACGACGTTCCCGCGGCCTCCGGCAAACCCCTGGCCGCGGCGGATCTTGATGTCCTGCTGCTGGAACGCGCGCACACCCTGGATTCCCACCCCGGCCAGGTCGCCTTTCCCGGCGGTTCCATCGACGAGGACGAAACCCCGGTTGCCGCGGCCCTTCGGGAAGCCGAGGAGGAGACCGGACTGGACTCCTCCGGTGTGGAGGTCCTGGGCGTGCTGCAGGAGCTTGGGCTGGCGCGCAGCAACTTCCTGGTGACGCCGGTGCTCGGATGGTGGGCGTCGCCGTCGCCGGTGCACGTGGTGGACTACGCCGAATCCGCCCAGGTTTTCCGGATCCCAGTCCGGGACCTGCTGGACCCGGCCAACCGGGTGACAGCCACGGTCAGCCGCGATGGCAGGACCTTCAGCAGCCCCGCCTTCGCCGTCAGCGGCGTGCTGGTCTGGGGCTTCACCGGGATCATTCTGGATGGACTCTTTGAGCAGCTGGGCTGGGCCGTGCCGTGGGACCGGACCCGGCTCCACGAGGTGGTCGTCTAACGTCGGTGTAGCTTCTAGGTTCGGGGTAGCTCGCAGTGTCGGTGTGGCCCGGCGGGACTGAGCCCGCCGGGTGTGCACCATGAGTGTGTGCGCCGGCTGAGCTGGCGCACACCGGCTTAGCTGGCGATCGGCTGCTGCCGAAGATCAATGACAATGCCGGTGGCCGCGTTTTCACGCAGTGCATTGATGCCGTCCTTCAGTGCACCGAGATGCTTGAAGTCGGGCGAAACTGCCACGATATTCCCGTTTGAGTCGGTGAGCCTCAGCCGAAAGCACTCGTCACTTACGCGATGTATTTCAAACCTGCCAGCCATATGCCGGATCTCCCCTGATATGCGTCTTTGCATGAATAGCTGGACCGTCTGCTTCAGTCCTGCACTGATGTAATCATGGTCACAGCGGTTCGACCAGCTACTCACGGGTAGGTTTCTTCCGGCTAACCGAATTTGCTATTTTGCGTGGTCGTAGGAGTCCACCACGGCCACGCTGACAGGGAATTCCACCGGGATGGGGCCGAACAGCAGTTCCTTCGCGGCGGCGGCAGCTTCCTCGATGACCCGGATGCAGGCCTGGACGCCAGCCTCGGGGGCATGGACCATCACCTCGTCATGCAGGAAGAACACCAGCTCCGCCTGAACGGAACCGTCGGCACGCAAGGCCCGCAGTCGCCGTCGTAATTCCGCCAGCCAGCACGCCGCCCAGTCAGCGGCGGACCCCTGCACCACAAAGTTGCGGGTGAAGCGGCCGCGGGAACGGGCAATGGATTCCGCACGGCGTTGCTCCTCGGCAGTGGCCGACTGCTGGCTCCGGTACCACCCTTCCGACGGGGGCGGGCTGCTCCGGCCAAGCCGGGTGGTCACGGTGCCGCCAGCCTCGCCGTCGCGCGCCGCCTGCTCCACAAAGCCGACGGCGCGGGGGTAGGTCCGTGCCAGCTGCGGCATCAGGCGCCCCGATTCGCCCGTGGTGGCGCCATAAATGGCGCCGAGGAGGGCGACCTTCGCCTTGGCGCGATCGCCGCCGAAACCCTGGGCGGCGATGCCGGCGTACAGGTCCTGGTCGCGCGCTGCTTC
This sequence comes from Pseudarthrobacter raffinosi, assembly GCF_023913735.1. Lineage (GTDB taxonomy): Bacteria > Actinomycetota > Actinomycetes > Actinomycetales > Micrococcaceae > Arthrobacter > Arthrobacter raffinosi. Next base: position 163,749 of record NZ_JAMXBH010000010.1, read on the forward strand.
CGCCATTTTGGAGTCCTGCGCCAGCGCCACCAGCACGCGGGGTTCCAGCTGGGAGGCGTCCGCGACGATGAGCTTGTGGCCGGGATCCGCATGGACGGCGCCGCGGATCTGCCGCGGGATCTGCAGGGCCCCGCCGCCCCGCGAGGCCCAGCGGCCGGACACCACACCGCCCACAACATACTCGGGCTGGAAGCGGCCCTTGGCTACCCATGCGTCCAGCCAGGCCCAGCCGTTGGCGGTGTGCAGGCGGGACAGTTTCTTGTAGGCGAGGAGCGGTTCGATGGCGGGGTGGCTGGACTCCATCAGCTCCCACTGCCGCGTGCTTTTCACCTCGATGCCGTTGCGGTGCAGGGCGCGCATCAGTTCCTGCGGCGAGTCCGGGTTCAGTCCGGGCGAGTTGAGCAGCCCCCGCAGTTCGGTGTTCAGGGCCTCCAGCTTCGCGGGGCGGTGACCGGACGGCGGGCGCGGCCCGAGGTGGCCGGCCAGGATTTGCTCGTGCAGGTCCTCGCGCCAAGGGACGCCGGTGTGCTGCATCTCCGCGGCGATCATGGCGCCGGCGGACTCGGCGGCCAGCAGCAGCTGGAGCCGCTTCCGCTTGTTTTCGTCCGGAGGCGCATCGGCCAGGGCAGCCTGCTGGGCGGCGTATTCTGCGCGGAGCTCCGCCAGGCCTTGCCGTGGGGCGCGGTGGCGGACATCGTCAAAGAGGGCGCCCTGATCCGCCGGCGGGGGCGGCGGCTGGAGGGCGCGGGGCGTCTCCTGGGGATCGTCCAACGATTCCTTGTCGGCGTTCCGCGCGTACTCCGTGTGGGCAGTGAACTGCGAATACGCCAGGATATTGCCGCACAGACCGAGGTCATAGCAGCGCTCCAGTTCCACACCGGCCGCCAGCAGGGCGGGGTACCAGTCCTGGGTCCGGTTCCAGATCCAGCGGGGCGGCGCCTCGCGGGGCCGGTTCTCCAGCTGGCGAACGACGCCGGCCAGCTCGCTTGCGCTGATGAGGCGCGGTTCGGGGCGGTCGGGGTGGGGATCGCCCGCCTGGGTGACCTGCTGGAGGGCTGCGCCGTGGGCGTGGGCGGCGAGCAGCAGATACATAGGTCCAATTCTGCCCTGTGGCGGGGACATTCAAGCCCCAATCCCCTGCCGTCAATATATGTTGACGCCCCTCCATTCGTCAACTAAAGTTGACGAATGGAGGTAGAAAGGATGAAAACGCTGGTCGCATCAATGGACGGGAAAGGTCCCGCTGAAGCGCTGTACGCAGTGGCGGAACTGCAGAAGGAGGTCCGCCGCGCCGAAGCGGCCCTGGTTCGCAAGGCGAGGCAGGCCGGTCTGTCTTGGGAAGCCATTGCCCTGTGCCTTGGGGTCAGTAAGCAGGCCGTCCACCGCAAATACGGGAAGCAGTAACGGCCCGGCCGTTCGGCCCGTCTTTCTGTCCGGCCTATCGGCCGGGTGGATGGAGTTGTCCACATACGGTGGCATGGCCCTGTTTCTCCCCCTTGAGTTCGGTGGAGAGTTGCTGCATGAGCAGGCACCAGCTATCGCCACCCCCTTCCGAGCGGCCTTCCGCCCAGCTGTCCCGTGCCCGGCCCTCCCCTCCCCAAGGATCTGAACCCGGTGGTTCCCAGGCCCGTGGTTCCAGGTCCGGTGGTTCCACGTCCTGTGCGCCTGCCTCGGCACAGGCCGCGGGAGCCTGGCTGCCGGACCCCGCTGGTGCCGAGGTCCTCCTGGTCACCGGCTACGACTTTCTGCAGGGCGAAGTGGAACGGATTGTGGCTGCCGCTGGCGGCCAGCTGCGGGTGGTGGCGGACGTGGCTAATGCCGCCAAGTACTGGGACGCCGCGGCCGCAGTATTGGTGGGGAGCGATGTCCGCGAGCTGCCGCCGCGGCGGCGGGCCCCTGCCGTGTTGGTGGGCCTGAACGGGGAGGGGGACAGTCTCTGGCACCTGGCCACAGCCCTCGGAGCGGAGCGGGTGGCGGTGCTTCCGGATGCCGCGGCCTGGCTGGCAGAGTACCTGAGCCGGTCGCGGTCACCCGAAGCGGGAGGACTGGTCCTCGGGATAACAGGGGGCTGCGGCGGTGCCGGTGCCACCACCGCGGCAATCTGGATCGCCCAGGCGGCAGCCGGGCTCGGTGTGCGCGTGTTGCTGGTTGATGGCGACCCGTGGGGCGGTGGCCTGGAACTGGCGCTGGCAGCTGAGGAGACGCCGGGGCTGCGCTGGCCTGACCTGTCCGACGCGAGCGGAAGCATCGATCCCGAGCAGCTGGCCGACTCACTGCCGGTAGCCGGCGGGTTTTCCTTCCTGTCCTGGCCCGGCAGCCGCGACCGCCAGGCACCGGTGGATGCCGCCACCACCGGCGGCGTCCTAGATGCGGGCCGGCGGGGCTATGAACTGGTGGTGGTGGACATCGGTCGGGGCACCGAACCCGTGCGTATGTTTGCCTGGGACTGTGACCGCATCCTGGTGGTTGTTCCGGCGCAGCTGAAGGCAGCGGTGGCCACGGCCCGGCTGCTGCACGAGCTTCCGCCGGTTGAGGCAGCCCTCCTGGTCCGGGGCAAGGCCGGTGCCGCGCTGGACGCCGGACTCATTGCGGACGCCGTCGGGCTGCCGGTCCAGGGCCGCGTTCCGGAGCTGCGCGGCGTTACGGCTGCCGGGGAAAACGGCAGGCTCCTTGACGTGGGCAAACGACGGAGTGTCAGGCATTTTGCCGCCTCAGTGCTCGATCTGCTGGACGGCGAGATCCCTGTCGGAGACCTGCCGTGAGCGCGCAGCGGCCAGTCCCGCCGCCGTCGCCCCAGGACCAGCGGACGGGGGCACGCCGTCGGCAGGCCCGTGTCCTGGATCCGCGCTTTCTGGATTCGGCACTGTTGGAAACCGTCCGTGAGTCAGTCATGGCCGACGCCGGACCTGTCACCCCGTCCCGGGTTGCCGCCGCCGTCCAGGCCACCGGCCGGCTGCTGGGGACTGCCGGCTCCCTTGCCGCCGTGGAACGGATCAGCGCCGAGCTGAACGGGCTCGGCCTACTCCAGGAACTGACGCGGGACGTGCACGTCACCGACATCTTCGTCAACGCCCCGGACTCGGTCTGGATCGACCGGGGTCAGGGCCTCGAACCGGCAGGGGTTTCGTTTTCCGGCGAGGCACAGGTGCGGGCCTTGGCATCGCGGCTGGTGGCCGCCGGCGGCAGGCGGCTGGACGACGGGTCCCCGTGCGTTGATGTCAGGCTTGAGGGCGGATACCGCGTCCACGCCGTCCTGCCGCCGATTTCCACCGCCGGCACCTTGCTGAGCGTCCGCATCCGGCGGGAGCAGGTCTTCTCCATGGACGAACTCCGTGCCGGCGGCATGTTCGGCAGCACGGTCCAGGAGGTCCTTGAACGGGTTGTTGAGCAGCGGCTGAGTTTCCTGATCAGCGGGGCCACGGGTTCCGGAAAGACCACGTTGCTGTCCACACTGCTGGGGCTGTGCTCCCCGGCGGAACGGCTGGTCCTGATCGAGGACGCGTCCGAACTGAACCCCGTCCATCCGCACATTGTGTCGCTGGAGTCCCGTCACGGAAACCTCGAAGGCGGCGGCGAAGTGGATCTCGGCGAACTCGTCCGGCAGGCACTGCGGATGCGGCCGGACCGGCTGGTGGTGGGGGAATGCCGTGGGGCCGAGGTGCGGGAACTCCTGACCGCCATGAACACAGGCCACACCGGCGGGGGAGGGACCATCCATGCGAACGCTGCCACCGCTGTCCCGGCCCGCCTGACAGCTTTGGGAGCACTGGCAGGCATGGGCCAGGACGCGGTCCGGCTGCAGGCAGCCAGCGCCTTGGACGTTGTGGTCCACGTGGAGCGGTCCGGCCACGGGCGGCATGTTGCCTGCGTGGGCGTGGTGCAGGACGGTCCCGGCGGTCTAACCGTGGTTCCGGCGTTGGAGGCCAGACGCGGCCAGGTCGGCACCGGTCCAGCCTGGGAGGCGATGAGCAAGCGGCTGGGACTGTCCCTCGAGGCGGGTGCCGCCGTATGACCCTTCTGCTGGCCGTGGTCCTCGTGCTGGCGGTCGTGCTGCTCTTCAGCCCGCCCGGCGGTGCCACAGGCCGTTTCCGGCGGGCCGTGGGGAGTGCAGGACCAGGCTTCGCCTCTCGGGTTCAGGGCGGGGCTGGTGGCACCAGGACGGGCGGCTCGTGGCGCAGGTCGCTCCGTGCCGGACCGGAACGGAATGACCTGTCACTGACCCTTGTGGTGCAGCAGCTTGCTGCGCTGCTGAAGGGCGGCCGCACTCCGGCACGGCTATGGGATGAACTGTGGCTGGTCCACGGTGGCCGTCGGGAGCCAGATTCCGCAACTACGGGTGCAGGTTCACGCGCATCGCAGGACCTTGGCGGACGGGCGGAACCAATCCGCGGGTCAGCGGCCGGGCGCAGCGGTCCGAGCCTCAGCGCAGGTTCCCTGGTGATGCTTGGCGCCGTCCGGGCAGCAGCGTTCCGGGGCGCACCCGTGTCGGAGGCGATCCGGAAGGCCGTGCAATCGGAGTTTTCGCGCGCCGACAGCAGGGAGTTACGGATCTGGTGTGAGCTGGCCGCCTGCTTTGACATTGCCGAAGCCAGCGGCTGTCCACTGGCGGACGTCCTGGCGAGGTTTGCGGCCCAACTGGAAGTGGAAGACGACGCCGAGGCCGCACGGCAGACAGCGCTCGCCGGGCCCAAGGCCACGGTAGGTCTCCTGACCTGGCTCCCGCTGATGGGACTGGGCCTGGGAATGGCGTTGGGCGTGGATCCCCTGGCCATCCTGATCGGGACCCCGCTGGGTCTGGCGGCCCTCGCCGCGGGCGTGGGCCTCACCATCACCGGAAGAATCTGGTCCGCCCGCCTGGTCGGTGCTGCCGCCGGGGCCGGTGTGCCATGACGGACATTCTTGTGCCGGGGCTTGCCTCGGCCGTTGTTCTGGCTGCTGCCGCCTGCCTTGCCCTTTCGCAGCCAAGCCGAGTCCGAAAGCGACTGCTCAGGCTGCGAGGGGACGTGGGCGCCGGGCCGCATGGGGCCGATGAAGCACTCACTCAAGGCGGCCGCCTTCACGGATTGCGCGACACGGCAATGATGCTTGAGCTCGTGGCCGCGATGCTGGACGCGGGGTCTGGCATTGGCCGGTCCCTGGAACTCGTCGCGGCCTCGGCCTCCGCGGACTACGGCAAGGCGCTGCGTCCGGTGGTGTCTGCGCTCGCCATCGGAGCCGACTGGGAGACAGCCTGGCGCAGTTCCGAAGTCCGTCTTCCTGTAATCCTGGAATTGCGTGACGCACTGGGATTCGCCGCCCTGACCGGAGCGCCGTCGTCGGCCATCCTTTACGCACAGGCCGCGAGGTTGCGCCGGGAAAGATTCCGCGCTGCGGAGAAACGGGCGGCCTCCCTCGGCGTGAAGCTGGTCATTCCGCTGGGCCTGTGCTCGCTCCCGGCCTTCATCTGCCTGGGCGTAGTCCCGGTCCTGCTGGCACTGGTGCCGTCCGGGTCCTGACCGCGGGATTTGGGCTACGGTCCATTCCTCCACACCCCGTCCCGTCCTCCACAATCCGCTCAAAGCGGCGCTTATCCACTTACGGGATGTTTGCACTTACCGAGATCTGCGGAGCCGGGAAGAGTCGAAATCAGCCGGCAACTCGGCCGGAGCACAGAAGGGAAACCGTCACCATGACCATCATCCAAAACAGCCTTTCCGCCGCCCCTGCGCCGGAGCTCAGCACGGGAGTTGCGGGGACCCCCGCATGGGACTCCGTAGTACTTGCCAATGCAGGACTGGGCGCGTGTACCTGCCAACGGGAGGTGGCCCCAGAGGCCGTTGGCAACGTCGTGGAGCTATACCCCGGTGCCAGCGAGGCGAAAAAGCGCCGGCCCCGGCTCACAGCTTCAGAGGCCGGAATGGCGACGGCCGAATACGCCATAGCTACCCTTGCCGCGGTTGGCTTCGCCGGACTTCTCGTCTTCATTCTCCGCAGCGACGAAGTGCGCGGATTCCTGCTGAACCTCATCCGCACGGCGCTGGCCTTGCCATGAGTCTGCCGCCGGCAGCGCTGCCACGGGCTGATGGCCGGAGCAGCCGCTGTGGCCGCTTCCGGAACCAAGGCGTGGAAAGCCGCGTGGCGCTGGGACCGGCGGCCGCACTCCGTCGCTGGCGCCGTGGGCCGGGGAATGCCCATGGCGCCGTGACGGCGGAGTTCGCGGTAGCGCTGCCGGCAGTACTGTTCCTCCTCGCACTGCTCCTGGCAGGAGCCTCCGCGGGCGTCACGCAGCTCAGGCTCGAGGAGGCGGCGCGGGCCGGCGCCAGGGCGTTGGCCCGCGGCGAGGACCCGGCCGCAGTGCAGGGGATCGTCAGGACCTTGGCGGGGACGTCGGCAACGGCGTCCGTTGCGTCTGACGGCGAGTGGCTCAGCGTTACGGTGGCTGACGGTGTGGGCGGACCGCTGGGGGCAACTGTGCTCTGGACCCTCACGGCCAAGGCCACCACGCGGAGCGAAACGCCGGCTGCCGCGGCCACTCCGGGGTTGGAGCCGGTCGGGGCCCCGGAGGAGGCGCCGTTGTGAACAGGCAATTCCGGGACAACCCGGAGCGCGGTTCGGGAACAGTACTGGCTGCGGGACTGGCGCTGGTTGTCATCATGGCGATGGCCCTGATGCTGTTGTTCGCACAGTCCGCGGTGATGGCCAGCAGGGCAGCGGCAGCGGCGGACCTCGCTGCCCTTGCCGCGGCCGATGCCCTGCGCGGGATCACTCCGGGAGACCCCTGCACGGTGGCCGCCGAGGTAGCAGGCCGCCATGAGGCGGCCCTCGTCAGCTGTACGGAAGGGGCCGGCCAGACCGTCATGGTCCGAACGGAGCTAAATGCACGCATACTGGTTGGCGCCGCAACCGGTCAGGCGCGGGCCGGACCGCCGCCCTGAGCGCCTGTGGTGCTGAACGGCTCCGTGCTCGCCAGGAATTCCGCACTGCGGAGAGGCCTTTCGCGCGCGTCTTTAAGGAGGACGTCGATGAGCGTGACGGCGGCAGCCTTGTCCAGCGGATTGTTCTTGTTCCCACATTTGGGGGACTGGACGCAGGACGGGCAGCCCGACTCGCATTCACACGCCTTGATGGCGTCGCGCGTCGCCGAGAGCCACACCTTTGCCTTGTCGAAGCCCCGTTCGGCAAAGCCGGCACCGCCGGGGTGCCCGTCGTACACAAAGATGGTGGGCGCGCCGGTGTCGGCGTGGATGGCGGTGGATACTCCGCCGATGTCCCAGCGGTCGCTGGAGGCCACCAGCGGCAGCAGGCCGATCGCTGCGTGTTCGGCGGCGTGCAGGGCCCCCGGGAACTGCGCCTCGATGAGCCCGGCGCCCGTCAGCGAACGGTTCTCCACCACAAACCAGACGGCCTTCGTGAACAGGTCCCGGGCGCCCAGCTCCAGCGGCTCCTCGCCCAGGATTTCGTTTGAAATCAAGGCCTTGCGCTGAAAGGAAACCACCTGTGTTGTCACTTTCACATCACCGAAGTGGACGGCGATATCGCCCCAGTGCTCGGTCCGGAGTGTTTCGAGCACTTCGATCTGGGTCACGTCCCGGGCCGTTGTGTAGTAGTCGGGGTTGGCGCGCCGGACCACCACGCAGTGGTCGTCTTCGTTCAGGTCCTCCACCACATAGCTGTCGCCCTGGTGCACATAGATGGCACCTGTGTGCGCCTGGTAGTGCGTCTGGGGCGAATCCATGGTCCCGAGGAGGGAGCCGGTGTCGGCGTCAACGATGCTCACCGGTCCGCCTCCGTCGGCACGAAGGTTCACCATGGCCGCAGCGCTCTGGGAGTGCGTCCAGAACCAGCCCGCCGGCCGGCGGCGCAAATAGCCCTGCGCCACGAGCTGCCCTAACAACTTCTCTGCTGTGCCGCCGAACAGGCCAAGCTCAGCCACGCCCAGCGGAAGCTCCGCGGCGGCGGCACAAAGATGGGGCCCCAGCACATAGGGATTGGAGGGATCAAAGACGGTGGCCTCCACCGACACGTCGAAAATCGCCTCGGGATGGTTCACCAGGTAGGTGTCGAGCGGATCATCGCTGGCCACAAACGCGGCAATCGCATCCTGGCCCGCGCGCCCAGCCCGGCCGATCTGCTGGAACAGCGACGCCCTGGTGCCTGGCCAGCCCGCGACCAGGACGGCATCCAGCCCGGAAATGTCGATGCCCAGTTCAAGGGCGGACGTGCTGGAGACACCCAGCAGTTCGCCGGAGCGGAGTGCCTTTTCCAGGGCCCGGCGTTCTTCCGGAAGGTAGCCGGAACGGTAGGCGGCCACGCGTTGGGGAAGACTGGGGTCCACTTCGTCCAGAAGGCGCTTGGTGATCGAAGCGATTGTCTCCGCACCGCGGCGGGACTTGATGAAGGCGATGGTCCGGATGCGGGACGAAACCAGGTTCGCCAGCAGATCGGCCGTTTCAGCAACGGCGGTGCGGCGTTCCCTGGCGCCGTTCTCGCCCTTGAGATCGGTCAGCGCAGGCTCCCAGAAAGCCACCGTAGTGGAACCGTGCGGCGAGCAGTCCTCGGCAACGGCCCGGACCGGCGCCCCGATCAGGCGGCCGAAGGATGAGCCTGGCTCAGATGCCGTGGCAGACGCGGCGATGAACACCGGACCGGGGTGGGTGGTCCCGGCACCGTAGTACGCGCAGATGCGTCGCAGCCGGCGCATCAGGTTGGCCACGTGCGAGCCGAACACCCCGCGGTAGCTGTGGGCCTCATCCACAATCACGTACCGCAGCCGCCGGAAGAAGCTGGCCCACCAGGCGTGATTGGGAAGGATGCCGAAGTGGAGCATGTCCGGATTCGCCAGGATGAAGTTGGCGTGGTCCCGGATCCACCGGCGGGACGCGGGTTCGGTATCGCCGTCGTACGTCTCGGCCCGTACGGTGGGCAGATTCAGGGAACGGATGGCTGCGAGCTGGTCGGCAGCGAGAGCCTTCGTGGGGGAGAGGTAGAGTGTCACGGCGCCGTCGTCGTGGATTTTTCCCGGTTCGGACAGGACGCGCAGTTCGGAGCGGTGGATGGCGTCAAGTGCCGGCAGTTGGTAGGCCAGGGACTTTCCGGAGGCGGTGCCGGTGGCGATGACCACGTGCTCGCCGCCGTGGGCCAGGGTGGCGGCTTGGATCTGGTGCCGGTACGGCTCGTGGATGCCCAGGGAGCCATAAGCGGCCACCAGATCCGGGTGCGCCCACGTTGGCCACGGTTCGTGGACTGCCTGCCGGGCTGGGATGGTGCGGACATGACGCAGCTGTTCCGGGTCCGGGCCTCGGCCCAGCAATGGAATCAGGGAGTCATGGGGGTTCACCCCAACATTCTTTCACCCGAGGAAAAATCACCCCACGGAAAGGTCTGCGCCTTCGTCGGACGTGGACAGCATCAGCACGCGGCAAACAGTTGACCAGCCCAAGTGGGAATACAGCTTCTGGCCGTCGATCGAGGCCAGCAGCAGGCCGTTCTCCACGTACGGTCCGATGGCCTGCGCCGCAAGGGCCTTCATGATGAAGCTGCCCAGTCCGCGGCGCTGGAACGCGGGTTGGACCACAATCTTGTCGAACACTGCAGTCTCGCCCACCACAAAAGCCCTGCCGCTCGCCGCTACAGTGTCACTCGAGCGGACCACTGCGTGGTGGACGCCGTCGAGCTGGGAGGTGACCAGGTTCAATTCGTCGTCGGAGAGCCACGGATCTTCCGTATCCTGCGTGGCCATGTCCACAATCATCATGGCCTGCGATGCGGACGTGACGTTCAGCCCGTGTTTTTGGGCCAGTGCACTGAAGCGGGCAACATCATTGGTGAGGATGGTCAGGACCCTGGCCGGGGCCTCGGCGGTCTTCGCAGCCAGGGCAGCGAACTCATTCTCGGAGGGGTCATGGGCGAAGTATTCCCACTCCCCGGAGGTGTCGGCCCGCAGTGCAGCGGGGAAGCGGCCCTCAACTGAGGTCTGGTAACCGCGGCAGCCGGCCCAGCCAGCTACCCAGACTTCAAGAAGGCGTGTGATGTCTTCAACCAAGGCGTCCGGACTCATGTCATGAGAGTATTCCAGCCCCGACACAAGCAACAGGGGTAGGGTGCCCCCGATGTGACTTGCCTATGCAATCGTGACAGGACAAGACTGACGGCATGCCCGCCGCCAAGGAACCGTCCAAGAACACTTTTCCGCTGTCCCTGCTGGTTTGTGTCGCCTTAATGGTGGCCATGGTGGGCGGCGCCAGGTATTGGGAGACGGCCACGGGCGTGGCTTACTGGGTCTGGCTTGCCGGCGGGCTCGTCCCGCTGGTGGCCGGCGCACTGACCTACCGGAATTCGAAGCGCCCGCTGGACTTTCTGGGATCACGCTCCGAGCCCGAAGGAGCGCAACGGCAGGGACTTGGTGGGCTTCTTACTGCCGTGGTCCTGTTTGTGGTGCCGCGCCTCGTTGGTGACGGTGCGGCAGAACTCGCCCTCAACAATGGCGCTGGTGCTTTCGGGGCCGCCGTGACGGCAACCGCGGTGCCGTTCGCCGTCGTCGTCCTGGGGTACCGGACGGCCGAAACCGCCCTGAACAGGTGCGACGCCGCCATCGCAGCGGCGCAGCCTTAGCCCCCGGCCAATCGGCGGGTCCGTTCTCCGGCAACCCAGTACCCTTAAATACGTGGCTTTGAACCGAATTGTGCTCTTTTACGGCTTTACCCCCATCGCTGATCCGGACGCGGTGCGGCTCTGGCAGCGTGCCCTGTGCGAAAAACTCGGGCTGACCGGACGCATCCTCCTTTCCAAGGACGGCATCAACGCCACGGTGGGCGGCGAGATCGGCGCCGTCAAGCAATACGTGAAGACCACACGCGAATACAAGGGATTCCACGGCATCGACGTGAAATGGTCCGACGGCGGCGCGGAGGACTTCCCGCGGCTGAGCGTTAAGGTCCGGGACGAGATCGTCTCCTTCGGCGCGCCAGGCGAACTCAAGGTAGATGAGCACGGTGTGGTGGGCGGCGGCACGCACCTCAAGCCCGAGGAACTGCACGAACTGGTGGAGGCCACCAAACAGGCCGGCGAGGACGTGGTGTTCTTCGACGGCCGCAACGCCTTCGAGGCCCAGATCGGCAAGTTCAAGGACGCGATCGTCCCTGACGTGGCCACTACCCACGATTTCATCAAGGAGCTCGACTCCGGCAAGTACGACGCCCTCAAGGACAAACCGGTGGTCACCTATTGCACCGGCGGCATCCGCTGCGAGGTGCTCTCCAGTCTGATGGTGAACCGCGGTTTCAAGCAGGTGTACCAGCTCGACGGCGGCATCGTCCGCTACGGCGAAACGTTCAAGGACCAGGGCCTCTGGGAAGGCTCGCTCTACGTGTTCGACAAGCGCATGCACCTGGAATTCAGCGAGGACGCCAAGACCATCGGTGAGTGCGTCCGCTGTGCCGCGCCCACCAGCAAGTTCGAGAACTGTTCCAACCCGAGCTGCCGCACGCTGACCTTGTATTGCGCCGAGTGTGCCGCCAGCCCGGAGACGCTGCGCTGCCCCGAAGGCTGCGTGGCCTGAGCTGCATGGTCTGAGCCCCGCTGCCGGTTCAGAGCCGGCTGGCTGAAAGTTCAGAGCCGGCAGGCATAAAAGTTCAGAGCCGGGACAGCCGGTACGCGAAATTGGCGGGGGACTGCGCTTCGACCTGGAAATGCAGCACCGTTTCCTTGGGCAGGTAGATCACGCTTTCGCGCCGTGATCCGCAGCGGAGGCTGAGGTCCACCATGGTGAATTCGTCATTGCGGACTTTGAAGTCGACGCGCCGCTGGCTGCGGCACACCAGCACCAGGACGTAGGTTCCGGCGGGGAGGGGCTCCGTGGCGTCCGTTCGGACTTCTTCCGCGCGCAACAGGCCGAACGTCCTATGCGCCACCTGCAGGCCGGGCCCCACCTGGGACTCCGTCAGCCAGGCCTCCATTTCAGCCTCGCTGACGGGATCGTTCCGCCACAGCTCAGCGCTCGGCCCCGGCTCGGTCACCTCCGGCGCGGCCGTGGCCTCGGCGGGACGCCACCCTTCGTCGTACGTGTATTCACATCCGGCGAGCGCAGTTCCGGCCACGAGTGCGCCCGCCGTCCAGAGTACGACGGCGGCCCTCACCCGGGTGCGCACGGAGACTGACCGGGACGGGCAAGCGCCCGGACGAAGTACCGCCCTGCGGGGCGGCGGCGCCCCCTGCGTTGCGGGCATACTCCGACTCTATGCCGGGCAGGGACCCCAATCCAGAGCCTCGGGCATCACCCGTCCGGCGGTCAGCCGCATGGTGGATTCGAAGGGACTTAACCCGCAGTTACCAGTTGGTAGGCGTAGATCAGCGGTGCGTCGACGCTGGAGGCGCTGAGCTGCAGCGGTCCGGGTTCCGGGAGTGTGATTTTGATGGACTCCCGGGCACCGTAGCAGGCGGCCCCGAGGTCGGCGAGTTCCTTGCCTCCGGACCGCACTGCGAGGAAGGCCTTGCCGCCGCCTTCACAGACGAGTGTCAGCGTGTACTTGCCTGCCGGCACGTTCTCCGTATGGTCAATGGGTTGGGCGTTGAGAATCTTGCCGGAGTCCTCGGCAACAACGCCGCTGGCCGACGGCAGTGCCGTGGCTTTCCAGGCCGGCACATCGGCGTTCTCCACCGAAAGCTGCTGCGCGCAGGCAGAGAGGCCCAGGAGGACAGCTGCGGCAGCCACAGCGGAGAGGGCGCGCGGAAAGGACGAAGGAATAACAGCCATGCTTCCAACTTACCCGGCTCCATCTGTGCTCCGTGATTCAGTCCCTTGACCTTGACGCTACGTCAAGATTTATCGTTGAACCATCAGCCGGACCAGAACGTCCGAACCATCCCGCAAACAGAGCAGGAAAGGAAGAATACATGGACTGGTCCATCCAGGACATCGTCCGGATCGCAGGGACCACCAGCAGGACGCTGCGGCACTATGACGACATCGGCCTGCTCAAGCCCAGCCGCACCGGCCACAACGGTTACCGCTACTACAACCAGGCGGCGCTGGTGCAGCTCCAGCGCATCCTGCTTCTGCGCGGGCTGGGGCTGGGCCTGCCGGTGATCAGCCAGGTGCTCGACGATGAAACGGACGCCGCCCAGGCACTCACCGGGCATCTCGAATGGCTCAAGCAGGAACAGGACAGGCTTGCGCGGCAGATCGCGTCGGTCACACAAACCATCGAGGCAGTGAAAGGAGGTGGCGAAATCATGGCAGAAGACATGTTCAACGGTTTCGACCACACCCAGTACAAGGACGAAGTGGAGGAACGCTGGGGCAAGGACGCCTACGCGAAGGGGGATTCGTGGTGGCGCGGCATGAGCACCGAGGAGAAGGCGGCGTGGAAGCAGCGATCGCAGCAGCTGGGCGAGGACTGGATCGCCGCCGCCACTGGGGGTATAGCACCGGACAGCGCGGAGGCCCAGGACATCGCGAGGCGGCACGTCGAATGGCTGACCGGCATCCCGGGCACCCCGGCGTCGGACGCCCGCGGCCAGGCTGACGGCAAGGGCAACGCTGACGTCAAGGCATACGTCACCGGGCTCGGCGAAATGTACGTTACTGACCCCCGCTTCGCGAAGAACTACGGCGGCGCGGAGGGTGCCGGCTTCGTCCGGGATGCCCTGAAGATCTACGCCGCGGAGAACCTGTAGCCCGTCAGGAGGAAGCGTGCCCGCCAATAGACTTGGGCGGTGACTGATTCCACGCTTTTCCTGGCCGGCAACACCCCCGATGCCCCGCGCAGCGACCTCCCCGGGCTGCTGACGGCGCTCGCCGCGGACCTGCGCCGGGTGGATTACACGCTCGACGGCGTGGCGGGGCTGCTGGGCGAGTCAGCGTACCGCGCGCTGAACCGGGACCAGATCATCCCGGCGCTGCTGGCCACCGAAAGCGCCCTTCAGATTGATGCGGCAGGGGGTGAGGCTGCGCACGGTGAGAAGACGACGGCGGCGCTCGCCGCCGTCGTCCGTCTCTGGCTCCTGGCGGAACCGCAAAAACGGGAAACGCTCGACGCCGCGCTGCCGGGAGTACGGGCGGACGGCCTGGTGGAGCTGGGGCTGCTCGAGCCCGTGCCCGGCCCAGATCGGCCCGGCCCTGAGCTGCCCGCCGCCGATCAGCCGGCGCAGGACTTGCTGCAGGCGAAAGCGGATCTGCGGCCGTACGGCTGGGACGCCAATGAGGACGGCAGCGGCGGCGCCGAGCTCTGGGTGGCCAGCGACCTCGCCGCGCACCAGCAGGCCGGCATGCTCCGGCACGACCACGTGCTGGGGATCGGGCAGGCGTCCACCACGCTGGTGCAGACCACCGTCCGCCGCCACGTCGCCAAGGCCCTGGACCTGGGCACGGGCTGCGGCATCCAGTCCTTCCACCTCCTGCACCATGCCGAGCACGTGACGGCAACGGACATCTCAACACGGGCGCTGGCCTTCACCCGGTTCAACCTCCTGCTTAATGCCGCGGCCCTGCACCTGGACCCGGACAGGTTGGAGGACCGGGTCAGCCTTCGGCTGGGTTCGCTCCTGGAGCCGGTGGCCGGGGAGGAATTCGAGCTGGTGGTGTCCAACCCGCCGTTTGTGATCACGCCGCGGACCTTGGGCGAGCACGCGTCCGGGCAGTTCACCTACCGTGACGGCGGGCTGCCCGGCGATGACATTGTGTCCTCGCTCGTGGCGGCGCTGCCCGGTGCCCTGGCCCCGGGCGGCACCGCGCAGCTGCTGGGCAACTGGGAAATTCCCGCGGGGACCGAGTGGTACATACGGCCCAAGAGCTGGATCGGTCCGGACGCGGATGCCTGGTTCATCCAGCGCGAGCAGGTGGGCCCGGAGCAGTACGCCGAAACGTGGCTGCAGGACGCGTCCGAATCCCGCGACCGGAAGCATTACCGGGACGCCTACGCCGCCTACCTGGCGGACTTCGCCTCCCGGAACGTGGCGGGGATCGGCTTCGGGATGATCTGGCTGCGCCGGCCGCTGTCGGAATCCGGCGCCGCCTCCATCAGCCGTTTCGAGGAAATCACGTACCCCATTGAGCAGCCCATCGGGCCTCACGTGGGCGCCGCCGTCGAGCGTTCCGACTGGCTGGCCGCCAACCGCCTGGCGGACGCGCACCTGCTCGTCGCGGACGACGTCACCGAGGAACGCCATCAGCGCCCCGGCGCCGAGCACCCCGGCGTGATCCTGCTGCGCCAGGGCGCGGGCCTGCGCCGGACCAATCTGCTCACCACCGAACTCGCCGGATTTGTCTCCGCCTCCGACGGTGACCTCTCCGTCGGCCAGATCATCGGAGCCCTCGCGGCGCTGCTCGGCGGGAGCCTTGCCGGAGAGGGCGGGTTCGACGGCGACGCGTTCCGGACCAGGCTGCTCGACGACGTCGCGAACCTGGTCAGCGACGGTTTCCTGGTTCCTTCCGAGCCTGCTGAATAGCGGTTTGGCGGGCCCCGGAACACCCCAAATCGGGGTCCCGGATGTGCCTGATGAGTCAACGGGTTTTCCACATGAATGCGCACTATTGTCCAAAATATGGTGAACTAGGCCAATATGGGCTCATCTGCCCGAGCAACCTTTTTCT
Source organism: Pseudarthrobacter raffinosi (assembly GCF_023913735.1). Lineage (GTDB taxonomy): Bacteria > Actinomycetota > Actinomycetes > Actinomycetales > Micrococcaceae > Arthrobacter > Arthrobacter raffinosi. The sequence continues at coordinate 179,317 of NZ_JAMXBH010000010.1, forward strand.
GTAGGAGCACCGTGCCAAGCAAGGCCAAAACAGGCAAGAAACTCGTGATTGTGGAGTCTCCGGCCAAGAGCAAGACCATCGCCAAGTACCTCGGCGAGGGCTTCATCGTAGAGGCCTCCATTGGTCACATCCGCGACCTGCCGCAGCCGTCTGAGCTTCCTGCAGAACTGAAGAAAACCTCGGTGGGCAAGTTCGCCGTCGACATCGAAAACGACTTCAAACCGTATTACGTGGTGTCCGCGGACAAGCGGAAAAAGGTCACCGAGCTGAAGGCCGCGCTCAAGGATGCCGACGCCCTCTATCTCGCAACCGATGGGGACCGCGAGGGCGAGGCCATCGCGTGGCACCTGCTGGAAGTGCTCAAGCCCAAGGTCCCCGTGTACCGGATGACGTTCGGCGAAATCACCAAGGAAGCCATTCACCGCGCCATGGACAACCTGCGCGATGTTGATACCGCCCTGGTGGACGCCCAGGAAACCCGCCGCGTCCTGGACCGGCTCTACGGCTACGAGATTTCCCCCGTGCTCTGGCGCAAGGTTGCCCGCGGCCTGTCCGCCGGGCGCGTCCAGTCCGTGGTCACCCGCATGGTGGTGGACCGTGAACGCGAACGCATGGCCTTCAAGGCCGCCTCGTACTGGGACCTGACGGGCCAGTTCGGCGCCGGTTCCGGTTCGTTCAAGGCGAAACTCGCTGCGGTTGACGGGGCCAAGGTCGCTTCGGGCAGGGACTTTAACGACGACGGTGTCCTCACGTCGCGCAATGCCGCGCACCTCAACGAGGAACTCGCCACGTCACTGGCCGCCGGTCTCCAGGATGCGGACTTCCGCGTCCGGTCCGTGGATACCAAGCCGTACACACGCCGTCCGGCGGCGCCGTTCACCACTTCCACGCTGCAGCAAGAGGCCGGCCGCAAGCTCCGCTTCTCCTCAAAGAGCACCATGCAGGTGGCCCAGCGGCTGTACGAAAACGGCTACATCACCTATATGCGTACCGACTCCTCGGCGCTGAGCGACGAAGCCGTCACGGCCGCCCGCCGCCAGGCCTCCGAGCTGTACGGCCCGGAGTACATCCCGGCGTCGCCCCGCGTGTACACCAGCAAGGCTGCGAACGCGCAGGAAGCCCACGAGGCCATCCGCCCCGCCGGTGACTCCTTCCGCACCCCGGCGCAGGTGGCCAAGCAGCTCTCCGGCGACGAGTTCCGCCTGTACGAACTGATCTGGAAGCGCACCGTCGCATCCCAGATGGGTGACGCCAAGGGCTCGACGGCGACCATCCGCCTGGGTGCCGTGGCCACCGATGGCCGGGACGCTGAGTTCTCCGCCTCCGGTACCGTCATCACGTTCCCGGGCTTCCTGGCCGCCTATGAAGAAGGCAAGGACGAAAGCCGCGGGGACGACGACTCCGACGAAGCCCGGCGGCTGCCGAACGTGGCCAAGGACGATGCCCTCACGGCGTCGGACATTGTGGCTGTGGGCCACGAAACCTCGCCGCCTCCGCGCTTCACCGAAGCGTCGCTGACCGCCGAGCTGGAAAAGAAGGGCATCGGCCGCCCGTCGACCTACGCCTCCACCATTTCCACCATCCAGGACCGCGGCTACGTCCGGAAGCAGGGTTCCGCGCTGGTGCCCAGCTGGATCGCGTTCTCCGTGATCCGCCTGCTTGAGCAGCACTTCACGGACTATGTGGACTACGAGTTCACGGCGGACATGGAAGGCGACCTGGACAAGATCGCCAACGGCCAAGCCGTTGGGTCCGCCTGGCTCAAGCACTTCTACTACGGCGAAGACTCCGACCCGGGCCTGCTCAGCATCGTGAACAACCTGGGCGAGATCGACGCCCGGGAAATCAACTCCATTCCCATCACGGATGAGATCACGCTGCGGGTGGGCAAATTCGGCCCGTACCTGGAAAGCTCCGCTGCCACGGTGGACGCCAAGACCGGCGAAATCGTGGAGAACTCCCGCGCCAACGTCCCCGAGGACCTGGCGCCGGACGAACTGACGGCGGCGAAGGCCATCGAACTGATGGAAACGGCTGCGCCGGAAGAACGCGTACTGGGCGACGACCCTCACACCGGCCACAGCGTTGTCGCCAAGAACGGCCGCTACGGCGCGTACGTCACCGAAGTCATCCCGGAGATGACCGAGGAACAGCTGGCCAACCAGCCCGTGGAGTACTACAAGAACGGCAAGCCGAAGCCGCCGAAAAAGCCCGTCAAGGCCAAGCCGCGCACCGGTTCGCTGTTCGCGTCCATGACCGTGGATTCCGTGACCCTGGACGAAGCGCTGCAGCTGATGAGCCTGCCCCGCGCCCTGGGTGAGGACGCCGAAGGCAACCTCATCACGGTGCAGAACGGCCGCTTCGGTCCGTACCTGAAGAAGGGCACGGACTCCCGCTCCATCGGCACCGAAGAGGAAATCTTCACCATCACGCTGGAGCAGGCACTGGAGATCTACTCCCAGCCCAAGCAGCGCGGCGCCCGTGCCGCGGTGGCCCCGCTGGCCGAGTTCGGACCGGACCCCGTTTCCGAGAAGAACATCGTGGTGAAGGAAGGCCGCTTCGGCCCGTACATCACCGACGGCATCACCAACATCACCGTCCCGCGGTCCACGTCGCTGGAGGAACTGACCCGCGAACAAGCCATTGAACTCCTCGCCGAGAAGCGGGCCAAGGGTCCGGTCAAGCGCGCCACAACGGCCCGCAAGGCCCCGGCCAAGAAGAAGGCTCCAGCTAAAAAATAAGCGCCGGGTGTTCGGTCGGCCCAACTCCGCCCTGTGGTGGAGCCGGTTGAAACAGTAGAAAACGGGAGGGGAGGAATCCGGCAGCGTGCGTCTAAGGTGGGCCCACTGCGACGGGGTTCCCTGGCCGAGCTTGCGAGGTTAGGGAGTCGCTGGGGAGGAACGAGCGAGCACGCCGAGGATTTCGCTCCTCCCGTTTGCGGTTTGCGCCGGGCTCTCCAACGTGGTCGAGTAGATACATGACTGAACAGCCCGGCACAGCCGATCTCACGCCGCTCAACGAACTCGAAGAGAAGCTCGCCCTGGGCGGCCAGCCCGAGGGCAGCCCGGTGGACGTCATCCTGTCCTTCCTCAACAGCGAGGTCTACGTCATCAGCACTGACGGGATCGAGGGGGAGGATTCCCAGGTGGAGCCGCTGGTATTGGCGAACGCCGACGGCGAGCCCGTCCTTGCGGTGTTCTCGCACCCCAGCCGCGTTGACGAGCAGTATCTTGAGGCGGCCCCGAACGTCCTGGGGACCCAGGGTGCAGCCATCATCGCCAACATTGGCGAGGAATTGGGCATGGTGATCAACCCCGGCGCTGCGTACGGGTTTGAGATCAACCCGGAGGGCGTCGCCAACATCAAGCGCGACTTCAAGCGGGCGGATGAGCTTCCCGACGGCGCACCCGAGGACGCCTCCGCAAACTGACATCTTTAGTACAGGTTGTGAGTGAGGGCCCGGGCGGGGGAATAATGGCAGGATGCGGCTAGGCGTCCTTGATATCGGGTCAAACACTGTCCACCTTCTCCTGGTGGATGCCCACCCTGGCGCGCGTCCGGTGCCTTTTGCGTCGCACAAACGGCCCATATCCCTGGTCCAATACCTGGATACCGACGGCAACATCACCGACGAAGGGCAGCACGAGCTGACCGAATTCGTCCTTGAAGCCTGGGAGTTTGCCGCCAGGCACAAAGCGGACGACCTTCTGGCTTTCTGTACGTCTGCCATCCGTGAAGCCACTAACGGCCCTGCAGTGCTGGCCCGGGTCAAGCACGAAACCACTGTCACCCTGCAGGAACTGACCGGCAGCGAAGAAGCCTCCATGACCTTCTTCGCCGTCCGCCGCTGGTACGGCTGGGGTGCGGGCCCGATCCTGAACCTGGACATCGGCGGCGGCTCCTTCGAAATGGCCTTCGGGCAGGACGAACTGCCCGAAGTGGCCACTTCGGTGCCGCTGGGCGCCAGCCGCCTGACCCGCGACTGGCTGGCTGAGGACCCGCCTTCCGCCAAGAGCGTCAAAGAGCTGCGCCGCTACATCCGGGCCACCCTCGCCCCGGCGGTCAGGCAGTTCGACGGCCTGGGCCGCGCCAACGTTGTGGCTGGAACCTCCAAGACCTTCCGGTCGCTCGCCAGGGTCGCCGGAGCAGCCCCGAGCGCAGCAGGGCCCTACGTGAAGCGCACACTTAACGCCACGGATCTGGGCGTGTGGGCGCAGCGCATTTCAGCCATGAAGTCCGAGGACCGGCTCTTTCTGCCCGGCGTGTCAGAGGCCCGCGCGCACCAACTGCTCGCCGGGGCTCTGGTGGCCGAGGCTGCCTTGGAAATGTTCAAGTTCAAGAAGATCAGGATCTGCCCGTGGGCGCTGCGTGAAGGGCTGATCCTGCGCCGGCTCGACCAGCTGGTATTCGCCGGTCCGCTGGATCCGGCCCCGCATATCATGGAGCCCGCCGCGGCACGCCAGACGATCGAGGCTTCACCCGCCTAAGGCCCGCCGCGGCTTGAAAACAGCGTTAACGCGAAAGCGCCGGCGTCCACAGCAGGAAAATGGGGGAAAACCTGCTGCAAACCACCGGCGCCTCGGGCAAACATCCCCATGCTTGCCGCATCACTCGCACCCTCAATGAGGTAATAACTACGTTAGGCGGCGAAGTTGTGTGCAAGCTGCAGCGAACATGGGAGTCGGCTGTGAATCGGTTTCGGCGGGTTCCCGGTTTTTCCGATTCGTTTCCATTTCTGAAACGGCCCACCCGAACTGCAATGATGGAAGCATGAGCAACCGAATCGCCTTCCTGGGCTGTGGATCCATGAACGAAGCCATCCTGTCCGGCCTCCTGGCCGCCGGGACGGACCCCGCCGACGTCATAGCCACAGTCAGGCGTGCGGAACGCGCCGAGGAGCTGGCTTTGCGCCACCACGGCATCACGGCCGTCGCTGGCGAAGAGGAACCGGACAACAACAAAGACGCGGCCAAGGGCTCCACGGTGGTGATCCTTGGCGTCAAACCCGTGGGCACCGTCGACCTGGCGCGCGAGATCAGCCGCTCCCTGTCCCCGAAGGCCATCGTTGTCAGCGTGGCCGCAGCCGTGTCGCTGGCGCAACTGGAAGCTGCGCTGCCTCCCGGACAGCCGGTGATCCGCGCTATGCCGAACACCCCTGCCAAGCTGGGCCGCGGCGTCGTGTCCGTCTCACCCGGAACCAACTGCACGCCGGAACAGCTCCAGACCGTCAAGGACATCCTTCGGGCCACTGGCACTGTGGTGGAGGTGCGCGAGGATCAGGTAGATGCGTTGTCGGCCATCAGCGGCTCGGGTCCCGCCTACGCGTTCTACCTGGCCGAGGCCATGGCAGCTGCCGGCGTCGAGCTGGGCCTGGATCCCGAGTTGTCGCTGCTCCTTGCGCGGGAGACAGTCGCAGGCGCGGGCTTCATGCTGGCCGAGCCGGGCGCCGATCCCTCGGCCCTGCGCAAGGGAGTGACCAGCCCCAACGGAACCACAGAAAGGGCCATCGCCACCTTCGACGACCGGGGCATTCCGGCCATCATCGCCGCCGGCGCCCGCGCCGCAGCGGACCGCTCCGCAGAGATCACCAGGCAGCTCGGCTGACATCTTCGCGGGTGGGGACTACGGCCGCGCCGCGAACCGTTCCAGCAGGTCCACGTGCCCGGACACGATCAGCATGTCGCGGGCGGACACCTTGGTTTCCGGGCGGGCGTAGGTGAAGTCCTCGCCGGGCGACTTCACGCCCACGATGGTCACGCCATACTTGGAACGCACCTTGGACTCATCCAGTGTGAAGCCCACCGTCTCGCGCGGCGGGTACATTTTCACGATGGCGAAGTCGTCGTCGAACTCGATGAAGTCCAGCATGCGGCCGGAGACCAGGTGTGCGGCACGGACGCCGGCGTCGGCCTCGGGGTAGATCACGTGGTTCGCGCCGATCCGGGTGAGGATCTTGCCGTGTGATGGCGTGATGGCCTTGACCCAGAGGTGCTCGATGCCCAGGTCCACCAGGTTCACGGTGATCAGCACGGAGGACTCGATCGAGGTGCCCACGCCACAAACGGCGGAGCTGAACTCCTGTGCACCGAGCTGGCGCAGCGCATCAATATTGGTGGCGTCCGCCTCCACCACGTGGGTGAGGAGCGGCGCCCACTTCTGGACCAGGTTCCGGTCGCGTTCGATCGCCAGCACCTCGCGGCCCTGTTTCACGAGCTGCTCGGCTGTGGACGAGCCGAAGCGGCCCAGCCCGATCACCAGGACCGGCGCGTTGTGGGCGGGGCGGTTGGGGGCGCCTGAGGAATTAGCCAATGATGGGCCTCTCTTCCGGGTAGTGGTACAGCTGGCTGCGCTGGCGCAGGGCCAGGCCAGCTGCAAGGGTGACAGTGCCGACGCGGCCCGCGAACATCAGGGCGGTGAGGACATACACGCCCGACGGCGGCAGTTCGGCACTGAGGTTTGTGCTCAGTCCCACGGTGGCAAAGGCTGAAATGGTTTCGAACAGCACGCGGTCCAGGGATGCGCCGCTGATCTGCAGCAGCAGGAACGCTGAGACGGAGACCAACGTGGCGCCGGCGACGATCACTGAGATGGCCACCCGCATGGTGCCCTGCGGGATGGTCCGGCCATACACCTTCACGTCGGAGTCGCCGCGGGCCTCCGCGGCGATGGCGAGGAACATCACGGCGATGGTGGTCACCTTGATGCCGCCCGCCGTGGACGCCGAACCGCCGCCGGCGAACATCAGCGCGTCCGTCAGCAGCATGGTGGTGGATTCCATGTGGTTCTGGTCCACCAGGTTGAACCCGCCCGAGCGGGTCATGACGGAGGCGAAGAGGGAGTGCGTGATCTTGTCGCCGAGGTCCATGTGGCCGATGGTCCGGGCGTTGTCCCACTCCATCAGCGCCCACAGCAGCGTGCCGGCGGCCAGCAGGATGAAGGACACCTGGATGGTGAGCTTGGTGTGGAGATTCCACTTTTTCCAGTTGAGCCCATTCTGCTGCAGGACCATGACCACGGGAAAACCCAGGCTGCCCAGGAACACGCCGAGCATCAGCGGGATGAGGATCCACAGGTCGGTCTCGTACGGCACAATGCCATCCGAATGCGGGGTGAAGCCGGCGTTGTTGAAGGAGGAAATTGAGTAGAAGACTCCATGCCATACCGACTGCCAGAAGGGCTCGCCCAACGTCATGAACCGGGGGATCAGCGCCAGCGCCAGGACGCCCTCGATTACCACGGAGGTCACGATGACGATCCGCAGCAGAGTACCCACTTCACCGAGCCGGCCGGCGTTGTTCATGGCTTCCTGCGCGATGAGCTTGCCGCGGACGCCAAGCTTCTTGCTCACCATGAGGGCCAGCAGCGACGCGAGGGTCAGGGTTCCCAAGCCGCCCACAAAGATGCCGATCAGGATGACCAGCTGGCCGAAGAAGGACCAGTGCACCGCCGTCGAAACAACCGTCAGACCGGTCACGCAGACCGCGGACACCGCGGTGAACAATGCCTGGTGTATCGGAGTGGCCGTACCGGTGGCGGAAGAGATGGGCAGCGAGAGGAAGAACGTGAACACCAGGCAGACCGCGCCGAAGGCGCTCAGGGCAAGCCGGGCGGGCGACGTATTGGCAATATCGTCAACGAAGTCGCGTACGCGGGTGAAGATCCAGAGACCTTCGCGCTCCGGTGCGGCGGGGTGCCAGCTTGCCGGGTTCCGGGGCCTCGACTGGCGTTGCGTCATGGGGGGCTTTTCCTCGGTTGAAACTGTTTCCTCCAGTAGTAAACCACTAATGCCCGCGTAATGGCCGGGCTGGGGCAGTGGCGTCCTCCGGTAGCCTGTCATTGATGACATTCCTGCCCGGTCTCAGCCAGCCCGCGCCACCAACGATGGTGGTGTGGAATTCGGCCATGACGGCCTACAATTTTGGCCCGGGCCACCCCATGGCTCCTGCCCGGCTGGACCTGACGGCCCGGCTTTCCCGCAGCCTCGGCCTGCTGGACCTTGCGCACGTGTCCGTGGAGGCTCCGGAGGTTGCGTCCGATGCCGAACTCGAAACCGTGCACTCGCCTGAGTTTGTGGCCGCGGTTCGCCGGGTCAGCGATGACCCGACGTCGCCGGATGAAGCCCGCGGACTTGGCACCGACGACGATCCTGCCTTCGCCGGCATGCACGACGCCGCCGCGAGGCTCGCCGGCGGATCGCTGATCGCTGCGTCCGCCATCCTGGACGGATCCGCGCTCCACGCCGTGAACTTCGGCGGCGGCCTGCACCACGCGGCCCGCGACCGTGCCAGCGGCTTCTGCATCTACAATGACTCCGCGCTGGCGGTCCAGAGACTGCTCGACGGCGGCATCCGCCGCGTGGCGTACATCGACGTCGATGCGCACCACGGCGACGGGACGGAAAGCATCTTCTGGGACGACCCCCGGGTCCTGACCATTTCCCTGCATGAAAGCGGACTCACGCTGTTCCCAGGGACCGGTTTCGCGAACGAGATCGGCGGTCCGCAGGCTGAGGGCAGTGCCGTCAACATTGCCCTGCCGTCGGGCACCGGCGATGCCGGCTGGCTGCGTGCTTTCCACGCAGTGGTGCCGCAGCTCGTGGGCGCGTTCCAGCCCGAAGTCATCGTGAGCCAGCACGGCTGCGACTCGCACCGGCGTGACCCTCTGGCCCATCTGAACATCAGTGTGGACGGTCAGCGTGAGGCGGCCACCGCCGTCGGGAATCTCGCTGCCCGGCACTGCGAGGGCCGCTGGATCGCCACGGGCGGCGGGGGGTACAGCGTCACCGACGTTGTGCCGCGCTCCTGGAGCCACCTGATCGCCATCGCCGCCGGGCGTCCCGTTCCGCTCCAGACCCCGGTGCCGGAGGATTGGCGCACGTATGTTTCGGACAAGTTCGGCATGGACACCCCGGGCCTCATGGGCGATGACGTGGAGCTCTGGTGGCGGTCCTGGGAAGTGGGGTTCGACCCCAACGACGCCGTGGACCGCACCGTCATGGCCACCCGCAAAGCCGTTTTCCCGCTGCACGGCCTTGATCCCTGGTTCGACTGATCCTTCTTCAACCCACGCGGGGCGGTCACGGGCGAAATAGTTGATGCCTGGCGGCGTATATGTCGCTAGGGTGGGAGGCATGGTGACAGACGACGTATTTGCCGTCATTGCGGAAGCAACCCGGCGCGACATTTTGGTATCCCTGCGCGCCGGGGACAAGGCAGTGGGCGAGCTGGTGGAAGAACTCTCCGCAAGCCAGCCCACCATTTCTAAGCACCTGAAAGTCCTCCGCGAGGCGCAGCTGGTGAGCATGCGGGCGCAGGGCCAGAAGCGCTACTACGCGCTGAACCCCAAACCGCTTGAGGGGATCGTCAGCTGGCTGGAGACGTTCGACGTCGGCCCGGCGGCCGCCGTCGCCAAGTCACCTCGCGCGGAGGCGGACGCCGGCACCGAACGGCCCGTGGCTACCCCGCTGTCGGACAACGTGGCCGCTGCCGCCGTCCTCGAGCGCACGGGCGCCGAACTGAGCCCCGCCGTCGTGATTCCCGGCGGCACCGTGGCCCCGCTCAGCGACGACACCGTCCCGCAGCAGATCGGCCGCACCGTGGGCCGAGCCGCCACAAAGGCCGCGGACCTGCTGGCCAACCTCCCGAATCTGCCCAAGTTCGGCCGCAAAAAGTAGCCCCTAACCCAAAGTAGGTAGCAGTAAGTGTCGTTTTGAGGGCGGCAGAGTCATATGGTCGTTGCAACGCTCTGATTGATGGAGCGTTTAATGGTCAGGTCATTTCCTCTGAGTACCCGCACCGAGTTCATTGACCTTGTGTGTG
>NZ_JAMXBH010000019.1 GCF_023913735.1 Pseudarthrobacter raffinosi
CTGGGCGTCCTCAATACCTTGCATCCAACCAGTCTTAACGACCAGCCCGGCAAGTCCAGCAGGCGCGCCTTAAACCACCCAAATTGTTCAGCAGCGTCCTAGGTCGCCGGGACTAAGAACATCAACACCGTGAACCAAACCGCCATTCAGTCCAGGAACCGGGCCGCCAGATGGCTGACAGAGGTATTCCAACCACCGGTGGTAGTGACGCTTCAGCTGCTGGTCAGCCCTGTAGTCGAGGCCGGATTCCCAGGCACCATCGGCTATGGAGCCTTGGCTGCGCTGTTTGTGTGCGTACTGCCGCTCGTTGTGCTCCTGGGGCTCGTAAGGCTGGGCAAGGTCACGGACCACCATGTCAGCAACCGCAAACAGCGGGCACCCGTACTGCTCATGGCACTGGCGTCCGTGGCCGCCGGCCTGGTGGTGCTGCAGGCCGCCGGTGCGCCGCGAAGCGTGATGGTCATGGTGGTGGCCATCGTCGGCGGCATCGTTGTGCTGGCCGCCGTGAGCCCCTTCTGGAAGATCAGCGGCCACGCGGCGGCGGTGTCGTCGGCGGCAGTTATTTCCGTTCTGATGCTTGGTCCGGCCTGGCTGCCGTTACTCCTGCTTGTTCCCGCCGTCGGCTGGTCCCGGGTGGTGCTCCGCGCGCACACCCTGGCACAGGTGGTGGCCGGGTCGCTGTTCGGCGGTCTGGTGATGGCCGGCCTGTGGTGGCTTTTGCGCGGGTGGCTCCTCTAGCGGAAGCCTGGCGTCAGTAGCCGTAGGCGGAGTAGGCCGTCATCATCTCGACCATCTCGAGATTACCCGCCATGGCGTCAGCCAAGGCAGGCAATGTGGCGAACATCAGGCCGCCCAGAACCAGGGCAATGCCTGAGAGGGCAGCGAAGAATTTCCAGTCGCCGCGCAGCACGCTCTCCAGGGTCTCCGGCAGGAGCAGCCCCGGCGCGATGAGGTTGGGGGCGCTGTCCACGGAGCCGTCATCCAGCAGCGCAATGACGCGGCCGTTGCCGCGGTCCACCCGCATGGAGCAGATGTGGTTGCCGTGGCGGCCCAGGAGAATGTCGTGGCCTACAAGTTGGCGGCGCTGAAGAGTAAGCAAGGGCCCCGTTGGCAGTTAGTCGGCGTCGTAGGTGTTGGCGATATAGACGTCGCAGGTGGCGTTGTGAGCCACGCTGTTGGCCACGCTTCCCAGGACCCGGCCAATGCCGCGCATCCGCCGGTTGCCCACCACGATCATCTTGGCGCCCAGGCGCTCGGCTTCCTTGATGAGCGCTTCGGCAGGCTTGCCGCGGGCTGCCGAGTAGGTCACCTTGATGGAACCGGCCAGGGCCTCGGCCACTGTCTTGGCAACATGCTCGGCACCGTCGGCGTCGGAAACGATCCACTGGTCGCTGCCAGAGCCGAAGACCTCAGTGCGGTCGCTGTCGAAGGCTGAGACGACGTGCAGCGAGGCGCCCACGGCGGCGGCGAGATCCCGGGCCGATTCGGCGGCCTTCTTGGCGGTGCCGCTGCCGTCAACGCCAACAACAATAATTCCGCTCATGCTTTGGACTCCTCTTTCAGTTTCACTCTTGGCCACACTCAGTCCGGCCAACGTTACAGCGCTCCCAGGGCTTCGCGCAGTACCGGGGCCAAGCGGCGGACACCTTCCTTGATGGCGTCGGGCGGCACCGCGCTGAACGCCAGCCGCAGCTTATTGGACGGCGAATCGGACGGTGTGAAGGCAGCCCCGGGGATAAAGACCACGCCGGCGTCGATCGCCTTCTGCAGCAGGGGATAGGTATCCACGCCTGCCGGCAGCGTGACCCAGACGAAGAAGCCGCCTTCCGGGCTGGTCCAGCTGGTGCCGGCTGGCATGTGTTCGTCCAGGGCGGCCAGCATCGCCGTGCATCGTTCGGCGTAGAGTCCGCGGTAGGTCTCGATCTGGCCCTTCCAGTCATAGTCGCTGAGGTAGGCGGACACCAGCATCTGGTTCAGCGTCGGAGGGCACAGCGTGACAGATTCGGATGCCAGGTAGTAGCGCCGCTGGAGGTGCTCCGGGACCAATGCCCAGCCGATGCGGAGACCAGGGGCGAAGATCTTGGAGAACGATCCCATGTAGATGACATCGGCGGGGTTGGCCGCGCGGAGCGGTGCCAGATGTGTCCCGTTGTACCGGAGGAGCCCATACGGGTTGTCTTCCAGCACGAGAATATTCGCGTTCCGGCATATATCAACAACCCGCTGGCGGCGTTCCCCGGCCAGGGTGATTCCTGAGGGGTTGTTGAAGTTGGGGATGGTGTAGAGGAACTTAATGTTCTTTCCGGCTGTCTGGAGGGCGGCGATCCGGGCCTCCAACAGCTCAGGCACCAGGCCGTCGTCGTCCATTTCCACGGTGGCCACCTCCACCTGGTACGCCTCAAACGTATTGAGGGCACCCACGTAGGTGGGGTTCTCGACCAGCACCACGTCGCCCGGGTTGCAGAAGACCTTGGTGGCCACATCCTGGGCCGACTGGGAGCCTGCGGTGATCACCACATTCTCCGGGACCGCGTCCAGGATTCCTTCTGCCGCCATCACCTCGCAGATCTGGGTGCGCAGTTCTTCCGTGCCCTGCCCGCCGCCGTACTGTAGGGCCGTGAGCCCTTCGTTGGCGATGATGCTTGCCGCCGTGGCGGCCAGCCGCTCAAGCGGAAGGGATTGCAGGTACGGACTGCCCCCGGCAAGGGACACCAGTCCGGGGCGCATCGAAATGTCGAAAACGTCCCGCACTGCTGACTGCTTAATGTTGGCTGCGCGCTCCGAAAACAGCGCCTCATGGGGATGGGTGGCGCGGTGGGCGGACGTGGCCGCGCGCTCGATGGCATCAATGGCTTCGGCCGGTAACTGCACTGCGCCGGCATCAAGTGTTTCGTGGCTCACATCTTCAGGATACAGCCGGCAGTTGCCGATAAGGCAACATCTGTTGATCAGCTGCGCTACTGGAGGCGTAGTGCCTCGGCGAGCCTCACGCCGTTGACGTAGACCTCGGCGCGGATGGCGCCCACCGAGGCGACGGCGGTCTGCGTGAGTTGGGCCTCGATGCGCGGGATGTCGCACACCCCCGCCGGACGGATCGAGCCGGACAGGTAGACCGTTACGGCCGTGCCGTCGAAGGTGCCGGACAGGAACGTGAGGGTTGAGCCGGACAGGGAGTTGTACAGGCCGGGGGCGGGTTCTGCGGTGTTGTCCAGCAGGGCGCGCATGGCATTGGCCAACGGTTCCGTGGAGCCAGCCACGGTGCGGCGGACGCCGGCCAGGCTGTCGTTGCAGCCAAAGCGCACACCTCCCGCCCCGCCGTCGTCGAGCAGCACGTAGTAGGCGGTCACCGTCTGGGATCCGCCGGACTGGCCAGGGGCCGGCTGGGCCGGGGGCGGGGCCGAGGACTCGGGGGCCGGCGAGGGGCTTGCTCCCAAGGCAGTAGTTGTACCGGGTGCCGCGGCGGCTCCGGGCGCGGCAGTTCCGGACGCCGGAGCGCTGCCCGGGCCCTGTTCCAGTGTGCGGGGCGCCCCGCCGGACGCGTGGCCCGAGGGCTCGGAGGGCGAAGCGGCGGACGAGCCGGTGGTTTCGGCGGGTACGGCGGTGACCGGCGGGGGTGCCTGCGGCTGGGGAATCGGAACCAAGGGCGGCTGGACGCGGTCCGAGTGTTCAATGGTGGTTGCGCCGGGCGCGACGGTGCTCCCGGCAGACGGGTTGGAGGTGGGGGCGCAGCATCCCAGCCACAGCGGAAGCGTAAGTGCTGCCGCCGTCGCCATCAGCTTTCCGGCGCTCCGCCTGCCTGCCATGTCCGCACCGCGTTCCATCCCCGAATGCATTCCGTGCATTAAACGTTACGGCGGTCCCTCAGCCCTGAAAATGCCCGCGAGGTACCGGTTGGAACAAGACTTGGTCACACGTGCGGGCGTGAGCGCCACTCCGCTCACGGTGCGATAACAAATGCCCCGGCCACCTTGCGGTGCCCGGGGCATTTGGGTGCTTGGCGCTGCTGCGTGCGGCTGCCTTACGCTGCCGGCTGGGCGGCGGCGAGTGCGTCGAAGACGCCCTTGATCTGCTCCACTACCTCGGCATCGTCCTTCGGGTGCAGCTCGGCAAAGCGGACCATGGAGCCCGGGACGGCGAGCTTGACGTCCTCGAGCACCTGGGCGCCGGCAATGCCCACCGCCTTGCGGGCTTCGTCCTGTGCCCACACGCCACCGAACTGGCCAAATGCGGTACCGACGACGGCGGTGGGCTTGCCGGAGAGGGCGCCGGCACCGAAGGGGCGGGACAGCCAGTCGATGGCGTTCTTCAGCGATGCTGGCACGGTGCCGTTGTGCTCCGGGGTCACCAGGAGAATAGTGTCGGCGTCGTTGGCTGCTGCGCGGAGGGCGGCGGCAGCAGCGGGAACCTGGCCCTCGACGTCGATGTCCTCGTTGTAGAACGGGATGTTGCCCAGGCTTTCGTGGATGACCACGTCAACCTGGTCGGGGGCGTTCAGCTGGATGGCTTCGGCGAGCTTCTGGTTGGTGGATTCGGCGCGGAGGCTGCCAACAAGGGTGAGGACGGTGCTCTTCGACATACGGACTCCTGTAGTGGGGCCGCGGCTGGGCCGCTGGCCGGTGGAAGGTGGAGGCTTGGTGCCTTCATGGTCTAAACGGACCGTAGTCCGATTATTATTCCCGGGTCTAGGATATGGACTGTGAGCTTTATCCCGCTGCTGCCCGGTTCGCTCTCCGGCCCGCCCGCTGAGCGCAGTGATGCTGCCCGGAACCGTGAGCGGCTGTTGGGCGCGGCGCGGGAGCTGATTGCCGAATGTGGCCCGGACGCCCTGACCATGGACAGGCTGGCCGAGCGGGCCGGCGTGGGCAAGGGCACCGTCTTCCGCCGATTCGGCAGCCGCGCCGGGCTGATGATGACGCTGCTGAGCGATTCCGAGGCCGCCTTCCAGGCCCGCTTTATGTTCGGCCCGCCGCCCTTGGGGCCGGGCGCGCCGGGCCTGGAGCGGCTGATCGCCTTCGGTGCTGAGCGGATCGCGTATGTGATGGAGCATGGGGACCTGGCGAGGGCGGCCGAGGCTTCGGCCCGCAGCCGGTACGAGGTCCCGGCAGTTAAGCTGTGGCAGCGCCACATCGAGCTCCTCCTCCGGGAGGCTGGCATGGATGCGGATCCGCTGCTGATGGCCATGTCCCTGGCCGCAACACTGGATCCGGACCGGCTCCTGCACGCCGTCCGCGTCCACGGCCTGGCGCCCGAGCGGCTGACGGACTCCTGGCGGGAACTTGTTACGCGGGTGGTCCGCGGGCGGTAGAGTACGCCTGGATCCAGTGGCTCGTCCAGTCACATCAATTCCACTGAATTATTCATAACAATCTGATACGGAGCGCGCGGATTCCGCTCAGGTGCCCGCATTTCGGACGCTACTCTGTGGTAGTTTCCTCTGGAATGTGACCCGCAACATAGTCCACCCGGACTTGCTCTGCGCTGGTCGCGGGAGGCCGGCCACACGCTGGTGGGGACCCGGTGGCGGCGAGACCCGTTGCTGGCCGGGAAATCGGAAGGATCTGGAACGTGGATGTAGTGAAGGCAGGAACTCCGTTGCCGGCCCAGGGGCATCCCTTGGAGTGTTCGTCCGCGGTCCTGGTGGCAAAGATCCTGAAGTAGCTGCCACATGATCAGGTACCTCGCCAAGCGCGGCATCACCTACGTCTTTATGATTTTCCTGACCACGTCAGCCGGCTATTTCCTGGCGGTCAGCTCCCTCAAGCCAGCCCTCCTCGAGCAGGAGCGGATTCCCCGGCCCACACCCGAGCAGGTCGCCAACTCCATGCGCCTGAAAGGCCTGGACCCGGACCTCAGCCCGTGGGAGCGCTACGTTGAGTGGCTCACCGGGATCATGACCCGCTGGGACTGGGGCCGCAGCCCCAACGGCGCCTTTATCAACGCTGAATTCGGGGACCGCGTCTGGATCTCCACCCGGCTCTT
Source organism: Pseudarthrobacter raffinosi (assembly GCF_023913735.1). Taxonomy (GTDB): domain Bacteria; phylum Actinomycetota; class Actinomycetes; order Actinomycetales; family Micrococcaceae; genus Arthrobacter; species Arthrobacter raffinosi. The sequence goes on from NZ_JAMXBH010000019.1 coordinate 5,980, forward strand.
CCTCGCATCCATCGTCCTGACGCTGGTCATCGGCGTCGCCCTCGGGGTCTACTCGGCGGCCCGGCAGTACAAGTTCCAGGACCGGGTGATCACCTCCTACAGCTACCTCGCGTACATCGTGCCTGCGCCCATTGCCTACTTCCTGGTGCAGCTCGGTGCCATCAACATCAACGAAACCGTCGGGGAGCGCATCTTCTTCGTGACGGGCATCTCCACGCCGGGCATGCAGCCTGGGTGGGCGCAGTTTGTGGACATGGTGGCCCACTATGCGGTTCCGACGATCGCCATCACGCTGGTCGGCTGGGGTTCGTACCAGATCGCGCAGCGCCAGTACCTGCTGGACAACGTCAATGCGGACTTCGTCCGGACGGCACGCGCCAAGGGGCTGACGCGGAACCAGGCCATCACCCGGCACGCCCTCCGGGTTTCCTTCATCCCGGTGGCCCAAAGCATCGCCTTCACTATCCCGGCCATCTTCGCCGGTGGCTTCTTCGCCGAGAAGATCTTCGCCTGGCCAGGAGTGGGGTCCTGGAGCATTGACGCCATCTCGCTGCAGGATGTGAATGCGGCCACGGCCACCCTCGCCTACGGCTCGGTCATCTTCGCCCTGGGCGCCATCCTCGCCGACTTCGCCACCACGCTTGTTGACCCGAGAGTGAGGGTGCAGTAGCCATGACCAACCTCAATGCCGTTGATCCGGCAGCAGTGGCGCAGGATGCGCATCTCGAAAATGCCGATGTGGTGATCGCCAAATCCACCATCATTTTCCGCCGCTTTATGCGGAACAAAACTGCCGTCGCCGGGCTGGCGGTTTTCCTGGGCCTGACCATCTTCTCCTTTGTCGGCGGGTTCTTCAGTCCTTGGGACAAGGAGACCATCGACCCCTTCAATATCGGCATGCCGCCTTCCGGCGACCACTTCCTGGGCACGTCGCAGGCCGGCATCGACCTCTACGCCATGACTGTCGAAGGCACCAGGATCTCCATCATGATCGGCCTGATTGTGGGCCTCGTATCCGTCCTGGTTGCCGCGGTCTATGGCTGCACCATGGCCTATTTCGGCGGCAAAGTGGACAAGGTGATGCTCTTCGTTCTGGAGGCCCTCATCATGATGCCCGCCCTGCTGGTGGTGGCAGTGGCCACCAGCGGCGGAGGGGACGGCCTGAAGAAGAACCTCCCCAGCTGGCTCCTGCTGATCATCGTGCTCCTGGTATTCAGCTGGATGGGGACCGCGCGGCTTATCCGCTCGATGTCCATGTCGCTGATGCAGCGGGACTTCGTCAAGGCGGCCCAGTACATGGGCGTGCCGCCCCGGCGCATCGTGTGGCGGCACCTGGTCCCCAACATCGGGTCGCTGCTGGTCCTGGACATCACCCGCGGCGTCACCGGGGCCATTCTCGCCGAAGTGGCGTTCTCCTTCATCGGCATCGGCATCAAGGTGCCGGATGTGAGCCTCGGCGTGCTGATTGGCGGCGCCACGTCCCAGGTCCAGACCTTCCCGTGGATGTTCTGGGTCCCGCTCACCGTGATGTTCCTGCTCACGGGATCCCTGGCCATGATGAACGATGGCCTGCGTGACGCCTTCGACCCGAGCTCCAGTTCGGTTGGCCGGGCCAAAAAGAACAGCACAGAGAAGATGAGCAAATGAGCACCTTCCTTGAGCCGGCGGACCCGGCCCCCACAGCGGCCGAGCGGCTCCACATCGCCGGTCTCCACTCGCCGTCGGACGCTGTCCTGTCCGTCCGGGACCTGAACGTCAGCTTCAACTCCGAAAACGGGGCTGTGCATGCCGTCCGGGGCGTCAACTTCGACCTCATGCCCGGCAAAACGCTGGGAATCGTGGGGGAGTCCGGGTCCGGCAAATCGGTAACATCGCTGGCCATCATGGGCCTGCTGCCCGCCACGGCCGAGATCTCCGGCTCGGTCAGGCTCAAGGGCAGGGAACTGCTGGGCCTCAGCGACAAGGCCATGTGCGCGTACCGCGGCAACGACATAGCCATGGTGTTCCAGGACCCGCTGTCCTCCCTCACGCCGGTGTACACCGTGGGGACCCAGATCACCGAGGCCCTCACCATCCACAACCCCGGCATGAGCAAGGCGGCGAAGGAAACCCGCGCCGTCGAACTCCTGGCAATGGTGGGCATTCCCAGCCCCAGGAACAGGCTCAGGGCTTTTCCGCACGAGTTCTCCGGCGGCATGCGCCAGCGCGTGATGATCGCCATCGCCATCGCCAACAACCCGCGCGTGCTGATCGCGGATGAGCCGACGACGGCCCTGGACGTCACCATCCAGGCCCAGGTGCTTGAGGTGCTGCATACGGCGCAGGAGGAAACGGGCGCCGCCGTCGTGATGATCACGCACGATCTGGGCGTGGTGGCGGGCATCGCCGACGACATCATGGTGATGTACGCCGGTAAGCCGGTGGAAACCGGCAGCGTGGATGACATCTACTACGATCCCCGGATGCCCTACACGATGGGCCTGCTCGGGGCGGTGCCACGCGTGGACGTCGCGGAGAAATCGTCGCTGGTCCCCATCGACGGCATCCCGCCGAACCTCCTGCACACCCCCACCGGCTGCTCCTTCGCACCGCGGTGCCCGCTGGTGACCGACGCCTGCCTGGACGGCGAGCCCGCTTTGAGCCCGGTTCCGGGAACTGGTTACCACCAGGCGGCCTGCATCAAATCCGCTTCCCTCGGCGGGGACGTGGATGTCCACGAGATCTTTTCCGCCCCGCCGGTCCCGGTCTCGCGCTTTGACCTCATCCCCCGCGGGGACCGCTCAACCGTGCTGGAACTCAAGGATGTCCGCAAACACTTTCCGCTGACCAAGGGTGCTCTGCTCAAGCGGCGCATCGGCACCGTGAAGGCCGTGGACGGCCTGAGCTTCGACATCCGCGAAGGCGAGTGCTTCTCCATCGTGGGCGAGTCCGGTTCGGGCAAAACCACCACCCTGCTGGAAATCATGGAGTTCCACAAGGACCAGGACGGCGAGGTGATCATCGGCGGCATCAGCAACAAGCAGGCCGCCGACGCCAAGACCAAAAGCGCCATGCGCCGGGAAATGCAGATGGTTTTCCAGGATCCCACCGGCGCCCTGGACCCCCGCTTCACCGTCTACGAGGTCCTGGCCGAGCCGCTCCAGAACGCCGGCATGGATAAGCGGGCCATCAAGAAACGCATCATGGAACTGATGAATCTGGTGGGCCTGCAGCCGGACCACGTCAACCGGTTCCCCAACCAGTTCTCCGGCGGCCAGCGGCAGCGCGTGGGCATCGCCCGGGCACTGGCCGTGAATCCCAAGCTGGTGGTCCTGGACGAGCCCGTGTCCGCGCTGGATGTCTCGGTCCAGGCCGGCGTCATCAACCTCCTGGACAAGCTCCGCGCGGAGCTGGGGCTCAGCTACCTCATGGTGGCCCACGATCTGTCCGTGGTCCGCCACATCTCCAACCGGGTGGCCGTGATGTACCTGGGGAAGATCGTGGAGATCGGGGAGGTGGACCGGGTTTTCGACAACCCCCGCCACCCGTACACGCGCGCCCTGCTGTCCGCGATCCCTGTCCCGGACCCGCAGTTCGAACGCACTCGGGAGCGGATCATCCTACAAGGGGACCTGCCGTCTCCGTTGGATGCCCCGAAAGGCTGCAACTTCGCCACCCGCTGCCCCGTCTTCGCGGCGCTTCCCGCTGCGAAACAGGAGCATTGCCTGACCCTGGAGCCCCCGCTCGAGGCCGTGCAGCCTTCCGCTGCCGTGGAGATTCTGGAGGCCGGCCCGGTGCCCACACCGGATCAGCAGTTCGCCTGCTTCTTCCCGGATGGTGAACTGGACGAGCACATGCTGGTGGTCCACGAAACGGCGGAACCCCATGCACCCTGATTTTTTCGACCCATCACAAGCACCACCCGCACCTATGAAGGGAAAACCATGAGGAATCTGACCAAGATCGGCGGCGCAGCGGCCATTGCCGCAGCCCTGACGCTGACGGCCTGCGGCGGTGGCGGAACACCCACCGGACCGGAAACCGCCAAGGGGCAGGGAACGGGCAGTGACCTGGCCAAGCTCATCAGCATCAACGAGAAGCCGGCCGCTGATCTTGAGCCCGGCGGCAAGGTCACCCTGCCGCTGGGCAGCATCGGGCCGGATTTCAACGGGTTCTCCAACAACGGCAACAGCTCCGACAACTCCGCGATGATGGCCCCGATCAACCCGGTGGCCGTGAACAGTGGCGGCATCGGCGGTTGCTGGAAGGTCGACTTCGTCGGCAAGGCAACGCCGAACAAGGACTTCTGCGAGTCGGTGGAGAGCAAGGTTGTGGACGGCAAGCAGACCGTCACCATCAAGGTCAACGACAAGGCCACGTACAACGACGGCACGCCGATCGACATCAAGGCCTTCCAGAACACCTGGAACATCCTGAAGAGCCCAGATGCCGGCTACGACATTGTGAGCTCGGGGGCCTATGAATTCGTTGAGTCCGTCGAGGCTGGCAGCAGCGACAAAGAAATCATCGTCAAGACCACCCAGCCGGTTTACCCCGTGGATTCGCTCTTCTTCGGCCTGATCCACCCGGCCGTGAACACGCCTGCGATCTTCAACGAAGGCTTCGTGGGCGAAATGCATCCGGAATGGATGGCTGGCCCCTTCAAGGTGGACCAGTACGACGCCGCAGCCAAGACCGTCACCATGGTTCCCAACGACAAGTGGTGGGGCACTAAGCCGGTTCTGGAAAGCGTGGTCTTCCGCCAGCTGGAAACCAGCGCACAGATCGCGGCTTTCAAGAATGGCGAGATCGATGCCATGTCCGCCAACACCATCGCCCTGTACAAGCAGCTTGAGGGCACCAAGGACTCCGAGGTCCGCCGTGGCCAGCGCCTCTTCGCCGGTGGCATGAACATCAACGCCCAGAAGATCACCGACGTCGCCGTCCGCGAGGCCATCTTCGCCGCTGTTGACCGCGAAGCCCTCCGCAAGGTCCGCTTCAATGGCCTGAACTGGGAAGAGCCCAGCTCCGGTTCCATGATGGTTCTGCCGTTCTCGGACTACTACCAGGACAACTACCCTGTGAAGGAAACCGGCGCGGACGTTGCCAAGAAGGTCCTGACCGACGCCGGCTACGCGCCCAACGCCGCCGGAATCATGGAGAAGGACGGCAAGCCCGCCGCCTTCAAGATCAGCAACTTCGGTGACGACCCCACCACCCTCGCCTTCACCCAGACCCTGCAGAAGCAGCTCCAGGCCGGCGGCATGGATGTTGGTATTGACCAGCGTGCCTCCGCCGACTTCGGCAAGGTCATCGGCGGCCGCGACTTCGACATGAGCGTCTCCGGCTACACCGTTGGCCCGGATGCCACCGACGCCGTCAAGCAGTACTACGACTCCAAGGTCAACGAAAACGGCCTGGGCGACGCCGAGCTGGACAAGAAGATCGCCGATCTCGCGTCCATCGAGGACAACGCCGAGCGCAACAAGGCAGCCATGGAAGTTGAAAAGGAGCACATGGCCAAGTACTTCTCCATGGGTGTTGTGATGAACGGCCCGCAGATCTCCTTCGTCCGCACCGGCCTGGCCAACTACGGCCCGTCCCTGTTCCAGAGCCTCTCCCAGGTTCCGGACTGGTCCACCCTGGGCTGGATCAAGAAGTAACATTTCCTGACTGAATCAGCGCTATACGGCGAAGGCCGGCACAGCCCGCGAACCGGGAAGTGCCGGCCTTCGTCGTTCCCGCCCCCCGGACGCTCTCTCACCTTTCGCAGGTTTTTCCGGATCGCTCTCTCACAAGTGCTGGCGGGGTAGCCTAGCCCTTATGACCGGGACTGAAGCTGAACGCACTATCCGCACCGCCGTCGTCGGCTATGGACTCTCAGGGAGCGTTTTCCACGCGCCGCTCATCGCGGCGGATCCCCGCTACTCGCTGGACGTCGTCGCCACGTCCGACGCCGGCCGGCAGGCTGCCGCGACGCAGCGGTGTCCCGGCGCCAAAACAGTGCCCGACGGCGATGCGGTCCTTGCGCTCGCCGGTGACCTTGACCTTGTGGTGCTGGGGACCCCGCCGGCCACTCACTTCCCGCTGGCGAAGGCCGCCCTGGAGGCCGGGCTCGACGTCGTCGTCGACAAGCCGTTCGCCGTCAGCAGTGCCGAGGGGCAGGAGCTGATCGCCCTCGCGCAGCGGCTGGGCCGGGTGCTCACGGTCTTCCAGAACCGGCGCTGGGACGGCGATTTCCTCACGGTCCGGAAATTGCTGGCCGGCGAAGCCTTGGGTGCCGTGACCCGCTTTGAGTCCAGCTTCGAGCGCTGGTCCCCGGACATCTCCAAGGCGTGGAAAGCCAGCGCCACGGCGGCGGACGGCGGCGGCGTGCTGTTCGACCTGGGCGCCCACCTTATCGACCAGGCGCTTTTGCTGTTCGGTCCAGCCGCCGTGGCCCACGCGGAACTGCAGGCGCGGCGTCCGCACGAGAAGGTGGACGATGACGTTTTCCTGGTGCTCAACCACGAGTCGGGGGTGACCAGCCACCTGAGCATGAACATGCTTTGCGCCCAGCAGGGCCCGCGCTTCCGCATTCTCGGATCCACTGGCGCGTTCACCAAGCACGGGATCGACCCGCAGGAACCGTACATCGTTGCCGGCGGCAGCCCGCTGGACACTGAATACGGCGTTGAGGCACCGGAATGGGCAGGAGCCCTGGGCCGCGACGGCCACCTCGATCCGCTGCCCACGGAACGAGGTGCCTACCCCGAGTTCTACCGGCTCCTGGCAGCCAAGATCGACGACGGCGGCACCTCCTCCAACCTGCCCCTCCCGGTAGACCCGGCAGACGCCGTCGAGGTGCTGAAGATTATCGAATCAGCCCGGGCTTACGGAACCGCCGGCTGTTGAAATTGCGTGAGGTGAGTCACTAAGGTCTCTGTTGCGGGTGATACCGAATTGTTGGGCAGGTGTAGCCCGGAAGGATCCGAGGCAAACAGCCGTCAGGGTCGTGATCGATTGACTCTTGCCAGCGGCACCTGCGATCGTGTGGTGCCCGCCGGCAGAATTGGAGCAACACCATGCAAAGGTTCACCAAGCTTGTGGCGCCAATCGGGGCACTAGCCCTCGCCATTGGCCTTTCGACCGCCGCGGCTCCTGCGGCGTTGTCGGCCAATGGGCAGTCTGTCCAAACCGTAATGCAGGCAAATGCCCAAGCCGGAAGCCAAACCTACATCGTCCTGTACAAAGCCAACGGCGTTTCCCGCGCTTCGCTTGCGGCAGTGCAGGGCGCCGGCGGCACGGTGGTGCAGGCTTATCCGCAGATCGGTGTGGCCATTGTAAAGTCGGACCGCGGCGGCTTTGATGCGGCCCTGCGCGCAGCAGATTCTTCCATTCAGGGGGCCGCTTCCACAGCAGGCTTCGCCGTGGCTGTCGAAGACGACAACTCCGGTGCGGCTGTGGCGGCCATAGCACCCGGCGCCCCGGCACCCGGCGATGACAACCTGGCCGCACTCCAGTGGGATATGGACCAGATCCAGGCCCCGGCCGCCCGGGCGATCAACGGCGGCAGCGCCTCGGTGGTGGTGGGCGACATCGACACCGGACTGGACCACACGCACCCCGACCTTGCCCCGAACGTTGATTTCTCCAGGAGCGTTTCCTGCGTTGGCGGCGTCCCCAACACGGACCCGGCGGCGTGGATGGACAACAACGGCCACGGCACCCACACGGCGGGAACCATCGCAGCCGCGAACAACGGCATCGGCATGGTGGGCGTTGCGCCGAACGTGAAGATTGCCGGGATCAAGGCCGGCGACGACGACGGATTCTTCTACCCCGAAGCCGTGGTCTGCGCCTTCATGTGGGCAGGATCGAACGGTATCCAGGTCACCAACAACAGCTACTTTGCCGATCCCTGGCTCTTCAACTGCAAGAATGACCCCACCCAGCGGGCCATCTGGGAAGCCGAGCGCCGGGCCATCAAGTTTGCCTAGCAAAACGGCACCACAGTTGTGGCCTCGGCAGGCAATCAGTCAGACGACCTGGCTCATCCCACCCAGGATGTCACCAGCCCGGATAACACCACCGCGGTCACGCGCGACATCACCAACGCCTGCGCCGTGGTTCCGGTGGAAGTTCCGGGCGTGATCGGCGTGAGCGCCAACGGCAACAAGCTGATCAAGTCGTTCTACTCCAGCTACGGTGTGGGCGCCGTCAGCGTGATGGCGCCTGGTGGAGACTCGATCCTGCAGCAGACGGCGGCCGCCACTAACGGCCGCGTGCTGTCCGCGTGGCCTTCCGCTGCCGCCGCATCCTGCCCCAAAGTGTTGACTGTGACGGACGGAGCCGCCCGCTACTGCTACCTGCAAGGCACATCGATGGCCGGACCTCACGTTGCCGGTGTCGCGGCGCTGGTGGTCAGCACCGGAGTCAGCAAACCGGGCACCGTGGCATCGCGGATCAACACCACCGCCGACAAGATGGACTGCCCCGCTGACATGAGTGTGTACGCCCCGTTCCCTGCAACGGACAACGGCGCACCCCAGGTGTGCCAGGGGGGTGCCGGCTACAACGGCTTCAACGGCCACGGCCAGGTGAACGCTCTCCGCGCGGTCGGCGGCTGACCCTGTCGAAGTCCGCCGGAATGGCAGTCATCCAACGCGTGCTGCTCCTTCGTCGCTTTGACGCACGCTTACTGGATGGCTGCCATTCCGACGATAAGTGCGCAGCGATTCCCGCGGTCGTTCTCGCACCATGGGGAGAGTTACGCGGAAACCAGCTCGTGCCAGTCCGCCACGAGGGGCAGGTTGTGCGCCTCGGAGACGGAGTGGTGTGCCACGTGGCCGGCGGCGATGTTGAGGCCGGCGGCGAGGGCCGGGTCGCGGTCGAAGGCGGCCTTGACGCCCAGGTTGGCCAGGGCCACGGCGTAGCGCAGGGTGACGTTGGTCAGCGCGTAGGTGGAAGTGTTCGGGACGGCGCCCGGCATGTTGGCAACGCAGTAGAAGATCGTGTTGTGGACCTTGTACGTCGGTTCCTGGTGTGTGGTGGGGTGCGTGTCCTCGAAGCAGCCACCCTGGTCCACCGCGATGTCCACGAGCACGGAGCCGGGCTTCATGCGGGACACGAGTTCGTTGCTGACCAGCTTGGGGGCCTTGGCGCCGGGGATCAGGACGGAGCCGATGACGAGGTCGGCGTCGACGACGGACTTCTCGATCTCGTAGGAGTTGGAGGCAACTGTCTTGAGTCGGCCCTGGTACTGGGCGTCGAGCTCGCGGAGGCGGTTGATGTTGATGTCCAGGATGGTGACGTCGGCGCCCAGGCCCAGGGCCATCGCGGCGGCATTGGTGCCGGCAACACCGGCACCCAGGACAACCACCTTGGCCGGGCGGACGCCCGGTACGCCGCCGAGCAACACGCCCTTGCCGCCGGCGGGTGCCATCAGGGAGGTGGCGCCGACTTGCACGGACAGTCGGCCGGCAACCTCGGACATGGGGGCCAGCAGCGGCAGCGTCCGGCCTTCCTGCACGGTCTCGTACGCGATGGCGGTGACGCCGGAGTTGATGAGCGCCTGCGTGAGTTCCGGCTCTGCGGCGAGGTGGAGGTACGTAAAGAGGATCATGCCCTTGCGGAAGCGGTGGTACTCGGCCTTGATGGGTTCCTTGACCTTCATGACCATGTCGGCCCGGCCCCAGACGTCGTCGGCCTCGGCAACGATTTCGGCGCCGGCGATCGCGTATTCCTCGTCCGTGATCCCTGAGCCCAAGCCTGCGCCGCGCTCCACCAGGACCGTGTGGCCGTGGGTGCGGAACTCGTGAACGCCAGCAGCGGTGATGGCGACGCGGAATTCGTTGTTCTTGATCTCTTTGGGGACACCGATGATCATTTGTGGCTCCATACTCTCAGGCCGCGTAGGCCCGAAATTGCGGGGAAGGTTGTGATTCCAGAATAAATCCGGCTGTGACCCAGCTGACAGGAAAGCGGGGTCCGGGGCACGCATACTCAGCGTCATTCCGGGAATTTTTGCTCTCGTGGGTCGACAAATGTTCAGCGTGAGGGCGTCAGGTGTCGCCTGCTGTTCGTTCGCCCGGATGCCTGCCGGAGCAGTAGGGTTACCCCATGCAGCAGGACGTGGAACAACTCGTGGAGCAGGTGGCGCAGAAGCTTGGCCGGGGACTGTCGCTGGAGGACCTGGACGGCCTGCTGCTGGCTTACAGCTCCAACCAGTCCCACGCGGACCGGGTCCGGGTGAACTTTTTGTTGAGCAAGCGGGTCCCGGCCGATGTCAGCGCCTGGCAGCTTTCCCATGGCATCGCCACGGCGGTCCGCCCGGTAGCGATTCCCGCCAACCAGGACCTGGGGATGCTGGGCCGGGTGTGTGTTCCGTTGATGGTGCGCGGTTTCCGCGTCGGCTACCTCTGGGTGCAGCAGGACTCGGCAGAGGAAAGTCCGACGGCGATCCTCTCCCAGTTGCCGGACGTGACCCCGGAGATCGAGCTGCTTTCCGGCCTGCTGCTGGACTCCAACACCGCCGAGTCCGAATTCCGGCGGGGCCGCGAACGCGAGTTCCTGGCCGCCTGTTCCGGCGAGGCCAACGCGGTGGCCGCCGTGGCGGGCCGGAAGGAAATCCAGGGCAAGGGGCCGTGGCAGATGGTCACCGTGCTCGACGCCGATGGCTGGGCCGGCGGCCCGGATCCCATTGCTTCCACGCTGATCCACCGCTCAGCCGCCCTGCAGGCCACGGTGGGGGTGGACGTGGCGCTGTTCAGCGCCGGCACGGAAACCCATTCGGTGGTGCTGTTCCGTGAGTCGGTGGGCCGGGCAAACCATGCCCAGGTGCTGGTCCACTACCAGCTGGAGCTGGCCAAACGTTCGGGCCGGCCCGTGCACCGCATCATCCTGGGCATCAGTGAGGGTTTTGCCAAGCCGCGCGAGCTTGCCGAGGCATACCGGCAGTCCAAGCAGGCGGCTCAGGCGGCGGCTGTGGACCCCCAGCTGGGCGAACTGGTGGACTGCCGCGCCACCGGTGTTTACCAGCTGCTGGCGTCGGCGGGCGGGGGAGCCGGCGCCTGGGCTGACTCCGGGTCCGTATATGTGCGGATGCTGGAGGACCACGACCGCAACGATGAGCTGCTCCCCGTACTGGAGCTCATCTACGATAACGACGGATCGGTCCAGGACGTGGCCACCAAACTCCACCTGCACCGCAGCAGCATCTACAACCGGCTGGGCCGCATCCGGCAGCTCCTGGGCGTGGACCCGCTGAAGGGGATGCCCCGGCTCGAACTTCATGCGGCACTGAAAATGCGGCGCTGGGCGGCCCGCCCGCGGATCTAGCTCGCGTGCCGGGATCCAACACCCGGGACTCAACACCCGGGACCCGCCCACCCTGCGCCAGCTTACGACGGGGCTAGGCCTGCTCTGGCTGCTCTGCCTGCTCTGGCCCGTCAAGCTTCTTCTGCCGGTCCAGCCAGGCCATGATGGCGGCCAGCCTGATCCGGCGGTGCGTGCCGCGGTATTCCACGGGGATCTCGCCGCGATCGGTCATGTTGCGCAGGTACGTGTGGGAAATCCCGGCGAGTTCGGCCGCCTGGGAGGTGGTGAGCACTTCCTCCACGCTGCTGACGGTCACCGCTTCGCCGCGGCCCAGCCGAGCGAGCAGGTCCACGACGGCGTCCCTCGCCTGGGGCGTCAGCCGGTGGACCGTGCCGTCCACGAACACCGTGATGTCGTTGCTGTCCCGGAGAGAACGTGCGAGGTTCAGGGCGTCGTCGGCGGGCAGGCCAGCCGTGACGCGTGGAGCTATCAGTGCCATGCCAGAAGCCTAACCCTGTACCTCCGGGCGGCGGCGGTAAGCTCGCGGGATGAAGCTCAGTGATGGCGAGGACATTGAATCCGGCGGGCTAGCGGGCAGGCTGTACCGCTCCGTGGCGCCAGCAGGCGATGTGCAGCGACCGACGTATGTCCTGCTCCACGGCATCGGCGTTTCCCACCGCTACTTCGCTCGGCTGCACCGGGAGCTGGCCCTCGCAGCCGACGTCTACTCCTTTGACCTCCCAGGGTTTGGCGACGCGCCCAAGCCCCGGCGCCAGGTGCCGGTGGGTGAGTATGTGGCTTTCGTGCGGGCAGCGCTTGCCGCCGCCGGCGTGACGTCCTGCGTGGTGATCGGGCATTCCATGGGAACCCAGCATGCCGTTGAACTCGCCCTGCAGGAGCCGGAGCTCGTGGACGCCGTGGTGCTGATGGGTCCCGTGGTGGACCCCCGCCGCAGGTCGGTTGCGCGGCAGGCGCTGGCGTTGACCCGCGACGCCATGTTCAGCGAGAGCCCGTCGGCGAATGCCATCGTCTTCGCGGACTATTTCCGGGCCGGCCCACGCTGGTACCTCACCGAGCTGCCGGTGATGATGCAGTATCCCCTTGAGGCCAGGATCCGCGGAATCAGCCAGCCGCTGCTGGTGTTGCGGGGCAGCAGGGACCCGGTGGCCGGGCCCGACTGGTGCCGTCGGCTGGCTTCCCAGGCCCCCCAGGGCAGCATGACGGAAATCTCCGGCCATGGCCACGTTTTCCAGCACACCGCCCCGGGACCAGCGGCCGCCGCGATCACCAGCTGGGCCCCTATTCGGCGTCGAGGTCCGTTTCCAGGAGCTTGACCAGCGAATCCAGTGCCGCGTCGGCGCCGTCACCTTCAGCCCGGAGCACCACAACATCGCCTTTGGCGGCGCCCAGGGTCATCAGCGACAGGATGCTCGAAGCGTCCAGCGCGTCGTCCTCCGGGTCGCCCTGCATGGCAATGGTGACCTCAACTCCCACGTCTCCGGCGGCTTCCGCAAACAGCGCGGCGGGGCGCGCGTGCAGGCCGGAGCGGCTGGCGATGGTGGCGATGCGTTCGGGCATTGTTCCTCCTGGTGGGTGCTTCTTTGTAGCTAGCGGCGGGCGGTTGGTACGAACCGGCCGGTCAGAGGCCGAGTTCTTCGAGGACTGGCAGTCTTTCCCGTACCCAGGCCTTGGCTTCGGTGGCGCTGGGCGCGGACAGCGCCAGCTTGGCCAGCTGCTGCGCCTCGGCCAGCGTAACGGTCTTCAGCACCGCGGCCACGGCGGCCAAGGACCGCGCGGTCATGGACAGCGTGGTGACGCCCAGCCCAGTAAGTACGACGGCGAGGGCCGGGTCAGCGGCCGCCTCACCGCAGACGCCCACGGGCTTGTTGTGGCCTTCCGCGCGGGAGCCTTCCACGGTCAATCCCACGAGGCGCAGCACGGCAGGCTGCCACGGGGTGTTGAGGTTGGCCAGCGGGCCCAGCTGGCGGTCGGCCGCCATGGCGTACTGCGTGAGGTCGTTGGTGCCCAGGCTCGCGAAACCCACCTCGCGCAGGATGGATTCGGCGGTCAGTGCTGCTGACGGCACCTCCACCATGACGCCCGGGTTGGTGATCCCGGCGGCGGTGCACATCGAGGCAAAATGGGCGGCTTCCTCCGCGGTGGAAATCATCGGGGCCATGACCCAGACGTCAGCCTCCGAGTCCTTCTCCGCGAGGGCGATCGCCTGCAGCTGGCGCTCCAGCACGCCCGGTGTGGTGAAGTCGGTACGGTAGCCGCGGACGCCGAGGGCCGGGTTGGGCTCGGTGGCGTCGGTGAGGAACGGCAGCGGCTTGTCGGCACCGGCATCGAGCGTGCGCAGGACCACTTTTTTGCCCGGAAAGGCGTCAAACACGCTCTTGTACGCGGCTGCCTGCTCTTCCACGGAGGGTTCGGTGTCGCGCTCCAGGAAGCAGAATTCCGTGCGGAACAGCCCGACGCCCTGCGCGTTGAGGCCGGCGGCGGCCACGGCATCCTTGCCGCCGCCCACGTTGGCGAGGAGCGGCACCAGGTGGCCATCCGCCGTCGCGCCGTTCCCTTCAAACACGGCCAGGAGGGATGCGTTGGTTGCCCAGGCCTCGGCGGCGGCGCGCTGGGCGTCATCCGGGTCCACGGTGATGGAGCCTGCGGCGCCGTCGACGAACACTTCGGTGCCGTCGGCCAGTTCGTCCACGCCTGCGGCCGCGACGACGGCGGGGAGGCCAAGGGAGCGGGCAATGATAGCGGTGTGGGACTGCGGTCCGCCGCCAGCTGTGACCAGGGCCAGCACCTTTTCAGGGTCCAGCGTGGCCGTGTCGGCCGGTGCCAGGTCCTCTGCCACGAGGATGAACGGCGTGCTGGCGGAGGGGATGCCCGGGGCGGGTACGCCCCGGAGTTCGGCCACGATCCGGGCGCGGACGTCAAGGACGTCAGTGGCGCGTTCGGCCATGTAGCCGCCCAGGTTGTGCAGCATTTCGGAGACCGAGGCGCCGGCTTCCCAGATGGCTCGCTGCGCCGAGGTGCCGCGGGCGATCAGCTTGGCGGCGTTCTTCAGGAGCATGGTGTCCTTGGCCATCAGCGCCGTGGCCTCCAGCACCGCCTTGCCGTCGCCGCTGGCCGTTTCCGCGCGGGCTTTCAGCTCGTCATGGACGGCGGTCGCTGCTGCCTTAAGCCCCGCCGTGGCTTCTTCGGCGGACGTACCGCCGGCCAGCTGCTCGCCTGCAGGGGGTTCGCTGATCGGTTTGGGCATCTGCCGGACGGTTCCGATGATGCGGCCGGGGCTGACGCCAACTCCTGGGAAGGTCTGCACTGAAGGTCCTCATTCTCTGCCGGTAGCCAGGCCCGCCTAGGTTTATCCCGGCGCCATGCCGGGGCCGCCGCGACCACTATGTGCGAGGGCGGAAACGTGCCTGAAAAAATTGTATGTGATTCAGTTCATATAGCAATGCTATAGGTGATAGGGTAGCGGCTATGAGTTTGGATGGCCAGCTTCCCCCCAAAATGCGTCTGTTGCGTGCAGCGGCCGAATTGCTGGCAAAGTCCGCTGGAGCATCCGTCTCCACCCGTCAGATCACGCAGCTGGCAGGGGTCACGGCGCCCACGCTGTACCACCACTTCGGTGACAAGGAAGGTCTCTTCGACGCCGTCGTCGCCGCAGGTTTTGAAGAGTATGTTGCGGGCGAGAGGGACTTCGCCCCGTCCGGAAATCCGCTGGAAGACATCCGGCGGATGTGGGATAACCACGTCCAGTTCGGGCTCAAGCAGCCGGAACTCTACCTGGTGATGTTCGGCAATATCCGCCCGGAAAGCCGCCCCGCCATCGTTGCCGATGCCGAGGCGCTCATGGAGGAGATGCTGAACAAGGCAGCGGCGGCGGGCCAGCTGAACGTCCAGCCGCGCGAAGCAGCCAGGTCCATCCTGGCAGCCAACGTGGGTGTGACCCTGATGCTGATTGCGGAACCCGCCGCCGAACGGAACCTTGAACTGTCCACCATGACCCGGGACGCCATGATTTTTGCGGTGTCTGCGGCACAGGCCGAAGGGGCCGCGCCGGAAGACTCCGGCAAGTCCTCGGTAGTGGTGGCAGCGATTGCCCTGAATGCCGCACTTCAGGCTTCGCACTCAGACCAGCTTTCAAGCTCGGAACTCAAACTGTTCCTCGAATGGCTTCACCGAATCTCCACCAGCACGTCGTCGTAAGTATCGGACCCATCCTGCGCTGCAGCAGGAATGACGGTTAGGAAAGCACATGGCAACAGAGACAGTTGCGAAACCCCGCACCAGCCTGCGGGTTCACGTCCAGAAGTTCGGGACGTTCCTGTCCGGCATGATCATGCCCAACATCGGCGCGTTCATTGCGTGGGGCCTCATCACGGCCCTCTTCATTGAGAAGGGCTGGCTCCCGGTCCCTGCCCTCGGCGGCTTCGGCACCAGCGCCGAGGGAGTGCCCAATGTGGGCCTCGTTGGCCCCATGATCACCTACCTGCTGCCGCTGCTGATCGCCTACACCGGCGGCCGGATGGTCTACGACGTCCGAGGCGGCGTGGTGGGAGCCATCGGCACCATGGGCGTCATTGTTGGCGCCGGCATCCCGATGTTCATCGGCGCCATGATCATGGGCCCGCTCGGCGGCTGGACCATGAAGAAGATCGACCTCCTGTGGGAGGGCAAGATCCGCCCCGGCTTCGAGATGCTGGTCAACAACTTCTCTGCCGGTATCTGGGGCGCGCTGCTGGCGATGCTGGGCTTCTACGGCATCTCGCCGCTGGTCCAGGCCTTCAGCACGGCCGCCGGCAACGTCGTGCAGTTCCTGGTCAACAACGGCCTGCTGCCGCTCACCAGCATTTTCATCGAGCCCGCCAAGGTGCTGTTCCTGAACAACGCCATCAACCATGGCGTGCTGACCCCGCTGGGCATCCAGCAGTCGCTGGAGCAGGGCAAGTCCATCCTGTTCCTGCTCGAGGCCAACCCCGGCCCCGGCATGGGCATCCTGCTGGCGTACATGTTCTTCGGGAAGGGCTTGGCCAAGGGTTCGGCCTCCGGCGCAGCGATCATCCACTTCTTCGGCGGCATCCACGAAATCTACTTCCCGTACGTCCTGATGCGCCCGCTGCTGATCCTGGCCGCGATCGCCGGCGGCATGACCGGTATCGCCACCCTGGCCATCACCGGCTCCGGCCTCGTTGCGCCGGCGGCGCCTGGTTCGATCATCGCCGTGCTCGCCCAGACCTCCCGTGACAGCTACGTCGGGGTGATCCTCGCGGTGGTGCTCGCCATGACGGTCTCCTTCCTGGTGGCCTCGGTGATCCTGAAGACCACCAAGCACAGCGACGAGGTGGTCCTCAGCGACGCCACGTCCAAGATGGAAGCGATGAAGGGCAAAAAGAGCTCCGTCTCCTCGGTGCTGACCGGCGCCGGTGCTGGGGTGGGCACGGCTGTCCTGGCCGGCCCCATCAAGAACATCGTGTTCGCGTGCGACGCCGGTATGGGCTCCAGTGCCATGGGCGCCTCGGTGCTGCGGAACAAGATCAAGGCTGCCGGGTTCCCGGACGTCAAGGTCACCAATGCGGCGATCGCCAACCTCAGTGACACCTACGACGTGGTGATCACGCACCAGGACCTGACCGAACGCGCCAAGCCCGTCACGTCCAGCGCCGCGCACTTCTCGGTGGATAACTTCATGAACAGCCCGCGGTACGACGAGATTGTGGAGCTGGTCAAGGAGCACAACACCGAAGGCGCAACGCCCGACGCCGGTGCTGCCGCCGGCCACGGCGCCCACGTCGCCGGTGCCCCGGTGGACGCGGCACCCGACAGCGGTGCAGCACCGGCCGCCGTCGTGCCTTCCGACATCCTCGTGGCCGACAGCGTCATCCTTAACGGCACAGCCACCACCCGTGACGCGGCCATCGACGAAGCGGGCCAGCTGCTCCTGGCCCGGGGCGCCGTGGACGAGGGCTACCTTGCGGCCATGCACGAGCGCGAGGAATCCGTGTCCACCTACATGGGCAGCTTCCTGGCCATCCCGCACGGCACCAACGCCGCCAAGGACCACATCCTGAAGTCCGCGGTGTCCGTGATCCGCTACCCGGACGGCATCGACTGGAACGGCAAGCAGGTCAAGTTCGTGGTGGGCGTGGCCGGCATCAACAACGAACACCTCCACATCCTGTCCTCCATCGCGAAGGTCTTCACCAACAAGGCCCAGGTGGCCCAGCTGGAAGCGGCCACGTCCGTTGAGGAAGTCCTGGAGCTGTTCGGAAAGGTGAACGCATAGTGAAGGCCGTACATTTCGGAGCCGGGAATATCGGCCGCGGCTTTGTGGGGCTGCTGCTGCACCAGGCCGGTTATGAGGTGGTGTTCGCGGATGTCGCGGACGCACTCATCGACCAGCTCGCGGCAGCAGTCAGCTACAACGTCCACGAGGTGGGGGAGAACCCCACCGTCCGGACGGTGGACAACTTCCGCGCGCTGAACTCCGGCACGCAGGAAGCGGCGCTGGTGCGGGAAATCGCGACGGCGGACATTGTCACCACCGCCGTGGGGCCGCACATCCTGAAGTTTGTGGCGCCCGCCATCACGAAGGGCATCGCGGCGCGGGCTGCCGGGCTGGCGCCGCTGCAGGTCATGGCCTGTGAGAACGCCATCAACGCCACGGACATCCTGCGGGCCGAAGTCGCCGCCCTCTGGGACGACGCCGCCGGCTCCCTGGACGACGCGGCGGTATTCGCGAACACCGCGGTGGACCGGATCGTGCCCAACCAGGCGCCGGGGCAGGGCCTGGACGTGACCGTTGAGACGTTCTACGAATGGGTCATCGACCGGACAGCGTTTGGCGATGCTGCGCCTGTCATCCCGGGCGCAACGTTTGTGGACGAGCTCTCGCCCTACATCGAGCGGAAGCTCTTCACCGTGAATACGGGGCACGCCTCCGCTGCGTACTTCGGCTTTGAGGCCGGGCTGGCAAAGATCTCCGAGGCCATGGCCGACCAGGACGTTGCGGAAGATGTGCGGGCCGTCCTGGAGGAAACCAAGCAACTCCTTGTGGCCAAGCACGGCTTCAACAACGACGAGCAGGAAGTCTACGTCCAGAAGATCCTGGTCCGTTTCTCCAACCCGCACCTGCCGGACACCGTGAACCGGGTGGGGCGTGCCCCCATGCGCAAGCTCAGCCGGCACGAACGGTTCATCGGCCCCGCGGCTGAACTCGCAGAACGCGGGATCGTGCCCGAGGCGCTTCTGGCTGCCATCGCCGCGGCCCTGCGATTCACCGACCCCGCCGACGCCGAGGCCACCGAACTCGCGCAAATCCTGGCTTCCTCATCGCCTGCCGACGCCACAGCCAGGATCACGGGGCTGGCACCGGAGCACCCCCTGTTCGCGGCGGTGTCCACGCTCGTGGAGGAACGCCAGGCGGAAGGGGTGAAGGCCCCGGCCTGACCCTCTCTCACTTCCTGCGGGTTTTTCCGGAACCCTCTCGCAGATCCTGCGGGTTTTTGGCCAACGCTCTCTCACCTGGATGAGAGAGCGTTGGCGTTTAAGGCACCGAAAGTGAGAGAGGGTCTCGGGGGGAGAGGTTCGCGAGCCTTGTGGAATGCTGGGGAGATGACCACGAACCCCGGCGCCCTGACCGCCTTGCTGACCGCCGACGTCGACGGCGGGACCTTCCGCCTCCGGCACGCCGTGTCCGCGGACCTGCCCGCCATCGTGGCACTGCTGGCCGACGATTCCCTCGGCGCCAGCCGAGAACTGGGCCACGACATGGCGCCTTACGAGCGGGCCTTCGAAGCGATCGACGCCGACGCGTGCCATTTGCTGGTGGTGGGCGAGCACGTGCCGGCTGGGGCAGCTGACGGCCGCGTCGTGGCCACCTTCCAGTTGAGCTTCCTGCCCGGCATCTCGCGGCAGGGCTCGTGGCGCTCGCAGCTTGAGGCGGTCCGCGTGGCGGGCAGCCTTCGGGGCCAGGGCCTGGGAAACCTGATGGTGGGGTGGGCGATCGAGGAATCCAGGCGCCGCGGCTGCACGCTGCTGCAGCTGACCACGCACAAGTCGCGGACGGCCGCCCACCGGTTCTACCAGCGGCTCGGCTTTGACGCCAGCCATGAGGGCATGAAGCTTACTCTCTGACCCGGCGTCAGGCCTTCTTGGAACCCTTGGGCACAAACAGCGTTTCGGCCTGCTCCAGGGACATGCCGTTGGTTTCCGGCACCTTGAACATCACAAAGAAGAACGACGCCGCGAACAGCGCGTACATGGCGTAGGTCAGCGGCAGGGAAGCGGCGGCCATCACCGGGAAGCTGAGCGTGATGGCAAAGTTGGCCACCCATTGCGCGGCGGCGGCCAGGCCCAGGGCGCGGGCACGGATCCGGGACGGGAAGATCTCACCAAGGAGGACCCAGACCAGCGGGCCCCAGGAGGCGCCGAAGCTGACCACAAAGATGTTGGCTGCCATGAGGGCCACCGGACCCCAGGCACCCGGCAGGGAGATCTCGGAGCCTGAACCGACCGCGGCCGAGAACGCCAAGGCCATGGTGCCCAGTGAGACCGCCATGCCGATGGACCCGGCCAGGAGAATGGGGCGGCGGCCGATCCGGTCCACCAGGGCGATGGCCACGAGTGTCACCAGGATGTTGGTGATGGAGGTTGCCACCGAGATGGTGAGCGAGTCCTTCTCCTGGAAACCGACGGCCTTCCACAGCGTGGTGGAGTAGTAGAAGATCACGTTGATGCCAACGAACTGCTGCAGGACGGAAAGGACGATGCCCACCCAGACCACTGCCTGCAGGCCGAAGGTCTTGCCGCGGAGCGAGCCTTTCTGGCCGGACAGCTTGTCCTCTTCGATGGCGTCCTGGATCTCGCGGATGTGCCGGTCCGTGTCCTCGGACGGGGCGATGGAGTCGAACACCTTGCGGGCTTCGTCTTCTTTGCCCTGGAACACCAGGAACCGCGGGGATTCCGGGAGGGTGTAGGCGATCCAGCCGTAGACCACGGCAGGAACCGCCGCGGCGAGGAACATCCAGCGCCAGGCTTCCAGGCCCAGCCAGAAGGCCTGGTCCGCGCCGCCGGCGGTGGTGGCGAAGAGCGCGTCGGACAGGAGTGCGGCGAAGATACCGGTGGTGATGGCCAGCTGCTGCAGCGACGCCAGCCGGCCACGGACCTGCCGCGGGGAAATCTCGGAAATATACGCGGGTGCGATCACCGAGGCCAGGCCGATGCCCAGGCCGCCCACCAGGCGCCAGAAGATCAGGTCCCAGACGCCGAACGCGAAGCCGGTTCCGATGGCGCTGACCAGGAACAGCAGCGCGCCGAGCTTCATAGCGGGGATGCGGCCGTACCGGTCGGCGACTTTGCCGGCGAGGAAGGCGCCTGCCGCGCAGCCCAGCAGGGCGATGGCCACGGCAAAGCCGGTGACGGCCTCGGAGAGCGCGAACTCGTCCTTGATGGCGTCCACTGCACCGTTCACCACGGAGGAGTCGAAGCCGAACAGGAATCCACCCACCGCGCCTGCGAGTGCCAGCCAGATCACCCGCTACGGGATCTTGGCGGTGGTCTGCTCCTTGGCGGTGGGCATGCTGCTCCCTGAGATTTGGGGGTGGGGTGGACGCGGTGCGGACGTCGTCGGCTGCGGGACCGGCTTATGGCCGGCGCACACGCGCTAAACAGTGTGGCACGTCACCGCCCGCCGTTCCACTTGCGACTTGTACCCTCCGAAACAGAAAGCCGACGACGGCGGGGTGTGCCGCCGTCGTCGTCTTCCACCTCCGTAAGGGGTCCGGTGCGCCCGCGCGTCACGCAGGGCACGCTTTTGGGCCGGTCGGCACGGAAAAGCCCGGGATTCCGCGGAACGACATCGGCAGCAGCCCAAAAGACTGCCTGCCGTGACAGGACTCCGCTCACCGCGCGGAACCCGGGGGAGCTAGTGGGCCGCCACCGCAGCTGTGTCTCCCCGCGGGGCGACCTTCGGATCCGTCAGCTTCTTGTTCGGCAGGGCGAAGCTGATCAGGAACGCGATCCCGGTGAGCACGGCGGCGGTGAGCATCACGGTGTCGATCGCGTAGGCGAAGCCCTCCGTGATGGGGCGGGTCAGCACGCTGTTGGCCGTATGGAGCCAGCTGGTGTCATTGAGCGATTCGTTCGATGCCCCGTTCTGGAAGAACTCGTACAGCTTGGCGTTGGCGGGGTCCGCGGCCACGGCCGGGTCGCGCAGCACGGCCTGGTAGTCGGCACTGGACATGGCTGACTTCATCGTGTCGGCGATCCGGCTCGCGGCCAGGCTGAACAGCATGGAGATGAACACGGCCGTGCCCACCGCGCCGCCCATGGACCGGAAGAACGCCGCGGAGGAGGTGCCTACACCCATGTCCTTCGGGGGCACGGAGACCTGCATGGCCAGCGTAAGCGGCTGCATGCAGAAACCGAGGCCCATGCCGAAGAACACGGCGATCACGCCGGGAACCCAGAGGCCCGTTTCCACGCCCAGGGACAGTCCCATAACCAGCGCGGCGACGGTGAGAATGCCAGTACCCACAATGGGGAAGATCCGGTACGTGCCCGACGCCGAAATGGTGCGGCCCGCGGTGATGGAACCGGTCAGGATGCCGAGGGTGAAGGTGATCATCATCAGGCCGGCTTCGGTGGGCGTGAGCCCCTTGACCAGCTGCAGGTACATGGGCAGCATGGCGATGGCGCCGAACATGCCGATGCCGATGATGAAGTTCAGCAGCGAGGACAGGCCAAAAGTGGCGTTCCGGAAGAGCCGAAGCGGGATCAGGGCGTAGTCCCCGGCGCGTTTTTCGGCCAGCAGGAACCAGAGGATGCCAACCGCGCCCAGGCCGTAGCAAAGGAAGGAGTTCAGCGACGCAAAGCCCCAGCTGCGGCCCTGTTCCGCCACCAGGAGCAGCGGGACGATGGCGAGAGTGATGGCGGCTGCGCCGAAGTAGTCGATCTTCTGCTTCACGTGCTTGGCCGGCAGGTGCAGGAACATAAACACCACGGCCAGGGCCGCCAGACCGATGGGCAGGTTGATGAAGAACACCCAGCGCCAGCCGTCAAAGCCCAGGATGTTGGCCGACCCTGCGAACGCGCCGCCCACCACGGGGCCGAGCACGGAGGAGATGCCGAACACCGACATAAAGTAGCCCTGGTACTTGGCCCGGTCCTTGAGGGACACGATGTCACCGATGATGGTCAGCGCGAGGGCCAGCAGGCCGCCGGCGCCCAGGCCCTGGACGCCGCGGGCGATGGCCAGCTCGGTCATGGAGTGCACTGAGCCGGCGTAGAGCGAGCCGACCAGGAAGATGACGATGGCGATCAGGTACAGCGGACGGCGGCCGAAAATATCGCTCAGCTTGCCGTACAGCGGCGTGCTGACCGTGGACGTGATGAGGTAGGCGGTGGTGGCCCACGCCTGGAGGGACAGCCCGTCCAGGTCGTTGGCGATGGTGTAGATGGAGGTGGACACGATGGTCTGGTCCAGGGATGCCAGGAACATCCCCAGCATGAGCCCCACCATCACGGTGACGATCTGACGCTGTGTCAGGGTTTCGCCGGCGGCACGCACAGCGGTTGTTTTGGACATGGCTTCTCCAGGAAAGAAAAAGGGATGACGCTCGATAGTTGCTTTCAGTAACTATGTTAGTTCGCGTTTCATTCCCGCTGCCGGAGATTTCTTCCGGAACCGCCGCTCCCGCCCGGGCCCCCGCCCGAACTGGAGGACCCAAATCAGCGCTCCACGAGGATGCCGTCCGGATCGCACCAGACGGTGACGCCGGGACGGAAGGTCACGCCGTCGAGCACTACATCCACGTCAACCTCACCGGCGCCGGCCTTGGCGCTCTTGCGCGGGTTGCTGCCCAGCGCCTTGACGCCCAGATCCAGTTGGGCGATCGCCTCGCGGTCGCGGATGGCGCCGTTAATTACGACGCCGGCCCAGCCGTTCGCCACGGCGCTCTCGGCGATCATGTCCCCCATCAGGGCCGTGCCCAGCGAACCGCCGCCGTCCACCACCAGCACGGCGCCATTGCCGGGGGTGGCCAGGGTGGACTTGACCAGGGCGTTGTCCTGGAAGCAGCGGATGGTCCGCACCGGGCCGCTGAAGTGTGAACGGCCGCCGAGGGACTGGAACTGGAGTGAAACGGACGCCAGGTCCTCGCCGCGCTCATCGTACAGATCGGCGGTGTTGACGGGGCTGTTGGTGTTGCCAGCAGATGCGGTCATTGGATCTCCAGGTGTTCAGTGTCGTGGGGGCTGCGCGCTGTCCATCGCCACACCAGGCAAGCGCCGTAAGGCAAGCGGGGCGATGCAGCCCACGATAGTCTGATTTTCAGAATCACCAACCGTTCCAGGGGGAAGCAGCATGAGCCTGTCCAACACACCCGCAGCACCGGATCCCAGCGCAGCGTCGGTTCCCGGGGCGGGATCGGAAAGCCCGACGGCGGCGCTCGCCGAGCCGACGCAGAAGGTCACCGCGCGCTGGGTGACCGGGCTGGTGCTGGTCAACGTCGGCATCAACGCCGCCTTCTTCGGCCCCATCAATGTGTTCATCGGCCAGCAGGCCATCAGCATTGACGCCCTCAACAAGGAAGCCATCCTGTCCCTGGTGACGGGCTGTGGCGCCGCCGTCTCGCTGGTGGCCAACCCGCTGTTTGGGGCCCTGTCCGACCGGACCGTCTCAGGCTTCGGCCGGCGTGCCCCGTGGGTCCTGGCCGGCGCCGTCCTGGCTACGGCTGCGTTGCTGGCGATGTCCGGAGCCACGGCGGTGGCCCTGATGGTCCTCTTCTGGTGCCTGGTCCAGCTCGGTGCCAACGCTGCCTACGCGGCCATCACCGCGGCCGTCCCGGACCGCGTGCCGGTCCTGCAGCGCGGCGGAGTAGGCGGGCTGGCAGCCATGGGCCAGACCCTGGGAATCCTGCTCGGCGCAGTTTTCGGCGCGGTGGTCTCGGGAAACTTCATGGTGGGGTACACGATGTGTGCGGCCGCCCTGCTGTTCTCCGTGCTGCCGTATCTCTTCCACCGGAATGATCCCCCGCTCCCGCGGGAGGCCCGGCCGCCGTTCACCTGGACCGGATTCCTGCGCGGTTTCTGGATCAGCCCGGCCCGCCACCCTGACTTTGGCTGGGCCTGGCTCACCCGCTTCCTGGTCAACGTGGGCAACCAGCTCACCATCGTTTACCTGCTCTTTTTCCTGCGGGACGTCATCAAGCATGAGGACCCGGCGCTGGGCGTCCTGATCCTCACGGGAATTTATGCGGTGATGGTCATGATCACCGCGGTGCTCGCCGGACCGTGGAGTGACCGGGTGGGCAAACGCAAGCCGTTTGTGAT
The DNA here is from genome assembly GCF_023913735.1 of Pseudarthrobacter raffinosi. GTDB lineage: Bacteria > Actinomycetota > Actinomycetes > Actinomycetales > Micrococcaceae > Arthrobacter > Arthrobacter raffinosi. Next base: position 30,595 of record NZ_JAMXBH010000019.1, read on the forward strand.
CGGCTCGTCCGCCACGATCGCCATCGCCGGACTGATCATGGCGTTCTTCCCGGTGTGGCCGGGGGCCTTGGCGGGGGCGGCGGTGCTCGGCATCGGATTCGGCGCCTACCTGGCGGTGGACTTCGCGCTGCTCACGCAAGTGCTCCCGAAGGCTGCCGACCGGGGCAAGGACATGGGGGTCATCAACGTGGCCAACTCGCTGCCGCAGGTGTTCGCCCCGCTGATCGCCTTCCTATCCCTGCAGTTCCTGGGAGGGTACGTCACGTTGTTCACCACGGCCGCCGTCATCGGCCTGCTGGGCGCTGTGTTCGTGGTCAAGATCAAGGGCGTGGACTGATTCCGGCTTTTGCCTGTGCCGCGTATAGTTGAGGCGGACTGCAGGCACACGGGATGGGGACTCTCCCTGCCGCTGCACCATAAGAACACAACCCCGGAATCCTGATGCCCGAGACCCTTTCAGCCCATCCGTCCATGGCCGCCCGGCCCTCCACGCCGCGTCAGCGGCTCCGCTACACGCGCGTCCTTGAGTCTGCCGCAGGGTTTGCCCGCAAAGGGCTGGAGTCCGTGGACCTCGCGGAAATTTCGGAAAAGTCCGGCGTGCCGTTGGGCACCGTCTACCGCTATTTCCCCACGGCCAACCACATGATGCTGTCCCTCTACCGCCAGCAGCTGGACGAGCTTCAGGGCAGGGCCCGCACGTCGGCGGCCAGCTTCGGTGGCCGCGCCCTCACCGGCGTGGTGATGGAGATCTTCCATATGCGGGTGATGCAGCCCGCCGTCGAGCAGTGCCTGAGCCGCTGCGTGTACCTCAAGGACAAGGACACCACGGCACTCCTGCATGAAATCGATGCCCTGAGCGAATCGGCTGTAGCCACCGCCTCCGACGACGCCGTAGCGGCCCGCGTGCTCCTGCTGACCGTCACTGGTCTGGTCCAGTCCGTCCGCAACCGCCGGCTTTCGCTCTTTGAGGCCGAAGAGGACCTCAAAAAGGCCTGCACCTTGCTTGCTCCGGTGGCTGCCGGGGCCCGTGAGGCCCACCGATCGGCGTAACTGGTCTAGACCAGTAAGCCAATAAATACGTCTTTATGCCGTGATGTGGCTCACAAATCGGCCTGATTAAACGATTTGGCACGGTCTCGGAGCGTCGAATGCACTTTCTGGCGCGTGGGCGCTGTTTATTATGGCAGGACCGGAGTGGCTGGCAACCCGCATCTGCAAGGGCTTCACCCCGGGCCCGCCACCTCTGGGCCCAAGAAGCAACGAATTCCACCTTGAGCCTCCCTGTGCTTGAGCCTTTCTGCGCCGTGCGCCCACGGCTAGCCCCAGGAGACAACGACGTGTCCATTGACGTAATCGCACCGACCGACAATTCAGCAGCCACTGCCCTGACCGAAGCCGAGATCTTCGACGCCCACCAGGGCGGGAAGCTCTCGGTGACAAGCACGGTCCCGCTGTCCAACAAGCGCGACCTGTCCATCGCCTACACCCCCGGTGTGGCCGAGGTCAGCCGCGCCATCCACAACAACCCGGAACTCGCCAAGACCCTCACCTGGGCGCAGCGCCTGGTGGTTGTGGTCAGCGACGGTACCGCAGTGCTGGGTCTGGGCAACATCGGCGCCGCCGCCTCACTGCCCGTGATGGAGGGCAAGTCCGCCCTGTTCAAGACCTTCGGCGAGCTGGATTCCATTCCCCTGGTCCTGAACACCACGGACGTTGACGAGATCGTGGAAACCCTGGTCCGCCTCCGCCCCAGCTTCGGCGCCGTCAACCTTGAGGACATCTCGGCCCCCCGTTGCTTCGAGCTGGAAGAGAAGCTGATCGAGGCGCTGGACTGCCCGGTCATGCATGATGACCAGCACGGCACCGCCGTGGTGGCCCTCGCCGCCCTGACGAACGCCGCCAAGGTCACCGGCCGCGAACTCGCAGAACTCCGCGTGGTGGTTTCCGGCGCCGGAGCTGCAGGCATCGCCGTCGCCGAAATCCTGCTCGCCGCCGGCATCACGGATGTTGTCCTGCTCGACTCCAAGGGTGTCATCAACCGCGAGCGGGCCGACATTGCCGCCGACCCGCAGAGCAAGAAGTCCCAGATGGCGCAGCGCAGCAACCCCCGCAGCGTCACGGGCGGCCCAGGCGAAGCGCTGCTTGGTGCTGACGTGTTCATCGGGGTTTCCTCCTCGAAGCTGGACGAGGCACACCTGAAGCTGATGAACGCCGACTCCATCGTGTTTGCCCTTTCCAACCCGGACCCCGAAGTCCTGCCCGAGGTGGCCGCCAAGTACGCCGCCGTGGTGGCCACCGGCCGCAGCGACTTCCCCAACCAGATCAACAACGTCCTGGCCTTCCCCGGAATCTTCCGCGGCGCGCTGGACGCCGGCGCCCGCCGGATCACGCCCGCCATGAAACTCGCCGCGGCCCGCGCCATTGCCGAACTCGCGGAAGCTGACCTTTCGGTGGACTACATCGTGCCCAGCCCGCTGGACCCGCGCGTTGCCCCGGCAGTGACGGCTGCAGTCGCCGCCGCCGTGGAAGCCGAGTAAACCTCCGCAGCCACACGCTGACACAACGCCCGACGGCGGTGCCTCCCCGCGCAGGGGACGCGCCGCCGTCGGGCGTTAAGCTGCCGGGCTCACCGCTGCGCCGCCCTAAACTGGGGCTCATGAACTCCGAAACCGTGGTGAGCATCCTGTGCGGCCTGGCGATCCTGGTGGGGGTGGCGGGCACCATCATCCCCATCCTGCCCGGCAGCTTCCTGATCGGGCTCAGCCTGCTGGCGTGGGCCATCTGGGGCGGTGCCGGGGCCACGGGCTGGGTGGTCTTCGCGGTGGGAATGGTGTTTGTGCTGGCCGGTATGGCTGCCAGCGCCGTGCTGACCGGACGGAAGCTCAGGGAGCACAGCATTCCCAACCGCAGTGTGGTGATCGGCCTGGCAGCGGGTGTGGCCGGCATGTTCGTCATCCCGGTGGTAGGGCTTTTTGTGGGTTTCGCCGTGGGACTGCTGCTCAGCGAGTTCCTCCGCACCCGGAACTTCGGCACCGCAACCACCACCAGCTGGGCCGCCCTGAAGGCCACCGGGCTGGGCATGCTGGCCGAGTTCGGGCTCGCGTGCCTGGCGGCCAGCACCTGGGTGATCGGGCTCTGGGTCGCGGCGGCCACGTAGGGCGTGCAAGCAGGTCCGCCACGTAGCATGGAGAGATGACCGCGGGGGATACCAGAGGACCGATCTACCGGGACACCCGTGACCTGACGCCGTTCGGGAACGCCCGCCTGCAGACCCCCGTCCGGGAACTCGCCGGCAGTGTGGGCGGGCTGATCCATGGTGTGCTGGGTGGCCGGGATGCCGCGCTGATTGCCGTGGACGGCGAGATCCCCAGGCTCAAGCGGATGCCGGGCAAGGCGCCCAAAGCAGTCCACGATGCCATCTTCACCAGCAGGGAACCGGAGCGGCTCATCGCCGTGGGGCGCGCATATCCGGGCTGGGCGGGGCTCTGCTCCGTCATGGCCGGGCTCCTGGCCTACCAGCACGGCGGCTACCTGCGCGCGTCCGAACTCCTCCAGCGCGGCCTGTCCATCAGGAACGACGACGACGCCAACCAGTATGCGGCCACCTATCTCACGCGCGTGGTCACCCGGGTGGAGGTTGCCGAGCGCATCGAAGTCCCGGTGCTGTTCAGCCAGGAATCGGTCTTCCTGGCCCTGTCGCACTCCCTGCGGGAGACGGGCCAGCTGGAAGCCGCGCTGCAGACGGTGGCCGGGCTGCCGCCGTCGTTGCCTTCAGCCTTGGCCCGCTGCGCACTGGCGTTCGCGCTGGGACGCGACAAGGAAGTGGTGATCTGGACCGAGGGGCTGCTGAACTCCGACGACCTCTCGGCGGCCCTGCTGCTGCTCCGCGGGCGCGCGCTCCGGCGGCTCGGCGCCCACGCAAAGGCGCACGAGGCCCTGAAGGAGGTGCTCCGCCGTCGGAAAACGGACGTGGTGCTCCGCAACGACGCCCTCACCGACCGTGCCCTGCTGGTGCTCGACAACGGCCGCAAATCCCTCAACCCGCGGGACTGGCTCCGCGGCCGGCCGGCGGAGCTGGAAACGTTCGAAGTCATCCGCAAGGACATCGACGAGCGCCGGCTGTGGGAGCAGGAGTGGGAAAACCTGGACGGGAAATAGGCTCCGGGTGATGGCGGCCTTAGGGACTTGCCTGGTGGCGTTGCCTTGTGGACTTGCCTTGTGGACCAGTCCGCCCCGGAGTACAACGGAGGAATGAGCGACGCAGTGCGGTCCTGGATGGAAAAGTACATCGCGGCGTGGACCTCCAACGACCCGGAGGACATCAGGGCGCTGTTCACCGAGGAAGCCGTCTACGCCACCCGGCCGCATGATGCCGACGCCTGGCGGGGCCGCGAGCAGATCGTGGACCGCTGGCTGGAGGCGGCGGACGGCCCCGGGAACTGGACCTTTGAGTGGACGCTGTTGGGGGCGGACAGCGGGCTGGGGACCGACGGCGGGCTGGCCTTTGTGCAGGGTTTCACGGACTACCTCGGCGATAATCCCAGCTACGACAACCTGTGGGTCATCCGCCTCGAACCGGACGGTCGGGCGTCGGAGTTCACGGAATGGTTTATGGAGCGCAAAGCCTAGGCTTGCTGCGTGAGCCTTGCAACCAGCGGAACCAGCTGCTCGGAGAGGAGCGCCACGCCGAGGGCAACCATGATGATGCCGCTGGCCAGGGTGACTGTCCGTGCGGCGCCGGGCCGTGACTGCAGGAGTTTGCGGGCCAGCAGCGCCACGCAGGTGTAGACGGCCCCGGCCAGCAGGACAAACGTCAGGCCCAGCAGGCCGGACTGGACGGGGACCGGGAGGGAAGCCTCCGGGCTGACGAACTGCGGCACCAGCGCCACATAGAACAGCAGCCCCTTGGGGTTGATGCCGCTGGTTCCCATGCCCTGAAGGAATGTGCGGAGCTGGTTGGCGGGCTTCCCGACGGCGTCTGCCGCACTGAAGGAGGCCCCGCGCCAGGAGCGGAGGGTGCTGATGCCCAGCCACAGCAGGTAGCCCGCGCCGGCCACGGTCAGCCAGCCCAGGACGCCGGGCAGGCCGGACAGCAGGGCCGCGAGGCCTGCCACCATCAGCAGTGTGTGCAGCAGGTAGCCGCCGCAGAGTCCGGCCACGGCCGGGACGAAGCTGCGCTGCCGCAGACCGGCCGTGATGGAGTACGCCCAGTCCACGCCGGGGGTGCAGGCGAGGGCGACAGCCACCAGCACAAAGGCGAAAAACAACTGGGGATTCATGGCGGGCTCCTGTCCGATGGGTATAGGACAAACCTTATGAAGTTTCGGGCCATAAGTGCTTACCCTTTTCGCCCAGGTTGAGTCCGAATTGGTAAGATATTTGCGTGATTGACCACATTGACAGAAACATTTTGCGCCACCTCAAAGAAGATGGCCGGATGACCGCCACGGCGCTGGCCGCGAAGGTCGGGCTCACGGTGGCGCCATGCCACCGGAGGCTCCGGGATCTGGAGGCATCGGGCGTGATCCGCGGCTACAAGGCGGACATCGATCCGGCCGCCGTCGGGCTGGGTTTCGAGGCCATTGTCTTTGTGACTTTGCGCCAGGTGGACCGCTCCACCATGGAGATCTTCGAGAACCGGGTGGCGGACAATCCCAACATCGTGGAGGCACAGCGGCTGTTCGGCTCCCCGGACTACCTGTTGAAGGTCATCGCCGAGGACCTGCCCGGCTACCAGCGCTTCTACGACGCCGAACTCACGTCACTGCCCGGGGTTGAGCGGCTGACGTCCACGCTGGTGATGAAGAACATCAAGTCCAATGCGGGCCCGCCGCTGTAGCGCTTGCGCCCTTGAGATGCGTCCGTCCTGCGTTGCCTCAGTCCGTGGGGCGGACGTGGACGATGATCACCTGGGTGTCCTTGCCGCCGTCGTACCGGAGGTCGTAGTTCACGTCCAGGCCTGTGGAGGTGCCGGAGGTGATGGAGAAATCGGTCTTTCGTTCCGGGTCCAGCTGGGCACCGGCGATCCAGCGTTCGGCGGAGTCGGCGTCGATCCCGTACCGCGCCACACCGTCCCGGATGAGCTCAAAATACTCGTCAGGAGAGCCAGCGGTGAGGAAGTAGGTGACCTCGCTGAAGTCCGGCCGCTTGTTCGTGGTGTTCAATCGGATGCGGTCCGTTTCCCCACTGATCTCGCCGCTCGGAGCAACGATGGTGAGCTTGATCTTTCCCGAGTCCCTGGTGTTGATGTTGGCCGTGCCGGCCCACTGCAGGTCCGGGTTGGAGAGGTACGCCTGGCCGTAGAAGTCGTAGACCTTCTTGATGGTCTCCCAGTTGTGTTCGGTGCCTTTGGAGGTGTCCCAGCTGGCGGGGTCGATGCCTATGTCCAGCATTGCCTGGTTGTTCCAGTAGTCGCTGAGGAAATCCGCGTCTTCCTCGGAGCTTTTGTCGATCAGCCCAGAATCGGCGGCAGCATCCATGGCGGCCTTTGCAGCCTCGGGGTTTTCAAGCGCCCAGTGCCTGAATTCCTCGCTGCCGAGGTACTCCTGGCGTTCTTCGGGGGTCATGCCGTTCGGCCGGTCCGTCAGGTCCTGTGCAACGCCGTTCCCGGAACCGCTGCCACTACTCCCGGAGCCACCGCCTGAGCCGGCCCCGTCGCTGGCCTTCTCCTGCTCGTCGGCGTTGGCGAGCACCGACTTGGAGGCCGACTCCAGCCCGGCCGTTGCGGACTTCAGCAGCTTCGAGTGCGATGGGGAGAGCTCCCCGTGCGGGGTCGAGTGCGGGCCCGGAGAGACGGAGCTCAGTCCTGCAACAGTCCGGTGGTCCGGTACGGGATGACTTCCCGCAGGAACATGCTGGTGGACGTCCGGACAATGCCGGGGCAGAGCCGGATCTCCTCGGACACGCGGTAGAGGTCGTCCGGGCTGGTGGCCACCACGCGGATCAGCAGGTCGGTGTCGCCGGCAGGGGCATGGCATTCGAGGACCTCGGGGATTTCTCGCAGGGCCGCGATGGCTTCGTTGAGGTGGCTCTGGTCCAGTTCGGCGCTGACGGCCGCGGCCACACCCCTGCCCAGGGCGGAGGGGAGCACCCGGCTGCTGTTGGGACGGAGAGCGCCCGACGCCGTCATCCGCTCCAGGCGCGACTGGACGGTCCCGCGCGCCAGGCCCAGCCGCTGGGCCAGCACCATGATGGGGGCGCGCGGGTCCTCGTCCAGGGCATTGATGATGCGCTTGTCCGTGGCGTCCAATTGCTGCAATCTGATCAGTTCCTGTCGGAGCTTGTGGTCCCTATTGGTCAGACTGACCAACGAAATGCTTGCTAGTTGTGCCAACTGTATGGCGTCTGCTCAAATTGTGGCAACAAGGGCTGAGGCTACCGCCGAATCCCGCAGGCTACAGGAACCCGGCACACCACCCGGCAACTGGACACCGCCTCCCGCAAGGAGGACGCCGCTGATTGACACTTGTTCACACCACGGTCATTCTGCACACACGGCAAGAGCCCCTGAGCCACCGACGTCGGATCCCCGAAGTCATCGGTAGCTGAGGGGCTCTTGTGCTGCCCCGGACTAGGGTTGGTCCATGACCCCTGCCGGCCGCTTTGCCCCCAGCCCTTCCGGTGAACTGCATGTAGGAAACCTCCGCACCGCGATGCTTGCCTGGCTGTTCGCCCGGTCCTCCGGCCGCGACTTCCTGCTGCGCGTCGAGGACCTTGACCGGGCGCGGGCCGGCGCGGAGGCGGAGCAGCTCCGCGATCTGGAGGCCGTGGGCCTGACGTGGGACGGCGCCGTCGTGCGCCAGACGGACCGCGGCGCCGTCTACGCCGAAGCTATCGGGCGGCTGGCTGCCGCAGGCCTTACCTACGAATGCTTCTGCACGCGCCGCGAAATCCAGGAGGCGCCGTCCGCGCCGCACGCGCCGCAGGGCGCCTATCCGGGCACGTGCCGGGACCTCGATCCTGCCGAGCTGGAGTTCAAACGCTCCACCCGGCCAGCTGCCATTCGGCTCCGCGCCGAGGTAGCGGAGTACACAGTGCGGGATGTGCTGCACGGTGATTTCATCGGCGTGGTGGACGATTTTGTCCTCCGCCGCAACGACGGCGTGACCGCCTACAACCTGGCCGTCGTGGTGGACGACGCCGCGCAGGGCATCGACCAGGTTGTGCGGGGCGATGACCTGCTGCCGTCCACGCCCAGGCAGGCATATCTTGCGTGGCTGTTGAATATTCCTGTCCCGGAATATACGCATGTGCCGATGGTGGTGAATTCCGACGGCGCCCGGCTGGCCAAGCGCGACGGCGCCGTGACGCTGGCCGATCTCGCCCGTACCGGCGTTTCCGCCGCTGACGTGCGGAACCTCATCCTGCAGTCCCTGGGGCTGCCGGCCGGGACGCTGGAAAACGCACTCCCGGAGTTCCGCCCGGCGGACCTCCCGCGGGAACCGTGGGTCTGGACCGGCCCCTAGGCAGCGCGCGAACGGAGGCTTGCGGCCCCGCCGACGTGAGGCCACTTGCTGCCCTACGCGTAGGCTGGAGCTATGTCGGCACCCGAATTCACTGAAGCACAAATCCCTCAACCGCGATTCACTGTCGAGACCGCGAAGGTCCTGGCCGAGGTGGCCCACAATCGGCAGAAGGACAAGCTCAAGCGGCCCTACCGTGACCATGTGATTGCGGTAGGTGATGCCCTGGCAGATTTCGACGACGATATCCGGATTGCCGGTTACCTTCATGACATTGCCGAGGACACTCCCATCACGCGGCAGGCACTGCTGGATATGGGCGTTTCCGAGCGGGCAGCGGACATCATTGAACGCGTCACCAACAGGCTGCACGACAATCCCGATGACTATCAGGCCGGGATGCATTTCATTGCCGAGGACCACGACGCGGCCCTCGTAAAGATCGCGGACAATGCCCACAATTCCCTGCCCGAACGCGTCAGGGCTCTGGCCGCGAAGTGGCCGGAGAAAGCGCCGGTCACCAAGTACCGGGATGCCCGTCCGGTGCTGTATGCCGCCGTCGACGTCGAGGAAGTCCGCAAGATCCTTGCACGGGTTAATCCCTGGCTGCTGAAGGAGTTGGACGACAGGCTCGACGACGAAGACGACACGGACTACGAGAACCTCTCCTACGAAGACGCTCCCGTCGCTGAGCCTGTCCAGGCCCCGGAAGCGGCGGACAGCCGGCCGGACGGAGCCTCTTAGGCTCCTGCTTTCATCTGCTCCAGGGCGGCGTTCATTCGTTCGGTTCCACGCTTCTCATCAATGACAATCGACACGCCCAGCGCCAGCACAACCACCAGCAGGCAGATCGGCACCGAAACCCCGGCGGTGGCAAGTCCCACGCTGCCCGCCAGCGCGGCCACGACGCCGGCCGCCACGGCAATGACGGTCCGGTCCACGCAGATCATGACGCTGAAGAGCCAGGTCAGGGAGACTTTGAACAGCGCCACGGGGACCGCGATGCTGGCCACGGCCACGGCGGCGCTGATGTGGGCCTCATGGTCGACATAGTAGGCCGCCACGTGCAACCCGGCGCCAGTTGCGGCGATGGCAGCGAAGATGGGCATGTGCGCGTAGCCGAAGAAGAATGACCGGTGGCGCTGGAGATGTAGGGCCGGGCCGGCGGGCAGGATGAAGTAGATCCACCACATGCTGAACGCGAGGGCCGTTCCGCCGAATCCCACCATCGCCGGGTCGACGCTCCAGCCATGGTGGGCCACAATGGCGCGTAGGGTTTCGATCGCCCCGATCAGTCATTCGCCAAGGGCGATGATGGCGAGTAGCCCGTAGCGCTCGGCTATGTGGTGCGCGTGCCACGGGGTCCGCATGCTGCGCTCCGCGGCGTAGGGTGTGGCCATTTCCAGGATGAACAGGGGCGCAGCCACGAGGAACGTGGTCAGGATGTCCGCCTCAATGATGAGCACCGCGATCCAGCCGAGCTGCACCACGCCAAGATACGTGGCGTACCGCTGGCAGGTCCGCCGGCGTGCCGGATCTTGCCGTGCCGCGCGCAGCCACTGGAAGACCAAGGCCAGGCGCATGATCACGTAGCCGCCCACCATCACGGCGTTGTCCACATGATCGCCCTCCACGAGCGAGTGGAACATCGTCTCAATGCCCATGGCCAGGATCAGCACCCCGAGAAGCTGGACCATGGTGACCAGCCGGAATACCCAGTCGTCGGTGTCGTAGGCGCTGGCGAACCACGTGAAATTGATCCATGCCCAGATCACGGCGAACATCGCGAAGGAGAATCCGAGCAGCCCGGCGCCGAAGTGGGCCTCCGCAATCTGGTGGCGAACCGGCTGCCGGCCACCCCGAAGGCGATGACAAAGGTCAGGTCGAAAAAGAGTTCCAGCGGGGTGGCGGCCCGGTGCTTCTCATGCGGATCCCGGCCGCCCATGCGGGCCATGGCATGCCGGAGGGGGTTTGCGGACACCGGTCAAAGATTACCGCCAGGGCCGTGGCCGGCTCCATACCGGAGAGGGTTCCGGTTCCTGGAGGGCTGACCCCAGCTGGGCCCACGCAGGCGAGCGATCTGCAGGGAGCAGACCTTCGGGCGGGGTGTCGTCAGATAGTGGAGAGTCAGGTTCTTGGTGGCCCAGCACTTCAAGGATCTCAGGTGGCCAGGTCGGTGGTTCCCAGTCGGGGTGTTCGCTCGCGTAGTGCCGTCCGGTGGGTGATGTCCAGCCGGGTGGTTCGTTCTTTGTGGCGGCGGTGGGTTTCCAGGCTGTGGTGTGTCTGAGTCTGTGGTGTTGTGGCAGGGTTGGCCGAGATTTGGGATGCCGGTGGTGCCGCCGTGGGCCCAGGCGAGGAGGTGGTCCGCTTCGGTGTCGAGGGAGTGGTTGCTGCAGCCTGGGAAGGGGCATTTTCCGTCGCGTAGTCGTAGCCATTGGCGTTGGGCTTTGGTGAGCCGGTAGCTGGTCCGGCCGATCTCGAGCGGTGCTCCGTCGCGGGGATCGATCAGGACGCGGTGGAAGGATTCGGCACCGTCGGCGATCAGGTGGCGGGCCATGGATGGCGGGGTCGGCCCGTATCCGTCGAGCATGGCCGATTCATCGGTGAGGCCGAGCAGCGCCATGACCGGGACCGTGATCAGCACCTGCGCCCGCGGTGAGGGAATACCGCCACCCACGCCGACGGATTCCCGGCCAGAGCTGAGATCGGTTCCGCCGGTGATGCCGCTTGATCCGCCGCTGATGCAGTCCGCGTTTACGCCGAGGAGCCAGGTGGCAACGGTGTCGGCGCGGAGCTGAGTGAGGGTCCGGTCCTCATGGGGGCCTTGGAGGGCGCGGGCGGCGGTGGTGGTACGGTCCCAGATCCCCGCGGACTGATCCGCGGGCAGGTAGGCGGAGAGCCAGGCCATACCGTCCCGGTCCGGGGCATACTCCACCCGTCGGTCCGCGGCACACCTGGTATGGCGCTTTTCGATGCTGACCGGGTGGTGCCGCTCCCGCCAGGTCCGGGCTTTGTGCCGGAACCGGCCGGGGATGAGCTCACCGGCGCGGCCACGTGCCGGATTCACGACGAAGGGGTCCAGGAAATGTGCCTCCAACGCCTGCGCCCCGGTGAGGTCAAGGTTGGTGGTTTCGTCGACCATGATCCGGGCGTGCTGCCACGAAATCGTCCCGGCCTGCAATGCCGCGAACGTCAGCGGCAAGGCCGTGGTCAGTACGTGGGATTCGGCGAGCAGGGCACCGGCACTGCGTTCACTCACCGTCAGGGCGCAAGCGACCTCAGCGACGACAGCCATCTCCTGACCTGTGTGGTCCTGCGGCGACTCGGCCGGACCCGCCAGGGCCTCGGCAGCGGCGCCGTAACCGGCAGCCAGCCAGGCCTTCAGGGCGGCACTTTTCGCGTCCAACCGCGAGATCTCGGCCAGCCCGTCCAGGAAACCACCCACCACCCGGCGCAACGGATCAGCCTCCCAGGGACCGGAGGCTTCGGCAGCTTCACTGATCACAACAGCCAGCCCTGCGAAAGACGTCGAAAGGGCCTCCGCCGTCGCCACAGCTGCTCTGCTACCCATACTCAAAGCATCCCAGCAGGGTCTGACAAAGACCGCGCGGGTGAGTCCCTATGTGGAAAACTCCGCTGACATCATGTCCAACTGGCCACTCAAAAAAACACCCAAAATCACAAAGTAAATGGCATTGGGTCTAGACCCGCCCCAGTGCGTCGATGTCCTCGAGGAACTGCTCGTGGACCTTCTGGCTCACGGTGGTCCGGGTATCGCCGATCGCGTCGAGGTAGTCCTCGGTGCAAGGCCCCTTCCGGACCGCCTCGCGGACTGAAACGCTGCCCGCGGAAGCCGCGCCGCCGTCGTCGTACACTGCCTTTTCCAGCGCGCGCTGGGAGGCGCTGCGGGCGGCGTACTCAATGTCCGCTGGGGAGAAGCCCTCGGTCCGTTCCACCAGGAGCTCCACATCCACATCGTCCACCACGGCGGCCGGGATGAAGCGCTGCCACATGGCTTCGCGGGCCTGGCGGTCCGGGAGGCCGATGGGGATGACGTAGTCGAACCGGCCGTGGCGCAGGAAGGCGGTGTCCAGCGCGCGGATGAAGTTCGTGGCGCAAACCAGCAGGCGGCCGGGCTGTTCGCGGAACGCCGGGATGATCTTCAGGAGCTCGTTGGTGACGCCCTGCAGGGGCGACGGCGGTTCACCCGAGCGCTGGGAGGCGATCTCTTCCACCTCGTCGATGAACACCACGCAGTGCTCCAGCTCCGCGATCTCGAGGAATGTTTCGCGCAGGGCGCCGGCGAGGCCCTTGGGATCTGAGGCCAGACGGGACGGGAAAACCTCCACGAACGGCCACTCGAGCCGGGACGCGATGGCCTTCGCAAACGTGGTCTTGCCGGTGCCGGGAGGACCGAACAGCACCACGGCACGCGGCGGCACCACACCGTATTCATCGGCGAGGTCGGCCTCCGCGAGGGGCAGGACCAGCCGGCGCTCCAGGAGTTCCTTTTCCTTGCGCATGCCGGCCACGTTCTCCCACAAGTCCCGGGCTAGGATCCGGCCGCCCAACTGGCCCAACGCGCCGAGCTCCTGACGCTGGACGGGGATGGTCCGCTCGAAATAACGCAGGTTCTTCTTGAGCGCGAAGCCGCGGCTGAGGAACGCCTCCACCCGGGTCTCCGCTTCCGGCATCAGCGCGGAGAGCTTGTTGAGCCCATGCGGGGCCATGCGGTTTTCGACGGCGGCGAGCAGTGACGTGCCGATCCCGCGCCCGCGATATTCAGGGAGAGTGGCCAGGAAGACGATCCAGCCCTGGTCATGCGCGGCGCGTCCGACGGCGGCGCCCACCACCTGATCGCCCTGCACCGCCACCACCGCGTGGTCTTTCTCGCAGGATGCCAGCACCTCGGAGAGGGCATAGACGGGCTCCACATCAGTGGCCTTGAGCGACTCCCAGAGGTGCAGGATCCCGTCCAGGTCTGCTGAATGGAAATCCCTGATGCGCCAGTTGGTCATGCCGTGTCTCCCGGGTGGTTCGTCATTGAACGGGTCATTGAGCTTCGTCGTCGAACTGCAAAAGGCGCTGTGAGGCGCTCTGCTGAGCATAGGCGATCAGCCCTCGGCGAAGGGTTGCGGGAGCGTTGCATTACAAAAAGTACGACGGCGGCACCTGGGTTCCGTGTCCACAGAACCCAGGTGCCGCCGTCGTACTCTGCTGCCTGATCAGACCTTGATCGGAACGGGGTGGACCTCGTCGGCGGGGTGGCCCGCGCGCTCGTGGATACGCCGTACAGCTTCCTCTGAGGGGGCCTCGGACAGGCAGTAAACCAAACCTGACTCGGGATCTGCCCAGGCAGATTTGAAGTCAACGCTCTCGTCGCTTTGAATGGCGAGATCGGCGTCGTGGGCTGCTTGCAAAGCTTCCTGGGTGATTCCGACCATGTTGCGATGAACGTCCATGAATTCCGGCATGATACTGATGCTCCTTAACTGGGTTCGACGTTGAAACAGCAGGATGCGGCCGACGTTAGACCTGCGCCTGTCAGGCGTCAAGAGGACTGCGGAAGTGACGACGGCGGCGGCACCCGGGTTCCGTGGAAACAGAACCCAGGTGCCGCCGTCGGACGTCACGGCCAGCTGGCCGGCAGGGCGTTACTTCTTGAAGGTCTCCGCGGGCGGGTTGGCGATGACGGGGGCGGTGCCGGTGAAGCCTTCGCGGGTTTCGGCGATCTCACGGATTCGTTGGCGGCAGGCGTACCAGCCGACGACCATGAGTGCGGAGGCGATGGCGGTGACGAGCATGGTGAGGGGTGAGTCGATGAAGACCATCACCAGGACGCTGACGAGGAAGAGCAGTGAGAGGTAGCCGGTGTACGGGGCGCCGAACATCCGGAAGGAGGGGCGTTTGAGCCAGCCTTTGTTCGCCCAGCGTTGGAGCTGGATCTGGCAGAGCACAATGGTTGCCCAGGTCATGACGATGCCCACGGACGCGACGTTCAGCACGATTTCGAAGGCCTGTGCGGGGACGAGGTAGTTCAGCGGGACGCCGAGGAGGGACACGCCGGCGGTGATGGCGATGCCGCCGTAGGGGACGCCGGCTTTGTTCATGCGGCCCGCGAATTTCGGGGCGGAGCCGTTCACGGACATGGACCGGAGTATGCGGCCGGTGGAGTATAGGCCGGCGTTGAGGGAGGAGAGCGCGGCGGTGAGGACCACCAGGTTCATGATGACGTCCACGCCCTGGATGCCGATGGAGCCGAAGAATGTCACGAACGGGCTGACGCCCTTTTCGTAGGAGGTGTAGGGCAGCAGGAGGGCGAGCAGGATGACGGAGCCGACGTAGAAGACCGCGATCCGGAAGACTACGGAGTTGATGGCCTTGGGCATGATCTTTTCCGGGTTTTCGGTTTCGCCGGCGGCGGTGCCGACGAGTTCAATGGAGGCGTAGGCGAACAGGACGCCTTGCATCAGGATGATCATGGGGAGCAGGCCGTTGGGGAAGATACCGCCGTTGTCCGAGAGGAGGCTGAGGCCCACCTGCTGGCCGTCCACGGGGGTGCCGAAGATGACGAAGTAGGTGCCCACCACGAGGAAGACCACCAGTGCGGCGACCTTGATCAGGGCGAACCAGAATTCCATCTCGCCGAACACCTTTACGGAGACGAGGTTCAGGCAGAGCACCACCAGCAGGGCGATGAGGGCCCAGGCCCACTGCGGTACTTCGGCCATCCAGGGGATGTAGTTGCCGAAGAAGTTCATGTAGAGTGCGGCGGCGGTGATGTCCACGATGGTGGTGGTGGCCCAGTTGATCCAGTAGAACCAGCCGGAGACGAACGCGGCTTTCTCGCCGAAGAATTCGCGGGCGTAGGAGACGAACGAGCCTGATGAGGGGCGGTGCAGGACCAGTTCGCCGAGGGCCCGCAGGATGAGGAACGCGAAGAAACCGCAGACGGCGTAGGCGATGACCAGCGAGGGGCCGGCGGCGTTGAGGCGGCCGCCGGCGCCGAGGAACAGGCCGGTGCCGATCGCGCCGCCGATGGCGATCATCTGGATCTGCCGCGGTTTGAGGTTCTTGTGGTAACCCTTGTCCTCCGCGTGCAGGGCCGATTCAGAGGCGTGCGCCTGGGGCGGCACCGTGTGGTCCGTGACGACCTGCTTTTGGGCAGTGTCCTGTTGGGGAGTTGTCATGCGGTGTCCTTTGGGGGTGGTTGGGCGGGCGGGTAGGGACTATTTGCTGAGATTCGCCAGGCGCTCAGGACTGAGGAGTTCCTGGAGCTGGGCGGCGGTTAGCAGGCCATGCTCGAGCACGAGTTCGGCCACACCCTTGCCGGTGGCGAGAGCCTCCTGGGCGATGGCGGTGGCGGTGGTGTAGCCGAGGTGGGGGTTGAGGGCTGTGACCAGGCCGATTGACTGTTCCACGGTGATGCGGAGGTGTTCGGTGTTGGCGGTGATGTCCCGGACGCAGCGTGCCGTGAGGGTGCGGCAGGCGGCTTCCAGGTGGGAGATGCTCTTGTGGAGGCTGTGGACGATGATGGGTTCGAAGGCGTTGAGTTGGAGCTGCCCGGCTTCGGCGGCCATGGTGATGGTGACGTCGTTGCCGATGACCTCGTAGGCCACCTGGCTGACCACTTCGGGGATTACCGGGTTGATCTTGCCGGGCATGATGGAGGAGCCGGACTGGACGGCCGGCAAATTGATCTCGCCGAAGCCGGCGCGCGGGCCGGAGGAGAGCAGGCGGAGGTCGTTGCAGATCTTGGAGAGTTTCACGGCCACGCGCTTGAGCACGCCGGAGAGGTGCACGAAGGCGCCCACGTCCTGGGTGGCTTCGATGAGGTCGACGGCGGTGACCAGGGGGAGGCCGGTGACCTCGGCCAGGTGCCGGCAGGCTGCCTCGGCATAGCCGGCGGGGGCGTTCAGGCCAGTGCCGATGGCGGTGGCGCCGAGGTTGATTTCGTGGATGAGCAGCTCCGCCTCGGCCAGGCGCAGCCGGTCCTCGCCGATGGTGATGGCGTAGGTGCCGAACTCCTGGCCCAGCGTCATGGGGACGGCGTCCTGCAGCTGGGTGCGGCCCATCTTCACCACGGTGCGGAATTCCAGTGCTTTGGCGGCGAAGGCCTCTTCGAGTTCGGCCAGTGCGTCCAGCAGTTCCCGGCCGGCGAAGATGGTGCCCAGTTTCACGGCGGTGGGGTAGACGTCGTTGGTGGACTGGCTGAGGTTGACGTGGTCGTTGGGGTGCAGGCGGGCGTATTCGCCTTTGGGGTGGCCGAGGATTTCGAGGGCGCGGTTGGCGATGACCTCGTTCGCGTTCATGTTCGACGACGTCCCGGCGCCGCCCTGGATCACGTCCACCACAAACTGGTCGCTGAGCTGGCCGTTCATCACGTCGGTGCACGCCTGCTCGATCGCCTGGCCGCGTTCGGCGTCCAGCAGTCCCAGTTCGCGGTTGGTGCGGGCGGCGGCAAGCTTCACGGCGGCCAGTCCCCGGACCAGGTGCATGTTGGAGGACAGCGGCTGCCCGGTGATGGGGAAGTTTTCCACGGCGCGGAGCGTGTGGACACCCCAGTAGGCTGCGGCGGGGAGGTCACGGTCGCCCAGCAGGTCATGCTCGGAGCGGGTTGCGGCCGAGGTGCCGGCCGCGTTGGTGCCGGCGGCTGACGTGGTGGCCTTGTTGGCAGTGGTCATGGGGGTCCTCACAGGGCTTCGTTGACGGGCGTGGACAGGAAATCGGTGGCCTGCAGCAGGCCGACCCGATGGCCGCCTCCCAGGACGGGCGCGGTGCCGATCCCTGCGAGCGGCGCGGTGTCCACGCCGAGCGCCTCCAGCATGCGGACGGTGACGGGCATCCTGGCGCGGTCGCCGCCGTCGGAGATCTTTACCGCGATGGCGCGGCCGTCCGGCAGGCCCACCAGCTGCACGCCTTCAAAGCCGTCCTTCGCCACTATGCCGGGGGACAGGCGCATCAGTTCGGTGACGTCCCGGCGCTCACCGGCCACCATGTCGGGGTGCTGCTGCATGGCCAGGCCG
The DNA here is from genome assembly GCF_023913735.1 of Pseudarthrobacter raffinosi. GTDB lineage: Bacteria > Actinomycetota > Actinomycetes > Actinomycetales > Micrococcaceae > Arthrobacter > Arthrobacter raffinosi. The sequence goes on from NZ_JAMXBH010000019.1 coordinate 48,083, forward strand.
ACGGCGGCTTCCGCGGTCAGTGGCGCGTGCCCGCCGCCGTCGGAGGTGCTGTTGGCGGTGTTGCCGGCGGCGCTGTTGCTGGCGGCGGCGATGCGCCCGAACGCGCGGGCCATGCCCCGGAGGGTCAGGGCGAAGAGCGGGGTGCCGCAGCCGTCCGTGCTGAGGGCCAGCGGCGCCTCGCCGGTCAGCTCGGCGACGGTGCTGGCGATCAGCTGCTGCAGCGGATGGGACGGGTCCAGGTAGCCCTTGACCGGCCAGCCGTTGATGACGCAGGTGGCGGCCATGGCGGCGTGCTTGCCGGAGCAGTTCTGCGTGAGCCGGGTGGCGTGCCCGCCGGAACGCAGCCATTCCTCGCGCTCGGTGGCGCCGTACGGGAGGTCGGTGCTGTTCTCCAGGTCGCTGGGGGCCAGGCCGTGGAGTTCAAGGATGCGCAGGGCCCCGTCGCGGTGCCTGGCGGCGCCGGAGTGGCTGGCCGCGGTCAGCGCCAGGAGGCCGGCCGGGAGGTCCAGGCCGGCACGGACCAGGGCCACGGCCTGCAGCGGCTTGAGCGAGGAGCGCGGGTAGAAGGGGGCCAGCGGATCGCCGGCCGCTGCCAGGGTGGAGCCGTCCGGCGCGGTGGCGATGACCGAGCCGTAGTGGATGCTCTCCACCAGGCGGTCGCGGGTGGCCACGGCCAGGGCGGCGTGCTGCGGGAGACCGCTGGATAACTGGCCGTCCATTGCGTCGAAGGGAGCCGGCAGGGCAGCGGGAATGGCAGGGGCTGGCATGGGGTCCTTGGGTGGCGGTTACTGGTTGAGGATGGAATCGAGCGCGACGCCCACGGCGTGCAGGTGCGCGGCCATGGCGGCGCTGGCTTCGTCCGCGGAGCCGGCCTCGATGGCGGCGAGGATCCGCTGGTGTTCCACGTCCGAGGCGTGCTGGCGGTCCGCTACCATGTTGAGCGTTTCGGACTGGTGCGCCAGGGCGCCCCGGATGTCCCCGACCACGCTGGCGAACACCCTGTTGCGGCTGGCGCGGGCGATGGCGGCGTGGAAGCTGGAGTCCAGGGAAACCCAGGATTCGGGGTCTGTTTCCGCGGTCATGGCGTCCACGATGTGCCGGAGCGTTTCCAGCTGTTCGTCGGTGCGGCGCTGGGCGGCGAGTCCGGCGGCGGGTACCTCGATGTGCGGCCGGGCTTCGGTGAGGTCCCGGGCGGAGTATTGGCCCAGCGTTAGGTCATTGGCCACCTTGTCGGCCACCACGAAGGTGCCCTTGCCGGTTTTGGTGACGGTGAGGCCCAGGGCGGTGCAGGAACGGAGGGCCTCGCGGATGACGGAGCGGCTGACCCCGTACTGCTGGGCGAGGGTGGCTTCGGAGCTGAGCTTGCCGCCCACGGCCGCCCTGCCGGACTCGATGTCGGCGCGGATGGCGTTGAACACCGCTTCGGCAGCGCTGAGCCGGGCCAAGGGCTGGGCTCGGAGGGACTGCTCGCCGGGGGATTCCGCAGGCTGTCCTGCTATCCGGCTGTCTGACAGGTTCATGCTTAAAATATGGCACGGGTCACACGGGCTGTCAATCGGGCACGGGACGGGGTTTCACGGCGCAGGCTGACTCCAGGATCAGGGGCCGCGGGAGCGACGTCGCTGTCCAGCCTCTAGGGCGCATCCGGGGCTGGCGGATAAGCTGTGTGTGGGGAGGCCCGTCCGGCCGACCGGGTGCGCGGCGGCGAAGGCCGTCGACGTTTGTTGGGGGCTGAAATGGAACAGGCAGTCAAGGGAAACGATCATGCGGATTTCTACCAGGAGCTGGTCTAGGCGGCGCCGGATGCACTGCTAAGGGTCGGTGCGGACGGTTCTATTGTCTTCGTCAATAACCAGACGGAACAGCTCTTTGGTTACCGGCGGGACGAGTTGCTGGACAGGCATTACGGGATGCTCCTGCCCCAGCAGTTCGAAGGCCAGTTTGCCGGCACCAGTGATGATTTCGCCTCCGGGCAGCGGATACTCCGGATGGGGACCGGCCTGGGCCTGTTCGGCGTGCACCGCGACGGGACCGAGTTCCCCATCGAAATCAGCGCCGCCGCTCTCGGGGACGGTCCGGGCGCGGACATCGTCGCCTCCGTCCGGGACGTGAGCGAACGCCGCCGCACCGACAGCGAGCTGCGGGATGCCCTTTCGCTGCTCGGCGCCACCCTGGAATCCACCGCCGACGGCATCCTGGTGGTGACTGCCGACGGGAGGATTGCCGGTTCCAATGAACGGTTCGCCGCGTTGTGGGGCATCCCGGCGGATCTGCTGGATTCCCATGACGACGGCAAACTGATCGGTTTCGTCCTGGACCAGCTCTCCGATCCGGGCAGCTTCATGCGCAAGGTCCAAGAGCTGTATGCCGATCCGGGAGCGGAGAGCCTGGATGTGCTGGAATTCCGTGATGGCCGGACGTTTGAGCGCTACTCCCGGCCCCAACGGGTGGGGGATGACATTGTCGGCCGGGTCTGGAGCTTCCGTGATATCACGGCCCGCCGGCGTGCACAGGACCGGGCCCGTGACGCCATCGCAGAGCTGGAGGGTCTCGGCGCGATCGTTAGTTCCTCTGTCGACGCGATCATCGGCATCACCCCGGAGGGTGTGATCACCAGCTGGAATCAGGGCGCCGAACGGCTGTACGGGTATGGTGCGGACGAGGTGGCAGGCCGGGACGTCCAGTTCCTGATTCCGGATCATCTCCGCCTGAGCGAGGAGGCGTTGCACGCTGATGTCCGGGAGCGCGGTGTAGCGCGGAGTTTCGAGGCGGAGCGCGTGCGCAAAGACGGGACGACGGTCCCCGTTTCCGTGACTATTTCACCCATCCGGGCCGAAGGCGGGGGCGTGCGCGGGATGGCGCAGATTGTCCGCGACGTCACCGGACAACGGCTCGCAGCGGCAGAGCTCCTGGCTGCGCGGGAGGCGGCGCTTGAATCGAGCCGGTTGAAGTCCGAATTCCTGGCGACGATGAGCCATGAGATCCGGACACCGATGAACGGCGTCATCGGCCTGACCGCTTTGTTGCTGGAGACCCCGCTGGATGAGACGCAGCGCCGGTATGCCGAAGGGGTGAGGGGCGCGGGCGAGGTGCTGCTGGCCCTGATCAACGACATCTTGGATCTGTCCAAGCTGGAGGCCGGGAAGGTCGATCTGGACATCGCAGCCTTTGATCCGCGGCTTCTGGTGGAGGAGGTGGCGGGCCTGGTGAGCGAGTCCGCCCGCGCCAAAGGACTGGAACTCATCGCCTACTGCCGCCCGGAGGTGCCGGCGCGGCTGTCCGGAGACGTCGGACGCATCCGGCAGGTCCTGCTCAATCTTGCCTCCAACGCCGTAAGGTTCACGCCGACCGGGGAAGTGTCCGTTCGCGTGCAGCCCGTTGACCTTCATCCCCGTGGGCCTGCGGTGCGGTTTGAAGTCCGTGACACCGGGATCGGAGTTGAGCCAGAAGATCATCTGCGCCTGTTCGAGTCCTTTTCCCAGGCCGATTCCTCCACCACGCGCCGGTACGGCGGGAGCGGTTTGGGGCTGGCGATCTCGCGGCGGCTGACCGAAATGATGGGCGGGGAAATCGGGCTGACCAGCGCTCCAGGTGAGGGCAGCACCTTCTGGATTGTGCTCCCGTTGCAGCCCGCGGTGGACGCCGGGGGCATCGACGAGGCGGCGGTCCGCTTCCCGGATCTGCTGACCGGAGTCAGGGTCCTGGTTGTGGATGACAACGCGACCAACAGGCTGGTGCTGGAGTCCCAGCTCAGGACGTGGAACATGGACCCGGACACCGTCGGCGATGCGCGCGCTGCCCTGGACCGGTGCCGGGATGCGGCCTTCGCCGGACGGCCCTTCGACGTCGTCGTACTGGATATGTGCATGCCGGAGATGGACGGGCTGGAGCTGGCGCGGGCCATCAGCGCCGACGGAGTTCTGGCTCCTACCTCCCTGATTATGCTGACGTCAACGCCGCAGATGGATCCGGCTGAGCTGGCAGCTGCGGGTGTCCGTGAATGGTTGATGAAACCGGTGCGCAGTTCTGAACTCTACGACCGTCTTCTGCGGCTGAGGGGAGGAACGCAGGTGGCCGAACGGCTTTCGGCCCGTGGTGTGCCGGAGAAGCAGAGCATCCCTTCCCGGGGACGCGTACTGGTAGTGGAGGACAACGAGGTGAACCAGCTCGTTGCCCGGGAGATGGTGAAAAGACTGGGCTACCTGGTTGACGTTGTGCCCGACGGGGCGGAAGCCGTCTCGGCCATTGCAGCCGTCTCCTACACGGCCGTGCTCATGGACTGCCACATGCCGGTGATGGACGGTTTTGAGGCCACCAGGACCATCCGCAAGGGCGAGGTGACGGGGCATCTGCCCATCATTGCTATGACTGCAGGCGCCCTGGACGAAGACCGTGAGCGGTGCCTCGCTGCCGGCATGGACGACTACCTCACCAAACCCGTCGACCCCGCCGCCCTGGAGGCGACCCTCGACCGCTGGGTTCCGCCGGCCCCGCGGCTGGCGGGGGAAGCGCCAGCGGTGGATCCGACGGCGCTAAACCAGGCACTTCCGCCGACACCGTAAAGTCCACGTCGTCGGTCAGGGGAAGGTTCCCTCGTGATTATAGGCACGGTACGTTCGTTCCGATTTTTCTCTATGCTGGAGCGAGTTGCCGGTCTAGAATCAGAACACAGCTAGAACGGCACGATCGTACCTATTGGAGATGCCCATGGCGAATGCATTCGGGGACCGGCTCGCAGGTGAAGTCCGGACGCGCCGGGCAGCTTTAGGCCTCACGCAGCAGGATCTCGCCTACATGGCCGGAGTCTCCGAGCGCTTTGTCCGCTTCGTCGAGCAGGGCAAGCCCAGCATCCAGCTGGACTCACTCACCGCCGTGCTGGAAACCCTGGGACTCGAACTCCGGCTAGCCGCCCGGGCCAGCCGCGCCGCCCGCGCCCTTGCCGGCCACGGCAAGGCTCAAGAAACAAACCCATGAAGCACCGCGTCGCCGACATCTACAAGGCCGGGGTGCTGGCTGCCCGGCTCGAACGGCACGACGGCGGCACCCGGTTCAGCTATCTGCCGGCGTACCTCGCGTCCGGGGGACCCGCCGTCGCCAGTTCCCTGCCGCTCACCGCCGAACCGGTGCTGTCCTCGGCGGGCGCAGCGCCGCCCTATTTCACCGGGCTGCTGCCGGAGGGCCGCCGGCTCAACGCCCTGCGGCGGTCCCTCAAGACCAGCGCGGACGATGACCTGTCGCTGCTCATCGCGGCCGGCGGCAACTCGGTGGGCGATGTGCAGATCGTGGGGCACGGAGAACCGCTGGACCTGGACGAGCACGCGGTGCAGCTGGACCCCAAGCTGCCGGTGGACTTCGACCACCTCCTGGGTGATCCGGACCTGATCGACCCCGTTGCGCTGGCGGGCGTGCAGGACAAACTCTCTGCCGGGATGATCTCACTGCCCGTGGCCAGCGCGGGCAAACGCTTCATCCTCAAACTCAACGCGCCCGAGTTCCCGCATGTGGTGGAAAACGAGCTGGTGATGTTCCGGTACGCGGCCAAGTTGCGGATTCCGCTGAGCCGGGTCCAGCTGATCCGGGACATCGCGGGCCGGCCGGGTCTATTGGTGGAACGCTTCGACCGGGTGCCCATCCCCGGCGGCGGGCCGGACGACGTCCGGCGGCTGGCGGTGGAGGACGGGGCCCAGGTCCTGAAGCTCTACCCGGCGGACAAGTACAACGTGCCTTATGGCCAGGTCTGCCATGCTCTGGCCGACTACTGCTCGGCGCCGCTCCCGGCCCTCCGGAACCTGGCGGTCCAGGGGGCGTTTGCCTGGCTGAGCGGCAACGGCGACCTGCACGCCAAGAACGTTTCCATGGTCCAGCAGCCGCATGGCGAGTGGACCATCGCCCCTGTCTACGACATTCCCTCCACCGTGGTCTACGGGGACAAGACCCTTGCGCTGACGCTGAACGGGAAGCGGAGCGGGATCTCGCGCCGGCACTTTCTTGGCTGGGCCAAGGACCTGGGACTGAGTGACCGCACGGCAGCCCAGGTGATGGAGCTCGCCCTGAAGGTGTCAGGTCCGCTGATCGCCGACCTGGAGGCAGGTACCGCGTTCGCCGGGCTCGGAGGTCCGGAGAAGAACGACGACGGCGGCTCGCCGTTCCCGGGCATGGTCACCAGGGCGTGGGTGAAGGAGCTGAAACACCGGCGGAGGCTGCTGGAAGGCTGAGGCACCCGCGGTGACTGCCGCCGTCGTGCGTTGGTTAGAGGTGCTGGATGCCTGCCCGCTGCATGGCGTCCTTGTAGACGTCCACGCTTTTGGCGAGGAGATCCTCCTGTTTTGCTTCGGAAACAGCAAAGGCCCGCCCGCCGAGCGCGCTGGCCTTGTAGATCTTGATGCCGCTGTTCTTCAGGGAAGAATGGTAGGTCTTCTCGAAGAGGGTGAGGAACGTGGAAGCGTCCGTGCCGTGGGCGATGACTGCGGAGACACGGCGGTTGATCTTCAGGAACTGCCGAAAGGGCCGCAGGCCGTCAGTCTTCTCCTGGACGTTCAGCGCCGACGGAAGCTCCGGATCCCGCACCCACGGGTACGCGTTCCACGGCATCACATAGCGCGGATCAAGCTCGGCAAGTTCGTAAATCTGGGTGGCGCGGCGGGCGGCTTCGTCGTCGTTGAAATGGGAGACGAAGCCGGATTCGGTGCCCTTGCCCGGACTGACGTGGAGGCTGACGATCCGGCATTCGTCCTCGTCGTGCACGGGGTCGATGTAGGGGACGACGGACCCTGGCTTCTTTTCCATCAGTTCATCGCAGAGCTGCGTTACCGCCGCGATGTTTGGTTCCTGTAGCAGGGCCTTTTTTTCGTCCCAGTCAATCGTCACGATCTCTCCCTCAGCAGCACGGCGTCCAGAAACAGGCGTCTTAACCCACTCTACGCTTTTGGGCGTATGGGTGCGCAGTGCAAGTTTGCTCCGGACCGGCGCCTGGCCGGGTAACGTCATGATGATGAACAGGAAAACGCTCAAGTCCGACGGCTTTGCCGGCTTCCGGAGCTTCGACAGCCTTGAGATCATCAGGGTTCCGCATGGCACCGGGGTGTTCGCCGTTCTTCGGCCGAATGAGTTCGAGCCGCACTTCCTGAAGATCAGCACCGCCGGGACCTTCAAGAAAAAGAATCCCACTCTGCCGGCGGACGCCATATGGGCGGAATGGGTGGACGGCGCCGACATTCTCTACCTTGGCAAAGCCGGGCCGGGAAGCAAGGGCAACCGCGGCCTTCGGAATCAGATCAAGGAGTTCCTGGATTTTGGGCGGGGCAGGCCGCCGGGGCATTGGGACGGCCGCCTCATCTGGCAGCTGATCCACACGGATGAACTCATCATGGCGTGGAAAGAGGTGCCCGCCGAAGAAGTAAACCAAGCCGAGGCCGCGTATCACGCAGCCTTTATTGCGGAGCATGGCCGGCTGCCGTTCGCGAATCTCGTGCAGGCCAAGGTGCGGAACTAAGCCAGGCCGCCGTCGTACGTGAAGCGGCCGGCCACCAGCGTTGCCGCAACCGGCATGGCGGCGAATTCCGGGTCCGGCGAGGCCAGCGGATCGGCGTCGAGCACCACCAGGTCCGCCGGGTCCCCGGCCCGGAGCCGGCTCCGGCCCCTAGCTGAAGCGGCAAGTGCCTGCCGTCGGCTGATGCATTCCTGGGGATGCCACGGCCCGCGGGTGTCCTGCCGGGACCGGGTGCTGGCCGCGGACATCGCAGCCCAAGGATCCAGCGGCGCAACCGGCGCGTCCGAACCCAGCGCCAACGTGGCTCCGGCGTTGAGCAGCGACCTCAGCGGAAACGCCCGCTGCGTGCGGCCGCCCCAGTTGGCCTCCGCGGCGTCGCGGTCATCCAGTGCATGCACCGGCTGCACGCTTGCCGTAACCCCCAGACGCCCAAAGCGGGCCAAATCCTCCGTCCGGACAAACTGCGCGTGTTCAATCCGGCCGCCGATCCCTGCTCGCTCGAAGGCATCCAGCGCCACCTGGTTGGCGCCATCCCCGATCGCATGGACCGCCGGGACAAAGCCGTACTCCCGCGCCCGGCTAAGCAGGGACAACAAGTCATCAACGTTGACAGTCAGCAGCCCGTAGCCGCCGTCGGGGTAGGGATCCACACAAAACGCCGTCCGGGTGTTCAGCGAACCGTCAACGAGCACCTTCAGCGGGCCGGTGCGCAGGAGCCCCTTGCCGCCGTCGAGCTCCAGGCCCGTGCGCATGCCGTCGTGGCGGGCCCGCTCCAGGTCCTCCGGGTAGACACCGGCGTCCACCCTCAGGCTGTTGAATCCACCGGCAAAGCGGCGCAGCCAGACGTCACGGTTCCAGGTCATTTCAAAATCAACGACGCCCACAATGCCCCGGGCGGATGCTGCTTCTGCGGCATCGCGGACCCAGCCGTCCACCACTGAGTCCGGAAGCTGGCCCAGCTCACGGGTCAGCGCAAAAGCAGGTTCCTCCCGCAGCAGGCCGCCGGCGTCAACCTCCACCCCAAACCGCCGGGCGGCAGCGCTGTTCAGCCAGACAGAATGCAGGTCGTGGCTGATCAGGGCGGTGGCCTGGCTGCCGGTGGCGGCGTCGAGCATTTCCAGGGTGGGGACGTCCGCCCACAGGGCGTCGCGGAAGCCCACCCCCACCGTGGTGACCGAAGGATCGGCGTCGCGAACAGAAAGTCCGACGTCGGCCGCCGCCTCTCGCGCGGATGCGGCGGCGGACAGGTCCAGCCTGCTTGAATGCAGCGCCCACTGGGTCATGTGGACGTGCTCGTCCCAGAGCCCCGGAATGACGTAGCGCCCGTCCAGGCTGACCACGCGGGCGTCGCCCGGGATCCCGGTGCCGGCACTGATCCGGGTCACCACGCCGTCAACGATGTAAAGGTCCGAGACTGTGTCCTCGCCGGGCTGTCGGACGGAGGTCAGGACGATGTTGTTCACAGTTTCAATTCTGATAGCTCAGTCGCGGAGCAGGACTCTGACCCGACGGGAACATTGATGAAGGGTTTCGCAGCAGTCTCCACGTACCGACGCTGCCGGCCTCGAGGGCCTAGGTTGCGGGGCCCTTGAGCCGTTCCATCTCGCGGCGGTCCTTCTTGGTGGGACGTCCCGCGCCACGGTCGCGCTGCGGGAGGCCCAGTGCCGGCGCCACCGGCCTTGGCGGCGTGTGGTCGGTGAAGCAGTGCGAAGCCACCTCTGCGCCGACGCGTTTGGCGATCAGGCGGCGGACTTCGAGGGTGCGTTCGAAGCCGGACATCCGCACGGTGACGGTGTCGCCCGTGACCAGAGTGGCCGAGGCTTTGGCCGGGCTTCCGTTCAGCCGCACGTGCCCGGCCCGGCACGACGCGGTGGCGGCAGAGCGTGTCTTGTAGGCGCGGATCGCCCACAGCCACGCATCAATGCGGACGCTGGCGGGGGAGGACGGAAGGATGGTCATGGCTGGCACCGAGTATACGGCGTCGGTCTCCTACGGTCCCTCCCGGAAAATACACAGCCGCGAGCGGCAGGCTGCCCGGGCTGTTCTAAGTCCGCTGCCCTACGCCACAAGGTTCGCGGCAGCGGTGTCCATGTGCTCGCGGATTGTGTTCCGGGCCAGCGAGGCGTCTCCTGTCTCGATGGCGGTGACGATGTCGTAGTGCCGGTCCACGCTCATGTTCTTCACACCCTTGTCCCGGCCCGCGAACATGATGGACATGCGGATGGACCCTTCCAGCGACTCCCAGGAATGCAGCAGGGTTTCGTTGCCGGTCAGGCGGCACAGGGTCCGATGGAATTCCAGATCCGATTCGATGCGTTCCTGCAGGCTGGCCTTCTCTGCGGCGGCCATGGCTTCGATGGCGGCCCGCAGCGAGGTGATGACGTGCTCCCGGTCCGGGAGTTCGCACAGGGTGCGGGCCGCCAGGGATTCAAGTGCTGCCCGGACGGAGTAGATGTCGCGGATTTCCTTCTCATCCAGGTGCCGGACGGAAAGCCGGCCCCGGGGCCCGGGGGAGAGGAGGCCTTCCTGTTCGAGTTGGCGCAGCGCTTCCCGCAACGTGCCGCGGCTGATCTGGAGCATTTCCGACAGCTCGGTTTCCACCAGATGCCGCCCCGGTTCCAGCTCGCCGCTGGTGATGGCGGCGCGCAGTGCCGAGAGGGCCTGCTCGCGAAGGCTCTTCTTTTGCAGTCCCAGCAGCGTTGCTCCGGCCATCATGGTACTTCCTCAATGTCAGTGGTCAACTGTTTACAGTCGATGTGTTAACTGTCGATGGTACGCCAGAAGCGCGGCGCCAGCTGGTGCGGCCCCGCGCTTCCGGCGAAACGCTTCTACTTCAGCTCGGCGAGCACTTTTGCCACGATCTTCTGGACCGTGAGTCCGTAGCGGTCGTGGAGCGTCGGGAGCGCGCCGGCGTCGAGGAACTGGTCCGGCAGCGCCAACGGCACCACGCGTTTGCCAAGTCCGGCGGTGACGATGGCGGACGCAACCGTTTCGAAGAGGCCTCCGATCACGCTGTGGTTTTCCAGCGTCACGGCGAGGCGGTCGGTGTTGATTTCGGCCAGGACGGTGGCGGCGTCGAACGGTTTGATGGTGGGTGTGTGGACGACGGCGACGTCCACGTTGTGTGCCGCGAGGGCTTTCGCTGCCTGCAGGGCGCGCATGGTCATCAGCCCGGAGGAGATGAAGACAACGTCGTTGCCGCCGCGCAAAACCTTGGCTTTGCCGAGCTCGAAGGTGTAGTCGTATTCGTCCAGGACCGTGGGCACGTTGCCGCGGAGCAGGCGCAGGTAGGTGGGTCCGTCGCTGGCGGCGAGTTGGGGGACGGCCTGTTCGATGTCGATCGAGTCGCAGGGGTCCACGATGGTTAGGTTGGGCATGCCGCGGAAGATGGCCATGTCCTCGGTGGCCTGATGGCTGGGTCCGTAGCCGGTGGTAAGGCCCGGGAGCCCGCCGACGATGTTGACATTCAGGTTGGGTTCGGCGCTGTCGAGGCAGAGGAAGTCGTAGGCGCGGCGTGCGGCGAACACGGAGTAGGTGGAGGCGAACGGGATGAGCCCGGTTTCGGCCATGCCTGCGGCGGCGCCGAAGAGGAGCTGTTCGGCCATGCCCATCTGGAAGAACCGTTCGGGGTACGCCTGGGCGAAGATGTGCATGTCGGTGTATTTGCCGAGGTCCGCCGTGAGGCCGACAATCTTGTCGTTCTCCTGCGCGGCTTTGACGAGCGCATGCCCGAACGGTGCGGAGGCAGTTTTCTGGCCGGGGTCGGCGAAGGACGCGATCATTGCCGACGTCTTCAATTTCGGTGCGGGTCCCGTGGAAACAGCTGCGGCGCTCATAGGGCGTCCTTTCCTTCGTAGCCGGCGGTCAGCTGTTCGCGGCACGTCTTCCATTCGTGTTCTTCGATGCGCATGAAGTGCGCCTTTTCGCGCTCCTCCAGCAGCGGGACGCCGCGGCCCACCTTCGTGTCGCAAAGGATCACGGAGGGACGTCCGACGGCGGCGGCCTGGGCGGCTGCGTTGTCGAACGCTGCGAGCAGCGCGGCGATGTTGTTGCCGTCGATGCGCTGGGTGTACCAGCCGAATGCTTCCCACTTCTCGGTGACGGGTTCGGTGCGGAGGACGTTGTCGGTTTTGCCGTCGGCCTGGAGGGCGTTGATGTCCACCATGGCGGTGAGGTTGCCGAGCTGGTGGTGGTGGGCGCCCATGGCCGCTTCCCAGGTGGAGCCTTCGTCGAGTTCGCCGTCGGAGAGGAAGTTATAGATCCTGGCCGAAGAGCCTTGGTAGCGCAGGCCCAGGGCCATGCCGACGGCGATGGGGAGGCCGTGGCCCAGGGATCCGCCGGAGATTTCCATGCCGGGGGTGTAGGTGGACATCCCGGACATCGGCAGGCGGGAATCGTCCGAGCCGTACGTTTCGAGTTCGGTCACGGGGATGGTGCCGGCTTCGGCGAGGGCCGCGTAGTGTCCGATTGCATAGTGCCCGGTGGAGAGCAGGAACCGGTCCCGGGCCTCCCATTCGGGGTCCTCGGCGCGGAAACGGAGCTGGTCGGAGTACACGGTGGCCAGCATGTCTGCCGCGCCGAGGGCCTGGCCCACGTAGCCTTGGCCCTGCACCTCGCCCATGTTCAAAGCGTGATGCCGGATCCGGTACGCCGCGGCGCCGACGCGCTCGAGGCGTTCCGCAGCCGTTTCCTGGATCATGCGTTCCTTCTGGGGGAGTTCGTGTGAGTGCAGTTCGTGAGTCACGGTCATCAGACGCTCACCGACTGGGGCGTGCTTTTGGTGGCCTCATCCGCGAGCTGCCGCTCGCGCTTGCCCCAGGTCTCCCGGGTGACCAAGGCGGCCCACAGGCCGATGGCCGCGTAGAAGCTGAAGAGGAGGGCGGGGCCCATCCAGCCCAGGGAAACGAACAGGAGTGTGGTGACGAAGGGGGTGAATCCAGAGACCATGGCGGAGATCTGGTAGGCCAGTGAGGCGCCGGAGGCGCGGGTCTTGGCCTGGAAGAGCTCGGGGAACCAGGCGCCCTGGGCGCCGGCGAGGGAGTTCTGGCAAACGGCGTAGGAGATGGCGACGGTGGCGATGATGGCGATGAACATTCCGGTGTTGACCAGGAGGAACATCGGGACGCCGAACAACAGTGCGAAGGCTGTGGACCAGATGTAGAGTGGCCGGCGGCCGATCCTGTCCGTAAGCCGTGCCCAGGCCATGGTGGCGAAGATGCCGATGAAGGAAGCGATGCAGAGGGCGACGAGAGTTTCGGTCTTGTCAGCGAGCTGCTGGGTGTGGAGGTAGGAAATCATGTAGGTGATGGAGACGGCGTAGCCGGCGGTCTCGGCGATGCGGAGGCCAATGCCCTTGACGATGCTGCGCCAGTCAGTCTTGATGACCTCGATGATCGGGGACTTCACGATCGCGCCACTGTCCTTGACCTCGTCAAAGACCGGAGATTCGGGGACCTTGGCGCGGATGATCAGGCCCACCACAACCAGGACGATGCTGGCCAGGAATGGAACACGCCAGGCGAGTTCGCCGCCGAGGTTCACGCTGACCAGGAACACGAGGTTGGCGAGCAGGAGGCCAACGGGGAAGCCAGCCTGCACGATGCCGGTGTACTTGCCCTTGGACTTCCAGGGCGCGTGCTCGTAGCTCATCAGGATGGCGCCGCCCCATTCGGCACCGAAAGCAAGGCCCTGGACGATGCGGACGAAGACCAGCAGCGCGGGAGCGAGTAAGCCCACCTGGCCGTAGGTGGGCAGGAGGCCGATGATGAACGTGGCCACACCCATCAGGATCAGGGAGGCCACCAGAACCGGCTTGCGGCCCACCTTGTCGCCGAGGTGCCCGCCGATGATGCCGCCGATGGGGCGGGCGGCGAAGCCGACGCCGAGGGTGGCGAAGGCTGCCAGCGTGCCCGTCACCGGATCGCCGGTGGGGAAGAACGCCGTGCCGAAGTACAGTGCAGCCGCGGTGCCGAAGCCGATGAAGTCATACGTCTCGATAACGGCGCCAACGCCGGACCCGATTGCGACGCGCTTTGCGTCCTTTGTGCCATGCACGTGGCCGCGCATTTTGAGAGCCTCATTGCTCATTGCTGAATCCCTTTCGAAGAGCGAGGAACGCTTCCGCACCGTCGCTGTCGACTGTTAACAAATGATATGCCAGTGTGACCCACATCATGCATCAATGTCAACAGTCAATGTTTGAGGTTGACTGTCAACAATGAAATCATCTACAGTGATTCACATCACCACCCACTCGTTCAGAGGATCAACGACGATGTTCAATTCCCGACTCGGCTGCTCTTCCATCAGCTTCAGGCACCAAGACCTGCCGGCCGCTCTGCGGACCATCAGCGGCCTGGGCTTCGACGAAATCGATCTCGGCGCCCTCCCGGGAGTATGCGACCACGTGCCGTACGACCTGGATGCAGCTGCCGTTACTGCGGTGACGGCGGAAGTTGCAGCCTCCGGCCTGCGCGTCCGTTCCGTCAACGGAGATATCGGCGATCTCAACGCAGTGCTCGACGACGGCCAGCAGGTTTCCCGCGAACGGCACCTCGAGGCGCTGCTCACGCTCGCCGCCAACACCGGGGCGAAGGCGCTGGTCCTTCCGTGCGGGGCGCTGAGCCACGAACCGGTTCGGAGCGTCGACGAGGACCTGGACCAAATTGCCGCCCACCTGGTCCATGCCGGACAGCGGGCGGCGGAGTTCGGTGTCGAGCTCTGGACCGAATCCCTGCACTTCCTGAGGTTCTGCTGGAACCTGGAACGCGCGGAACTGCTGGCCGGGCGGCTGGCGGATACCGGCGTCGGAATTGTTATGGACTTCAGCCATATTGTCGCCGCCGGCGAAGATCCGCTGGAGTACCTCTCCCGCCACGAGGGCCGGATCTCCCACGTCCACCTCCGCGATGCCGTGCCCGGCAACATCAACCTCAGCATCGGCAACGGCCAGGCAGACTTCGCCGCCGGGCTCAGCGGCCTCGCGGCGAGTGGCTACACCGGCCACTTCTCCCTCGAGCTCGAAACCAGCGACGTCACGCACGACGAACGCCCCGCGGCCGCCGCCAAGGCTGCCAGCTACATCACCGACCTCATCTGACACAACACACCATCCAAGGAGCATCATGACCACCACCATCCAGCGCACCGCCGTCCTCACCGGGGCAACCTCGGACCGCGGCATCGGCATCACCACCGCCCGCCGCTACGCCAGCCAGGGCTGGGCGGTGGTTATCCTGGACCTGGACGGCGAGAAGTCCGCAAAAGTCGCCGCAGACATCGGCAATGAGTTCAACGTGCCTGCCTTCGGCCACGAGATCGACGTCGCCAACGAAAGCTCCGTCAACACCGCCTACGCGGCGGTCAAGGCGGAGATCATTGCCGGCATCCTGCCCCCGGTCGGAGCCCTCGCCAACATCGCCGGCATCACCTCCCCGGTCCCGTTCCTGGAGACCACGCTGGAGCTCTGGCACAAGGTGATGGACGTCAACGCCACCGGCACCTACCTGGTGACCAAGGCGTTCCTGCCGGACATGATCGAGAACGGCTGGGGCAGGATCGTCAACATGTCCTCGGTCTCCGCCCAGCGCGGCGGCGGCGTGTTCGGCAAGGTCCCCTACTCCGCCGCGAAGGCCGCGATCCTGGGCCTGACCAAGGCGCTGGCCCGCGAAATTGGCGCCACCGGCGTCACCGTGAACGCCATCACGCCCGGCGCCGTGGATACCAACATCCGGGTGGGCAGCACCGACGAGCAGGAAGCCGCCATCAACGCCGGCATCCCCCTGGGGCGGAACGCCACGACCGAAGAGATCGCGGCCGTCATCACGTTCCTGTCCTCCGAGGAATCCGCGTACCTCACCGGAACCACCATCGACATCAACGGCGGAAGCCACATCCACTAACAGCGCTCCACCCAGAAGACTAAGTCCACGTCAGAGAGCCCACCATGACCAAGATTTTCAACAATCCCTCCGAATTCGCAGAAGAGGCCCTGGCCGGATTCTGCGACATCCATTCCGGGCTGGTGCGTCAGGTCCCCGGCGGCGCCGTGCGGCGCCACCGCCCCGCCAAGCCCAAAGTGGCGGTCCTCGCCGGCGGCGGTTCCGGACACTACCCGGCGTTCGCCGGGCTGATCGGCACCGGACTGGCCGACGGCGCCGTGGTGGGCAACATCTTCACGTCGCCTTCGGCGCAGCAGGCCTACGCCGTGGCCAAGTCCGCGGATTCGGGCGCCGGCGTCATCTTCACCTACGGCAACTACTCCGGGGACGTGATGAACTTCGGCATGGCCAGCGAACGCCTCGCCGCCGAAGGGATCCAGGTCGAGAACGTCCTGGTCACCGACGACATCGCCAGCGCACCGCCGTCGGAATCCGACAAACGCCGCGGCATCGCCGGTGACTTCACGGTCTTCAAGATCATGGGCGCTGCAGCTGAGGCGGGCGCTGACCTGGCCGACGTCGTCCGCCTGGGCCGGAAGGCCAACAGCCTGACGAGGACCATCGGCAGCGCTTTCCACGGCTGCACGTTTCCCGGCGCCGACGCCCCGCTGTTTACGCTCCCGGACAAGCAGATGGGCCTCGGCCTGGGAATCCACGGCGAACCCGGCCTGTTCGACACCGATTTGCCGTCCGCCAAGTGAACTCGGCCAGGAATTTGTGGCCCGGCTGCTGGCCGAAACCCCGCCCGGCGCCGGCGACCGGCTCGCGGTGATCCTCAATGGGCTGGGGTCCACCAAGCACGAGGAGCTCTTTGTCCTCTGGCTGACCGTGGCCCCGCTCCTGCGGGACGCCGGCTACACGCGGGTGAAGCCCGAGGTGGGCGAGCTCGTCACCAGCCTCGACATGTCCGGCGTCTCCCTCACCATCACCTGGCTGGATGCGGAGCTGGAACCGCTCTGGACGGCGCCCGCGGAAACCCCTGCGTACCGCCGAGGAACTACCGCCGTTCAGTCAGGGGACGCCTCCGGCGAGGAAACGTCCGACGCCGGGACGGCCGATGCGCCATTCGAGGCCGACGCCGACTCCCGCACCTACGCCGTCCAGTGCGTTGCGGCGCTCGAAGCCGCCCGCCAATCGCTGCATGCGGCCGAGTCGCGGCTGGGGGACCTCGATGCCGTGGCCGGCGACGGTGACCACGGCCGCGGAATGGTCCGCGGGAGCGACGCCGCCGCCACAGCAGGCGCCGCGGCCGGTACCCGAGGTGCCGGGGCGGGCTCGGTCCTGGTCGCCGCCGGTGACGCCTGGGCAGACAAGGCCGGCGGCACCTCCGGAGTTCTATGGGGTGCGGGGCTGCGGGCGTTGGGCGAATCCTTGGGGGACCACAGGGTCCCTGGCGCCGAGGAACTGGCGGCCGGAATGAGCGCCTTCGCTGCCAGAATCACTGACCTGGGGAAGGCCGGACCGGGCGACAAGACAATGGTGGATGCGCTCCTGCCGTTCACGGAAGCCTTCACCCGGCTGGTGCAGGAGGGTGCAGAACCGCGTCAGGCCTGGGCCTCCGCGGCCCTTGACGCTGTGGCGGCGGCCGAGGCCACGGCCGCACTCCGCCCACTGAAGGGACGGGCGCGGCCACTGGCGGAGAAGAGCCTGGGCACGCCGGACCCCGGAGCCACGTCCCTCGCCATGATTTTCACGGTCATGGGGCCCTTCCTGGCAGGTTCGGGCCAGCCCGGCTCCAGTCAATCACGTATCACATCCAACCAGACCGCAAGGGCACTTTCATGACCATGGACCCAGCAACCCCCACACCAGCAACCCCGGGACTGCGTCTGGTCCTGGGCGCCGATGAGGCCGGCGTCGACTACAAAAACCGCATCCTGGCCGACCTGCAGGACGACCCGAGGATCAGCGAAATCATCGACATCGGGGTCAACCGGAGCGACGCCCCGGCGGACTTCGTCAGGCCCTACCCGTACGTTGGTATTGCGGCGGGAGAGCTGATCCGCGACGGGCGTGCCGACCGTGCCATTCTGTTCTGCGGCACGGGAATCGGTGTGGCGATTGCCGCCAACAAGGTGGACGGAATCCGCGCCACGACGGCCCATGATTCGTTCTCCGTGGAGCGGTCCGTCCTGTCCAATGACTGCCAGGTCCTCGCCATGGGGCAGCGCGTTGTAGGAGTGGAACTGGCCAGCAGGCTGGCCCGCGAATGGATCGGCTACACGTTCGACCCCAGCTCGGCCTCGGCGGACAAGGTCCAGGTGCTCACGGACTTCGAGGGCTGCTCCTAGGCTTCCCGGGTGGCGGGGGACTTGGTCTGCGCCGGATCGCGTTCCGCGAGTGAGCCGATGGCGTCGTCGATCTTCTTCAGGACCTCAGGCTCCAGCGTCACACCCGCAGCGGCCACGGTGTCTGCGAGCTGCTCAGGGCGCGACGCCCCGACGATGGCGGAGGCAACGTTCGGGTTCTGCAGCACCCAGGCAACCGCGAGTTGGGGCATGGTGAGCCCGGCTTCCGCGGCGATCGGCTTGAGGTCCTGGACACCGGCGAGGACGTCGTCACGCATCCAGCGCTGGATCATCCTGGCGCCGCCCTTGTCATCCGTGGCGCGGCTGCCTTCGGGCGCAGGCTGGCCGGGCAGGTACTTTCCGCTCAGCACACCCTGCGCCATGGGGGACCAGACGATCTGGGACACGCCCAGCTCCTCCGACGCCGGCACAACCTCGGCCTCGATGACGCGCCACAGCATGGAGTACTGCGGCTGGTTGGAGATCAGCTGGAAACCCAGTTGCCTGGACAGGGCATGGCCCTCGCGGAGCTGCTCCGCGGTCCACTCGCTGACGCCGATGTACAGCGCCTTGCCTTGGCGGACAATGTCCGCGAACGCCTGCATGGTCTCTTCCAGCGGCGTTTCGAAGTCGTACCGGTGGGCCTGGTAGAGGTCCACGTAGTCCGTCTGGAGCCGGCTGAGCGAGCCGTTGATCGACTCCATGATGTGCTTGCGGGACAGGCCCAGATCGTTTTTGCCCTTGGGGCCGGTGGGGCCGAAGACCTTGGTGAAGATCTCCAGGGACTCCCGGCGTTCGCCCTTCAGTGCCTCGCCGAGGACTGTTTCCGCTGCTGTGTTGGCGTAGACGTCCGCCGTGTCAAAGGTGCTGATGCCGGCGTCGAGCGCGGCCCGCACGCACTGGGTGGCGACGTCGTTCTCCACCTGTGAGCCGTGCGTCAGCCAGTTGCCGAACGTGATTTCCGAGACTTTGAGGCCGCTGTTTCCGAGGTATCTGAATTCCATGGTTTCCACGCTAGCGGAGAAAGTTATTGAGGGAAAGGGCTTTCCGCAAACGCACGACGGCGTTGCGGCCGCCCCCCGCGATCAGCGGCGGCGGAGTTCCGCGTACTCCAGGGACGGCACTATCGCCCCGGCGTCGCGCTCCACGAAGTTGGTCCCAGGCGGCACCAGTTCGTCGATCGCGTCCAGCACGGACTCCCCCAGGAGGGTGTCCGCGGCCTTGAGATAGGCCTTGAGATGGTCCTCGGTGCGCGGGCCGATGATCACACTGCTGACGGCGGGGTGGTTCAGCGCGAACCCGATGGACAGTTCCACGAGCGAGATTTCCAGCTTGTCGGCCAGCCGGGCCAGCGCGTCCGCAGCCAGCAGCTTCCGCTCGCTGGACGGCCCGGAAATGTCGGAGCGTCCCGGAAGTGAGTGCACTCGGGTTGGCGGTTTCCCGGCATCGAGGACGAACTCGCCGGACAACCAGCCCCCGGCCAGCGGACCGTAGGCGAGTACACCCAGGCCGTACTGCTGCGCAACGGGCAGGACATCGCGTTCGTTGCCGCGGACCAGCATCGAATAGGGGACCTGGTTGGCTACGGGCGGGATCAGGTGGTTGGTGGTGGCCAGCCACTGGGCCTCCACGAGCTGCGCCGGGGTGAACACCGAGGTGCCGTAGTAGAGGATCTTTCCCTGCCGGATGAGGTCGTTCAGGGCGGTGATGGTCTCGAGCACGTCGGTGTTGTAGTCCGGCCGGTGCGCCTGGTACAGATCGATCCGGTCTGGATGATGCGGATGCTTTCATCCGCGCCGGTGGGGGCGCCGCCTGCCTGGAGGCCGCCGGCTGCGCCGCCCGACCCTTAGCCAAAGTTCATGGTGCCCAGTATGAGCGGGCTAATGGGCGTGCCGGACCGCCCGAACACGCGAAGTTCGCTGAGGCTCATCCCCGGCTCCTCACAATCGATTTCCCACGCGGATTGCTCTGGATCGTCACGACGCTACACAAATTCGGGGCCAGCCCGCAGGAAGATGCCACAGTGCTTCGCTTTTCGTAGCACGGGGTAACGCGGGCCGGGGCAGCGACGGTTTGTGACGGCCCGGGAGCTGCACGGTCCTCAGCTCCGGTCGGCAGGCAGCTTGGCCTTGAGGACGTTCGCGTGGCCGGACAACGACACCAGCGATCCGGTGTCCAGCAGGGACAGGGGCGCGGGGGTGGGCGGCTTCGTGAAGGAGCGGGCGGCTCCAAGGCCGACGCTCTCACGGCTGGGGTCGCGGTTGGAATTGTCCCGCGCAGGGTTGTCCTGGTGCAGCGCTGACTCCACTAACGGAGCCACCGCTTCCACCTTCGCCGCGGGAACGGAGGGACCGGGAAGATCGCGGACCGAGATCTTGATTTCGGGGGCGGCCGCCCGGGCGCGCGCCATGGCCCGGGCATCTGCTTCGGCCACCGCGGCAGCCCAGTCCTCGGCGAGCACCGGGGGTTCCTTGCGGGCCGCGGTGAGCAGCGGGTGATGCTCCACTGCATGGTGGAAGCGGGGCCGGAGTTCGGAGGGTTTCAGGAAGGTGCGGGCGTCTTGAAGGGCTTTGCGCCAGCTGCCCGGCGCGCTCACTGCGGCCACGGCGGCCGCGCTGTGGGCAAACATCGTGGACAGGGCTGCGCCGGTTGTCGTCCGTGGGGCGCCGGCCCGTGCCACCAATGCTGCCCGCAGCACCCCGGCGCGGGCCGGCTGGCCGGCAGACGGGGCGGCAGCGCCGTCGTCGTGCGTTCCGTCGGGGGCGCCCAACGGCGGCACGGACTCCCCGGTCAGGCGGACCAGGGGGAGGGTTTCGTGTTTGGGGAGCCGCCCAAAGAGGGCCATTACGGTCAGCACAAACAGCCGCCCGGCGCCGGCAAGCAGCAAGGTGATGACCACCAGCAGGAACAGGCCCAGGAACATCAGGAGCGCCAGGCCGAGCGTGCCGAAAAAAGTCAGGTTGAGAGCGATCGTCGTTGAATCTCCCACGTCATCTCTCCTCTCTGCCGGCGGCGGAGTCCGTCCCGGCACTCATCACCACGGGCAACAGCCCTCCTCCACCTTACGGACTATTTTTCGGTCCTGCCGCTCCCGGGCGGGGTTCGTCCGAGGTTGTTTCGAAGCTGTTACCGGATATGACAACACCGGCTGCGGCCTATAGTCGGAAGGGATCCACGAGGCCGCCGAAAGCGGTCCGGACAACCGCGACAGGAGCACCATGACCGAGAACCCGATCCACGCCGGCAACTGCGTTTGCCTGTCCGGCGAGGCCTACGCGGACTGCTGCGGACGGTTCCATAATGGCGGGGCCGAAGCCGCCACAGCGGAGCAGCTGATGCGCTCCCGCTACAGTGCGTTTGTCCTGCGGAACGCCGAATATCTCCGGAAAACCTGGTATCCGGACACCGCCCCTTCGGATCTGGAGCTGGATCCTGCCATGGAGTGGCGCCGCTTGGACATCCTGTCCACGAGCCGCGGCGGCCCGCTGGATACTGAGGGGACCGTGGAGTTCAAGGCCCACTTCCGGCACGACGGCGAACGCGGAGTCCACCACGAAACCAGCCGTTTTGTCCGCGAGAACCGCCGCTGGTACTACGTCGACGCCGTGATGCTCGCCTAGCCCCCGTTGTACGTTTCGTCCGGCGTGAAGCCTGCCCGGTCCACCTTGCGGTGGAAGTGCATGCCCGCCAGGCCGCCGAGCACGGCACCCACCAGCGCGACCAGGGCCACCACAACGGCGGCAATGATGCTGGTGAGCGTCAGTTCGCCTTCGTTGATGGGGATCCGGGGGAAGCTGTTCAGGTTGGCCAGGACGTTGAACTGCTGGCCGGCGATGATGCCCAGCAGAGCAATCACCACCGCGGCAATAAGCGCCCAGATCCACACCATAAAACCCTGCCGGGCGCCGTTGAACCGGGCCATCCGGCCGGCAACGTAGCCGCCGGAGTAGTAGGAGACGAACAGGACCACCAGCAGGACAATGATGCCCACCAGCCCGACGGCGCCGTTGGTCGTCACCTGGTTGACGGCCTCGTTCACGTCGGTGTTGTTCGCCAGGCCTACCGCGGTTCCGGCTGCGGCCACAAAGGCTGTGAGCAGGACGGCCATGCCGGTGGCAGCGAGCCAGCCGAAAAAGGCCGAGCCCACTTTGATGCCGCCGAACTGTTCCTTCTCCCTGGCTACGGCCGTCTGCTGGTCGGTCAGGCGCGGATCCGTCAGGCGTGGATCCAGCACCGAAGCGTCGGCCATCGGCGCTGGGGCTGCCCGGGCATATCCCGGCTCGGCATAGGACTCTGGCGTCTGTTCGAAGGCTCGCGTGGGCTCGCCACTGGCGAAGGATTGATCACGAGCAGTTTCATTCCGTAGATTCGCGTTCCGCGTCGTCGGCGGAAGCCTGTCCTCTGGGTCCGTTTGGTTGCTCATGGGTCAACTCAACCACTGGTGACCAGCGATAACAAGGATGCTTATGAGTTGCTAGCGGTACTTCCGGTGCAGGTTCTCCTTGGTGGACGCCCCCGGCGTGGCATCGGCGATCCACGGGCCGGTGCCCTCCGACGGATCCAGTACGCCCGCCTCAAGCCAGGTGTAATCCCCGGCCAGGACCTTGCGCGAAAGGATGTGGTCGACGTCGTCCGTGTTCCGCCACAGCTGGTCAAAGTACTCGTCAATGCGGACGCGGGCCTGCTCGCAATATGCCTCTGCAAGTTCGTAGGCACTGGCGGCACGTTCGGGCGTGGTGCGAAGGATCATCTCTGCCCGGGAACAGCAGGCGGCCATGGCGAACAGCTCGGCGCCGATATCCACCACCCGGCCCAGGAACGCCTGCTTGTACTCCAGCTTCGCCTGCCAGCGCCCCATGCCGTAGAACGTCTGGCGGGCCAGCCGGCGCGAGGACCGTTCCACAAAGCGCAGTTGCTTGGCCAGCCTGCCGAAGTCGCTGTAGGACCGGGGGTCCATTCCGGCGCCGGCCACCAGTTTGGGCAGCCAGCGGGCATAAAAACCTGAAGCCCCGACGGCAGCCCTCGCTTTGTCCTGGAGGCTCGCGTCCACGGACGCAAGGTCGCCCGCGGCGGCCAGGTGGGCGTCCACGGCTTCCCGGGCGATGAGGAGTTTCATGATCTCCGAGGAGCCCTCGAAGATCCGGTTGATCCGGAGGTCGCGCAGCTGCTGCTCGGCCGGAACCGCGCGTTCTCCCCGGGCTTCCAAGGACTCCGCCGTCTCGAAGCCACGGCCGCCGCGGATCTGGACCAGTTCGTCGGCGATCCGGTAGCTGATCTCGGAGGACCACAGCTTGGCCAGGGCAGCCTCGATCCGCACGTCCTTCTGCCCGGCGTCGGCGAGTTCCGCGGACAGTTCGAAGACGGCGTCCAGGGCGAAGGCCGACGCGGCGATAAAGGCGATCTTCTTGCCCACGGCCTCGTGCTTGCCCACCGGCTGACCCCACTGGGTGCGGGCGTTGGACCATTCCCGGGCGATCTTCAGGCTCCAGCGGCCGGACGCGACGCACAACGCCGGCAGGGAAAGCCGGCCCGTGTTCAGAGTGGTGAGGGCGATCTTCAGGCCCTGGCCCTCGCGGCCCAGCCTGTTTGCCGCAGGCACCCGCACCTGGTGGAAGCGGGTGACACCGTTTTCGATCCCACGCAGCCCCATAAACGTGTTGCGGTTCTCCACGGTGATGCCGGGGGAGTCCATTTCCACCACAAAGGCGCTGATGCCGCCCTTATGTTCGGTGCCGTCCTTATCGGTGTGGGCCGGCACCACGGCCATCACCACCACCAGCTCGGCGATCACACCGTTGGTGGTCCAGAGTTTCACGCCGTCCAGGACGTAACTCCCGCCGTCGTCCGTGGGAACGGCGGTGCTGCCCATCCGGGCGGGATCGCTGCCCACGTCCGGTTCCGTCAGGAGGAAAGCCGTGATGGCGCCGGCGGCGCAGCGCGGCAGGTACTCGCGTTTCTGGTCCGGCGTGCCAAAGACCTTCACGGGCTCGGGGACGCCGATGGACTGGTGCGCGGAGATCAGGGCGCCAATGCTCGGGTGGACACTGCCGAGCAGCGCCAGGGCCCGGCCGTAGTAGACCAGGGACAGGCCGAGCCCGCCGTACTCCTGCGGGATTTTCATGCCAAAGACGCCCAGGCCCGCCAGGCCCTGGAGGTACTCGTCCGGGATCCGGGCCTCGCGTTCGATCACGCGCCCGGACATGGTGCGGGCGTACGCGGTGAGGCGCTCCATGAAGGCCTCACCGCGTACCACGTCATCGGCGTTCGCTTTCGGCCAGGGGTGGATGAGGCTGAGGTCGAAATTCCCCAGGTAGAGTCCCTTGGCGAAGCTGGGCCGGTCCCAGTCGAGTTCGCGGGAGGCTTCAGCAAGTGCCCGGGCGTCCGCCGCGGTGGCTTCGGGCCCAATATTGGCCGCGGCGACGGGGACTTCGGCGTCCGGGGCATCCGTGGCAGGAACTTCGGTGGCAGGTGGGTTCGTGGCGGGACTGTCAGTGGCGAAGCTCATGGGGTATCTCCTCTGACCGGGATGGCCGGTTCAAGCCATGGATCCGCCGGGTTGGAGAACCCTTCAGCTGTCTCTCAACATTACCCGCGGGTAGCTTCCAGTGCTAGGGGATGGCTGGCCCTGGAAGTCCCCCGGGGATCCGGTGGAGGCGTGGTGGACCAGCCTGTCCCAGCCGCTGTTGATCCCGTGGACCACCGTCAGCAGCGTCGTGGAGGCGAGGAACCAGGCGAACTTGCCTACCCCAACCATGACCAGGGCCAGGAAGCCCGCTGTCAGGACGAAGGCCACCAGGACCAGGCCAAACACCAGGGTTCCGATGAACACCATGGTGGCCGTCTCCACTGCACTTAAGTCGAACTGCATTGTTCCCCCTGCTGCGCCGTTGCTTCGGTTGAGATCAGTAGCATGAGCGTAGGGGGTGCTGACGCGTCCCAGCCAGACCTGCCCCGCCGTCACGGCGGGTTGATGCGGGATCGCAATGCTACCGGGACGTAGGTCACGGAGCGGTCGCGGAAGTCACTGTCCGCGCTTGCCTTCAGTCGTCGTCGAACTCCGGGGCGGCCTGGTTCAGGACCGCGAAGTCGGCGCCGAGCCCCACCTCAACCTGGGAACCGTTGTCCAGCCTGACTTCAACCTCGTACGCGACGTTCCCGTCATTTTCCCGTTCCACCTCGATGACACTGCCCTGGCCCACCCTGGCCAATGCGGCGTTCGCGGCCTGGTCATGGTCCGCAGTGTTAAGTGGTGCCAGATTGGAATCGTCGTCCCGCTCAGGCCCCGGGACGGTGGACACCGGCACTGACCGGTCGACGTTGACCCCGATCTTGCTCAAGGGCTGATCTCCGCTGGTCCCGGTGCTCGCGGCGACCGCCACTGTCGCGCCACCCAGAATGACAGCCGCAGCCGCCAGGCCGGTGATCAGTGCAGCTTTTTCACGCATGACAAACTCCTCTCAGGTGATCTAAACAGTGTGCTCCCGCGGCCAGCAAGGTACAACGATTATTCGGTCGCGGGGCCTGCGTTAACCTTGTAGTTGGCAGCTTTCGCGATCCGCGCTGCCCAACCATCCCCCAGCAGCTGAAGGAGAGTGCGTGCCCCGCTCCGCCAGGTCATCCGCTGACGCGATCAGTGCCCGGCTCCGGGACCTCGAACTCCTCACAAAGGGACCCGCCTGGGCCCTGACGCGCTCGGCGCCCTGGGTGATCGCGGTGCTGCAGGCATCCTTTACCCGCACGCGTCCGCAGCTTCCGCTCGAGGAGTTCCACGCCGACGTCGACTCCTTCCTTGAACAGCTCCGGCGCCAGGAGCCCGGGCCGGGTGGTGCCGCCATCGGCACGTCGTCCGGCAGGAACTATGCGGACGAGTGGACACGCAAGCATTTCCTGACCCGCCGCAACCAGTCGGGGCAGATCGTTTACGAGGTGACCGAGCCGGCCGCCCGCGTGCTTGCCTTCCTGGACAGCCTTTCCAGCGAGCGTTCCACACTGAACGGTTCGCGGCTGGGTACCCTCCTCGGCGACGTGGAGAAGCTGGCCAATGAGACCAATCCGGACCAGAGTGCCCGGCTGGAATCCCTTGAGGACGAGATCGGGGAACGGCAGCAGCTGATCCAGGACATCAGCTCCGGCGACTTTGACGGCCTGCTGGACGACGACGAAGCGGTGGAAGCCGCCGGGAACATCCTGGACCTCGCCGCCAGCCTGCCCGCCGACTACAAAAAGATGCGCGACCGCATCGAGGAACTGGTGGGCGAGCTGCGCAACCAGATCATCGAGGAGTCGCTGAGCAAAGGCGCCACCATGGCGCAGGTGCTCGACGCGGACAAGCGGCTGCGGCAGAGCCCCGAAGGCAGGACCTTCCGCTCCTTCACCGCATTCCTGGAAGACCCGCAGCAGCAGCTCCGGTTCCGGTCGGCCATCGGTGAGGTCCTCAGCCGGCAGTTCGCCGACGACCTTTCCCCGGAGGACCGCGAGACGCTCAAGAACCTGGTGGCCGAGCTCCGCCACCAGCACAGCCAGATCCAGCGGATCTACGGCAAGCTCAGCGAAAGCCTGAACACCTACGTCCAGAGCGACGACTTCCGGCAGTCCGTCCGCCTCCGGAAGGTCCTGCGCGAAGCCGAGCAGGCCATCAGGACCCTGCCGTATGAACGCGAACGGCCTGGCCTGGTCCGCGGTCCGGAGCTGTTCAACGCCGGGTTCGAATCGCTGGCCATGGTCAAGCTCTACGACCCGGACGAGTTCGCCGTCCCGCCCAAGCTGGCCGACCCCATCGCCTTCAGCGACTCCGACCGCGTGCGCTCGCCGAGGACAGGCAAGGCCCGTCCCGAGGCCATCCGGGCCGCCGTGGCCGGCGCGTCCACCCTGGCCGAGGCCTGGGGACAGCTCCCGCCGGAGGAACAGCACATCAACTCCATCCGCGCACTCCTCTCGCACGCCCTCCAGGAAGGCGCGGCCTTTGACCGCGACGCCTGGGATGGCCTGGACTACGAACAGATCGACGGCACCACCCGCACGGCGTACCTGCCGGTGGTCACCCTCAAGAAGGATTGACGATGACTGAAGAAATTACGACGGCGGCACCCCCCGTTGAGGAGGCCGCACCGGCGGTTGAGCCCGAGATCCAGGGGATTTCGACAGGCTCAATCACCAGGGGCGCCGGAGTCACGCCCCGGGACACGTTTGTGGACGGCGCGGCACTGTTTCCCGGTGACATCGGCGTTCTCTCGATGAAGGTGCGCCAGGCGCTGGTCAAGCTGCTCAAGGGCCCGTACGTCGACGGCGGCCGCGACGAGAAACTGTGGACCACGCTGCTGGACAACCAGATCATCCTGCGCAGCCGCCTGTCCGAGCTGTTCCTGACCCTGCAGCTGGACCACGAGCGCAAGATCGCCGTCCTGCGCCCGGTGGATCCTGAGGCCATCGGGGGCAGCAGCCGGTCGAGCATCCTGCGCCAACAGCGTGCGCTGAGCCGGGTGGAGACCATCGTGCTGCTCCGCCTGCGGATGCTGCTGGACCGCCACGTCACGGCCCAGACCGATGCCACCATCACCCGCGAGGAAATCGCCGACCTTGTGGCCCACTACCAGCCCGCCGGCCAGCAGGACGCGCTGCGGGATTCGGACGTGGTCACCCGGGCCATCACCAAGCTCCTGGCCCGCCAGCTGCTCCTCACCACGGGCCTGGACGACGTCTACACCATCTCCAACGCCCTCCCGCTGGCTCTCCCCTTCGAAAACATCGGCGACATCCCAGCCCAAATCGAAGCCCTGGTAGCAGCAACCACAGACCCAACAGGCACAGAACCCCTGCTGGAGCTGGACGGCGACAGTGGTGCCGAGGATGACGACGCCGGCGGTGACGTACCAAACGACGACGGCGATGCCGCCCAGGGAGTGGCATCGGGCCTATCGGAGCCGCGCGCTGAGCTGATCGAAGATCAGCGGCGCGGCGAAGGGGCGGGGGCGGCATCGTCGTCGGCGTCCCCAGCCACGACAACGGAGGAAGCCAAGTGAGCATCGCAATCATGCTGCCCATGGGCGACCTCACGAACCCCGGCCAGATGCGCCTGGCGTTGGTGCAGGTGGTCAACTGGGGCACGTTCCATGGGGCGCACACGATGCACGTGGACCGGAACGGAACCCTGCTGACGGGCAACTCGGGCGTGGGCAAGTCCACCCTGTTTGACGCCATGCTGCGGGTGTTTGATGCCCGGCCGCGCTCCAACGAGGCCGCGGCCCAGCGTGCCGGCGGTGCTGTGGAGGACAAGAGGACCACCTTCACGTACATGCGCGGCAAGGTGGGCGACAAAGCGGTGGGCGAGGGCTCGGCCAGCGCGTTCCAGCGCCCCGGTGCCACCTGGTCCGCCGTCGCCCTGACGTTTGATAACGCCGCGGGCACCCGCATCACGGTGTCCGCACTGTTCGACCTGCCCAAAAACGGCACGGAGTCCAGCGTTGGGCGTTTCTACGTGATCGACAGCAAGCCGCTGGACCTGCCGGCCATCGAGGACATCGCCGACAAGCGCTTCACCAAGGCTGCGCTGGAGACGATCTTCCCGGACGCCCAGATCTTCGATGTCCACAAGGCCTTCGCGGAGCGTTTCCGCCGGCTCCTGGGCATCAGTTCGGACCAGGCTCTGCCCCTGCTGCGCGTGATCCAGGCCGGCAAGGGCCTGGGCGGCAGCGTCAATACCTTCTTCCGCGACCAGGTCCTGGACGCCCCCGCTACCCTCGCCGCTGCCGATGACGTGGTGGAGGAATTCAGCAACCTCATGTCGATCCGGCAGCGGCTGGAGGACGTGCGGCAGCAGCGGGACCAGCTGGCCCCCGTGCCCGGCCTGAACAATGAATACGCGCAGTCGCTCCTGGACGCAAACCGGCTCCGTGAGCTGTCCGGCGAGGAGTTCGACGCCTACAAGCAGCAGCTCGCCGTCACGGTGCATCAGAAGACACTGGCCCGGTTCAAGGAGCTGGCCCAGGCGAAAGCCAAGGAGCTGGGCGCGGAACGCTCGGTCCGCGACGGGCTGGCCAAGGAACTGCGCCAGCTGGAGACCGATTACAACAACCAGGGCGGCAACGCGATCTCCGCGATCGAGCAGTCGCTGGACAACGCCAAGGTGGGTCTGCGGCTGCGCGAGCAGGTGGAGGAAGCGGTCCGCAAGGCCCTGTCCGACGCCGGCCTGCAGCTGGAGTGGACCGCTGACGGTTGGGAACAGGCCCACGAGCAGGCTGCCGCCAGGTCGGCCGAACTCAAGGACGACTCCCAGGCCCTGCAGGAGCTCCGCTTCGAAGCCTTCGACGGCCACGCCACCAAAAAGCGTGAGCTGGCGGCAGCCCAGCAGGAGCTCGTGTCGCTGAAGACGCGCAAGTCCCTGCTGCCGCCGTCGAGCATTGAAAACCGTGCGGCCATCGCCGCGGCCACCGGGGTTCCTGAGGACCGGATGCCGTTCGGCGGCGAACTGATGGACCTCGCCGAAGGGGAGGAACACTGGCGGCCGGCCGCGGAGCGTGCCCTCCGGAACCTCGCCACCACGTTGCTGGTCCCCGGCGAACATTTCGCCGCGGTGACCCGCTACCTGAACGACAACAAAGTGCGTGGCGCCCTGCGCGCGGTGGACGTATCCAAGCCGATCGCGGGCGGCGCCCTCGCCGTGGAGGACGCGCGCGACGGCGATCTGCTCACCAAGCTGGACATCCTCGCCAGCGGCGCGGTGGTGGACGCCGGGGAATGGATCCGGGAGCGGATCGCCCTCGATTTCGCCTTCCCGTGCGTCGAGGACCCCAACGAGCTGGCCACCCTGGACAAGGGCCTGAGCCTGGGAGGTGTGGTCAAACGCAACCGGCACACGGTGGAGAAGGACGACCGTTTCACCAGCCGCCAGGACTACGTGCTCGGGTTCGACAACGCCGCCAAGCTGGAACTTGTGGCCGCCCAGGTGGAGGACCTGCAGCAGGAACTCGCCAAGGCCGCCGAGCTGGCGCAAAGCCGTGAAGAGTCGCACCAGGGCATGAGCCGGCAGCTCGATGCCCTCCGACGAATCGCGGAGGACCACCGGCCCTGGGAACAGGTGTCCGCTGCCGTCGCAGCCGATGAACTCACCCGGATTGAACAGCGGCTCAAGGATGCCCTCGCGGCCCAGGCCGACCTGGAACCGCTGCGGGCCAACATCGAAACGGCCCGGCAGAAACACCAGGCCAGCACCGAAGCCGCAGCAGTCCTGCAGAGCGAATACAAGGCCCTGGACCGGCAGCTGAGCGCTGCCGATTCGCTGCTGGAAGCCGCGCGTGCCCGCCTGGAGCAGGCGCCGCCGTCGGACGCCACCGTCAGTGCGCTGGAGCCGTACTTCA
This sequence comes from Pseudarthrobacter raffinosi, assembly GCF_023913735.1. Lineage (GTDB taxonomy): Bacteria > Actinomycetota > Actinomycetes > Actinomycetales > Micrococcaceae > Arthrobacter > Arthrobacter raffinosi. The sequence goes on from NZ_JAMXBH010000019.1 coordinate 78,153, forward strand.
CCGACTTCGGCGACGTCAGCGAGATGCATGAGCTGGACAACCTGGCCAACCGCGTCCGGACGGCGCTGCTCGGGGAGCTGCACGCCGCCGAGACGCGCGGTCAGGCAACCTCCGAGCGGCTGACCCGGATCTTCGAGGGCTTTGTGCGCGAGTGGGGCTCCGCGATCTCGGCGGACCACGGCACCTCAATCGGTGCGGCCGGGGAGTTCGAAGGCCGCTACCACGCCATCATCAGCGACGGCCTGCCCGCCCAGGAGTCCGAGTTCCGGCAGTTTTTCAACCAGCGCACGCATGAATCGTTCAGCACGCTGCTGCACCTGCTGGACGAGGAGCGGCGGTCCATTACCAGCCGCATCCTGCCGCTCAACGGCATCCTGTCCGAGGTCAACTTCCATGAGGGCAGCTTCCTGGAACTGGACATCAAGCAGACCCTGCCGGCCGCGGCCAAGCAGTTCAAGGACGCTATCCAGAACGCGCTGAAGGCCCGGCACACTCGGCCCGCCCGCGCCGGATCCGGCCCGGGTTCCGGCCCGGAAAGCGGGGGAGGCGACGACGCCGAGCTCACCGCTCGGTACAAGACCCTCGAAACGCTCGTAAAGCGGCTCGGCTCGCCCACCCCCGAGGACCGGCGGTGGCGCGCCGAAGTCCTGGATGTCCGCGGGCACCTGTTCATCCAGTGCAAGGAGCACCGGGAGGTGGCCGGGCCGGCCTCAGGCAGGAGGGGCGGCGGCAAGCGGACCGACGTTTACATGCATGCCGACACCGGCTCCATGTCCGGCGGCGAGCGGCAGCGCTTCACCGCGTTCATCATGGCCGCGGCGCTGAGCTACCAGCTGGGCATCGCCGAGCAGGGGTTCACCACTTACGGCACCGTGATGATGGACGAGGCGTTTGTGCTGGCATCGGAGGAGTTTGCCGGCGCCGGGATCAAGGCGCTGCACGAGTTCGGTTTCCAGCTGCTGCTGGCCGCTCCGGAGAACGTGATCGACCTGTCCCGGCACCTGGGCTCGGTGACGGAGATCCTGCGGGACAAGCGCACCAACCGCTCCGGCGTGCTTACCGCCCCGGTGATCCGGCCCAGGCCCGGCGCGGAAGGCCAGTGGCGGTCCGAGGCGAACCCCGTGGACATCGTGCTCCGCTGACCCGGACGCTCTCTCACTTGATACGGGTTTTTTACCAACGCTCTCTCACTTTCTTGAGGAAAGTGAGAGAGCGTTGGTGTTTTTTCTGGGTTAAGTGAGAGAGGGTTTTAGAGGGCAGCGGTGCAGGCGTCGATCTGGGCCTGGACGATTGCGCCGTAGTGTCCCACCAGCTCGTCAAAGTTCCAGCCGTCGAAGAGGCCCAGGGTGCGGACGGACTCGCCGAATCCGGTCATCAGGGCCACCACGGTGGAGGCGAACCGCCGCTCCGGTGTTGTGTCCCCGATCAGGCTCGCGATGGCGGCGAGGTATCTTTCGCGGACATCCGTTCGAGCTGCCTCGGGGTCGGGAGAGTCCAGCACGGCGAACGGGATGATGGCCCACGGCTCCTGCGTTCCGCGTTCCCGGCGCATCAACACACGGAACACCAGCGCCCTGCCCAGTTCCGACGTCGGGACCTCCAGTTCGGCGAGCTGCGATTCGTCGGGCCGGACGGCGGCATAGAGCTTTTCCTTGCAGACGAAGAGTTTCATGACCAGGGCCGCCGAAACGCCAGCGTCCGCGGCTATGTCCCGCACCGTGACGGCGCGGTATCCGCGTTCCCCGAAAAGCCGCCCGGCGGCGCTGACGATCGCGTCGTGGCTGCTCATGCGCCCACCGGCTCCATGGACTTTTCCTCCACACGCGGCGCGGCGAGATGAACGGTGACAGAGCGGTTGTCCACCGCGAGCTTCCGCGCCATGGCCTGGTGCGTCGCCGGATCAACCATGCTCACGACGTAGCGGCCGGCGAGGGGCAGCGGAAACGCATACGCGCCGTCGTCGTCCGAAAGGGTGGTGTGCACGTAACCCCCGCTTGCCTCAAGGAGCGTCACCACCGCGCCGGCCACAGCCGCGCTTCCGGCCGTGACCAGTCCGCTGATCTCCAGCCGGTCCCGAAGAAGGAAGTTCTGGTGCCGGGTGCGGCCGTCGAAGTCGAAGACCTCGGCCATCGGCGCCCAGCCGGCTGCATTGGTCACCATGAGGTACTTCCCGGCGCCGGGGAGGGCCACCGAATAGTTGCCTTCCGTATCGACCCGGCTCCAGTCCACCGGCTCGCCGGCGGTCTGAAGTACGGTCACGACGGCGGGAGTGACGGGGCGGTTGTCCGGTGCAAGGACGCGCCCCTGCACCACGATTTCGGCCGTATTGACGGAGGCGGCGGTGTCAGCTGCGGATGGCCGGCGGGCTGCCGTGGCCTTCGGGATGAAGACCGTGGCCACCACCGATGCTGCGGCTGCCAGCGCGGCCAGCCAGAACACGTCCTTGAAGGCATCGAAGGACGGACGCTGCACGGCCCCCACCGTCATGCTGACCGAGGTGAGGACCGCGGCAACCGCTGCGCTCGACGTCGAGGTGCCGATGGACCGGACCAGGCTGTTCAGCCCGTTGGCCGAGGCCGTCTCGGTGATCGGCACCACGCCCATGATCAGTGTGGGCATGGCCGCGTAGGCGATGGCGGTGCCCACGCTGACAACGGTTGAACCGATGATTACCCATGCGATGGAGTCGTAGAAGAAGACTCGGCTCACGTAGCCCACAATCATCACGACGGCGCCGGCGATCAGCGCAGACTTACCGCCGAAGACGCGGATGATACGTCCGGAAACAGGCGCGAAAATCACCATCGCGAGCCCGGAGGGGACCATACACAGCCCTGCGGTGATGACGTTCAGCCCGAATCCGTATCCCGTGGCGGTAGGCAGCTGGAGCTGCTGGGTGGTGAGGAGCATGTTGGCGAACATGGCGAAGCCGACGAGCAGCGAGGCCACGTTGGTCATGAGCACCGGCCTGCGGCCCGATGTCCGCAGGTCAACCATCGGCTGGCTGACTTTCAGCTCGTACGGGACCCAAGCAGCCAGGAGTATTGCGGCCGTGAGGAACAGCAGCAGCACCGGCTCCGAGCCCCAGCCCCAGGCGCCGCCTTTGGAGATCGCCAGCAGCAGGGCAGCCAGGGCTGCGGAGAGCACCAGCGCCCCCGCGTAGTCGAAGCGCCCGGGCGTGCGGACCTTGGATTCGGGAACCACCAGCGCCACGGCAACGAGCAGCAGTGCGCCGGCAGCGGCGGACACCCAGAAGATCGAGGCCCACCCCAGGCTCTCGTACAGCACTCCGGCGAGGGGCAGGCCCATGGCGCTGCCGATTCCCAGCGTGGCGCTCATCAAGGCAACGGCGGAGCCCATCTTCTCCTTGGGCAGCTCATCGCGCATGATGCTGATGCCCACCGGAATCAGGGCCGATGCGAACCCTTGGAGCGTCCTGCCGATGACCAGCCACAGGAAGGATCCGCCAACCGCGGCAATGACCGAGCCGGCCACCATGATTGCAAGGCAAACCACCATCATCTTGCGCTTGCCGTACATGTCCGCGCTGCGGGACACGATGGGTGTTGCCACGGCGCTGGCGAGCAGGGTGGCGGTCACCAGCCAGGAGGCGTCGTCGGCGGTGATATCCAGGATCCGGGGGAAATCCGGAAGGAGCGGCACTACGAGCGTTTGCATGAGGGCCACCACCGTGCCGCTGAGGGCAAGTACGGCGGTGATGGCGGACGGGGACGGGCCCCGGGTGTTGTTCAGGGCGTTGGAACGCGGCATCAGGTGCTTTCAAGTGTGGACTGGGATGGAGCGCGGCACGGTGAACGCGTGTTTACCCCTTGAGAGTGAACCACCGTTCACCCCTGCCGGCAATGACCTGGCGCTATACGTTGCGTCACATGATCAATTACGCAATACAAAGCTTTTCTAATTCAGAGCAGGCTAGGCTACCCTTACTTAGGTTCGCATCATTCACCTAAGGAGTTCCGTGACTTGCCCCCTCTTATCCGGCCCGAGCGCCACCCGCCGCACGCTGTTCAAGTCAGCCGGCAAGGCAACGGCCGTTCTGGCCGCCGCGGCACTCACACTGTCCGCCTGCTCCACCGGCCCCGCGTCCTCCACCTCGGACGCCAGCAGCTCCAGCTCCAGCTCCAGCAGCTCGCAGTTCCCGGTCACCATCAAGCACGCCTTCGGTGAAACCACCGTCAAGGAACAGCCCAAGCGCGTAGTCACCGTTTCCTGGGTCAACGACGACGTTGCCCTTGCCCTCGGCGTGGTCCCGGTGGGCGTCCCCAAGAACGAATGGGGCGGCAACGAGCAGGGCTCCACGCCGTGGAAGGACGCGGCGCTGAAGGAACTCGGCGCGGGCTTCGGTTCCGACAAGGCTCCGGTCCAGTTCTCCGAGGCTGATGGCATCAACTTCACCGAGATCGCCAAGCTCACCCCGGACGTCATCCTGGCCGCCTACTCCGGCCTTACCGAAGAGGACTACAAGAAGCTCAGCGAGATCGCCCCCGTGGTGGCGCACCCCGAGGTTGCCTACGGAACCTCATGGCAGGATTCAACCTCCATCATCGGCAAGGCCCTGGGCAAGGAGGCTGAAGCTACCAAGCTCATCGCCGACACTGAGGCCACCGTCAAGACGGAAGCTGCCAAGTACCCGCAGATCGCCGGCAAGAGCTTCGTCTACGGTTACACCGATCCCTCGGACCTCACTGCCACGGGCTTCTACACCGCCAATGACAACCGTCCGAAGTTCCTCTCAGCGATCGGGATGAAGCTGGCCCCGGTCGCCGAGAAGGCTTCAGCCGGCTCCAAGGACTTCTTCGTGCCGTGGGCCGCCGAGAAGGCCAACGAGCTTGAGGCCGATATCTTCCTGAGCTCGGTTGAGGATGCCGCGACCGCCGCGGCCGTCAAGAGCGACCCCTTGCTGGGCCAGATTCCGGCAGTCAAGAACGGCGCGTTCGTTGCCGACGCGGACAAGAGCCTGGTCCTGGCAATCTCGGCCTCCTCGCCGCTGAGCCTGCCGTGGGCGCTGGACACCTTCCTCCCGCAGCTCGCCACCGCCGCGGATGCAGTGAAGTAAGCACCGCTCCATGACGGAAAGTACGACGGCGGCACCCGCCGGACAGCGCGAACGGACAGTTGGGGCCCCGATCGGGTCGCAACGAGGGCCCCAAGTGTCCGTTCGCGCCGGTCGATTGGCTAGCGCCGGTGGATTGGCCCGCACCGGTGGGAAGGCCAGAACCAGGCAGGTTGCCTGGCTGCTGGCTACCGTCGTCGTACTTTCTTTGTTAGCCGCCGCTTCCCTGGCCATCGGCGCCCGGGGCCTTTCCCTGACCACCGTGTGGCAGGCCCTCACCCAGTTCGATCCCGCCAACGGCGACCACGCCGTGGTCCACGCGCGCATCCCCCGCACCGTCCTGGGCATCCTCGTTGGCGGCGCCCTGGGCCTCGCCGGCGCCGCCATGCAGGGCGTTGCCCGGAACCCGCTGGCAGACCCGGGCATCATGGGCGTCAACGCCGGAGCCGCGCTGGCCGTGGTCACCGGCATCTACCTTTTCGGCGTCACTTCCCTCAGCGGCTACATCTGGTTCGCCTTCATCGGCGCCGGAGCCGCCGCCGTCGTGGTTTACCTCATCGCGTCGATGGGCAGGGACGGTGCGACGCCGGTCAAGCTCGCCCTCGCCGGCGCCGCGCTCAGCGCCGGGCTCTATTCCCTGATGAGCGTCATTCTCGTCTCCAGCCAGGACACCCTGGACCGCTTCCGTTTCTGGCAGGTGGGCGGAATCTCCGGCCGCGACTGGGCAGTGGTGCTCCCGGGCCTCCCGTTCCTGGCCGTCGGGGCACTGATTGTTCTTGGCACCGGCCGCATCCTCAACAGCCTCGCGCTGGGTGATGACATTGCCCGCGGCCTGGGCCAGCGTGTGGGCCTGAGCCGGGGAGTCACCGCCCTGGGGATTGTGCTGCTGTGCGGCTCCGCGACGGCCTTGGCAGGGCCCATCGGCTTTGTTGGCCTGGTCATTCCGCACGCGGTCCGCTCACTCACCGGCCCCGACTACCGCTGGATCCTGCCGTTCTCCCTGGTCCTCGCGCCGGCACTTTTGCTCGGCGCGGACATTATCGGCCGCGTTGTGCTGCTTCCCGGCGAGGTCCCGGCCGGCATAATGACCGCACTCGTGGGTGCGCCCGTCTTCGTCTGGCTCATCCGCCGTGGCAAGGGGGCCGGCCTGTGACCACGCTCGAATCCCCCGCCGAGATGGCACTTGACAGCAATCGCACGCGCAAACATTGGCGTGAACTGCCATCTCGCGTGCTGACCCGGACCGCCGTTCTGGCCCTCGGCGTCGTGGTTATGTTCGCCATCTACGTGCTCCTGGGCAGCTACACCGTGACCATCCCGGACTTCTTCAAGATCCTCATCGGACTCCTGACCGGCGGCGAAAGAATCCCGGGCGCAAGCTTCATTGTTATGGAGAACAAGCTGCCCCGGGCCGTTATCGGCGTGATGATCGGCGCCGCGTTCGGCCTCTCCGGCGGCCTGTTCCAGACCATGCTTCGCAACCCGCTGGCCAGCCCCGACGTGATCGGCATCAGCTACGGAGCCAGCGCGGCCGCGGTCACCGCCATCGTGATCTTCGGCGCCACAGGTCCCGCCGTGTCCGCAGCGGCACTCGGCGGCGCGCTGGGCATCGCAGCGCTGATCTACGCCATTTCCCGCGGACCGTCACTGGGCTCAGGCGGCGGCAACCGGGGGAACGCCGCGGGCAACCGGCTGATTCTGGCCGGTGTGGGCATCGCCGCCGCCCTCCACGCGGTGGTCAACTTCATGATGACCCGCGCGGACATCCGCACGGCAGCCGACGCACTCGTCTGGCTTAACGGCTCCCTCAACTCCGCCAACTGGGACCGGGCGGGCATGCTCTCCTTGGCGCTGCTGGTCCTGGTCCCCGCCGTCATCGCCCTTGCCGGGCCGCTGCGCATCCTGGAACTCGGCGACGACGCCGCGGCCGGGCTGGGCATCCGCGTCGGGTTCACGCGCCTCGCCGTGGTGGTCACCGCCGTCGCACTGGCCGCAGTGGCGACGGCGGCTGCCGGGCCGGTCTCGTTCGTCGCCTTCCTGGCCGGTCCCATCGCCCGGCGCTTCACCCGTAAAGCCAGCCTCCCGGCGTCGGCCCTGGTGGGTGCGCTGATTGTCCTCACCGCCGACTACGTCGCGGCCAACCTCGCCCCCTTGCTGCTGGACGGCACCGTGCTGCCCGTCGGTGTTATCACCGGCGCGCTCGGTGCCCCGTTCCTGCTGTGGCTTCTGGTCACGGCTAACCGAAAGGATGCCTGACATGGCCGTTCTCAGCGCCCAGGACCTCACCCTCAAATACGACCAGCGCTGCGTGGTGGACGGCCTCACGGCGGAAATCCCCGAGGGCAAGGTGACTATGATTGTGGGCGCCAACGCCTGCGGCAAGTCCACGCTCCTCCGTGGCCTGTCCCGCCTCCTTAAGCCCGCCTCCGGCACGGTGACCCTGGACGGCAAGGACATCCACGCCCGCCCGGCCCGTGAATTGGCGCGCACCCTGGGGCTCCTCCCGCAGCACCCCACGGCGCCGGACGGCATCGCTGTCCGCGACCTCGTGGGCCGCGGCCGGTATCCGCACCAGGGCTTCTTCCGCAGCTGGAGCACCGAGGACGACGCCGCCGTGCAGCGCGCGCTCGAAGCGACGGAAACGCTGGAACTCGCTGAGCGGAACGTCGATGAACTGTCCGGCGGCCAGCGCCAGCGCGTCTGGATCGCCATGGCGCTCGCCCAGGAGACCGACGTGCTCCTGCTGGACGAACCCACCACATATCTGGACCTGGCGCACCAGGTGGAAGTCCTGGACCTGGTCACGGATCTGAACCGCAAGCGCGGCACCACCGTGGCCATCGTCCTGCACGACCTGAACCTGGCGGCACGCTACGCGGACCATGTCATCGCCATGAAGGGCGGCGAGATCGTGGCCCTGGGTGACCCCATAACTGTTGTCACCGAAAAGCTGGTCCGCGACGTTTTCGGCCTTGAGTCCCGGGTGATTCCCGATCCCGTCTCGGGCACACCCCTGATCATCCCCATCGGCCGCCACCACACCGCCGCAACCGAACTGGAGCTCGTTTCATGAAGACCCGCGACATCGCCGCCACCGAGCCCATGACCCTGGCTTTCGAGGTGACCGTTTCCTCGGTGCAGGAGCTGAGCCCCAACTTCCGCCGGATCACCTTCGGCGGCTACTCGCTGCGGGACTTCGGCGTTAACGGCGATACCCTTGACCTGCGGATCAAACTGATGATCCCTTCCCTGGCGTCCGACGGTACAAAGCTGCCGCTGCCGGTCTTCGAAATGGCGCAGGCCGGCTGGTACCAGGAATGGCTGGCCATGGACCCCGCAGTCCGCGGCTCGATGCGCACGTACACGGTCCGCCAGTCCCGGCTCGATGCCGTTTATCCCGAAATTGACGTTGACTTTGTGATGCACTTCGACGCCGACGGGCACGGCGGTCCCGCCGCGAACTGGGCCCAGAACGCCCAGCCGGGCGACGCCATCACTATAATCGGCCCCAACAGCCGAGCCGCCCAGTGCTACACCGCCGAGGTCTACGGTGGCATCGAGTGGCGGCCCGGAATGGCCCAGCGCGTCCTGCTCGCCGGCGACGAAACCGCCATCCCCGCTATCTCCGCCATCCTCGAAAGCCTGCCGTCCTACATGACCGGCCACGCCCTCCTGGAAGTACCGGAAGCCGGCGACTTCCTCGACCTCACGACGGACGCCGACATCGATATCACCTGGCTTGCCCGCGGCGCCGCCATTGGCCGCTCACGCCCGCACGGCGAGCTGCTGCAGCAGGCAGTGCGCACTGCAGTTCCCGTTCCCGGCTGGGTGGGAATCAAAGCGTCCGACGCCGGCGCGGGCCCGGAGCCCGAAGACGTCAATGTGGACGTGGACATCCTCTGGGAGACCCCCGCGCGGATGGAAACAGCCGAAATCGAGGCCACCAAGAACCCCGCCATGCCGGCCGGCGCCATGCCTTTCTACGCCTGGATCGCCGGTGAGGCTGCCGTCATCAAGGACATGCGGCGGTACCTTGTGCGGGACGTGGGGATCGACCGGAAGCAGGTTGCTTTCATGGGGTACTGGCGTCAGGGTAAGGCCGAGGTCTAAAGCCTTCCGTCGTATGCGGCGGTTGGGTGCGCCGCAACCGCCGCCTTGCCGTCGCTTAGCGGTTGGACCCGTCCCAAACTTCGCAAGCTCAGTTCGGGGCCCTCGGGTCCGCCCTTCCTCCCGACGCTGCGCTCGGCCGCGGGCGGCCTTGCTCCGCTCTGGTCGGCGATGCGCTCCTACGCAAGACAGGGGCTGCGGCTCGTTGGGCCTGTCACGTCCAAACGCTCTCTCACTTCCTGTGGGTTTTTTCCAAACGCTCTCTCACTTGTAGACGCGGACCCAATCGACCTGCATCTGCGAGGGCTTGGTGGCGGAGCCGTCCGGGAACCAATCCAGCTGCAATGTCTGCTTCATGGCGACAGAGGGCTGGTGCGCCGGGTTCGGGTCAGTGAAGGTCTTTACTCCGTCGACGTATCCGCTGATGCCGGCCGGGGTCCACTCCACCGCGTAGTTGTGCCACTGTGTGCTATCGACGGGCGTCGCCGTTGTGGTCTGGAAATCCGCTCCACCACAGGCGTAGTGCAGGAAGAACCTCATCACGGAGGTGACTGTGCTGCCCTCGGCATAATCGATCTCGGCACAGTTCGGGGCAGCGTTGTTGTTGAGGATAAGGACCGGGTGGTATTTCGGGTCCCGTGAATTGGTTTTCATGCGCGTTTCCCAGCGACCATACCTTTGTTCCGCGAACTTTGCCGACATGCCGCCCGTGGTGCCGGCTGCGTCTCCGTTAACGGTGGCCACGCCGTTGGCAACCGACCAAGCCTGGGGACTGCGCAGGCCTTTGCCGGCATGCCCAGCACTGTTATAGACACTCCATTTTGTCCGGTCCGGTGCGCCGGTGTTGGAGAATTCGTCGCCCGTCAGGACCGGGCCCCAACCGAAGGCGGCAGCTGCCTGCGCACCGTCACCCGTCGTGGCGAGAGCCTGGCCGGCTGCGGGCCCCGGCTGGGCCGGGGCCGGGGCAGCGGCCAGCGCGGGCGCCGGGGGGACGGCTGCCGCCGGGGTTTCCGCCGCCGAAGCGGGGGTCTGGCCACTGCTCGAAGCCGTGGGCGCCGGAGATGCTGCGGCAGTTGGGGCTGGAGTGGCAGGTGCGGACTCGCGGCCAGCCGAGGATGGGGCAGACGCCCCATTGGTCGTAGGGGCTAGGCCGCATCCTGTCAGGGACAAAGCACCCATGGTCGTTATGATGGCTATTTTCTTGAACAAGATACCTCCGGGCTAGGACTGGAAGAAAAGACTGATGCACTTGAGACGATGACGAGTGCGGAAAGCATCCTTGGGCCCCTTGGCAGGGCCGGAGCTAGCAGGCGCCGAAGGGGCGCATCGGGGGTCCAGTGATCGGGCGCCCGGGGCCCTGCATTGGGGCCAGCCGCCAACGTTACCTGATCGTGACCATCGGTCGCAATAATGTGACAAAGGCTGAGGAGCTGCCGATGATCAGAGGCGGCGGCTTGATGGAAACGCCTAGCACCCGGCACTGCAAACGCTCCCTTGCACTCTGCCCCTAGATCTCAACCCTTCTGCACATCCTGTTGCTGTCCGTTTACCTTGGTGTTTCTTTGGGCGGTTACTTTCAGTGGATGGGTTCTAATCCTTTACTCTCGGACCGTGAGGGCCGGCGGGTGTTTGTCGCTTTGGGGGACTCGTTTACAGAAGGTGTTGGGGACCGGGATGAGCGGCTGCCCAACGGGGTCCGGGGGTGGGCTGACCGGGTGGCCGAGAAGCTGGCCAAGGCTGAGCCGGGGTGGGAATATGCCAACCTGGCCATCAGGAGCAAGCGCCTGCGCCACGTCGTCACCGAGCAGCTGGAACCGGCGCTGGCCATGAGGCCCACGCTGATCACGCTGTACGCCGGCGGAAACGACATCCTGGACATCGGCACGGATATGGCTGTCCTGATGGACGAGTACGAGGACCTCGTGGCGCGACTCGCCGGGACCGGGGCCACGGTGGTCCTGTTCACCGGCTTCGACGTCAAAGTCTCGGCCGTTCTGGAGCTGCTGAAGAAGCGGAACACGGTCTACAACCAGCGCGTCCGGGAGATCTCTGCGAAATACGGGACAGTCCTGGTGGATTACTGGTGCCTGGACGCCTTCCATGACCGGCGGATGTGGGACTCGGACCGCCTCCACATGTCCAAGGCGGGCCACAAGTACCTCGCCGGGCAGGTGCTGGACCAGCTCGGGGTGCCCCACAAAATCCGGCTCAAGGACTGGGACCCGCCGGCGCGGCTCAGCCTCCGGGAGTGGGAACAGCGGCAGCGTCGTTGGGTTAACGACTGGGTGCTGCCGCTTTTTGGCCGCAAAATCAGGGGCGTCACCCTCGGGGATGCACTGGCGCCGCGCTGGCCGGAACCCGTCAAGGTGCCGCGGAAGCGCGGGCTGAAGAAGCTGATGGACCGGGACGCGGTACTCAAGAACAGCCCGAAAGTAAGTGGTTTGTAAACATCTGTTGACTTGTGTGCAACATCACAGATACTGTTGCGGCACTGACGACGACTCAACGCGTCAGTTCTAGTCCGCTCAGCGCTGCGTGGGCCGTTCGGGGCATGAACCGCCGCCGTCGGGATGCCAGCGTGAACGCGGAATCCCCAACCTGCCCCTTCGGCACACGGTGTCCTTTGCGTGCGCCGGGAGGGCCCCAGCCTTGAGAGGCACCACCGCGATGACTGACAGTTCCCTTCATTTTGACCGCAGGAAACTCCTGAAAGCAGCAGCGTTGACCCCATTCGCAGGCCTGGCACTGTCCGGCTGCGGGGCAAAGCCCGCCGATAGCGCGGCAGCCAACAAGACAGTCACGGTCACCTCCTACGGCGGCTCCTACAATGACCAGCTGACCCAGACGATTCTGGACCCCTTCTCCAAGCAGTCGGGGATCCAAACCACGCTGCTGGCCAACACCAGCCTGGCCTCCCTCAAGGCCCAGGTGCAGTCCGGGGACGTGCAGTGGGACCTCGTGGAAATCACCGCCCCGGAATACGAAACGGCCGTGGCAGAAGGCCTCGTGGAGCCGTTCGACTACAACATCATCAGCGACAAGGGCCTGCCCGGCTACGCCAAGGCGGAGTACGGCATCAAGTACCTGAGCTTCCTGTTCGTGATGGCATGGGACCAGAAGGCCATCCCCGATGCGCAGGCCCCCAAGGACTGGGCGCAGTTCTTCGACCAGGGCAAGTACGATACCAAGCGCTCGGTCTACAACCAGCTCTCGGACAGCTCCGTGCTGGAGGCCGCACTCCTGGCCGACGGCGTGCCGTTCGACCAGATATACCCGCTCGACGTCGACCGGGCCCTGCGCGTGCTGGGCCACCACCCCGGCAAGGACCGCCTGCTTTACCACGCGGCCAACCAGGAGCCCATCCAGCAGCTCACCTCGGGCGAGGTCTCGCTGTCCACGAGCTTCAACAACCGCATTAACGCGGCCCGCAACGACGGCGCCAAGCTGAACTTCAGCGCGGAGAACGCAGTGCTGGCCGGCGACTACTTCGTGGTGCCGAAGGGGGCCAAGAACAAGGAAGCCGCCTTCAAACTGATGAACTTCATGTCCAATGATGCCGAGGCCGGCGCCGCCTTCGATACGGTCACCAACCTGACCCTGGCCAACACTCCGGCGCTGTCCAAGCTGCCTAAGGAAGTCGCAGACACCCTGCCCACCAGTCCGCGCCTAGCCGACAAGATCCTGGTCCGTGACGACAAATGGTGGTCGGAGAACCTGAAGAAGACCGAGCAGCAGTTCAAGCTGTGGCAGGCCAGCTGACATGAGCAACGCAACCTTGCAACGCGCGCGTCCGGAGGGACGCGCCCCGGCACCGGAGCAGGAGAAACCCCGACGGCGGCGCACCACCTGGTGGCTGCTGCTGGCCCCGATCCTGGCCTTCGACGTCGTACTGTTCCTCAGCCCGCTGGGCAAACTGGTGGGCTCGAGCTTCACTGGCAACGCCTACCAGCGCGTCCTCGAAGACCCGCTGGTGGTCCGTTCCCTGATCAACACCCTGAGCATCAGCCTGGCATCCACCGTCGTCACCGTGGTCCTGGGCTACGTCATTGCCCTGGTGCTGTGGCGCTCCGGCACGGTGACCCGCGTGATCCTGTTCGCCGTGGTGCTGCTGCCCTTCTGGACCGGCATCCTGGTGAAGAACTTCGCGTGGGCCGTGCTCCTGCAGGACAACGGCATCGTGAACTCCTTCCTCCAGACGGTGGGCCTCACCGATGCTCCCATTGAGCTGCTGCACAACCGGCTGGCCGTGATTATCGGCATGGTTCACTGCCTGCTCCCGTATGCGGTGTTCCCGATTTTCTCCTCGCTGACTTCCATCGATGACCGGCTTGCCCTGGCGGCGCGATCGCTCGGGGCCAAGGAAGCCTCAATCTTCCGCCGGATCATCCTGCCGCTCAGCACGCCGGGCATCTCCGCGGCAGGCTTGCTCGTGTTCATCATCAGCACCGGCTTCTTCATCACCCCGGTGGTCATGGGCGGACCCGGCGACATGATGATCGCCAACCAGATCGACTACTACGCGCGCCAGCTCACCGACTTCTCCGGGGCCGCGGCCCTGGCCGTGATCCTGACAGTGCTGGTCAGCATCCTCGTTGCCATTTACCAGCGAGTGCTCAAGGCGGGAGGCCAACATGCAGACAACTAATCCCCGGCAGCGACTGCTGACGCTGCTTTCCATTCCGGTGTTCCTGTTCCTGGTGGTCCCGACGGCGATCGTGGTGCCTGTTGCCCTTAACGACAGCCGCTACATCACTTTCCCGCCCGAAGGGATCTCGTTCGCCGCCGTCGCCGGCTTCTTCGCTGACAAGGCTTGGACCTCGGCACTGACGGCCAGCCTCCAATCTGCAGCGATCGCCGTCGTGATCGGTGTGATTCTCGGCGCGACCGCGGCGATCGGCCTGCACGGACGCAAGTTCCCGGGCCAGCAGGCTGTCGTCGGGCTGATCCTGGCGCCGATGATCGTCCCCACCGTGGTGCTGGCGCTGGCGTTCTACCAGTTCTTCATCTCCCTCGGCGTGCTGGGCAGCATCCTCCCCATCGGCCTGGCGCATGCCGTCATCGCCACCCCGTACGTGTACCTGACCACGCGTGCCAGCCTTGCCGGACTGAACCCGGCGCTGGTCAATTCGGCGCAGAGCCTGGGCGCCGGATGGCTGTCCGTGTTCCGGCACGTCTACCTGCCGGTCATCCTGCCCGGGCTGGTTTCCGGGGCGCTGTTCGCCTTCTCGGTCTCCATCGACGAGACCGTCATGTCCCTGTTCATGCAGTCGCCCAGCGCCACCACCTTGCCCGTGAAGATGTTCACCGACATCCAGTTCAACCTGACCCCCAAGATCGCGGTGTCCTCGGCTCTGTTGGTCACCGTGGCCACCTTGGGGCTGTTGTTCCAGGTCATGTTCGTTCTCAAACGGCGTTCCACCGCCAGGATGCTGCCGCTGGCCGTGTCCGCACCAAACTAAGGAAGGCCCATGACTACTTCAGTGATTTCCGCAGCAGCAAGCACCAGGACGACGGCGTCCGCACAAGGTTCCATTGAACTCCGGCAGGTCCGCAAGACGTACGGCGACGTGGTTGCCGTCGACGAACTGGACCTGGTGGTGGAACCCGGCGAATTCGTCACCCTGCTGGGACCGAGCGGATCCGGCAAGACCACCACCATGATGATGGTGGCCGGCTTCGAGGAGCACACGTCCGGGAGCGTCCTGATCGACGGCAAGCCCGTGGATTCGCTCCCGCCCCGGGACCGGAACCTGGGCGTCGTGTTCCAGAACTACGCCCTCTTCCCGCACATGAGCGCCCGCGAAAACGTGGAGTTCGCGCTCCGGATGCGCAAGGTGCCTAAGGCCGAACGGCGTCAACGCGCCGATAGCGCGCTGGAACGCGTGGGCCTGGGCACGATGGGCGACCGCAAGCCCCGCCAGCTCTCCGGCGGGCAGCAGCAGCGCGTGGCCCTGGCCCGCGCGCTGGTGTTCAACCCGGCCGCGCTGCTCCTGGACGAGCCCATGGCCGCCCTCGACAAGCGGCTCCGCGAACACATGCAGGAAGAGATCAAGACGCTGCAGAAGAGCCTGGGCATCTCCGTCCTTTTCGTCACGCACGACCAGGACGAGGCGATGGCCATGTCCGACCGGATCGTGGTCATGAAGGACGGCAGGATCGTCCAGTCGGGCCCGCCCGAAGAGGTCTACAACCACCCGCTCACGGATTGGGTGGCCAGCTTCCTTGGCGACACCAACCTCATCCCGTGCACCGTCCTGGAACGCAAGGACGGCGAGGCGCTGGTTGACCTCGGCGGCCTGGGCCTGGGCCGTGTGCGCGACCGCGGCGTCGCCGGCGAGAACTACGCCGTGTCCATCCGTCCCGAACACCTCAAGTTCAGCTCCGAGGCAAGCGCGGACAACTGCGGCAAGGCGGCGCTGGTCTCCTCGACCAACCTGGGCGCCACGGTGCGCCACCGCCTCACGGCCGGCGGCCACGAGCTCCAGGTGCGCGAACTCAGTTCAGATGCGACGAATCGGCCCGCGCCAGGCGCGGAGCTGTTCGTGACCTGGGAGCCGGACAAGGCCCAGCTGCTGGTTCTGGAGCAGTAGGTGCTTCCGGGGAACTGCCGGGGATGCCGGGCATTTCCCCGGCAGCCTGCTGGCGCGGGGGCCAGGGGCCTAGGTGTCCAGCAGGTTTTCGTAACCCTCTGCCACGGTCGTGGCGGTGAATTCGATAACTTCGAACTCGGCCACTCCGTTGCTGTAGAAAGGATCCTTGGCCAACGCGGCATCCAGCGTGGTTCGGTCCGCCTTGGACAACAGCACACCGCCCACCGCCGGAACCAGGCGTCCGGACGCAAGGAACACGCCGTCGTCGAACGCCTGCTTAACCCACGCCATATGCGCAGGGCGGTGATAGTCCACGATGTCTTCGGGCACCTTGTAGGTCAGCGATACAACAAACATAAAGTCAGCCTACCCGGATGGGTCCACGGGAACTGGTGCGTCACTTGAACGCTCAACCACGCTCTGCTTCTAGAATGGACGCATGACCGAACCGCGCTGGCTCAACGCCGACGAACGCCGTGCCTGGCTGGCACTCCTGAGCATCAACACGCTGCTGCCGGCTGCCCTGGACAACCAGCTCCACACCGCCGGCAAGGTGTCACTGTTCGATTACAACGTCATGGCCATGCTGTCCGAAGCCGAGGGCCGCTTCCTGCCGATGAGCCAGCTGGCCGCCCGTACGAGTTCGTCGCTTTCCCGGCTCTCGCATGTGGTTGCCAAACTGGAGAAGCGCGGATGGCTGGAGCGGCGTCCGCACCCCCGCGATGCCCGGGTCACCACCGCACACCTGTCCGACGTCGGGATGGCCACTTTGGAGGCACTCGCACCGGGGCACGTGGAGGCGGTGCGCACTAAGTTCCTGGACGCCCTGACGGAACGCGACGTCAACGACCTCGCCCGCATCGGCGAAAAGATCGTGGCCCGGCTGGACGATGACCACTGGATCCTCCGCGAGACCGAAAGCCGGCCATAAGCCGTCGCCCTGATGGACACCGTCCGGACAGGCCCCGCCTTGGTTGCTCCCGGCAACAGATGAAAGACTGACGCCATGGACTTTTCGACCCGGCATGTAGCGCTCGGCGATTCCTTCACGGAAGGGGTCGGGGATGACGATCCCAGCCGCCCCAACGGCGTGCGGGGCTGGGCGGATCGCGTGGCGGAGCAGCTGGGCGCGGCGGATCCCGGCTTCGGCTACGCCAACCTGGCCATCCGCGGCAGGAAGCTCCGCCAGATCATGGCAGAACAGGTGGACGCCGCCGTCGAACTTAACCCCACCCTGGTGACCATTTACGCAGGTGCCAACGACATTCTGCGGCCCAAGATCGACATCGACGATCTGCTGGCGGAGTACGACGCCGGCATCCGCAAGCTGGCGGCCACGGGCGCCACAGTGGTGATGTTCACCGGCTTCGACGCGCGCGGTTCGAAGGTCTTCAGCACTATGCGTGGCCGCACCGCCATCTACAACGAACTGGTCCGCGGCATTGCCGGGGACCATGGAGCGTTGCTGGTGGATTACTGGCGCTTTAACGAGTACTACGACTGGGGCATGTGGGCCCAGGACCGGATGCACATGTCTGCCGCCGGGCACGCCAACATGGCCAAACGCGTCCTTACCGTCCTGGAGCACGACCACTCGATCGAGGTCCCGCCCATGACCCCGGTGCCCGAGCTGAACCGGGCCGAAGCTCTCCGCGCCAACGCCCGCTGGGTCCGCGAATTCGCCGGCCCCTGGGTGGTCCGCCGTGTTACCGGCAAGTCCTCGGGCGACGGACTGGCGCCCAAGTACGCCCAGCTCACGCGCCTCTGAAGCAGGCCCCCTTATACACCGTCCGAGCACGGATTGGTCTTTAATTGCGTGAACTCGTAGACTTGGTGAGCGCTAAGTGCGCGGAGCGTGCGCAATTGCTC
The DNA here is from genome assembly GCF_023913735.1 of Pseudarthrobacter raffinosi. Classification (GTDB taxonomy): domain Bacteria; phylum Actinomycetota; class Actinomycetes; order Actinomycetales; family Micrococcaceae; genus Arthrobacter; species Arthrobacter raffinosi. The sequence goes on from NZ_JAMXBH010000019.1 coordinate 95,793, forward strand.
CGGTGGCCCGGTAATTTTCTCCAGGGTAGCCGGTAGTTAGGGGCTCAAGTTGCGTGACTAACCGTTCACCCTGATCACTTTGGGTCGCACTTAGCCGCATGATCCTGCAGCAGATATGCGGATCATTACATTCAATTCTTGAGGAGAAGTCATGGCAGCACACTGCCAAGTGACCGGAGCCGAGCCGGGCTTTGGGCACAGCATTTCGCACTCGCACCGTCGCAACAAGCGTCGGTTCGATCCGAACATCCAGAAGAAGCGCTACTGGGTTCCGTCCCTGCGCCGTAACGTCACTCTGCAGCTTTCTGCAAAGGGCATCAAGACCATCGACGTGCGCGGCATCGACGTAGTCGTCGCCGCCATCCTTGCTCGGGGAGTGAAGCTCTAATGGCTAAGGACAAGGACGTACGTCCGATCATCAAGCTCAAGTCGACTGCGGGCACGGGTTACACCTACGTGACGCGGAAGAACCGTCGTAACGACCCGGACCGTATGGTTCTGAAGAAGTACGATCCCAAGATCCGTCAGCACGTCGAATTCCGAGAGGAGCGCTAAACACATGGCTAAGAAGTCAATGATCGCAAAGAACGAACAGCGTAAAGTCATCGTTGAGCGTTACGCTGCAAAGCGCCTCGAACTGAAGAAGGCTCTGGTTGACCCCAACTCGACCGACGAAGTTCGCGAAGCAGCACGCCTCGGCCTGCAGAAGCTTCCCCGCAACGCGTCGCCCGTCCGTCTGCGTAACCGCGACATCATCGACGGCCGTCCCCGCGGTACCTTCCAGAAGTTCGGTATCTCCCGTGTTCGCTTCCGCGACATGGCTCACCGCGGTGAGCTCCCGGGCATCACCAAGTCTTCCTGGTAATCCAGCACCGCTGATTCCAGCTGCTTGAGAAGGGCCGGCAACCGTTTGGTTGCCGGCCCTTCTGCGTTTTAGGCCTGCGGTGATCGAGCCCATCGGTGATCGAGCTTCCCGGCGAAGGGCTTGTCGAGATCCGTGAGAGGCGTCGGCCGTTGTGCCGCAGCACACAGAACTCACTTACGACGGCGGCGCCCGAATTTGGGTGCCGATACCGGCTTTGGGCCCGGAATGGCGGGGTTTCGACCTGTTGTGGGGGTGGATTTGCGGTGGGGGTTGGGTGGGTGTATTGTTTTCTAAGTCGCCGCGAGGGGAACAGCGAAGAGCTGGTTACCGCGGGCGGCCAAACCCCCTAATTCAAGACCAAATGTTGGTTGTTCTTTTGAGCGCCTTTGTTTGGTGGGGATGTGTTTTCTGCTGGTGCGGGTCCTGGAATATGGGTTTGCATC
>NZ_JAMXBH010000021.1 GCF_023913735.1 Pseudarthrobacter raffinosi
CTCGCCTCGTTCAGGGTGGGAATGACGACACTGACTGACGCCCTCGGAGCTTCGAAGGCCAGCATCGGGAATGTTATTGGGAGCTGGGTTGAAATAGACAAATACCTCACCACTTCATGACGCTTGCGGATTTAGTCAACTCCGCACTCGGCTCGGAAGTCGGGCGCGGCACTAGCGCTACATCCGGTCATGGGTCTGGTCTCTGGCCCCAGCTCTCATTTAGCCTTCGACTCTGGCCGTGAAGATGAGCCTATGGCTGGCCTGAGGCGCCTGTCACCAGTGGCAGGTACTCACTTTTGAGCGCCGGATATACGCTTCCTACCCAAGTACAGGGGTTTGGCCGCCGGTCCGAATATTAGGTATAGGGGTTCTCATTCCGCCCATATTTTAGGGATTTGACCGCTGTATCTGGGCTAGCGCGCATAAGGGACTTCAGGTTGACGATTTCCAAGTGGAGAAAACTGCCTCCATCGACAATCCCGTCTTTGGGTCAGATAGCCGAATTGGCCGGCCACGTTCAGGCCACAGCAGGAGCCAGCGGCACGGCCACGTGGACTATGAGTGCAGCCCGGGCCGTTGCCGTCTGGTGGACGGCCCTGAAGCCGGCAACCTAGAACCTGCCTACACCGCCGTCCGGAAGAAAAGCTCCGTGACCGTTGCCAGCCGGTGCGGGTCCGCCACGCCGCAGAGCTCGCGGGCGGAGTGCATCGAGAGTAGGGGCACGCCGACGTCGACCGTCCGGATCCCCAGGCGCGTGGCGGTCAGCGGGCCAATGGTGGAGCCGCAGGGCATCACATTGTTGGACACAAATTCCTGGTACGGCACCTTCGCCTCCCCGCACAGTCTGGCCCAGAATGCCGCGCCCGGCGCGTCGGTCGCGTACCGCTGGTTGGCGTTGATCTTCAGCAGCGGGCCGCCGTTCAGGACCGGGTGGTTGGCCGGATCGTGCCGCTCCGGGTAGTTGGGGTGGACGGCGTGGCCGGCGTCCGCGGAAACGCAGAACGACGCCGCCAGCGCCTGCCGCCGTTGGCTCACCGTTGCGCCGAGGCCGTCGGAGACGCGCACGAGCACGTCTTCGAGGATGGGCCCGCACGCGCCGGATCGGGAGTTGGAGCCGATTTCCTCGTGGTCGAACGCCGCGAGAACGGCGATCGGGGCGCCGCCGATCGGCCCACCGGCCGCGCCGCCAGACGCAGCAGAAGAATGCGCGATCAGCGCCGCCAGCCCTGCGTGCGTCGCGGAAAGGTTGTCCAGGCGCCCGGAGGCGAAGAACTCGCTGTTGGCCCCGAAAACCGCGGGTGGCTGCGTGTCTGCAATAACGACGTCGTACCCGCCAATCCGCGCCGGATCAACAGAAGTGCCGCCAGGCACATGCGATGCCAAAACCGCCAGCAGGTCAACATCGGCGGGATCGCCCAGGCCCCACACAGGGTTCATGTGCCGCTGCTTGTCCAGCGTCAGGCCGTCGTTCACGGCACGGTCAAGGTGGATGGCCAGCTGCGGGAAGCGGAGCATGGGCCCGGTGGCGGTGAGGTGTTCGGTGCCGTCCAGCATGACCAGCCGGCCCGCCAGCTGAAGTTCGCGGTCCAGCCAGGAGTTGAGCAGCGGCCCGCCGTAGACCTCCACCCCGGCCTGCAGCCAGCCGAACGCTCCCGTGGTGGGCTGCGGCTTGAGCTTGAAGGACGGGGAATCCGTGTGCGCGCCAAGGAGGTTGAACCCTGTGGTGGGCCCGGCATTTTCCGGGACCACCCAAGCGATCAGCGCGCCGTCGCGGACCAGGTAGAACGAACCAGCCCCGCCGGCCCAGGGCTCACGCTCGTCCAGGCCCGTGAACCCTGCGGCGTCCAGGCGCCGGGCGGCCTCGTGGACGGCGTGGAAGCTCGACGGCGATGCGCTGACATACGCGCCAAGGTCCTGGATGTGGTCAACGGCTTTGGAGGCGGCGGCAACGGAAGGCGAAGGCATGGTTCCGAGTCTAGATGGTCACATTGAGCCCGGCGGTGTAGCCGGCCGAAGCCGATCCGATCCTGGTGGCCAGCTGGTAGATACCGCCGTCATTCCTGAAGACATTGTCCGACTGCAGGGTGGTCCGCTTCATGTTCGCGATGCTGGCCTCGTAGCCGGGAGTGGCGTAGACGTCGTCGCAGGCGGCCTTCGTCAGGGCGATCTGCGATACCGCCAGCACCTGTCCGGCGGCGGTGGCGTTGCTCATGGACTCGAACACCTCGAAGTGGATGTGCGGCCAGCGGCCGGGATAGGCTCCGGGGAAAATGGACGTGAAGGTGACCTGGCCGCTGGCGTCCGCTTCCTGGACGCCGCGGAGGTAGTTTTCGTTTGCGAGTCCGGAATCGTACATGGAGTACCTGCCGTCCCGGTCGCAGTGCCAGGCGTAAACGGCCGCGCCGGCCAGGGGTACACAGCCGTTGGCGTTGTCCAGCAGGGTCAGGGTGAACGTCAGCGGCACGCCTTCAGCCGAAGCAGACCCGGTTCCGAAGCTTGAGGTGATGTCCTGCCGCACCACCCCGGAGGCTGCCAAGACGTTGGGGCCGTTGGAGCCGTCACCGGGGTAAGGACCTGCAGTTTCCTGCGGAATCTCCACGCCGCACTCCGCGATCGCCCGGGTAAGCGTGGGGCTGGCGGTGGGTGTCGCCGTCGTACTGGCGGCGCTTGCGGTGGCTGTGGCAGTGGCGGCCGACGTCGACGTCCCGGCTGTGGTGCCTGACCCGCCGGGAGTGCACGCTGCCAGCGCCGCTGCCGCACCGCCGGCGCCGAAGAACATTCCGAGGGAACGGCGGCTGATCATGGTGGACAGATCAAACTCAAGGCCGCGGTCGTGGTCGGGGTGGGGAAGGTGGTTGCTCATGGCTCCATCCAACGCGCCCCGCCTATCCCCTGCATAGGCCCTTCCTGTGCGGAACCTGTGCGTCAGTAGGCCGCGCCAGCGTCAGTAATCCGGATTGGTGGGGACCACCAGGCCTGTCTCGTAGGCGTAAACAACTGCCTGGACCCGGTCCCGCAGGTGGAGCTTGGTCAGGATCCGGCGGACGTGGGTCTTCACCGTTGCTTCGGAGAGGAAATACCGGTGCGCGATCTCGGCATTGGAGAGACCCTCCGCCATGGCTTCGAGCATTTCTGTTTCGCGTGGCGTCAGGTCTTCGAGCAGGGAATCCCGCGGCGAGGCGGATGGGGCCGGCACGGCTGCACCGCGGACATAGGTCTCCAGCAGCCGCTGCGTAACACGCGGAGCCACCACGGCATCCCCGCTGGCCACCACCCGGACGGCATTGACCAGATCCGACGGCGCCACGTCCTTGAGGAGGAAGGCGGACGCGCCTGCCTGGAGCCCGGCGAACGCGTACTCGTCCACATCGAAGGTGGTGAGGATGATGATCCGGGCGCACGATCCGGAGGCGGTGATGGCGCGGGTTGCCTCGATACCGTCCAGCACGGGCATCCGGACGTCCATCAGCACCACGTCCGGCTTGAGATCCCGGACCAGCCGGACCGCCTCGGCACCGTCGGAGGCCTCGCCCACAATATGCAGGTCTTCCTCGCCCTCGAGGATGAGGCGGAACCCCATCCTCAGCAGCGGCTGGTCATCAACCAGCAGGACGGTTATGGGTTGGGTTTCAGTCACGTGTGCCTTGCAGTCGAGGTGGACGGGTGTGGGGTTTCCGCTGGTTCGTCGGCCGGCCAGTTCAGGACGGCACACACGCGCCAGCCGCGGCCGCGCCGCCCGGCCACCACGGTGCCTGCATAGATGCGCGCCCGTTCGGCCATCCCCGCCAGCCCCTGGCCGGAACCGGGCCCGACGCCGGCGCCTGGGAGTCCTGAACCCGGCCCGCCGCCGTCGGAGGTGCCCGGACCCGGGACTCCCGCGCCGTCGTCGAGCACTTCAATGGTGACCGTGGAGCCGGCCCGGACAATGGCCACGTCCACCCGTCCCAGCGACCGGCCGTAGCGGAGCACATTCGTCAGTGACTCCTGAACTATCCGGTAGACCGTGAGCTGGAAGGCCGCGTCGTCGGGCAGCGCCGGGCCGGTGTGCGAGTAGTGCAGCGGCAGGCCCGCGGTGCGGAAGCCTTCCAGGAGCTTAGCCAGGTTGTCGCCCGAAGCGAGCGGCTGCCGTGGCGCCGTGCCGCCGGCGTCGTCCCGGAGTACGCCCAGGGCTCGCCGCATGTCCGCCAGGGCGGTCCGGCCGGTCCGCGACAGTTCACCAAGCACTTCCCCGGCGCGGTCGGGACTTTTCCGGACCACGACGGCGGCGCCATCGGAGAGGCTGACCATCACCGTCAGTGAGTGCGCCACGACGTCGTGCATTTCGCGGGCGATCCGGTTGCGTTCGTTGACGGACGCCAGGCTGGCCGTCCGCGCCGCCCAGGCGGCGATCTCCTGCTCATGCTCCCGCCGCTGCCGCACCGAGATTCCGATCCCGGTGGCGATGACGTTGGACAGGGCGATGGTGGCGCCGGTGGCGATGCTGGTCAGGAGGTGGAAGTCGCCGGGATTGCCGCCAGCGTCGTGGATGAAGGAATTCTCCATGGGACCAACGGCGGCCAGCAGGTACAGCAGTGCCAGCGGCGCCGTGGCGGCGGCCATGGACACCAGCGCGAACCGGCGCGTGTGCACCACGGCCACGGCGTACAGCGAGAACCACAGGCCCGCTGAGACATTGGAGCCCCACGGGTGCAGCAGCGTGACGGCCACTTCCATCACCGCGACGAAGGCAGCCAACGCCACGGGGTGGGAGCGCCGGAAGAACAGGGCCCCGGCGACCACGAAGAGGAGCGCCGCCGCCAGCCAGGCGCCGGACATGATCGCGTCCACCACGGTCGGCGCCACCAGAAGCGCGTAGCTGAACACCACCACACCGTCCATCACCCGGGGATGCTGGTAAAGGTAGCGCCGGAGCATGCCGCGGCGCTTGGCCGTGATTTCGGCAAAGGACGCGTCGGCCTGGCTGGCCGGCACGTCCCTCACGAGTGCCGCTTCATTCATGCTCTGAGCCTAGTGTCCGCCTAGACGTCGCGTTTCTTGAGCACGATCATGGCCGGTACCAGGAACAGCAGAACGTAGCCCAGGAATATCAGGCCGCCCTGCCAGGGATCGATGACGCCGTCGGTGTGACCAATGGACAGGAACCGTCCGCCGGCGTCGCTGGGGAGGTACTGGGGCACATACTTCCAGAAGTCACCGGGGATGAAGGTCATAAAACTCGCCGCAATGGACAGGACGAAGAACAGGCCCACCAGCACGGTGATTCCGCCCGCGGAGTTGCGCAGCAGTGCGCCGAGCGACAGGCCGATCAGGGCCACCCCGGCAACGTAGAGGCCGCCCGTGAAGACGCTGTACAGCACCCCGTCCGTGGACCAGTCCAGGTCCAAGCCCAGTCCCTGGAAGACCGGCATGGCGATCAGGAACGTGGCCACGGCGGCGATGGTGGTGATGACGTAGGAGATCACGGCGAGCAGGATTGCCTTGGCCACAAAGGCCGGTGTGCGGCGCGGGACGGCGTTCATGGTGGAACGGATCATTCCCGTGGCGTACTCGGAGGAGATGAACAGGACAGCCAGCGAGCCCAGCACCAGGATGCCGATCTGCAGGCCTGCATTGGGCAGGTTGTACAGGTCAAAGCCTGATCCTGGCGGGAAAGTCTGCGACATCATTTCCGGCGTCAGGGTCTGGCCCTGGTCCCGGGCCTGCCGTGCCATTTCGTCCAGGAAGGAGAACCGGATCAGGACCGCGAGGGCCCCGACGCCGATAATCGCCACCAGGGTCAGGAGCAGCAGGATGCGGGTGGACATCAGGGAGAACAGCTTGATCCATTCGGACCGCAGCACACCGGCGAAGGTCACGCCCTTGGTACCAGCGGTGGAGCGGACCCGGGAAGTTTGGGTTTCAGTCATGGTGGTCATCGTCCTTACTTTCCTGCCGTTGCCGGGGCGGTTTCCGGGGCGAACTCGCCGGCGGGTCCACCGGTCAGGTGTGAGTGGTATTCCACTTCGTCCTTGGTGAGGTCGAAGTAGGCGTCTTCCAGAGACGACTGCTGCGGGGTGAGTTCGTAGACGAGCACCCGGTTGTCCAGTGCCACCTGGGCGATCTTGCGTGCGTCCAGGCCTGTCACTTCCAGGGTTTCGGGCTGGCCCTGGTCCACGGTCACGCCATCGCCGGACAGCAGGGCTGACAGCTGGGTGGCTGCGGACGTGCGGACCAGGGTCTTGACCTGACGGGTGCCCGCAATGATGTCCTGCACGGGGGCGTCCGCAATGATCTTGCCGCGGCCGATCACGATCAGGTGGTCTGCCGTCTGGGCCATTTCGCTCATGAGGTGTGAGGACAGGAAGACGGTCTTGCCCTGCCCGGCGAGGTAGCGGACCAGGTTGCGGACCCACAACACACCTTCCGGATCGAGGCCGTTGACCGGCTCATCCAGGATCAGGGTCTGCGGGTCGCCAAGGAGCGCGTTGGCAATGCCCAGGCGCTGCCCCATGCCCAGCGAGAAGCCACCTGCCTTTTTCCGCGCCACTGCCTCCAGCCCGGTCATTTCGATGACTTCGTGCACCCGGGATGTGGGGATGTTGTGCGTCGCCGCCATGGCCCGCAGGTGGTTGTAGGCGCTGCGGCTGATGTGGACCGCCTTGGCGTCCAGCAGCGCCCCCACCTCGTGCAGGGGGGCCTTGTGATCGGCGTAGTGCAGGCCGTTGACTGTGACCGTGCCCGACGTCGGCCGGTCCAGTCCCATGATCATGCGCATGGTGGTGGATTTGCCGGCACCGTTCGGGCCCAGGAAGCCCGTTACCTGCCCTGCTTTGACGGTGAAGCTGACGCCTTCAACCGCCGTTTTGCTGCCGTAGACCTTTGACAGGCCTGTTGCCTCAATCATGGAAATGTTCCTTAGAACAGCAGCCGGGTGGCTGCGGGATGCGGGGACGTTTTCGTGTGTACGCTCCACGCTACCGACGGCACAGCCGGATCTCGCCTGTCTCAGGGATGATTCAGGGTCGAATCAGGGTAGTCCGCACGGATGATCAGGGGTCCCCTCAGGGGGCGCAGGCGCCTTACGTGCGGGGCGAGTAGTACGTCAGGGCACGCGGTTCCACCCGGAACCGGACGCTGCGCACGCCCGCCAGCGCCTCGCCGTCGACCGCAAGCGCCAAGGGGGAACCCTCCGACTCAATCCGGACCTCGGTAGCCTCCCGCAGATGGGTGATCCGGGACGTCGCCACCGTGCCGGTCAACACCGACCACAGGAGCCGGAGCCGGGCAAAAGATTCGTCGGCAGTGATCATGCGGACATCCAGGACGCCATCGTCCAGCACGGGCCGCGACAGGGGCGCGTGGTCCCGGGGGTAGTAGCGACCGCGTCCGATGTACGCGATCCAGAGTTTGTGCCGGACACCGTCCACGGTCAGGGTGGTGGGTGTACCCGCGGCGAACGTCCGGAACATGGCCACCACGCCGGCCAGCGGTTTGCCGAGGGCCGGCTGCAACTGCTCCCTGCGCCGGACCAGGTTGGGGTACAGGCCGATGCTGGCCGTGTTCAGCATGACCAGGTCAGCCGTTTCGGGGTTGCCCGCCAGCCCGCGCTCCACGGTCACAACGCCGACGTCGGCCCGCGCCGCTTCACCCGCGGCCGCGGCTGCCACAGCGTCCTTCAGGTTGGCAGTCCCTGTGTCCCGCGCGAAGTGGTTGAGCGTTCCGCCCGGGAGCACCAGCAGGGGAAGGGAATGTTCGACGGCAGCTGCGGCGGCGGTGCCAACGGTACCGTCGCCGCCCCACACGCCCAGGGCGCGGGTACCCGGGCGGGAGACGGCGGCCTGGATGGCCTCCTCCAGGCTCTCTCCCAGCTCTACCGTTTTTATATGCGCCTTCGGGAATACTTCCTGAAGTGCGCCTGCCGTTTGTTCCGTGAAGGAGCCGCCGAGGGTATTCACCACGATGCTGAGACCTTCACCGCCCGGCAACTCCGGGGCCTGGGTTGCCGTGCGCGATACTCCGGGAAACGGTGGGCGGACGGGCCACCACTTACGAGTCACCAGCGCCGCCCCTGCGCCGATGGCCGAACCGAAGAACACATCCGATGGCCAGTGGGCCCCCGTGTGGACGCGGGAGTAGGCCACTCCCAGCGCCGCCGGCGCAAGTGCCGCACCGACAACCGGCTTGACCAGGCCGGCGCCGAGCGCGAAGGCGATGGCGGAGGCCGAATGCCCCGATGGCATGGACGAGCTGGTGGGCTGCGGATGGACGAACCGGAAAACCGGCAGGTGCTCGGGGAGCGGGCGTGCCCGCGGCAACAGGGTTTTGAACACCACGTTGGTCACCGCCGATGCCACCGCTTGGGCGATCAGCCCGTGCAGGGCAGCCCGGCGGGGCTTGCCGGGGAAGGCGGCCATGATCGCCGCTGCCCCGATCCACAGTTTGCCGTGGGTGGCGGAGGCCGAAATGCGGCGGAAGAACTCATCGTGGTTTCCACCCGGGAACGACGACACGCCGCGGACAAGGTGCCGGTCCATGCGGCTGATCCAGCCCGGTCCCTTGCGCCACACTCTGTACATCTCCCCACCCTATAACCGGTGAGTTCTCCCTACTTGGAGGGCGGGACCTTGGAGAACTGGGGCTTGGAGGCCAATGGCCTCGCGGCGCCGGCAAGGAGCAGTGCCACCAGGATCGGGGCGAGGATCGCGAGCAGTGCCAGATGGATTCCCGTGAGGTCGCCCAGGTAGCCAAGCAACGGCGGGCCGGCCAGGAAGGAAACATACCCCAGGGTGGATACAACCGAAACCCTGGCGGCCGCATGCTTCGGATCGTCGGCGGCGGCTGACATTCCCATGGGGAAGGCCAGCGCTGAGCCCACGCCCCACAGTGCAGCACCAACCCCGGCCAGCCAGATGTTCCCCGCGAGCACAAACAGGCACAGACCCGCCGTGGCCGCGGCCATGCTGGCCCGGAGCACTGCAACGCGGCCGTAGGTGTCGATCACACGGCCGCCGAAGAGCCGCATCGCCGTCATTGCCAGGACAAACAAGGCGAACATTAGGGCACCGGTGGATTCCGAACTGCCCAGCCCGTCAACAGTGGCCTTGGCGATCCAGTCGTTTCCGGCGCCTTCGGTGAGTGTTGCGCCCAGGACCACAACGCCTATCAGCAGGGTGCGGCTGTCACGCCAGGCCGATGGCCCCTTCACAGCCGTCGGTTCACCCTCGACCGGAGCGGCCTGGGCCGCGTGGGGGAGGAAATAGCGGGGCGCCACGAGGGCTACCACCACCACCACACCGGCGATGACCAGCAGGTGCAACGGCAGGCCGACGCCGAGCGTTGACAGGCCCGCACCAATCAGCGCCCCCACAAAGGCCCCGCCGCTGAAGGCCGCATGGAACTGCGGCATGATGGTGCGCCGAAGCTTGTGCTCAACGTCCGCCCCTTCAATGTTTTGGGAAACGTCCCACAGCCCGACGCCGATGCCGAAGAAGAACAGCGAAACGGCAGTGCCCGGGACCGATTCCGCCGACAGGGAAAGGGCAATGCCTACCCCGGCCAGGGCTGACAGCAGGGCGCCTGCCCGCACCGCGTTGGCGGTGCCGATCCTCCCCACCACAAGTCCCGCCGTCGGAAGGGCCAGCAGTGAGCCGACGGCGATGCACAGCAGAAGCGTGCCCATCTGGCCGGAGGTCAGGTGCAGCGTCTCGGTGACGGCGGGGATCCTGGCGGCCCAGCTGGCAAAGACGAAGCCGTTGATTCCAAAGACCACAAAAGTGGCGGCGGCTGCTGCCCTGAGGGACGGTCCGGCCGTCGTGCTGGTGTTGATGCTCATGCTTTGACTACTTCCACCGAGATCTTGTTGAGGTGTGCGAGTTCGTCCGCACTCAGGTCTTTGTCCGTAACTATCACGTTCACTGCGTCCAAGGGGGCAACCAGGGCCATCGCGGTGGCATTCCATTTGGCGCCGGCGCAGGCAACAATCACCCGCGCCGCGGATTCGAGTCCGGCCCGCTTCACTGCGGCGTCCTCCAAATCATGGGCCAGGAGACCGTCCCTGAGGTTCAGGGCGCAGGGGGTGACCACCGCCGTGTCGAAGCGCAGGGACCGGATATTGGCTTCCGCGAGCGGGCCGCGGAAGGAGAGCTCGCCGGGAACCAGGCTTCCGCCCGGGAGCAGCAGGGCGGGACGCTGGCCGGCATGCGGGTCGTCGTCGGTGACCGTCGTCAGGGAGCGCATGGACATGGGCATCAGCGTCAGTTCGCGCCCACGGAGGACGCGGGCAATTTCCGTGGCTGTGGTGCCGCTGTCCAGCCACACGTGTTCGCGATCTCCCAGCAGGCCTGCCACGGCGGCGGCGATCCTGGCCTTCACGCCCTGGTCTTCGAGTTCGCGCTGGCCGTAGCCCGGGTTTTCGCCGCCGGCAATGAGGCTCCTGGCACCGCCATGGACCCGACGCAGCACTCCATGCGATGCGAGCAGCTCGAGGTCGCGGCGGATGGTGGCGCCCGATGCGTCGCACGCCTGGGTCAGCTCTTCCACCGAGACTTCGGCCTGGTGGCGAAGCAGCTCCCCGATCAGGCGGTGCCGCTCTTCAGTCTTCATGCTCATATGATAGCAATTTATGATCATATGCACAGAGCACCACCCGACGCTCTCTCACTTAACGCAGGAAAATCACCAACGCTCTCTCACTCTCCTCAAGAAAGTGAGAGAGCGTCGGCCGGAAACCTGCAGGAAGTGAGAGAGCGTCAGCGGGCGCGCTCAACCCGCTTTTCGTCCCACACAGGCTCGGCGGATTCGTAGACGCGGCCGTCGGAACCGAACACCAGGAACCGGTCGAAGGTGCGGGCGAACCAGCGGTCGTGGGTGACTGCCAGGACGGTTCCCTCGAAGTGGTCGATGGCTTTTTCCAGTGCCTCGGCCGAATGCAGGTCCAGGTTGTCCGTGGGCTCATCCAACAGCAGGAGCGTGGCGCCGGAGAGCTGTAGCAGCAGGATCTGGAACCGCGCCTGCTGGCCGCCAGAGAGCGATTCGTACTTCTGCTCCGACTGCGACGCCAGGCCGTAGCCGTCCAATGCGCCGGCGGCTGCCTCCCGGCCCAGGCCGGACCGGTGCTCGTCGCCGCGGTGCAGGATCTCCAGCAGGGTCTTGCCCAGGAGGTCGGGCCGGACGTGGGTCTGGGCGAAGAAGCCGGGCCGGATACGGGCGCCGAGTTTCACGGTCCCCTCGTGCGGCACTTCAGCAATATCGACGTCGGACACGGGAAGGTGCTCCCGTTCCGGGTCCGTCCCGCCCGTGGCGAGCAGGCGCAGGAAGTGGCTCTTGCCGGAGCCGTTGGAGCCGAGCACACCCACGCGGTCCCCGAACCACACCTCGGTGGAGAACGGCTTCATCAGCCCGGTCAGTTCCAGTTTCTCAGCCACAACGGCCCGCTTGGCGGTCCGGCCACCCTTCAGGCGCATGCGCACATTCTGCTCGATCGGCAATGCTTCCGGCGGGCCGGCCTCGAGGAACTTGGCCAGGCGAGTCTGGGCGGCCTGGTAGCGGTTGGCCATGTCGGAGCGGAAGGCGGCCTTGTTTTTGTACATATTGACGAGTTCTTTGAGCTTCACGTGCTCCTCGTCCCAGCGCTTGCGGAGCTCCTCGAAGCGGGCGTTCCGGTCAGCGCGGGCGTCCACGTAGGAGCCAAAGCCGCCGCCGTGCACCCAGGCGCCGGCTCCGTTGATGCCCGGCTCAAGGGTCACGATGCGGCCGGCGGCATTGTTGAGCAGCTCGCGGTCGTGGCTGATGAAGAAGACAGTCTTTTTGGACTCGTTGAGCTTGTCCTCAAGCCAGCGCTTGCCGGGCACATCGAGGTAGTTGTCCGGCTCGTCCAGGAGCAGGAGTTGGTCAGGTCCGGCAAACAGGGCCTCCAGCACCAGCCGCTTCTGCTCGCCGCCGGAAAGGCTCGACGCCGGGCGGTGCTGTGCGCGGTCAAAGGGCAGTCCCAGCGCGGCCATGCAGACCTCGTCCCAGACAGTCTCCACGTCATAACCGCCGGCATCTCCCCAGTCCACGATGGCCTGCGCGTACCGCATCTGGCTGGGCTCGTTGTCTTGCTCCACCATCGCGAGCTCGGCCTCGTCCACCTCCCTGGCCGCGGCGGCCAGGGCCGGCGGAGCGGCGGATACCAGCAGATCTCGGACGGTGGAATCGTCCCGGACCTGGCCCACGAACTGGCGCATGATGCCCATGTTTCCGGAGCGCCCGATCACACCTTCGTCCGGTACGAGGTCGCCGGAAATGATCCGGAAGAGGGTGGTCTTGCCCGTGCCGTTGGGGCCGATCAGGGCGGTTTTGGTACCGTCCGGGACCTTGAAAGTCACGCCGTTGAGCAGCTGGGTGCCATCGGAGAGGAAGTAGTCAATGCCGGAAATGTCTATGTGGGCCACGCCATCAATCTTCCCACGCCCGCCCTACCCGGGTTTTTGTCCAGATAATCGGCCTTCGAGGCAGTTCGGCGCGCATTATCTAGACAAAACTGGGGGACCTAGCCGGCGGCGGTCAGGAACTGCTTGAGCAGCGGCCCGGACGTGGTGGCTCCGAGGCCGCCGTCCTCGACGAACACGGCCACCGCCATGTCACCGTGGACGGCCACAATCCAGGCGTGCGTCTTGGGCGGGTTCTCCTTGCCGAACTCCGCCGTGCCGGTCTTGGCGCCCACCGGCGCGCCCGGAACGGTGGACAGGAAACCCGCGTGGCCGGACGTGACTACAGCCCGCATCATGTCGGACAGCGCCGCGGCCTCGGCGGCGGTGATGGGCTGGCCGGACGCCTTGGACGGTGCCTCCGGCGTAACGGTCGACGACGGCGACGCGCCCTCCGCGGTCGTCTCGTCGGAGGTGTCTGCCGCGGCAGCCCCGGCGTCGGGGTTCAGGACCAGCTGCGGTGAGACGGGGGATCCCTTGCCCACGGAACCGGCCATGATGGCCGCTGCCAGCGGGGACAGGAGCACCTTGCCCTGGCCGATCATCGAGGCGGCATGTTCGGTGCCCGCCGCGTCGCCCGGAACGGACCCCAGGAAGGCCGCGGCGCCCAGCGCGGGGGCCTCCACCGCCACGCCCATGGCGACGGCAGCAGCCTCGAGCTGGGCCTGAGTGACTGTGTCGCGCGCAGCGATGAACGCCGTGTTGCACGAGTGGGCAAAGGCATCGCGGAGTGCCACGGACCCCAGAGACGTTTCCGGGTAACCTTCCGCGTTCTTGAACGTCCGGCCGTCCACGGTAAGGGTGGGTGTGCATTCCACCTTCGAATCGGGCGTCAGGCCGTTGCGGAGCATGGCAAGCGAATCGACGATCTTGAAGGTTGACCCGGGCGCGTACTGGCCCAGCATGGCCGTGTTGTAGCCGTTGCTTCCCGGGCCTGAGGCCGCGGCGAGAACGGCCCCCGTGGAGGGGCGGAGCGCCACGATGGCCGACGCCGGACCTACACCGGCAAGGGTGCTCTCGGCGAGTGACTGGAGGTTCGGATCAAGGGTGGTTTTCAGCGGCGTGCCCGGTGTCGGGGCCATCTCGAAGACCACCCTGCGGGGATCCGTTCCGGCGGCCTGGATCTGTTCGCGGGTCAGGTCGGCCCGCTGGGCACGGATCACCACGGCGTCTGTGCCGCGGAGCTGCGCGTCGTACTGCTGCTGGAGCCCGCCGATGCCAGTCACGTCGCCGGCGGTCAGGACGCCGTCGGACGCCTCGATCTGCTCGGCCGTGGCCTCGCCGACGGTGCCGAGGACTGCCCTTGCGAATGTGCGGCTGGGTGCCAGCGGCTGGGCTTCCGGGATGGCGCGGGCACCGGGAATGGCCGTGATCTGCGCGTCCGTGACGGTGCGGCCCTCATCACGGAGAGTGATGGCCCGGACGAACGCCTCGGCGCCGGAGGCCGCAACCTGTTGGGCGTAGGCGGCGGGATCCACGCCCACCAGTTCGGCCAGTTTGGTGGCTGACGTGGCGGCGTCCGCGGATCCCAGAAGCAGTCTGTCGATCCCCACGTTGACCACGGGACGGTACGTGACCAGCTTCGCGTCACCTGCGCCCAGGATGTCGGCGCGTTGCGGCGACTGGGTGCCCTTGCTGAGGATTTCGTTGTCGGCGAGTCCGGGGACCAGAGCTGCCGGGTTCCAGACCGCGAGCCATTTGTCCCCTGACTTCGTGAACTCTGCGGAGACCGTGTATTTCCACTCGCCGGTGCCGATTTTCCAGGTGTAGTCCAGCGGGACGGTTGCAGTGTCGCCGTCCAGGGTGAGCTCGCCGGTCGCCACTGTGGGCTTGTCCGGCTCCAGGGCCTTGAAAACGTCCTGGACCTGTTGCTTGGCCACCCGGGAGTCCTTGCCATCAAAGGCGACCGAGCCGACGTCGAGCGTGGAAAGAGCGGACGCAAACTGCTTGGCCGCGCTTTCGGCACCCCCTCTGCCGTCGTCGCAGGCAACCAAGGAGGCGCCGAGGATGAGTCCAGCTATGGCAAGCGATAGTTTCTTTGAGTTCCCCACGGCGCTATTATGCCCCGATTTGGAACGCGCTTGCTGTCACCCATCCCGCGCGAACGGACACTTGGCGCCCCAATGATTTGCGCGAAAGGACACTTGAGGACCGCTGCCAGGGGCTTAAGTGTCCATTCGCGCCGGGATAGAGGCGGGGTTCAGAGGCCGAGCGAAGGGACCCCAAGACCAAATATGTCCTTAAGGGCATGTTTCGCGGCGAAGAACCCTGGCATGCCCGTTACCCCAGGGCCGGGCGGCGTAGAGGAGGAACAGAGATACACGCCGGGCACCGGCGTCCGCCATGGAACGCTGGAAACCACAGGGCGCTGGATAAGTCCGCGCACATCCATGATGCCGGCACTGAAGTCCCCGCCCACGTAGTTCCGGTTGTAGCTGGCCAGTTCCGCCGCAGTAGTCACCCGGGCCTGCATCACCACATCCCGGAACCCGGGCGCGAAGCGCTCCAGCTGCGCGGTGACGGCCTCGCCCATGTCGCGGGTTGATCCGGCAGGCACATGGCAGTATGCCCACAGGATCTGCCGGCCGGCCGGCGCCCGGCCCGTGTCGAACCGTGATGGCTGGGCCACCAGGACGTAAGGGCGTTCCGGGTGTTTCCCGGCGGATACTTCGTTCTCGGCACGGGCAAGTTCAGCACGCGTGCCGCCGACGTGCACCGTTCCGGCGTCCCCCAGTTCCTTTGCTGCCCACGGAACGGGTCCGGACAGGATGAAGTCCACTTTGCAGGAACCATTCCCATAGCGGAACCCCTCCAGGGCTTGCCGGTACCTGGCCGGGAGGCTGTCGCCTGCAATGTTCAGCAGGCCCCGTGGGGCCACGTCCAGCAGAGTGGCCCGCGCGCCGCGGAGTTGTTGGAGGCTCTCGATCGTCGCCCCCGTATGGATCACCCCGCCGTGGGCACGGATGTCGGCCTCCAGCGCGGCCGCAATGGAGGCCGATCCGCCCAGCGGAATCGGCCAGCCTTGGGCGTGAGCCAGTGCGGTGAGCATGAGCCCGGCGCCTGCAGAGGCCAGCGAGGGCAGCTGCGAAACCGCATGGGCGGCCACGCCGCTGAGCAGTGCGGGCGCAAGGTCCTCGTGGAACCGCGCGTTCCACAGCCGCGATCCCTGCTCCAGTGTCCGCAGCCCGAAAAGCGCCGCCGCCAGGGGATCCCGGGGGATCCTCATCAGCTGGTGCTGCGTCAGATCCATCACGCCGTCAATGCGGTCAACCAGCGGGCCAAGAAGCCGGCGGTAGGCGTCGCCGTCCCGGCCCAGGCCTTGGACCGTCCGTTCGAGGCTGTGATATCCGAGGGCCGCCCGTCCGCCGTCGAGCGGTGATCCGAATGAAAGCTCCGGGACCACCAGGTCTATCCGGCGTGCCAGCTCGAAGTCGCGGAAGAAGGGTGATGCCAGCGCCATGGGATGCACGGCCGAGCAGATGTCATGGAGGTGCCCCGGCTGCATCAGTTCGGCGGTGCGGGTACCGCCTCCGATGGTGTCCGCCGCCTCGTGGACTTCGACGGAGAGGCCGGCGCGCGCCATTACGGCGGCTGCAGCCAGACCGTTGGGTCCGGACCCGACGACGGCGACGTCAGGCATGGTGTTTCGCCCGCCAAGGGAGCACCGCGTGCGAGGGATGGCGGGGGCTGAACCGCAACCAGTCCGGGAGCCCGTCGAACGGCCCTCCCTGTGGATCATCGAGGCGATGGCGGCGGACGGGATCGTAGTCCGGATCGTAGATGTCCCATACAACCCGGAACATCAAATATGCCGTTGCAAGCATATGTGCTGCCACGGCCAGGACGTAGTAGGGCATGTCAATATTGTGCTGGGTCGGGCCCTGGCTGGCCACCTGGCCCAGGTACATCCAGACGGCTGCCCAGTGCAGGCCTTCAACGCCCTGCCAAATGAGAAAATCCCGCCACCGCGGCCGGGCCAGCGCCAACAGCGGGATGAGCCACAGGACATGCTGTGGCGAATAGACCTTGCTGGTCAGGACAAAAGCACCCACGATGAGGAACGCCAACTGGGCCAGCCGCGGCCGGCGTGCTGCTGTCAGCGCCACCGCGGCAATCATGGTGCAGGCCAGCAGGAACACAGCCAGGGCCAGCCAGTTGATGGTTGCGGGATCCAGCACCGGCCAGCGCAGGCGCCGAGCCACCAGGTTGTACGCGAACCATAACGACCCGTAGCCGGCTTCCCTCGTCTCGGTGAACCTGAAGAAGTACCCCCAGCCGGACGGGTTGGAGACCGCAACAGGCACGTTAATGGCCAGCCAGGCCGCGGCGCCGGCAACGGCCGTAACCACGAACGCGCGGATCCGCCCGGTCCGCAGGGCCAGCAGCAGAACGGCTCCGAGAATCAGGGCGGCATAGGGCTTCGTCGCTGAGGCGAGGCCGATCAGGGTGCCGGCGAGGACCAGCCTTTCCCGCGAAAAACACAGCATCCCCAGCGCCAACAACGCCACGGCCCACATGTCCCAGTTGATGGTTCCGGCCAGCACGATGCCAGGTGCCAGCGCCACCATGGCCGCATCCCAGGGGCGCCGCTGTGACATCCGGGCCGTAGCCAGCACGGTGATAATCCATACGGCTGCAACCAGAGTGGCATTAACGTCGAAGTAGCCAAGAATCCGCGCGTCACTGATGCCCTGGCCCGGGACCATCCAGGCAGTCACCCCGGCAATGAGTCCCATCAGGACGGGGTCTTCAAAGAGAGATCCCGGGCTCAGGACCGGGAACGTGCCGTCCCCCAGGCCTCGGTTGCGGAAGAATTCCGGGAAGTCGGAATAGCACGTGGAATAGAACTGGCCGGGGCTCGACCAGCCATTGGCCCGGCAGTAGCCCTTGATGGCGAGGCTGGCCAGCGCCGCCACGACGGTCAAGATGATCAGGACACGTTCCACGGTAAAAACGCCGGGGGAGACGAGGCCGGGCGCCGACCGGGCACCCATCGGCCCGCCGATCAGTTCCGTGAAGTTCTTCAGCAGCAGGTCGCTGCGGCTCGGAACAACCAAGCGGGCGCGCCGTGGGTGCGCCGGTGGCTTCGTCTCCTGCATGTCTGAGAGCTTACCCGGGACGCTGCCCCGCCGGACCGGACTTGATATCCGGCACTAGCCTTCAGTTCATACCGCCCATCTGCTGGTGCAACAGGACGAAAACCTCTTCGCGCCGCCGGTCCAGGAGCTGCCCGTTGAATTCCCGGCGGCCATCCCGGAAAGGACGATCATTCCGGACAGGCCGCCGCAGGGAGAACAATGCTTTCTTGATTCTCTTGATCATGGTGGTCACCTCCTTTCGGCGTAAAATTGGGCATGACAATTAAGGCCATTTAGTGCCAGAGCAATAACGGCATAATTAGGCAGGGAAATGCCCGGTATTTATGAATTGTTCGCAAATGCGAAGAAGGACCCTACTAGCAGCGGCGGGTGCAGACCCCAACAAAGAAGCTGAGTTCCGAACTATGGGGATGCCGCGTCGCCGCGAGGACCAGCCCTGAAGCTGCGCCGACAGGAGACTTCCAGCAGGCGTCGCCTAGAGCGAGCCACTAGCGCGAGCCATCCGAGAAGGAAGTGGCCTGGATATACCTCGTTGCAAGTGACGCCGCCGCGGGGGCGTCATCAGTTGCAAGAAGGTTAGGAGGCAGACACTCCGTTAAGACGGCGCGCAAAAGCAGCAGAGGCCGGGTTCGCGGTGATGGTCATCTTCCATCCGCTAGTCAAAGTAATCATTTTTCCCAACCTCCTTTTCCGTTATGCCGCCGCCTCGGCTGACTAGCCGGACAACGCGCGCCGCGACCCCGGCAAAGACGCTCTGGGGTCAGGAATAAAGTTACCCTACGAATAGAGCAATGCGCCACTTAATTAGCAAAGTTTTTCAAGAAAGTTTATGAATGCGCCGTTAGAGTCCCCAGCGGACAATGGCCGGTGTCCGCTTATCCCAGCCGAGCGTGCAGACTTTCGCGGTTCCCAGGATGAAATGGCGGCCTTCGGCGGGCGGCAGTTCCAGCCAGCGCGCGGTGAGGATCCGGGAGAAGTGCCCGTGCGCCACGATCAGCACGTTGTCCAGGCCGGATTCCAGCACACTGGCCACAATCTTGTCGGCGCGGGCTGCCACTTCGTCCAGGGTCTCGCCGTTGGGCACACCATGCGTCCAGATCAGGTAATCCGGGTTGTCCTTGCGGATCAGGTCCGAACTGATGCCCTCATAGTCGCCGTAGTTCCATTCCACTGCCAGCGGCTCATGCTGCGCGTCAGGGTAACCTGCCAGTTCGGCGGTGCGCCGCGCGCGGCGCAGTGGGGACGTCAGGACCAGGTCGAAGTCCACCTGGTCCAGCACCTTTCGGGCCTCCACGGCCTGCTGCTCGCCTTCCACGGTCAGGGGCAGGTCGGTGAGCCCGGTGTATTGCCCGCTCTTGGACCACTCGGTCTCGCCGTGGCGCAGGATCCAGAGCTGGGGGCGGGGCGCGGTCATCGGGTTAATCATTTGGACTCCTCGTTCGGGGAAAGTTCGACGGCGGCGGGAGGCTCTGCTGCTTCCGGAACCGGGGGTGCTGCCTCGGGCTGCTCCGCCCACCAGGCGAGCAGCCTCGCTTCGGCATCGTCCGGTTGAAGGGGTCCGTGTTCCAT
Organism: Pseudarthrobacter raffinosi; assembly: GCF_023913735.1. Taxonomy (GTDB): domain Bacteria; phylum Actinomycetota; class Actinomycetes; order Actinomycetales; family Micrococcaceae; genus Arthrobacter; species Arthrobacter raffinosi. The sequence continues at coordinate 19,115 of NZ_JAMXBH010000021.1, forward strand.
CCGTTCCTCCAGCAGGAATTTGTAGGCACGGCCCACCACGGGACCAGGCTTGAGGTTCAGGATGGCCATGATTTTGGCGCCGTCCAGATCGGGCCGGACCGCGTCCAGAGACTCCTGCTCGCGCAAAACGGCGATCCGGTCTTCCAGGTCGTCGTAGGCGAAGGCGAGCCGTTCGGCCTTCCGCTGGTTGCGGGTGGTGACGTCAGAGCGGGTCAGCCGGTGCAGCCGTTCCAGGAGATGGCCGGCGTCCGTAACGTAGCGGCGGACGGCCGAATCACTCCACCCGGCGTCACCGTAACCGTAGAAACGCATGTGCAGCTCCACCAGCCGGGCCACGGCCTTGATGGTGTCGTTGTCGAAGCGGAGAGTCTTCATCCGCTTTGCCGTGAGCTTGGATCCCACCATGTCGTGGTGCCGGAAGCTGACCGCGCCGCCCGGTTCGAAGCGCCGCGTAGCCGGCTTGCCGACGTCGTGCATCAGTGCTGCGAACCGCAGCACAAAGTCGGGAGCCGGCAACGCGCCGTCGGCGTCCGTTTCCAGGGCAGCGGCCTGTTCCAGGACCTGAAGGGAGTGCTGGTAGACATCCTTGTGGCGGTGGTGCTCGTCAGATTCCAGCCGCAGGGCGGACACCTCAGGCAGCACGAACTCGGCGAGGCCGGTTTCCACGAGCAGGTCCACACCGACTCGGGGGTGGGCACCGCAGATGAGTTTGACCAACTCATCACGGACCCGTTCAGCCGAGATGATCTTGATCCGCTCGGCCATCTGGCTCATGGCAAGCCGCACGTCGTCGTGCACGGAGATGCCCAGCTGCGATGCGAACCGGGCGGCGCGCATCATACGGAGGGGATCATCGGAGAAGGAGGCCTCGGGTGAAGCGGGCGTTGCCAGGACGGCGGCGTTGAGATCCCGGACGCCGCCGAACGGATCAATGAGTTCAAGCGACGGGAGCCGCAGGGCCATGGCGTTGATCGTGAAATCGCGGCGCAGGAGATCGTCGGTCAGGGAGGTGCCGAAGGCCACCACGGGCTTGCGCGACTCCGGATCGTAAGCATCGGCCCGGTACGTGGTGATCTCGATCTGGAAGCCGGCCTTCCGCATCCCGATCGTCCCGAAGGCCCGGCCGATCTCCCAGAAGTTGTCCGCCCACTTTTTGATCAGGGCAACTGTCTGGCTCGGCGTGGCGTCCGTGGTGAAGTCCAGGTCCGGCGAGGCGCGTCCCAGGAAGAGATCCCGTACCGGACCGCCCACCAGGGACAGCTCGTGGCCGGCGTCGACAAAGCGCTGCCCGAGCTCCAGGACCACCGGGTCAACCTGGAAATCGACGGTGTTGGAATCAATCTTGTGATGTGCGTGCGCCATAGTTACTTAAGCTTGTCAGAAACCAGCGGCTTGGCAGGCCAAAATCTCCTCAAGATCGCTCCTATTCGCCTGCAGCCCCTCAAAGTGCGTCATACGCAGTCCACTTTGATGTCATGTTCCGGTAATCATGATCGGACAAGAGTCGTTAGAGTGGACTCCATGGCCCATCCCGTACCGAGCGCTCCCGGCAGGAGGACAAACGCACCGTTGCCGTCGGCAATTGGTGCCCACGTCGCGCCTGCCTTGCACTCGGCCCCGGCCTCGCTTCCCACGGTGGAGGAAATTTCCGCCGGCGGCGTTGTGGTGGACACGTCCGACGGCGAACTAAGGGTTGCGATCATTGCCCGCCTTAACAGGGGCGGACGGCTGGAGTGGTGCCTTCCCAAGGGCCATCCGGAAGGCAAGGAAGACAACGAGCAGGCAGCAGTGCGCGAGATTGCCGAGGAAACCGGCATCGAGGGCGACATCCTGGCCCCGCTCGGCAGCATCGACTACTGGTTCACTGTCAGCGGGCACCGCGTCCACAAAACCGTCCACCACTACCTGCTGCGCGCCACCGGCGGCGAACTCACCATCGAAAACGATCCGGACCACGAAGCCGTGGACGTCGCATGGGTCCCCATCAAGGAACTCGCACGGAAGCTCTCGTTCCCCAACGAGCGGCGCATCGCGGATCTGGCCCGGGACGTCCTGCCAGAACACCTCTAAGGCCGTCTCCGCCGAAGCTGCGTATATGCCTATACAGGCATATAGCCTGTCCGTTGCGGTACAAACAGCGTCCGGGTGAGACGATGAACTCGATGTCAGCTACCAATCCCCCCTCCGACAAAGCCGGCCCCGCCGCCCCGAGCGGAACAGCGAGTGAAACCCGGTCCAGCGCCATCATGGCTGCTGGCACCCTGGTGTCCCGGTTCCTGGGCTTCGGCAAGACCTGGATGCTGGGTGCCGCGCTGGGCCTCGGCTCCACGGTTAACGACACGTTCATCAATGCCAACAACCTGCCCAACCTGATCTTCCTGCTGGTGGCCGGTGGTGTGTTCAACGCCGTCCTGGTCCCGCAGATCATCAAAGCGAGCAAGGCCCCGGACAGGGGAGCGGACTACATCAGCCGGCTGCTGACGCTGGCCGTGCTCCTACTGCTGGGCCTCACCGCGCTGGTCACGCTCGCTGCTCCGTGGGTCATCGAATTGACCACCCAGGGTTATTCGCCGCAGCAGAAGGCCCTGGCAGTCGCGTTCGCCTTCTGGTGCCTGCCCCAGATCTTCTTCTACGGCCTCTACGCGCTGCTGACACAGGTCCTCAACGCCAATGGTGCGTTCGGGCCTGCCATGTGGGCCCCCATCATGAACAACCTGGTGGCCATTGGCGGCCTGGGCATGTTCATCTGGATCTTCGGCGAGAACCGCATGAACCCGCACACGCTGGACAACTGGGGCCCGTCCCAGACCCTGCTTGTGGCCGGCTTCTCAACCATAGGCGTGGTGGCCCAGACAGCCATCCTGCTGATCCCGGTGATCCGCCTGCGGCTGGGTCTCCGGCCCCGGTTTGGCTGGCGCGGAGTAGGCCTTGGCCAGGCCGCTAGGCTGAGCGTTTGGACGCTCCTGACGGCCGCCGTGGGGCAGTTGGCGTTCCTGTATGTCATGCGCATCGCCACAATTCCCGGTGCTGAGCGCCTCCGGCTGAAGGAAGCGGGGGATCCGGCGGCCGAGATGCTGCCCGGTAACGCAGTCCTGGAGGTGGCCAGCCAGCTGTACCTGCTGCCGCACTCCATCATTGCGCTCTCGCTCGCCACTGTCCTGTTTAACCGGATGACCCGCGCTTCGCAGGATGGCAACCGCGCGGAACTCCGCGACGCCCTCTCGCACGGCCTCCGCACGATGGCGGTGGCCACCGTCTTTGGCGCGCTGGCACTCTTCGCGCTGGCGGGCCCGCTTGGCATGTTCTTTTCCGGTGGTCCGCGCCAGGACGGCGTCATGCTGGCCCAGACGCTCACCATCCTCGCTCTCAGCACCCCGTTCATGAGCGCCAACTTCATGATGTCGCGGGTCTTCTACGCCAATGAGGACGCCCGCACGCCGTTCCATATCCAACTGCTGCTTGCCGTGGTCTATGTGGCCGGTGCCTTCGGGATCCAGTTCCTGCCGGTGGGCCAGATCATCTACGCAATCGCCCTCCTGTATATGGTGGGCAATATACTTTCGGTGGTCATCAGCGCCTATTTCCTGCGCCGGCTCCTGGGCCACCTCGACGGGCCGCGGATCGCCAACTCCTACATCCGGATGGGTTATGCAGCGCTCGGTTCTGCGATGGCGGGCGCTGGTGCCCTGTGGCTGATGGGCAGCTACAGCGCCGACGGCTTCGCCTGGAAGGACCGGCTCGCCGCCCTGGTGACCGTTATCGTCGTCGGACCCATCATGCTGGTTGCCTATGTCTTCCTGCTGAAGGTCTTCCACGTCGCCGAGCTCCGGGACCTCATGCGCCCCCTGTTGGGACGGCTGGGACGCGGCACGGGACGGTCCGGCGGCGGGGGAACGCCGTCGTCGGCTGCGGGTGCCGACGTTTCCGGAACGGAACGTCCGACGCCGGAACGCGCCACGGTCGCGGTGGACACCGGCCTGATTCCCCGGATTTCCGGCGAATTCGACGCCGCCTCTTTCCGCGCAGGACCCGTACCGGAACGCCAGGCAGCGCCTACGGCGCCAGCTGATGGCGCACAAGGGGAAACTGAAGCAATGTCTAGCGGGGGCACTGAAACCGCCGCGGGATACCTTCCCGCAGAGGACGTGCCCGGCACAGCGCGGGGCGGGCTGCTGCGCGACGAGATTCCCCTTCCCGGCCGGCGCACGTTCCAGGGCCAGGCCGGACAGAACCCCCATTTCAGGCCACGCCGGCCTCGAAAAAAGTGATCTTCTCGCGGTTTTTGGTTGCCTGTCGACCACGGCGGTCCTAGCCGATCGGCTAGGATCGACAGTGAACAGGGGTAGTTGCAGGCAAGCGCAGACCGGCTCGCCGGCTGGCTTTTAGCCGGTTTCTGACCGGCGGTGGCATCATCTACGCCGGCATTCCCGGACAGTCTAGGAGGAACAAGTGTCCCACCCGATCGACGTTGGATCAGTACTCGGCGGCCGCTACAAGGTCACAGCCACGGTATTGACCTCACACGACCAGGATCTGGTGCTGGACGGGGTGGACCAGGTTCTCAACCGACCGGTCAGCATTCTGGTCGCCGGCCCGGACAACACCGAACAGGTGGCCCAGAGCGCCCGCGAGGTGGCTACTGGTGAGCGCCCGGGTAACGTCCAGGTCCTGGACCTTGGGGTCACTGAGGCCACCACGTACCTCATCACCAACCACACGTCCGCGGCAGACCTGTTGGACCTCGTGGTCGCTTCCGACGCGCCTTACGTCGAGCCGTTCTTCACGGATACCCTGGGCAGCGAAATTTTCGGCCAGGTGCGTTCACACGAACCGGAACCGTACGACGACGAAGAGAACGTCGACGCCGGATATATCAACTATTCGGACAATCACCCCAGCCAGGTTGACCCATTCCGGTCTGCCGCACCGCTTGCTCCGCCGCTTGTACCCCCGGTTGTTCCGGCCCGTCCGCCGCTCCGCCCGGCGGTCCTTCCGGCGTCGGGCCCTGCCAAGGCCGGGGCCGTTAGAGCAGGCGCCGCCGCTGCTGGCGCCACTGCCGCACATCAGCACGTCACTGCGCCGCAACCGGTGCAGGCTGCGGAGAACCGGCCAGTTTCCGGACCGGCCGAGCCCAAGGCAGGTGCCGGATCCGATTCGCCCAAGGTCTCCCTGTGGTCTGAGGACGACTATTCCAACGGCTCCCAGGACGCATCCTACGACGAACCCGTGGTCTCCCGAGCGCCGGAACACTCCGATCGCGCAGCGGGCGCCTTCCCGTCGGTTGCCCGGAAAGTGTCTCCGGCGGCCGCAGTACCGCCTTCCGGCGGGACGGATGACTATTACGATGACGACGAGCCCGAGCGTGAGCCCCGCTCGATGCGCTGGCTGGTTGGCGGGCTGCTCGCCGTGGTGTTGATTGCCGGGCTGGTCTTTGCGGTCACAAACCTGGGCAGTCTATTCAAATCTGGCCCCCAGGCCGCCCCAACCTCCAATTCGACGGGCTCCACCCAGCCAAACTCCGGGTCGGCTTCCCCTAACCCGAGCTCCGCACCGCCGGCGGCACCGCCTGCCATCGACAGCATCACCCGCCAGGGGGATTTTGACTTCGCAGGCACCTACGACGTGGATCTTGTGAAGGCGTTTGACGGCAACGCAGCCAGCTACTGGTCAGACATGGAATTTGCCACCGAGGGCTGGGGCGGCCTCGCAACCGATGGCGTGCCCTTGTTCGTCAAGCTCAAGAATCCGGCGAAGGTTTCATCCATCACCCTGACTCAGCTCGGGGCCTCGGGCGGCAATCTCAGTGTCTTCACCAATGACCGTCCGTCATTGGACGGAGCCAGGCTGGTGGGGACCAACAGCTTCACGTCAACAGATCTGACCATGCCGCTGGCCGAGCCGGTGGAGGCACAGTACGTGATCGTGTCCATCAAGACGCTTCCCAAGCTGGCCGCCCCGAAGACCCGCTATGGCTTTGGCATCCGCCTGGCGGAGATCAAGATCCAGTAGGACCACACCTGCGTCGTTCCCGTTGAGCCGCGTCTGTTCTGCCCGGAGTATTGCTCCGAAGTATCAGACGCGGCTCAGCTGTTTTCAGACGGTAATCTGGAAGGGCGTCCCGTCCACATGACGGGGCTATGACCGCTGATGGTTCCTCCGTTTGCGCGACGCCCGGAATATTCACCACCTAGATTCAGTTGTGCCATGTGGCTGGCCGCAAAAGCCGGCGCATCGACTAAGGAAGAGGTTCACCGTTCAGTGAGCAACGCAGAAAACACCGCGTCCGAAGTACGTGATGTCATCATCGTCGGCTCGGGCCCGGCCGGGTACACGGCCGCTGTCTACACGGCGCGCGCCAACCTGAAGCCCTTGCTTCTGGCCGGATCAGTTACCGCCGGCGGCGAACTGATGAACACCACCGACGTCGAAAACTACCCTGGCTTCCCCGAAGGCATCATGGGGCCGGACCTCATGGAGAACTTCGAGAAGCAGGCAGCGCGGTTCGGAACGGAAATCCAGTTCGAGGACGTCACAGCACTGGACCTCAACGGCGACATCAAGACTGTCACCATCGGTACCGGCGAGACCTTCCGTGCGCGGGCCATCATCCTGTCCACCGGATCCGCTTACCGTGAGTTGGGCCTCCCGAACGAAAAGCGCCTCTCCGGCCACGGCGTGAGCTGGTGTGCAACCTGCGATGGTTTCTTTTTCAAGGACCAGGACATTGCGGTCATCGGCGGAGGAGACTCGGCCATGGAAGAAGCCCTCTTCCTGACCAAATTCGCCAAGTCCGTCACCGTTGTGCACCGCCGCGACACACTCAAAGCTTCCAAGATCATGGCGGACCGTGCTCTGGCCCACGACAAGATTTCGTTCATCTGGAACAGCTCCGTTGACGACGTCATCGGATCGGACAAAGTCACCGGGCTCAAGATCAAGAACCTAAAGGACGGCACCGTGTCCGACCTCGCCGTCACCGGCGTCTTCGTCGCCATCGGAAACGACCCCCGCACCGACCTGGTCAAGGACTCCCTGGAGATCACGGCGGCCGGTACCATCGCCGTCGAGGGCCGGAGTTCCAAGACCAGCATCCCTGGCGTCTTCGCCGCCGGCGATGTTGTTGATCCCACCTACCGTCAGGCCATCACGGCCTCCGGTTCCGGATGTGTTGCCGCGATCGACGTGGAACACTACCTCGCAGACCTTCACGCGTAAATCCGCGTACCCGCCGTTCGAAGAGAGAGACAAGGTTATGAGCAACGCTAAAGACGTAACAGATGCAAGTTTTGCTGCGGACGTACTGTCCGCCGACAAGCCAGTAATTGTGGACTTCTGGGCTGAATGGTGCGGCCCCTGCCGCAAGCTGGGACCCATCCTCGACGAGATCTCGGTCGAATACAGCGAGAAGGTTAGTGTCGTCAAGCTCAACGTCGACGACAACCCCGCCATCGCCGCCGAGTACGGAATCACGTCCATCCCCGCCGTTTACCTCTTCCAGGACGGCCAGGTGAAGAGCACTGTTATCGGCGCGAGGCCGAAGCAGTTCTTCGAAAAGGAATTTGCGGACGTCCTTTCCTAATCAGGTAGGGGACTTCGGTCCCATGTGACCAGTGACACCGTCCTGTGGCCACTGCTTCCATGAAGCGGTGGCCACGGGCCTTTAAGACCTGGCCCGTGGAAGCACAACCACATTGAATCAACCGTCAATTGTTTCCTAACTTGACTGATTGCTCAGAGTCGCTCCAGGAGACCCAGTACAGGGATGAGTGTCTTATCAATGAGGGAGAGTGGGCTGTAAATTCCGGTCAGACGTCCCCGGCGCCATCCTAGAGTTCGCCTTTCCGGATTCGGATTGTTGTTTCACGTGAAACATTAGCGATCGCGAAACATGGATTCATGCGAACATCGACGATTCGCCAAGCCAAGCGGCGTACGGTGTGGCCATGCTCGCCGGACGGACGAAATTTCTTCGGCGTCAGTGCATGCTGATCCTTACATCCGAGTGTCCTTGCCGCACGACAATGCCGCAGCGATTCAGTTCGACATACTTGAACTCAGCTAAGTTCAGTTCGGCTCACGACGGTAAATCAATCAACCCAGGCTTCCACTTTCGTGACGGTCACACTCTGCGCACTGATGCGTACCCCGCACTATATTTCACGTGAAACACGGCCGAAGCCTGCGTGAGTCTGCTCCCTTCAGTCCTATTGGCCTGCCCGACGGCATTTGGAGCCAGTCCTCAAGGATCTGGTTCACGCGATGTCGCCGTATTGCGTCCCGTCCATTCGCTGAGGAAAATACCCGCGGCGCACTCAGAGATTGGATCGAACTCTGAGCAGCGAATGCCAATTAGATTAGGTGGCCTAGTGGCCTTGACGCCCCATTTCACCTTGCGGAGGACAATATGGAACCGGAGCATCAGACTACCGGAAGCACCCTGACCAGGCCGGCGTTCCAGCCTCGCTGGCCGTCCATGGGCTAAATCAAACGCCGATTCTCGCAGTTGACGCCTAGAAGATCACGGCTCCAAGGGTGTGGTCAGAGTCAACGCCGGTGGTTGGAGGAATCGGGGCTGGTCGGGGGAGTCGTCGCTGGACGGGGGAAGCCAAGGAACGCCGGGGACGCCAGGTGACCGTTATGACGCTAGGATCCGAGCAATTGGAATAGATCCCCGACATCAAATGGCACCGTCCCCTCGTAACTGACTGGCCACTCTCGAAAACAACTTCCTGATCGAAAATGCGCACAAGTCTCATCGCCAAACCACAGCACGTCGGTATCCTGCCACGACGGTATCCAGTTCAGTGCCAGCCTGACCAGTTTCAACAGTCCAGTCTTGTCCACAGCATGTCGACGACACAGCAGCGCGCAACTCAAGATTCAGCGACCCCCGGGAGCATACTCACACAGCGTTGGGAACCCGCCAGCACAGACAAGGTGCCTGCGGACGAATTCGAGACCGTCGGCCTGGAGACTCACTATGCCCTTCCGCCGATACCTACAGCCTCGGGTGGTAATTCAGGGGCCGTACGGATAGGGCACGCGCAGCGCATTCAGTCTGTACTCGCTGCGCTGGTGGGTCCATCGGGATCGTCGTTCGTATTGTCCGAGATGTCCATTGATGCCGATGGCCCGAATGGGAAGCACATGCGGAGATTGTCCAAGCCCGATATTGCCCTCGGCCGCAGCCCACGCCGGTCTCGACACCCACTTGTTGGGGCCGCACCCCTTCACAACGCCGTGGTCGTCTCAGCGGGCCCATGCCAAGAGACGGGCCATACCAGAAGACCTCATGCGCGCCACGGGTGCGGGCCGGCAAAGACGGCACGAGGACACGGATGTTCTTCTACGCCGGACTGTTTCACGTGAAACAGTCCCGCCCCGGCGACGGCTTCGCGGATGGCAAGACCTCGAGCGTACTGTTTCACGTGAAACAAACTGAGCGAAATCTCCGACCAAGCTTCCCGGGATGGATGCTAAGGACGCCGGCTTCGCATGTGCTCGATGCTATCTTCTGAGGCCAACTGCCAACTGGCCGCATCCCCACGTCAACCTGGTTGCTCCACGACCGACACGTCGTAGACACCCGGACAACCCGTACACAGCCCAGGCACACGAGGAATACTCTCCTCACCGCAGGAATTCTAGACACTGCCGGGCGCCCTCAATCCTGCCACCGGGCTCTATAGACGCTTGCGTGACGGCTGAGCCCTCGCCCAAGCCCTCCGGCCTGCTGCGTCGATGGGGGACCGTCAGCCTGAACCAGGACTGGACGAAGGTGATCGCCGTGTACCTGCCCGTGGCCAAAATAGGCGTTGTGGCTTCGCCGCTACGCACATCTCTGTTCGCAAGATCGCTACGGTTGCCGTCCAGTCAGCGCAGGACAGAACCAGAGCCAACTTGCTCGGTTGTCAGCGAAGGACGGTATCGGAACCGCCTACTCGGTCTTAACATGTCAGTCCGCACTGCAGCTCCCGACCGGAACAACACGCGTGGGCAGGTCATGAGCCAGCTGGCCAATACCGACTTTCCTGTCCGAAGGGCGGAGCCCTAGGTGCCCGACCAACTCCACCCCAAAGACCTAGAGCAGGTGACGAATGTCAGCGGATGACGGAATCGTATCCATCGGAAGTGTGACTGTTCGGTTCGACTGGAGGGTTCAATCGCGTTGATGTCCACCGACTTCGAAGTTATCCCCAAATGTTATCCACACTGATATCCACACTGATATCCACACTGATATCCACAGGCTTATCCACCGGTCTGCAAATCGTGGATGCAGGACCCCTAGTGCCGTCCTTTAGATCAGCCGACACCCTCGAGCCGGCTTTGCTCCAGGACAACTACCACGGACGAAGCGCATGCTCACGTTGGACTGGAAATATCGCCGGAAATCCAACTATTGAAGTCGCTTTCCGTCCCGAAAGAGAGTCTGAATCGACCTTGGTAATGTTTCACGTGAAACGGGACTGCAGGCGCTATCCAATGCTCGTGCGTACCGCTCGTTGCAGGATCCGCTCGTGTGGGCCAAATCTCTTCCTGATGCCTGCCACCAAGCAATCTATCCACAAAGTTATCCACAACGATATCCACCATGCAATTCACACCTACGGGCCCAAGCCTGTCCTGGCTCCATCTCTTGTTGTGGCAAGTTTGCCGCACACGATGATGAAGAGTGGGCCACGGAAACATAATCTTTCGGATACTCCCTTTCCCTCAAACCAGGCTGCTGTCCGCCTGGCTAGCTGATTCATCTTCAGCCGGGCCATGATCTGACGTGGTTGCAGTTGTGGTCGCTTCCCCGTCGGATCCGAACCTTTCCGGACGGTCCCGCCTGTCTCAAACTGCTGCACAGCAAGACGACTCGGCTTGCACCAATTCCTTCCACTCCCGGACACTCCCGGACTGGGCCAATTCTGTGCACCCCGCGGTCAGGTCCTAGAGGGGCGAAGCCGAGTTGCGGAGCTGGTCCAGAGACGCACTATGGCGCACTGCCAGAGTCATGCTGTAACGACTTGGAGTGTCGCAGTCCTGCCCAGGGTGGTGGTCCCGTATGAGGCAGCCGGCGACACTGTTGGCCCAGCCAGGGGATCGATGCGCCCTCCTGAGATTGGTGTGTATCGAGGCGCCCTGCAGATTCAATTCGTCGACGTACCGTCTCCACAGAAGACTATTTGATGAAAGGCCCGGTTGGGGGCCGCGGTCGTACCTGCCTGCCTGCCTGCCTGCCTGCCTGCCTGCCTGCCTCAACCGATGCTACCGGTGCGCCGGCGTGCGCCAGCTCAAAAGTCCTCGGATGCGCCAGGAAGCTATCTGTTCAGGCTAACTGCCCGGCGAGTGGAACTCAGGCGTCAGGGTTGGGGCCACCACGGAACGGGACATGCTGGACCCCGGCCATGGCTCTCCGCTGGATACTAGTCCTCTGGACGGCTTCCCAAGCTCCCAGAACCCTGGGCGGGCATGCGCTGGGTCAGCAGGATATAACCAGTGGCGGGCGTCACTGCCGGCCGGGGGATTGGGGGCGGCATTATCCTCGAGGCGTGAAGAGGCCATAGTAGGCTCTAAGCCGTCAACTCCAAGGTCTGGGAATTGTCTCTGTTCCCACGGCGATCGAGATGGGAGGGCGCTTGGGCTGCAAGTTTACAATCCGAGACGCAGCCAGCTCGCCGGCGCCGTGAGGACGTCGGGGTATCGGTGTGTCGGGGCCGTGGGGAGATGCCAGGCACGGTGAGCTGGACTCGTCACGATGTTTCACGTGAAACCATTTAGAAGACGGCTGGGCGTAGGCCGAACCTGCTCAGCAATCTCGGCTACCCTCACGAAGCTTGGTGAACTGCTTCTGCAGGAGTTTTTTAGCCACCGCTTTGGCTGCGGGCGAAGCCCCTCGGATGCTGGAAAACCGAATTCACTTCCGCAGCCGCAGCGTAGGTGACGCGCCGGCGACATCACTGGCCGAGGACTTTAGATGATACCAACTTCATGTTCGTTCTCGATGGCGCCGCCGCCTAGATCCGGCGCATACCCTGTTGATGTTTCACGTGAAACAGCAACCGCGAGGCGCCTTCCCATCTGGACCAGACGTTGCCGAACCCGGACGTTGCCGAACCCACCCGGATGTTGCCGAAGCAGATTGAAGGTCAGAAGACTATCTCGCGACAGGTCTCCGGGGGAGACGTCCACCCTGGCGCATCCCCGTAGTCAACGAGTTAGCCGCAGGCTAAGGCCAACATCTGCACGGGTACGTACGCTGCACACCAGATCCCTGGAACAGATCGGGGCAAGCGCAACGATGACGGTGTTCCCGCCGCTTGGCAGGATAAGCACCGCACGGACTGATTGGAAATGTGCGAATCGACGCATTCTTCACTGCTTCGGAGCAACGGAACCCATTGGGTGACAAGCATCACGAGTCGCATCGGAGTGTCCAGCGATCCGTCGAATCCACCACTCCTGCCTGATCGCCGTCTCGAGAGTTCGCGCTCCGCCATCTACATCGCCCTCAGTGCCCACCTCCAGTGCGTCAACAACCCGGAGCCACAGAAGTCCACCGCTGCAGCGGGAACACAAGCAGAGACGACAGTCGTTGGAGGAGACCAGTCTTTGGAGGACTCCAGTCTTTAGAGGAGTCGAAGGCAGCAGACAGTGCCAAACTCGCGTCCCACAACGGAACTATTTCATCGGGCCCAGAGGGGTACGCCATGCGGACCGCGGGCTCGAGCCCGGGGCGCGTCACAACCACCATGGCCACGCCAGTATCAGCTCCGGAATGCAAAGATGGCATCGATACAGACGAAAGAAGGGCCTGTTTCACGTGAAACAGGCCCTTCTTTGAACAGAGAACGCTAGTTTTCAGATCCTGGCGCAAGAACTTCCATGATGCGGTTCAGGTCTTCAACACTGGCGAATTCAATGCTGACACGCCCCTTGCGGACACCCAGGGAAATCTTGACGTTGGTGTCCAAGCGGTCTGACAGCGAGGATGCCAGATAGTCCAGGCGCTCATGGCGGGCTCCCGGACGAGGGATGTTGTTCTTGGCAGGCTTCGCAGGATCCTGATAGAGAGTGACGGCCTCTTCGGTTGCCCGAACAGACATGCCTTCAGCCACGATTTTCTGGGCGAGGCGTTCCATGGCTGCTGCATCCGGCAGGGCGAGCAGCGCGCGCGCGTGGCCAGCGGAAATAACGCTGGCCGCCACACGACGCTGAACCAGGGGCGGAAGTTTGAGGAGACGCAGCGTGTTCGAAACCTGGGGACGTGAACGGCCAATGCGGTCCGCAAGCTGCTCGTGAGTGGTTCCGAAGTCTTCAAGCAGTTGCTGGTAGGCCGCTGCCTCTTCGAGCGGGTTCAACTGGCTGCGATGCAGGTTCTCCAGCAGTGCATCCCTGAGGAGGTCATCATCAGTGGTGTCCCGGACAATGGCAGGGATGGTCGCCATCCCGGCCGCCTGTACTGCCCTCCAGCGACGCTCACCCATCACCAGCTCGTACGGTTCTCCACCTTCTTCGGTTGAAGTACGAACCACAATTGGCTGGAGGACGCCGATTTCGCGCACGGAGTGGATGAGCTCCGCCATGTCATCGTCATCGAAGACTGAACGGGGCTGTTTACGGTTCGGATGGATGTCGGTGACCGGAATCTCAGCAAAACGCACGCCGGGGACTTCCACGAGGTCAACACCGTTATCCGGCGTACTGCTCTGGGATACAGGTGCCTCGGACACAGACTCGCCAGTCGCGCCTTCAACCGGCATGGGCGAACCGTCCACCGTTGATGTAGCTGCACCGCCCTTTACAGGAGCTTTTGCGGCCGGCAGCTTCTCTGCTGCCTTGGCTGGCGGATTCGCGGGGGAGGCTGTTCTCGGCGCAGCTGCTTTCTTCGTTACCGATGCGTCGTTGGCCTGGGCCGGCGCATCCGACTCGGAAGCAACCGACTCCGAAGATGAAGCATCTGAAGCTGCCCCACCATTTCCTGAAGCGTCATCAGGGGACACGACTTTCTTACGGCCTTCAGGGAAGAAGAGATCCACAGGCCGCGACACAGCGCCGCCGTTGCCCGACGCACTACCGGCGGAACTTGGAATGAGTGCGCCAAGACCGCGGCCTAGGCCACGTCGCTTTTCGCTCATGGATAAATCCCTCCGATGGAAGAGTCAGACCTTGCCGGACTCCGGTTGTTGCAGTTCTTGAAGATTCTAGCGTTCAGCGATTTCGGCTGCGGCTTCCAGGTAAGACAGGGCTCCACTGGAGGAAGGATCGTACGTCATGACGGTTTGCTGGTAGCTCGGAGCTTCTGAAATCCGCACGGAGCGGGGGACTACAGCACCAAGGACCTGCTCGGGGAAGTGCAGGCGAACTTCGGCTGCCACCTGGGCTGCAAGGTTGGTCCGTCCGTCATACATCGTGAGGAGAATAGTGGAGACCACCAGATCCGCATTCAGGTGCTTCTGGATCATCTCGATGTTCTTGAGGAGCTGACTGAGGCCTTCCAGTGCGTAGTACTCACACTGGATAGGGATAAGGACCTCACCGGCAGCACAGAAGGCATTAACCGTGAGCAACCCGAGGCTGGGCGGGCAGTCAATGAAAATGTAGTCGAGGCGTTCTTCGCCGTTCTTTGCCCGGGTCCTGGCATAGACGTCGATCGCCCGGCGGAGCCGCTGTTCACGGGCCACAAGCGAAACAAGCTCAATCTCCGCGCCGGCCAGGTGAATGGTGGCAGGAGCACAGATCAGGTTGCTGATGTCCGGGCAGGGGGCCACGACGTCAGCGAGAGGGAAATCGTTGATGAGGACGTCATAGATGCTGTCCACATCGGCATGGTGCTCGACGCCGAGGGCGGTGGAGGCGTTGCCCTGGGGATCGATGTCAATGACCAGGACGTTCAGGCCGGCTGCGGCCAGGGCAGCAGCGATGTTCACGGTGGTGGTGGTCTTGCCCACGCCGCCTTTTTGGTTGGACACCGTAAAGATACGGGTCTTCTCCGGCCTGGGAAGTTTCCGGCCAACCAGCCGTTCGCGGCGCCTGGTCTCGTGCGCGAGTTCCCGGGCGATAGGACTGGAATCGTCCATGGTGTCCATAACGTTGATCCGGCCACCCGTTGTTGTTTCACGTGAAACAGACGCAAGAATTGCCATTTCCGCAACCGGATTAGGGTGACTTTCCCCTCGTCCGGGCGCGGAACCCATGCCCATGCCAGCAACTGATCGTGCTGACCCCAAAGACACAAACGGGGGTATCCGTTGTGTGGAGGCTTCGCTACTGGTCACTGGGACACACTCACTCTCGTTCGGCTTTTGCTGCCGTTGTCTAGCCTAACCGCTTCGCCCTGCAGACCAAGGCTACCGGGCCAGGACTAGGAGAACTTTCGGGACTTGTTAACGACGATCCGTACCACCGTGGTGGGTTCCTCCAGGAGGTTTTCACCGACAGTCACTACAGAAGTCTGGACGCCACCGAGATTCCGGATGACCTTCGCTGCTTTTTCGATTTCCTCGCCTGCACTGCGTCCCTTAATGGCCACAACTTCACCCTTGCCGGCGAGCAGGGGGATGGTCAGACCGGCGAGGTTGCTCAGCGCGGAAACAGCCCGGGCAGTCACAACATCAGCGTCCACCATGCCAACCGCAAGCTCCGCGCGCGTCCGCATCACCGTGACGTTTGTCAGGCCGAGATCGTCCACCACTTCCTGGAGCCAGATCACCCGGCGCTCCAGCGGCTCGATCAGTGTCAGCTGGAGATCCGGACGCGCGATCGCGAGGCAAAGTCCGGGAAGTCCGGCTCCGCTTCCGACGTCGGCAACATGGCTGCCGTGCGCGATCTCGCTTTCGATAACGGCACAGTTAAGGACATGCCGGCTCCACAACCGTGGGATCTCACGCGGCCCGATCAGCCCGCGTTCGGTTCCGGACGTGGCCAGGTGCTCCACGTAGCGTTTGGCCAGGTCCAGGCGGTCACCGAAAATCTTCTCGGCCGCCAGCAATTCTGCTGCCGTGATGTCAACCATGATTAGCGGTTCAGCATTCTCTAGTCTGCGGATACTACGATGTGACGCCCGGCGCCTTCGCCCTCGGACTCGCTGACGAGTCCCAGGTCAGCGACGGCGTCATGAACGATTTTGCGTTCGTAGGCACTCATCGGCTCCAGTGCCACGGCTTTGCCGGACTCCTTGACCGCAGCTGCCGCATCCTCGGCGATCTTCTGCAGGTGGACGGCGCGCTGCTGACGGTAGCCGTTGATGTCCAGGACCAGGCGTGAACGGTTCTCCGTTGCGGAGAGAACAGAGAGCCGGGTCAGTTCCTGAAGGGCTTCGAGGACTTCGCCGTCTTCGCCTACGAGGCTGTCGAGACCATCAGTTCCTTCCTCGGCAACGATGGAAATGTAAGTGCGGCCGTTCCGGACTTCAATGTCAATGTCGCCGTCGATGTCAGCGATATCAAGGAGTTCCTCCAGGTAATCGGCGGCAACGTCGCCTTCCTCTTCGAGGCGGCTGGCAGCGGATCCCTTGGGCGAAGCATCGGCGTCGGTCGAGGCTTCGTCCTGATCGTCAATGATCTCGTCGGAAAGGGCGTGTTCGGTGCTCTCGGCTGACATTACTTCTTCTTCCTGTTCTTACGCTGTGGCTGGACGCGCTGTCCCTTTTGCTCGAGGACCGCAGCTGCGGCAGCTGCCTCCGCTTCGGCGTCGGCCTTTTTCCCGCCCAGAATGGGCAGGACCGGCAGGCCCTTGGCCGCACGGCGTTCGGCGAGTGCCTTGGCGGCTGGGGATCCCGGCGTCGGCATGCGGCGGATGACGAAGAACTGCTGCGCCATGGTCCAGAGGTTGGTGGTGGTCCAGTAGATAAGGACACCGATGGGGAAGTTGATGCCACCCACGCCGAACACGAGCGGCAGGATGTACAGCATCATTTTCTGCTGGCGCATGAAAGGGCTGGCCATGGCCTCTTCGGACATGTTCTTGGCCATGATCTGCTTCTGCGTGATGAACTGCGAAGCCGTCATCGCAAGGATCATCACGATCGACAGGATGTTGACAGCCAACTGCGCGTCGCCTCCTCCTCCATGCAGGAGGGTGGCGGAAAGCGGAGCACCGAAGATGCTGGATTCGTCGAACTGCACCACCTGGTCGTGGCTCATCGCACCGACACCCACACCCGCCTTGGCGTTGGAGCTGATGCCGGAGAGCACCTGGAACAGCGCGAAGAAGAACGGCATCTGGATCAGCATGGGCAAGCAGGCCGAGAACGGGTTGGTCCCGTGCTTCTTGTACATGGCCATCTGTTCCTGCGCCATGGCCTGGCGGGAAAGCTGGTCAGTCTTGCCCTTGTACTTGTCCTGGAGTTTCTTCAGGTCCGGCTGCAACAGCTGCATGCCGCGCTGCGCCTTGATCTGCTTGACGAAAACGGGGATCAGGGCGGCACGGATCACCAGCACCAGCCCGATGATGGACAGTGTCCAGGTCCAGCCGTTGGCCGCAGGCAGGCCGATCGCAGTCAGGCCCTCGTGGAAGCCCACCATGATGATGGAAACCAGCCACTTGAACGGAAACATGATTGTTTCAAAGAAGTCCATACGATATCCCTATTCGTCAGGCCGCAAGGCGGCCTTCTCCATCAGTCTGAGCAGCCAGGTACTTGTCCGGGTTGTTCAGCACAACAATTGTGGGGGTCCGGTGATCGGGCCAGTGGCGGTGGCCGGCGGGGACATGGTCCACACCACCGGCATTCCACGGATGGCAGCGCACAAGGCGACGGGCTGCAAGCCAGCTGCCCTTCACCGCCCCATGGACAGTGATCGCTTCAAGGGCGTACGCCGAGCAGGAAGGAAAGAAACGGCAGACCTGGCCATACAAGGGAGAAATCACCTTGCGGTATGCCATCAGCAGCAGAATAAGAATGTTTCTGGGCAGGTTCCAGAGGAAGGTGCCCACGGCGGCAGCAACAGGATGAAGGGAGTGGACGACGGCGGCAGTTACCTTACGCACGCTGTGTCCCTTCCTGTGTTGTACCGGTCGAACCGTTTACAGCAGCCCGCGGAAGGCGGCTGCCCAACCGGCTCATGGTTGATTCCAGTGCGGCGTTGTAGTCCTCCAGCAGTTGATCCCAGCTGGCGGCAGCGGACGCAGGCAGCGCCCGGACCACTATGGCGAACCCGGTACCGTACTCGCGCAGCGAGGCAGCACCGGCTTCTCTCAGTCTCCTCTTAACGAGGTTCCTGACCACAGCGTTCCCGACACCTTTGGAAACGATGAACCCGATCCGGCTGGGTTCGTCGGCAGCAATAGCTGCCGCATATAACACTACGTTCCGGCGTCCATTGCGGACACCGGAACGTACAGTTGTTGAAAAATCGGTTGCAGTCCTCAAACGGTTACGGGTGGCCAGCACCTTAAACTCGCAAAGAAAAGTTAAACCGACGAGTCAGTTATCTAGGCCGACAGTTCGGTGCGGCCCTTGCCACGACGGGCTGCCAGGATGGCACGGCCGGCACGGGTACGCATACGAAGGCGGAAGCCGTGCTTCTTGGCTCGACGGCGGTTATTCGGCTGAAAAGTCCGCTTGCTCACGTTAGTTACTCCAGTGGATCAAAGGTGCGCCCACCCGATCAGTAAAAGGGGAAGAACTGGCCGACGCTAAGTTTTGTATATGCACGCTTCCCCCGGCTGCTCCAACGCGGTGCGTCAGTGAGATTCAGAAGGGGCCAAAAAGCGTACACAAAGGACTTCACAACGTTAGGGCAAAATGCCTGCCAGAGTCAAACCGGGGTACCCCTGCGTCCCTGTCCCCGGCTGTGGTTAACCTGGCCCCACAGCCTGTGGATGAAGTGGCTCACAAGGCCTGTTTTCGAACCACAACGGTGTAATTATCCACAAGCTACTTCCCAGCTATCTTCTGGCCTTTTGTTCCCCTAGAGTGGCTCAGTAGCCGATTATCCACGGACTGTGCATAACCCTGTGGATGAAGCTGAACCAGAGTCCTGGTTCGGGACTTGGGGCTGCACGTAATGCAGGCACGCAAGTTTGAGGAACTGATTGATGACAGTAGACGAAGCCAACCACGCCAATACTGTCGGAAGTTCCTGGCGTCGGGTTGTGAGCCTGCTCGAGCAGGACGACCGCGTATCTCCACGGCAGCGGGGCTTTGTCATCCTGGCGCAGGCCCAGGGCCTGATCGGATCCACCCTCCTGGTGGCCGTACCCAACGAACTGACCCGTGAAGTCCTTCAGACCCAGGTCAAGGACGCCCTGGATGACGCCCTGCATAACGTTTTCTCCGAGGACATCCGCTGCGCAATCGACGTGGACACCGATCTGGTGCCCCTTCACACGGAGCCGGAACCCGTCGTCGAACCTTCCTACTCGCCGGACCAGCTGATCGAACAGAAGCCGCAGCCGATGCTGCCGAGCACTTCCCACGAGTTCGGCCGGCTGAACCCCAAGTACGTTTTCGATACCTTTGTGATCGGTTCGTCCAACCGCTTTGCCCATGCAGCTGCCGTGGCCGTGGCCGAAGCGCCCGCCAAGGCCTACAACCCGCTGTTCATCTACGGTGATTCCGGGCTGGGCAAGACCCACCTCCTGCACGCGATCGGCCACTATGCCCGCCGCCTGTACAGCGGAATCCGGGTCCGGTACGTGAACTCCGAAGAGTTCACCAACGACTTCATCAACTCCATCCGCGATGACGAAGGCGCCAGCTTCAAGACCACGTACCGCAACGTGGACGTGCTGCTGATCGATGACATCCAGTTCCTGGCCGGCAAGGACCGGACGCTGGAGGAGTTCTTCCACACGTTCAACTCCCTGCACAACAACAACAAACAGGTGGTCATCACCTCGGATCTGCCGCCCAAGCAGCTGGCAGGTTTCGAGGACCGGATGAAGTCTCGCTTCGAGTGGGGCCTCCTCACCGACATCCAGCCGCCCGAGCTCGAGACCCGCATCGCCATCCTGCGGAAGAAGGCGCTCAGCGAAGGTCTCTCCGCCCCGGACGATGCCCTGGAATACATCGCTTCCAAGATCTCCAGCAATATCCGCGAACTCGAGGGCGCACTGATCCGGGTGACGGCATTCGCCAGCCTGAACCGCCAGCCGGTCGATGTTGCGTTGGCTGAGATGGTCCTCAAGGACCTCATCACGGACGACGGCGCCCAGGAAATCACGTCGAGCCAGATCCTGATCCAGACGGCGGAGTACTTCAAGCTCACCATGGAGGAACTCTGCAGCAAGTCCCGGACCCGCACGCTGGTGACCGCCCGGCAGATCGCCATGTACCTCTGCCGCGAGCTCACGGACATGTCCCTGCCGAAGATCGGCCAGGAACTCGGCGGCCGCGACCACACCACTGTGATCCACGCGGACCGCAAAATCCGTGAGCTGATGGCTGAGCGTCGTGTGATCTACAACCAGGTCACCGAACTCACCAACAGGATCAAACAGCAGCAGCGCAACTCCTAAGCCGTCGTCTCTATACCTTATTAACAGGTGCATGTGGATAACCCTGTGGATACTTAAGGGGACAACCGAACTTAATGGGCTTAAAACCCTTAAGCCGCCTGTGGATCAGCGAAAACCCAAAAATTGTTATCCCCATCCACAGCCTGTTTAAAACCTGCGTCACCCACAATCCATGAACAGGGCTTAACCGCTGGATCCTGCGGCCGGATCGAGTTATCCACAGTATCCACAGCAGTTATTAACACTTCTAATCCCAATAAATTGATTTCCCTCAAATAACAATCTCGATCCGCACCCGAACCGGCCCAGGCCCAAGGGCCTCCGGACCCCAGGCGTCCTGACCGGGGATGGGTTAATCAGCCGTCTTCCGGCTAAGCTGTCAGCAGCGCTCCCATCCTCGGGTTTCTTTGTGGTTCAGCACTCGATGAACCATGCAGGTTCCGTTGTTGGGGCGCCACTACTTTGGGCTCCCTGTGGGAGTTTCCGGTTCAGACAAGGCAGCAGCAATGAAAGGCGGCACCCTTCCGTGAAGTTCAGAGTCGAACGGGACGTCCTGGCAGAAGCCGTCACCTGGACAGCCCGGTCGTTGTCTCCGCGGCCGCCGGTTCCAGTGCTGTCGGGTCTGCTCCTGAAGGCTGAAGCCGGCACCGTCAGCCTCTCGAGCTTTGACTACGAGACCTCCGCACGGCTGGACATCCCCGCGGACATCACCGCCGAGGGAACCATCCTCGTTTCCGGACGCCTCCTCGCAGACATTTGCCGCAGCCTTCCTTCCGCTCCGGTGGTCGTGGAGACCGATGGCAACAAGGTGACGCTGACCTGCCGCCGCAGCAGCTTCCACCTGGCCACCATGCCCGAGGCCGAATACCCGCCGCTGCCTGCGTTACCCGCCATCAGCGGCACCGTCCCGGGTGACGCATTCGCCCAAGCTGTGTCCCAGGTGATCATTGCGGCCAGTAAGGATGACACTCTCCCCATCCTGACCGGCGTCCGGATGGAGATCGAGGACGACCTCATCACGCTTCTGGCCACCGACCGCTACCGTCTGGCCATGCGCGAAGTGCCGTGGAAGCCCACCACACCGGGAATTTCCACCAGTGCGCTGGTCAAGGCAAAAACCCTCAACGAAGTGGCTAAGACCCTTGGCAACAGCGGCGACATCAACCTCGCCCTTGCTGACGATGACAGCCGCCTGATCGGTTTCGAAAGCGGCGGCCGCACCACCACATCGCTGCTTGTGGATGGCGATTACCCCAAGATCCGCTCGCTGTTCCCGGATTCCACCCCCATCCACGCAACAGTCCAAACGCAGGAACTTGTGGAAGCCGTCCGCCGCGTGTCGCTGGTGGCCGAACGCAACACCCCGGTACGCCTCGCCTTCACCGAAGGACTGCTGCACCTGGACGCCGGCACCGGCGAAGATGCCCAGGCCTCCGAAGAACTCGAAGCCCAGCTCTCCGGTGACGACATCACCGTCGCCTTCAACCCGCACTACCTGGTGGAGGGCCTGAGCGTCATCGAAACGAAGTACGTCAGGTTCTCCTTCACCACGGCGCCGAAGCCCGCGATGATCACGGCTCAGGCAGACGCCGACGGTGAGGACCAGGACGACTACCGCTACCTGGTTATGCCCGTCCGCCTTCCCAACTAGGTAGCAGAAAACGTCGTTATGGGCGCTCATAACGACACTTAGTGCGACCTAGTTGGGCTGCCCCGTTCAGCAACAGCCAACCCCGCGCAGAAAAGAGACCCCCGTGCATATTGGACTGATCGGCCTTGGCAAGATGGGTTTCAACATGCGCGAACGCCTGCGCAAGGGTGGCATTGAGGTTACCGGCTTTGACCGCAACCCCGAGGTCACCGACGTTGCCTCCGTGGATGAGCTCATTGCGGCCGTTCCGGCCCCGCGGCTGATCTGGGTCATGGTCCCGTCAGGCGACATCACCGATGCCGTCGTCACCGAACTCGGGGACAAGCTCGACGCCGGCGACCTGGTGATCGACGGCGGCAACTCCCGCTTCACCGAGGACCAGAAACACGGTGCCGCGCTGGCCGGGAAGGGGATCCGTTTCGCCGACTGCGGCGTTTCCGGCGGAGTGTGGGGCCTCCAGAACGGGTACGGGCTCATGGCTGGCGGCGACGCTGCCGATATTGAGCGGGCCCTGCCGGTTTTTGATGTGCTCCGTCCCGAAGGCGAGCGGGCGGACAGCTTTGTCCACGTCGGCGGAATCGGTGCCGGACACTACGCCAAGATGGTCCACAACGGCATCGAATACGGCCTGATGCAGGCGTACGCCGAAGGATACGAACTGCTGGCCGCCAAGGACATTGTTGACGACCTGCCCGGTACGTTCCGCGCCTGGCAGAAGGGCACCGTGGTCCGGTCGTGGCTGCTGGACCTCATGGTCAAGGCACTGGACGAGGACCCGGGACTGGAATCCATCGATGACTACGTCGAGGACTCGGGCGAAGGACGCTGGACCGTTGAGGAAGCCATCGCCAACGCGGTTCCGGCACCGGCCATCACGGCTGCACTCTTCGCACGCTTCTCCTCCCGCGAGGAGAATTCGCCCGCCATGAAGATGGTTTCCGCGCTGCGCCACCAGTTCGGCGGGCATGCCACCCGTCCCGCCAAGTAACCTCCACCCCGGGACCCGCCGGTTCCGAGAATTGTCGAACACCGCGTGTACCTAGAACACCTTTCGCTCACTGACTTCCGCAGCTACGCCCAGGTTGACCTTCCCCTCGAACCGGGGGTCACCGTGCTCGTCGGGGCAAACGGCATCGGCAAAACCAACCTCATGGAGGCCATCGGGTACCTGGCCACCCTCAGCTCGCACCGGGTCAGCTCCGATGCCCCGCTGCTGCGGTTCGGCACGGACCGCGCGCTGGTCCGGGCCCGCCTGGTCCGCGGCGGGCAGACCACGGTCCTGGAACTTGAGATCAACGCCAGCCGCGCCAACCGGGGGCGGATCAACCGCAGCAATCCCGTCCGGGCCAGGGATCTCCTGGGGATCTGCCAGACGGTGCTTTTCGCCCCCGAGGACCTGGCGCTCGTCAAGGGAGATCCGTCCAACCGCCGCCGGTTCATCGACGAGCTGCTGGTCAGCCTCATGCCCCGGCACGCGGCGACGCGCACGGACTATGACCGTGTCCTGAAGCAGCGCAATGCCCTGCTCAAATCCGCCCGGGCCGGAAAATTCACTGCCGGACACGAGGCCACCCTCGATGTCTGGGACCAGCACATGGCCCGGGCGGGCGCCGAGCTGCTGCACGCGCGGCTGGAACTGGTGGAACTATTGAGCCCGCACCTGGCCAAGGCGTATGCCCAGCTCACGGATGGGTCCAAGGAAGCCAACGCCCTCTACCGGTCCACCCTCCAAAATCTGATGGACGACGACGGCGGCGCGGCACCGGGTGCCGGTGGCGGTTCGTTGACGGATGGGTCCGCCGCTGCCGAAGATCTGCGGGACCTCACCGTTGAGGACCTCACCGGCCGCTATGTCCAGGCCTTTGCAGCCTCCCGCCGCAAGGAACTTGAGCGCGGAATTTCCCTGGTGGGGCCGCACCGGGATGAGCTCGAACTGATTCTCGGCGAAGCGCCCGCCAAGGGGTACGCCTCGCACGGCGAAACCTGGTCGATGTGCCTCTCACTCCGGCTTGCTTCCTATTACGTCATGCTCGATGACGCGAGGACCGGCGGGTCTGCACCGATCCTCATCCTCGACGACGTTTTCGCCGAGCTGGATGTGCAGCGCCGGCGTAAACTGGCGGCAATAGTCTCCGGCGCGGAACAGGTCCTGGTGACCGCCGCCGTCGACGCCGATATCCCGGAGGAACTCTCCGGCCGGCGGGTGAAGGTCGTCCCGGGAGGAATCGATGAATAAGGATGAAAAGGGCGGGCTGCAGCCTGGCCGGGATCCTGACAACATCGACGCGCCGCAGGCTGCGCTGAACCGCATGCGTGAGGCCGCGGCCGCACGCGGCGAAATCCGCCGGAAGGCACCCCCCAAGGCCGGCGCCGCCAAGACAAAGGGTGGGATCCGGGATACCCGGGGTTTCAGCCAGTTCCATTCCACCGGCCGTGATCCGCTGGGGCTCGGCAAAGTGGTGGGACGCCTCGTGGCCGAACGCGGCTGGAGCTCGCCAGTAGCGGTGGGTTCGGTCATGGCAGAGTGGGCCACGCTGGTTGGCCCGGAAATTTCAGCGCACTGCACCCCGGAGAGCTTCACCGATACCACCCTTCACGTGCGCTGCGACTCGACGGCCTGGTCCACGCAGCTGCGGCTGCTGAGCAACAGCCTGCTGGAGAAGTTCCGCACGGAACTGGGCGATGGCGTGGTCACCAGCATCCAGGTGCTCGGCCCGTCAGCACCCAGCTGGCGCAAGGGCGGACGTACCGTCAACGGCCGCGGGCCGCGCGATACCTACGGTTAGCCGCCGCCGTCGACTCTTGAATATTCGTCCGGCGGCGTGTAGGGCGAGCTAACGGCCTTAGGGCGTATAGGCACCCGGAGGCGGGACCTCGAGGGCGCCCTAGGCGGGGTCAATGGCCTCGCATCGGCACATCAAGGTCCCGCGACGCCCGCCGGAATGCGGGTTTGCGGCCCATTTCACGATAGAATCACAGCAGATAACTGGGCGCCGGTGAAACGTTGACTGAGTCCGTTTTCCGCACGCTCTCCGCAGGCGGACTTCGGTCCTGCACGTCGACGTATCCGTCAGCGCCATCAGCTTGTGCCTGTTGGCGGATGCTTTCCACTGGAAGGCCGCCGCCGGCCATCATCGAAAAAGAGGAGTCGACAGCACCTGTGGCTAACGACAATACAGATACCCAGGCAGTGGAACGCGCAACGGAGGACGTCCCTACCCCCGATACGCCGGCGGAGGCCGTGACACCCCGGGAATACGGCGCAAGCGACATCACCGTACTTGAGGGCCTCGAAGCCGTCCGCAAGCGCCCGGGCATGTATATCGGTTCCACCGGGCCGCGCGGCCTGCACCACCTGGTCTATGAAGTGGTGGACAACTCTGTTGACGAGGCGCTGGCCGGGTACTGCACGCACATCGAAATAGTCCTGCAGGCCGACGGCGGCGTCAAAGTTGTAGATGATGGCCGCGGCATCCCCGTGGACATGCATCCCACCGAGCACAAGCCCACTGTCGAAGTGGTTATGACCATCCTGCACGCCGGCGGCAAGTTCGGCGGCGGCGGTTACGCAGTCTCGGGCGGCCTCCACGGTGTGGGTATCTCCGTGGTGAACGCGCTCTCCAGCAGGGTGGACACTGAAGTCCGGCGGCAGGGCAACGTCTGGCGGATGTCCTTCGCCGACGGCGGCAAGCCCCAGGGCGGGCTGGTCAAGGGCGAAGAGAGCGCCACCACCGGCACCACCCAGACCTTCTACCCGGACGCGGGAATCTTCGAATCCACTGAGTTTGATTTCGAGACGCTCCGCGCCCGCTTCCAGCAGATGGCCTTCCTGAACAAGGGCCTGCGGATCACGCTCACGGACGAGCGCACCGCAGCGTCGAACGCGGACGCCAATGAGGACCTTAACCTTGACGTGGTGGTCACCGAAGGTGAAGTCACCGCTGAGCACCGCACCGTGGTGTACCAGTACGACGACGGCCTGCTGGACTATGTGAAGCACCTGAACTCGGGCAAGAAGGTTGATGTTGTCCACGAGGACGTCATTTCCTTCGAAACCGAGGACACGGAACGGCACATCGCGCTGGAGATGGCGATGCAGTGGACCAACGCGTATTCCGAGAGCGTCCACACCTACGCCAACACCATCAACACCCACGAGGGCGGCACCCACGAAGAGGGTTTCCGCGCCGCGATGACCTCCCTCATCAACCGCTACGCGCGGGAGAAGAGCATCATCAAGGAAAAGGACGACAACCTCACCGGTGACGATATCCGTGAAGGCCTCACGGCGGTCATCTCCGTGAAGCTGGCCGAGCCGCAGTTTGAGGGCCAGACCAAGACCAAGCTCGGCAACTCCGAGGTCAAGGGCTTCGTCCAGCGCGTTGTCACCGACGGCCTGGGTGACTGGCTGGAACGCAACCCCGGCCCCGCCCGAGATGTCATCCGCAAGGCCATTTCCGCAGCCCAGGCCCGGATGGCCGCCCGGAAGGCCCGTGACAATGCGCGCCGCAAGAGCCCGCTGGAATCCTTCGGGATGCCCGGCAAGCTGTCCGACTGTTCCTCGAAGGATCCCGCCCGCTGCGAGGTGTACATCGTGGAGGGCGACTCCGCCGGCGGTTCCGCCAAACGCGGCCGCAACCCTGAAACCCAGGCCATCCTGCCGCTGCGCGGCAAGATCCTGAACGTGGAGCGGGCCCGGCTGGACAAGGCCCTGGGCAACACCGAGGTCCAGTCCATGATCACCGCGTTCGGCACCGGCATCGGCGAGGACTTCGACCTCAGCAAGCTCCGGTACCACAAGATCGTGCTGATGGCCGACGCTGACGTTGACGGCCAGCACATCACCACGCTGCTCATGACGCTGCTGTTCCGCTACATGCGCCCGCTGATCGAAAACGGCTACGTGTACCTGGCGCAGCCCCCGCTGTACCGGATCAAGTGGTCCAACGCGCCGCACGACTACGTCTTCAGCGACAAGCAGCGCGATGCCAAGCTCCTGTCCGGGCAGGCCGCCGGCCGCCGTATCCCGAAGGACAACGGCATCCAGCGCTACAAGGGCCTGGGTGAGATGGACTATACCGAGCTGTGGGACACCACCATGGACCCGGACCACCGGACCCTCCTGCAGGTCACCATGGACGATGCCCTGGCAGCGGACCAGACCTTCTCCACACTAATGGGCGAAGACGTGGAGTCCCGCCGAAACTTCATCCAGCAGAACGCCAAGGACGTCAGGTTCCTGGATATCTGACCGGTTCACCGAGTAGATATTCCAAGCCCGACATATACCTGAAACGGAAAATATAAACGATGAGTGACGAGACACCAGAGAACCCGGCGGAATCCGCCGATCTTCCGGAAGCCGTTCTTGAAGGCGACGTGTTGGTTGACCGCGTGGAGCAGGTGGACCTGCAAACGGAAATGCAGCGCTCGTACCTGGACTACGCCATGGCCGTTATTGTGGGCCGTGCCCTTCCCGACGTGCGCGATGGCCTCAAGCCCGTGCACCGCCGCGTGCTGTACGCGATGTTCGACGGCGGTTACCGGCCGGAACGGTCCTTCAACAAGTGCGCCCGTGTGGTGGGCGAGGTCATGGGCCAGTACCACCCCCACGGCGACACCGCGATCTACGATGCGCTGGTCCGCCTGATCCAGGACTGGACCATGCGCTACCCGCTGGCCCTGGGCCAGGGCAACTTCGGTTCGCCGGGCAATGACGGTGCCGCCGCCCCGCGGTACACCGAAACGAAAATGTCCCAGCTGGCCATGGAGATGGTCCGTGACATTGACGAGGAAACCGTCGACTTCCAGGACAACTACGACGGCAAGAACCAGGAACCCACCATCCTGCCGGCCCGTTTCCCCAACCTGCTGGTCAACGGTTCGTCCGGCATTGCCGTGGGCATGGCCACCAACATTCCGCCGCACAACCTCCGCGAAGTAGCTGACGGCGTCCAGTGGTACCTGGCCAATCCGACGGCCAGCCGCGAGGAACTGCTCGAAGAGCTGCTGCTCCGTATCAAGGGACCCGATTTCCCCACCGGCGCGACCATTCTCGGCCACAGGGGCATTGAGGACGCGTACCGGACGGGCCGCGGCTCCGTGACCATGCGCGCCGTGGTCAACGTCGAGGAACTCCAGGGCCGTACGTGCCTGGTTGTCACCGAACTGCCCTACCAGGCCAACCCGGACAATCTGGCCATCAAGATCGCCGAACTGGTCAAGGACGGGAAGATATCCGGCATTGCGGACCTCCGCGACGAGACCTCCGGCCGCACCGGCCAGCGGCTGGTCATTGTGCTCAAGCGCGACGCCGTGGCCAAGGTGGTGCTGAACAACCTGTACAAGCACACCGACCTGCAGAGCAACTTCTCCGCCAACATGCTGGCCATCGTGGACGGGGTTCCGCGCACGCTGAGCCTGGACGCCTTCATCCGCCATTGGGTAACGCACCAGCTGGACGTCATTGCGCGCCGTACCCGCTACCGCCTGCGCAAAGCCGAGGAAGAGGCGCACATCCTGCGTGCCCTCCTGAAGGCACTGGACGCGCTGGACGAAGTCATTGCGCTCATCCGTGCGTCCAACACCACCGAAGCCGCGCGCGACGGACTGATGCAGCTGCTGGACATCGACGAACTGCAGGCCCGGGCCATCCTGGACATGCAGCTGCGCCGCCTGGCAGCCCTGGAACGCCAGAAGATCCAGGACCGCCATTCCGAACTTGAGGCCCTGATCGCCGAGTACAACTCGATCCTTGCCTCCGAGGAACGCCAGCGTGAAATCATCAGCACCGAGCTGGGCGAAATCGTGGCCAAGCACGGTGATGACCGCCGCACCAAGATCCTGATGGGCTTCGACGGCGACATGTCCATGGAGGACCTGATCCCCGAAGAGGAAATGGTTGTCACTATTACCCGCGGCGGTTACGTCAAGCGCACGCGCAGCGACAACTACCGGTCGCAGCAGCGCGGCGGCAAGGGCATCAAGGGCGCCCAGCTCCGCGGCGACGACGTGGTGGAGCACTTCTTCGTGACCACCACCCACCACTGGCTGCTCTTCTTCACCAACCTCGGCCGGGTCTACCGGGCGAAGGCGTACGAACTGGTGGAGGCCGGCCGTGATGCCAAGGGCCAGCACGTCGCCAACCTGATGGCCTTCCAGCCGGACGAGCACATCGCCCAGGTCCTGGACATCAGGGACTACCAGCAGGCCCCTTACCTGGTGCTGGCCACCAAGCGCGGCCTGGTCAAGAAGACCCGGCTGGAGGACTACGACACCAACCGCTCCGCCGGCGTCATCGCGATCAACCTGCGTGACGAGGACGAGCTGGTTTCCGCCCAGCTTGTCTCCGAAACGGATGACCTCATGCTGGTGTCCCGCATGGGCCAGTCCATCCGCTTCACCGCCACCGACGATGCCCTGCGTCCCATGGGCCGGGCCACGTCCGGTGTCACCGGCATGAAGTTCCGCGAGGACGATGAACTGCTGGCGGCGGACGTCGTCACGGACGGTTCGTTCGTCTTTGTGGTCACCGAGGGCGGGTATGCCAAGCGCACCGCGGTGGAGGAATACCGCCTGCAGGGCCGCGGCGGCCTGGGCATCAAGGTGGGCAAGTACCAAGAGGAACGGGGCCACCTCGTGGGCGCCCTGATTGTTCAGGAAGAGGACGAGGTTCTGGTGGTCATGGAAGGCGGCAAGGTTGTCCGTTCATCCGTGGCCGGCGTACCGGCCAAGGGCCGCGACACCATGGGTGTTATCTTCGCGAAGCCGGACAAGAATGACCGCATCATTGAAGTGGCCAGGAACAGCGAACGCGGCCTCGAGGGCGAAGAATCCGTGGACGATGACGTAACGTTGGCTGAAGAGGCCGGGTCCCCCGAGGGATCCGCAGGGTCAGCAACAACGGCAGAAACATCACCGGCTGTTGAGTCAGAGGACGCCTCCGGCGACGCTGAGCCGAACGAAGACTACACCGGAGGTAACGAGTGAGTAATCCCGACTCATATCCCAAGCCGAGCAGCAATGTACCCGGCGGAACGCCGCCGCCCGCGGCCGCACCCCGGGTGAACGCCCCCGTCCGTCCGCAGCAGCGCCCACCGGCCCCTGCAGGCGCGCCGGGGCAGCGGCCGGCCGTTCCCGGCCAGCGCCCTGCGCAGGATCGGGTTCCGGCAGGCCAGACCGGCCAGCGTGCCGGACAGGGCAGGCAGGCGGCAGCACAGGACAGCCAGCGCCCAGTGCAGGGCCGGTCTCCGCAGGCCCAGCCCGGCCTGGTCAAGCCTGCACCCAAGGCCAAGGTCAGGCGTGCACGGCTGCTGGTCAGCAAGGTGGATCCCTGGTCGGTCCTGAAGATGGCATTCCTGCTGTCGGTGGCGCTGGGAATCGTCACCGTGGTGGCCGCCATCGTCCTCTGGACTGTCCTGGACCTCACCGGAATCTTTGACCAGGTGGACAGCCTCCTGGGCACCCTGGCAGGCTCCGAAGGCGGCGGGTTCGAACTGAAGAAGGTCGCATCCCTGGGCCAGGTGGCTTCCTTTGCCACGATTATCGCCGTGGTGAACGTTGTCCTGCTGACGGCGCTGTCCATGCTGTCAGCGGTGCTTTACAACATCTCCGCAACGCTTGTTGGTGGCATCGGCGTCACCCTCACGGACGACTGAAAACCCTTAATTTCACCGGAAATTCTCCGGCGAAATGCCTCGATTTGAGATCGGGCCGGGATGTGCTGTAAAGTCATGTCTCGGCCCGATGAGGCATCGGGGCGTATAGCTCAGGCGGTTAGAGCGCTTCGCTGATAACGAAGAGGTCCCAGGTTCAAGTCCTGGTACGCCCACGGAACCTGTGCAGGTTCGAAGGAAGGTTCGGTTTGCTTCACGGCAGGCAGGATCGGAACGGGGAGCATGTGAAGAAGTTGCTGGTACTTGCAGCTGCGATCGCAGGCGTCCTGCTCTACAGGAAAGCACAGGAATCCGAGGCCCGGAAAACAGTCTGGAGCCAGTCGACCGACAAGGTCGAATAGGCCGGATTCCCGGACCGGGAGCTTGCAAAAGGCTCCACGGTTCTAGGGTATGATTGACGGGTTGCTTCTTATGGGGGCATGGCGCAATTGGTAGCGCACCTGCTTTGCAAGCAGGGGGTTCGGGGTTCGAGTCCCCGTGCCTCCACCATAAGGAGAGTCCCGGACAGCTGAAAAGCTGTCCGGGATTCTGTCGTTAAGGCGGCACAGTGTTATAGCAGGACAGTAGGGTTGAACGGTGAACTTTCTTCTTGCGGCCGTGGGCGTCCTGGGTGTGGCGTCGTCCGGGCCGTTGATCGCCGCGACCCTCGGTGCCACCACCGTCAGTGCCCTCGCCATCGCCTTCTGGCGCAACGCCATCGGGGCCGCCGTCATGGCCACTCCCACCGTGGTCCGCGAACCCCGGCAGTTCGGCCGGATCACCGGCCCCGAGTTCAGCTGGTCGCTGCTCGCCGCCGTCGCCCTGGCCCTGCACTTTGCCTGCTTCATCACGTCCCTCCAGCTCACCTCCGTGGCTGCCGCCACCGCCCTGGTCTGCCTGCAGTCGGCCTGGATTGCGGTCTTCCAGCTGTTCCGCGGCACCAGGCACCGCTGGCAGGTGCTGGCAGGGCTGGGGATCGCCTTTGGTGGTGTTGTCACCATCACCGGGTTCGACATGGGATCCTCGCCGGACGCGCTTCTGGGTGACCTGCTGGCTGTCGCCGGTGGGGCCCTGGCCGGCCTCTACACGCTCGCCGGCGGCAAGGCCCGCCAGACCATGACCACGGGAACATACACCACGCTCTGCTACGGGATGTGCGCTGCCTTTGTGGCGGTGCTGGCGCTCTTCAGCGGCCAGCCGCTGGTGGGGTTCGACGCCGTTGGCTGGGTGGGGATCCTGGCCATCACCGTGTGTGCCCAACTGGTGGGCCACACAGCCTTCAATCACCTGCTGGCCACCATGAGCCCGCTGCTGGTGTCGATGATCATCCTGCTGGAGATCCCCGGCGCAGCCGTGCTGGCCGCGGTATTCCTGCACGAGACACTGCCTGCAGGCACCTACGGCGGGCTGGGGCTCATCCTCGTGGGCCTCGCCGTCGTGGTTCTGGGACAGCGGTCAGGCTTCAGGAAACGGCGCGAAGGTTCCGCCGCGCGTGGGGATGAACCGCCGTCGGATCGTCTGGCTGAACTCGGAACGGACTGAGGCCGCGCAACAGCCGGAAACCGGGCCTATTGTCCGCCGCGGCGGACAGACTGGGCGGTGTTGACCGTGTGGATGGCCCGCAGGAGCTTCGCCGGGAAGTAGACCGAGAAGAACACCACCATGGGTGCCTTGAGGGCCATTTTCTTGACGTTGTGCGCCTTGTACGTGCGGTCGAAGCGGGTCACGTAGTACCGGTAGTCCCGCGGTGAATCCTCGAGCCGGCGGGCGGACATCCCGGACACCATCTGGGGCCAGTACTGGACCTTGAGTTCGTGGTCGGCAAGGTGCAGGGAGAGATCGATGTCCTCGTGCATCTCGTCCTTCTCGTCCCGGCAGGTTTCGTCCCGGATGGTTTCCCATGCCGTAGCCCGCAGGGCCATGTTGGAGCCGAACAGGAAGTGGTACTGGTGCTTGGCGAGCTTGAGCATCAGCTGACGCATCTTGTCGTCTGCCTTGAGCCCGAACCGCCGCATCGGCATGTCGTAGTAGACCACCGGCCCGGTGGCTGCCTGGACTGACGGATCAAAAAAGGCCTTCTGGACCTGCTCCACCCAGTCCGGCTCGACAACGGAATCGGCATCAATGCGACCCAGGACGTCGCCGGTGGCATGGTTTAGGCCAAAATTTCGGGTGGGAATCAGGCCCTGGTCCCGGTCCTGGCTGAGCAGGATGATGGGACTTTCCGGATACTCCAGCTGCATCTGCGCCACGATGGCGGAGGTGCGGTCAGTGGAGAGGTTGTCCACCACGATGATTTCGTGGGCCGGCACCGACTGGTACACCGCAGCGATGAGACACTGCCGGATGACACTTTCCTCGTTGTAAGCCGGGATGACAATGGACACGAGCGGCAGCTGTGCTGCGTCGTTCAAGGCATCCCCAGAGGATTTATCGGCTGACATCAGTTCAAATTTAGCACCGATCAGGGTTCGTCCCGCCAGCGACTGGGTCCAGCCCGGACAAACACTGGGAAAACACTGAAAGGGCCCCGCACCAGGCGGAGCCCCTTCCGTGGGCGGCGCGAGGGCGCCGGAAGTGCTAGTTGCTGCCCTTGTCCGCGGAACCGTTCATGTTGGCCGCAATGTTCTTGATGGCGGTCTTGGCATCGGTGGACGCCTTGGCTGCTGCGTCTGCCGATTCATCGGCGACGTGCTTGGCCTTCTCGGCCGCGTCCTCCGCGTCGGCGGCAACATCCTCTGCCTGGCCGGCCACGGCGTCCGCGGCCGAAGCGGTGGCGGCCGCAGCCTTGCTGGCTGCGTCCCCGGCCGTGTCCTTGGCGTCGTTCACGGTGGTGGCAGGAACCGGCGCCGGAGTAGGTGTGACAGGAGAAGGGGTCTTCCACGGGTCTTCCACGGGCTTGGAGGCCTTCCAGGCGGCGACGCCGGCGGCAACGGCTGCGGCGATGATGCCGAACACCAGCCAGCCGCGCTTTTTGGGCTTCTGCGGCTGGGCGATCTGGACCCCTACGGCCTTACCGGCTTCGTGCGCGGCGGCCTTGAGCTGCGTGCCGGCCGACTGTGCCTGCTCCTGGAGGGAATGCACGACGCCGGAATCGGCAAGCCGCTGGGCGACGGCGTCCACGTGGGACGGCGCGCTTTCCAAGGTGCGGTGCACGGCGTCGGACGCGTGGCCGATCTGGTCCGAAAGGCGCGGCAGGTATTCCACCACCACGCGGTCCCGGGCGTTCTGGATAACGGGAGTGGCCTTGTCCAGCGCTTCGTACAGGCGCGGAGTGGCGACCTCAACGGCGTCGTGGATTTTCGGGGCGAGCTGGGCGAGCCCCTCCTGGATGCGCGGCGTCACTGTTGCGACGCCGTCGGCAAGGTTGTGGGCCGCGGTCTTGAGCCCCTCCTGGATTTTGGGAGATGCGGTGTCCAGGCCATGCTGCAGGCGGGGAACTGCCCAATCCACTGCTGCTTCCACGCGGGGGGATGCCCAGTCCTTGGCGCTCTCAACTGCGCTGTTGACTGACTGTTCAAGGTCACGGGCAATACGATCCGATTTCTTCACAACTACCTCCCGATTAATGTGACGGTTCTGTTGTTAGCCTACGTGCCTTGACCTGCACGGGCTATTCTTCCCGCGGATTTACACCTGATTTCACCCAGCGCGGAACTGCCGGTCCAGCCCCTTCCACGTTGACCTGCCGTGAAAGAATAGGCGGCATGACTGCAATCGCAACTGCAAAAGCAACCATCCACACGAGCCTCGGCGACATCGTCGTTAATCTGTTCGGCAACCATGCGCCGAAGACGGTCAAGAACTTCGTTGGCCTGGCCACCGGGGAGCAGGCCTGGACCCACCCCGAGACCGGTGAGGACAAGACTGGCACGCCGCTGTATGACGGCACCATCTTCCACCGCATCATCAAGGACTTCATGATCCAGGCCGGCGATCCGCTGGGCCGCGGCGTGGGCGGACCCGGCTACAAGTTCGATGACGAAATCCACCCCGAACTCAGCTTCAACGCCCCCTACAAACTGGCCATGGCCAACGCCGGCATCCAGGCGGGCAAGGGCACCAACGGTTCGCAGTTCTTCATCACCACCATCCCCACCGACTGGCTGCAGGGCAAGCACAGCATCTTCGGCGAGGTTGCTGACGAGGACTCCAAGAAGGTCGTCGACGCCATCGAGGGCATCCGCACCGGAATGGGCGACCGCCCGGTTGAGGACGTCACCATCAACGGCATCGACATCGAGCAGCTCTAACCCATCACATGAGCTACGGAATTCCGGCGGCCGAGCCGTCCGCGCAGGTTCCGGTGTGCCCCAGGCACCCGGACCGGCCCTCCTATGTGCGCTGCCAGCGCTGCGGCCGCCCAGCGTGCCCGGACTGCCAGCGGGCGGCCGCCGTCGGATTCCAGTGTGTTGACTGCGTCAACGAAACAAAGCGCACGACGCCGGCGGTCAAGACTGTCTACGGCGGCGCCGTGGCAACCGGAAAACCAATAGTGACGTTTGGAATTATCGCCCTGTGCGCGGTGATGTACGTTCTGCAATGGGTGGTGCCCGGCGAGTGGATCTACCAGAACCTGGCGTTCGCCAATGTTTTTGCCACTCCCGAATTCGGTGAGTTCGAACCGTGGCGGATGCTGACGGCGGCGTTCCTGCACTCCCAGGGATTCATCCTCCACATTGTGCTGAACATGTACATGCTGTGGATTTTCGGCCAGGCACTCGAACCGCTTCTGGGCCGGGTCCGCTTCCTGGCGTTGTATCTCATCTCTGCCATCGGAGGGTCTGTCGGCTATCTCTTGCTGACCCCCGGCTACGTGC
Organism: Pseudarthrobacter raffinosi; assembly: GCF_023913735.1. Classification (GTDB taxonomy): domain Bacteria; phylum Actinomycetota; class Actinomycetes; order Actinomycetales; family Micrococcaceae; genus Arthrobacter; species Arthrobacter raffinosi. The sequence continues at coordinate 54,691 of NZ_JAMXBH010000021.1, forward strand.
CTGGCGTGCCTCTTGCCGGAGTGGTGGGCGCCTCGGGGGCGATCTTTGGACTCTTCGGGGCGATGCTGCTGGTACAGCGACACCGCGGCGGGGATACGCGGCAACTGTGGGTCCTGATCGCCATCAACGGCGTGATCGGATTTGTGGTCCCCCAGATCGCCTGGCAGGCGCACCTGGGCGGGCTCGTCGCAGGCGCCCTTTGCGCTGCCGTGATTGCATACACGCCCCGGGGCCCACGGCAGGGCCTGCTGCACGCGGCCGGACTGGTCGCCGTCCTTCTCCTGCTGGCCCTGGCGAGCTGGCTCCGCGTCACGGCCGGTTGACCGTCCGGGTCCTCAGGCCCAGCTCCAACAGACCGCTTAGACCCCGGTGTCCCAACGGACGCCGGGGTCTTTTCTGTGCCTCGTGAGGCCTCCGCACCGCGCTGCCCGTTCACTTGCTGCGTGCGTCCCGGCGTGCGAGCAGCCCGTGGTCCGCGTCAGGCCCATGACGACGGCGCCTAAGTTATCCACAGGGGTTATCCACACTGTTAGTAACTTACACGGGTGTAGTTCAGGATTTCGATGTGCCCCTGCTCCCGGGTGTCCGCCCTTTTGCCGGATTTCGTCATCCTGTTGTCCACAATTGTGGACAAGACCTGGGGATGCGCCTGTGGTTAAGTGGAAAAACAAGCCATTTGAGCCCGACCTGTGGATATCCTGGCAATTTCCCGCGCCGGGGGCCCATAGGAGGGGATCCGGCCTGCCCGTATCAACAGGGTTATTCACAGTGTTAACAACTTACAGACATGTAGTTAACCTTCGGTGTTTCCCCGACTGGGGCAGCTGAGGGGTCCGCTCGGGCCGTCCTGTGGATTGTTATCCACAACTGTGGACAACTTGTGGGTAGTCCAGTGTTAGTAAGTGGATAACACGTGTGTGTGCGAGGGTGTTCCTACGCAGCATCGGACCCAACAAGCTTCCAGCCAGGAGGACCGCCTTGAGCGCCACCGCAACAACCCAGCACATCTACCTCGACAAGCAGCACCCCGCGGTATGGCGCGCTCTCAACGGTCTGGGGCTGAAAGTGCGCGAAGCCGCCGACGCGGCCGGGATTGACCGCAAGACCATAGAGCTGCTCAACGTGCGGATCTCCCAGATCAACGGCTGTGCCTATTGCCTCGACATGCATGTACGGGACGCCATGGAGGCCGGGGAGAGCCATCAGCGGCTTGCTGTCCTGCCGGCGTGGCGGGAGACAGCCCTGTTCACGGACAAGGAGCGGGCTGCCCTTGCCCTGGCAGAATGCATCACCGAACTGCCGGACCACCGGACAACCGAGCTTGAGGAAGGATATGCGCGTCAGCACCTCAGCGCCGATGAATTTTCGGCGGTCAGCTGGCTGGTGATCACCATGAATGCCTTTAACCGGGTGTCCATCACCAGCCACCATCCGGTCCGCCGGGACCGCTGACTGGGACATTCCGTTCGGGCGGTGTGAATTATCCACAGCCAATCCACACTGTTAATAACTGTCCGTCCGAGCGCTTTGGATCCGGTCCCGTGCGCCATGGCCTGCACGGGCGGATATCGCTTCCGGCCCCGGGAAAGTTATGCACATTGTGGATAACTTTCCCAACAGCTGTGGACAACAGGCGCCGGCGGGGCGTCCGGTCAGTTCCCCGCGGAGCGGCAGGTCAGCCGGTCCAGACGCCTGAGGATCCGCGCCGGTGGCTGTCCAGAAGATGGGTGTCCACCATGCCGATGGCTTCCATCAGCGCGAACATGGTGGTGGGGCCAACGAACGAGAATCCCTGCGTCCGCAGCGCCTTGGAGAGCGCCACCGATTCCGGTGACTGCGTGGGGATCTCCGCGTGCGTGACCGGCTGGGGAGTGGCCCGGGGCTGGAACTGCCACACGAAGTCAACCAGGCCTTCCCGCTCGCGCAGCGCGATGGTGGCCCGGGCGTTGGTGATGGCGGCACGGATCTTGAGCCGGTTGCGGACGATGCCGGGATCCTGGAGCAGGCGCTCAACATCCGCTTCCGTAAAAGCGGCAACAGCGTCCGGCTGGAAGTCGAGGAAAGCCTGACGGAAGGCGGGGCGCTTCCGGAGGATCGTTGCCCACGAGAGACCTGCCTGGAAGCCTTCAAGGCAGATGCGCTCGTACAGGCCTTGTTCGTCCCGGACGGGCAGGCCCCATTCGGAGTCGTAGTACTCGCGCAACAGCGGATCCACGGCGGCCCACGGCGGACGGGCGAGGCCGTCGTCGCCCAGGACTGTTCCGTCCACACCCTCGTTTAGGGGCTGGGCGGCGGCAGCGGGAGTCATGCGGGTCCTGCGGTCAGGTCAGGAACGCCAGCGCGTGGTCATCAGGAAGCCGATGATGGCAATGCCGAAGCCGGCCACGATGTTCCACGACTCCCAGGCCTGGACAGGAAACCGGCCCTCGCTGATGTAGAACGTGATGATCCAGAAGAGCCCGATGATCATCAGGCCGAACATCACCGGCTTGAACCAAACAGCGTTGGGCTTATACGCCTGCGCCCCGGAAGCGGGCTGCGCGGCGCTGGAAGTCTTCTTGCGAGGCTTTGACTCGGGCACGTGCTCTCCTTGGCGGACTGGAGCAAGCTCGGCGCCGCGGGCTTGATATCCTGCAAGAAGGAAGTTGCCAGCGGTCTGCGCGATCTTGGTCAAATCTGGATTCTTACTAGCAGCCAATTCTAGCCGTAGTTCAGGGCATTCAAACGCCCAGCGCGGCCACCCCGGAGGAGAACGCGTGGTAGTGCAGGAGAAGGCGAGGCGCGCCGCTAGGAGGCCCGCCCGTGCGGCGCCCGCGCGCGCTTCGATTCTGCGTGGCACAGTGCAGGTGCTCGGCGAACTGCTCATCACAGCCGGCATTATCCTCCTGCTTTTTGTGGGCTGGCAGCTGTGGTGGACCAACATCGAATCCGACGCCAAGCAGAGTGCCGTCATCAAGGAGTTCGCCCAGGGGCTGGGCGGCGCGGTGCCCGCGAGTCCGGAACCGGATCCATCGGCAGCGCCCGTGGATTACGGCACCCCGGCCGTTGCCGCGGCGCCAGGCCATGCCGGCACCATCGGCATCATGTATATCCCCCGCTTTGGCCCCAACTACACGCGGCCCATCGTGCAGGGAACCACCGGGGATGTCCTGGATACGCTGGGGCTTGGCCATTACGCCAACACCGCCATGCCCGGCGCGGCCGGTAACTTCGCGGTGGCCGGCCACAGGCAGACCCATGGTGCCGTCCTGGACAATATCCACACCCTTGTCCCGGGGGACAAAATCTACGTCCAGACCAAGGACGGCTACTACATCTATGTCTTCCGCAACAACCAGATTGTGATGCCGTCCCGGACCGATGTCCTGGAACCGGTCCCCACCCGCCCCGGCGTCACTCCCACCGAAAGCTTCCTCACCATGACCAGTTGCAATCCGCGCTTCGGCGCCGAGGAACGCATCATCGCGTACGCGCTGCTGGATAGCTGGCAGCCTGCCTCGGCGGGCCCGCCGGCCGAGATCGCCGCCCAGGTGGCCGCAGCGGTGGGAGGAAACTGAGTATGTACGGCTGGATTTTCCGCCACCTGCCGGGCCCCCTCTGGCTGCGGATCCTCACGTCGCTGGTGCTCATCGCCGGCGCACTGATCCTGATGGTTCAGTTCCTGTTCCCATGGATGTCCGGGTTCACCGCATTCACCGACTCAACGATTGGTTCTGCAAGCCAGCCATGACCACAACCAAAATCCTGGTCGTAGATAACTACGACAGCTTCGTTTACACCTTGGTGGGCTACCTCCAGGAACTCGGCGCCGAGACCACCGTTGTCCGCAACGACGACGTGACCCTCGCTGAAGCCATCGAGATGGCACAAACGCGCGACGGCGTCCTCATCTCACCCGGTCCGGGTAACCCCGCCGAGGCGGGCGTGTGCATTGAGCTGATCAAGTGGTGCGGGGCGAACAACAAGCCGATGTTCGGTGTGTGCCTGGGCCATCAGGCCCTGGCCGAAGCCTATGGCGGCACAGTGACCCACGCGCCAGAGCTGATGCACGGCAAGACCTCGCTGGTGGAGCACAACGGCACCAGCGTCTTCGCCGGGCTCCCCTCCCCCGTGACAGCGACGCGCTACCACTCGCTGGCAGCGGTAAGGGACACCATCCCCGACGTCCTGGAGATCACCGCCGAGACCGCGACCGGCGTCGTGATGGGCCTGCAGCACCGCACTGCACCGCTGTGCGGGGTGCAGTTCCACCCGGAGTCGGTCCTGACCGAAGGCGGCTACCAGATGCTGGGCAACTGGCTCGAGTCCCTGGGAATGGCGGGAGCCGCCGCCCGTGCCTCCACGCTGAGCCCCCTCATCCAGCACTGACCGGAACACACGCACGAACAACGCGGGGTCACTTCGCGCCCATGTTCCCCTTCGGGATGGGCGCGAAGTGACCCCGCGTTGCTTTAAGGAGCGGGTGGAGGCCTAGCCCTTTTTAGTGGCTGAGGGCGTGGCCGTTGGCGATGGCGATGGCGGCGGGGCCGGTTCCTTGGCCACCACAATATTGATGGTCTTGCCCTGATCGACGGCGGCATTCACGGGGTCACTTTGATCCGTGACCCGGCCCGCCTCCACCTGGGAGTTCTCCACTTCCTGGACGTTGGGGACCAGGCCCAGTTCCTTCAGCGCCGTTTCCGCCTCGGCACGCGTGCGGCCGCGCAGTTCAGGCATGGACACCTTGCCGGTGGAAATCACGATCTCCACCGTGGTGCCCACCCCCACCATCTGGCCCGGTGCCGGGCTGGTGGTAATCACCCTGCCGCCGGGAACGGTGGCGCTGTTGGCTGTGGTGGTGGAAGGGGCTCCCACGAGTCCTGCCTGGCGCAGGATGTCCCGCGCCGCGGCTTCTGTCTGGCCCGGAAGGTTCTCCGGAATCTTGACGGCGCTTGGGCCTTCAGAGATATTCAGGATCACCTCCGCATTGGGGTCAAGCGAGGTTCCGGCCACCGGGTCAGTGCCGATGGCCGTCCCGCTGGGTATGGTCTCGTGCTTGTTCCGTTTGATCTGCGGCCGCAGGTTGGCACCATAAAGTTCCTGCAGGGCCGCCGACTCCGTCAGGGCCGCCACCGCCGGGACCGCCACCTTGGGCGGCGCTGGAGCTGGCTGGTTCATGATGTTGTACAGCCAGAGACCGCCGCCGCCAAGAACCAGCAGGGTGAAGATCACCAGTGTGGCAATCCACGTACGACGACGGGACTTCTGCCGGGCGGTCCGCTCGCGTTCCGGAGCGAAGCCCAAGGGCAGTTCATCGACATCCGACTGTCCCCGGGTGGCGGCCGCCATGACCGGTACGCCGTCAGTCCGGGTGTCGTCCGCGCTGCGCTGCCGGCCGGTGGGGACATCGTCCAGGAAGCCGGCTCCGGTGAGCCCGAACGCCTCTGTCACGGGCGGGCGTTCCGGCGTCGGGACGTGGTCGTTGGGATCGGTGGGGGCTTCGGTTGCGGCCAGCGCGGGCACGGACACGCCCGCCCGGGCGGCGCGCAGCGCACGCCGGAAGGCGGCCGCGTCCTGGAAACGGTCCGCCCGGTTCTTCTGCAGAGCCTTGGCCAGGACACTGTCCAGGGCGGCCGAGACCTCCGGGTTCACGCTGCTCGCGGGCTCCGGGATTTCCCTGACGTGCTGGTACGCCACGGACACGGGGCTGTCACCAATAAAGGGCGGGCGGGCGGTGAGCATTTCGTACAGCAGGCACGCTGCGGAGTAGAGGTCGCTGCGCGCATCCACTGTTTCGCCCCGGGCTTGCTCGGGCGAGAGGTACTGGGCAGTGCCCACCACGGCCTGGGTCTGCGTCATGGTGGCGGATGAATCGGCGATTGCCCGGGCAATCCCGAAGTCCATGACCTTCACGGAATTGGAGCCTTCGCAGTACATCACGTTGGCAGGTTTGATGTCCCGGTGGACGATGCCCGCTTTGTGGCTGTATTCAAGGGCAGAAAGCACGCCCAGGCAGAAGTCGATGGCCTGGTCAATGCTGACTTCCTTGGCCCGGATCAGGTCGCGGATGGTCCGGCCCTCAACAAACTCCATTACGATGTAGGGCACCCGGACACTGTCCTCCGAGCCATCCGGAACCGTATGTTCGCCCGTGTCGTAAATGGCGACGATGGACGGGTGGTTCAGCGCCGCCACGGACTGCGCTTCCCGTTTGAAGCGCGCCTGGAACTGCGGATCACGGGCCATATCCGGGCGGAGAAGCTTGATAGCAACGGTCCGGCCAAGCCGGGTATCCACTCCGCGGTGGACATCCGCCATCCCCCCGCGGCCGATGATTCCGCCGAGTTCATAGCGGCCGCTGAGGACACGCTGGTTATCCACCGGGAGGCTGTCCTCCCGGTGGAGCGGGGTGCGGGCCGAATCACTCACTGTCAATCCCGACCGCTACGGCGCGCAGGTAGGAGGCAATCCCGGCAGCTGGCCGGGGTTGCATTTGGGGAGGGTGGACGTTGGCTCAGCAGGGGCGGCCGGCGTGGATGGCGGAGCTGTCGGCGTGCTGGCCGGGACCGGGACGGCGTAGGTCACAGTCACTTCAGCCCCCTTGGGCACGGTGCCCGTGGGGTTGACCTGCAACACCGTTCCGGCGGCGGAAGTACTCTGCTGCGGGATGACCCGGACGGACAGGCCCATGGTTTCCAGCGTCCCCTGGACCTGACGGTAGTCCTTCCCGAGGTAGGCCGCCGAAATGATGTCCACGGTGCTGGGGGTGGGCGTGGGCGTGGGCGCGTCGGTGGTCCGGGTGGGGGTAGGCGTAGCGGACGCCGAGGTTTTTGACGGGCTGGCGCTGGTGGACGGCGGGTTGCTGGATGCAGAGTTAGTGGTGGTGCTGGCCGGGTTGAAAATCCCGGCCTGCGTCAGGAAGAACCCCACCAGCGCGAACAGAACCAGCACGATCAAGGCGACCAGCGGCCACGTCCAGGGGCTGCGGCCGCGACGCTCGGGCTCGTCCTCCGGTTCGTCGTCGTACTTCTCTTCCTCCTGCACCCAGCTGCGCTCCGCGGCCAGGGCGTCCGCACGCGAAAGCGTGCTCCCGGCTCCCGCGGCCGCTGCGCCGACTGCAGCGCCGCCGGCAGCGGCACCCAGCACGGGCAGGGCGGACGTCGATGTCGTGTTGCTGTCCTTCTGGGCGATGACTCCGGTGGGTGCCGTGGCAATGTCCACCGGCGCGGTAATGGGGCCCGTGGTTGCCTCGAAGAGCAGCATGCCGGGAACCGCTGCGTGCGCGGCGTCAATATCGCCGTTGCGGATGGCCTCGGCGGCTTCCGACAGCTTGATGGCGTTGGCCGGGCGGTTCTTGGGGTCCTTGGACAGCATGGACATCAGCAGCGCGCGGACCGGTTTGGGCAGGGTCTCCGGAAGCGGCGGCGGGGCGTCGTTGACCTGCGCCAGGGCAATGGCGATCTGGGATTCGCCGGAGAAGGGCCGGTGCCCGGTGAGGCACTCGTAACCGATCACGCCGAGTGAGTAGATGTCCGAGGCGCCGGTAGCGGTCTGGCCGGTGGCCTGCTCGGGGGCGAGGTACTGGGCGGTGCCCATTACCTGGCCTGTCTGTGTCAGCGGGACCTGGTCGGCCAGGCGGGCGATGCCGAAGTCGGTGACCTTGACGCGGCCGTCGGGGGTGATCAGCAGGTTACCGGGCTTGATGTCGCGGTGGACCAGCCCCTGGGCGTGGGCGACGGAAAGGGCGCGGGCGGTCTGCGCCATCATGGACAGCGTCCGGTCCGGGGACAGTACCTGCTCGTGCTCGATGATGCTGCTCAGCGGCTGGCCCGGAACGAGCTCCATGACCAGGTAGGCCGAGCCATCCTCCTCGCCGTAGTCAAAGACATTGGCGATGCCCACGTGGTTCAACAGGGCGGTGTGGCGTGCCTCGGCGCGGAACCTCTGGAGGAAACCGGGGTCACCGGTGTATTCCTCCTTGAGTACCTTGATGGCGACAATCCGGCCCAGGACCTGGTCCTTGGCCTTCCAGACCTCTCCCATCCCGCCGATCGCAATCCGCGTGGTCAGCTGGAATCTGCCGCCGAGGGTGATTCCCGTTGTAGGCCTCACTTATTCAACACCGCCTCAAAAATCTTCTTCGCGTTCGGACTGGTTAGCTGTGCGCCGGTGGTGATGTCGACGCCTTCCATGACGATGGTGACACTCACCTCCGGGTTGTTCGCCGGGGCAAACCCGGTGAACCATGAGTTGTTCAGGCCGTTGCCCAGTTCAGCGGTTCCGGTCTTGCCGGCCACTTGGACGCCGGGGACGGCCGCCCCGCGGGCTATGCCCTGGCTCACCGCACTGGTCATCCATTCGGTGATCTGGCGGGCAATTTCCGGGGTGGTGGACGTCCGGAGCGCTTCAGGCTGGGGCTCGTCAATGACCCTGAGGTCCGGGGACCGCACGGTCTTGACCAGGCTGGGGCTCATCTGGACGCCGTTGTTGGCGATGGCCGAGGTCATCAAGGCAATTTGCAGCGGAGTGGCGCGCACGTCCTTCTGGCCGATGGCGGACTGGGCCAGGCCTGGCCCGTCCATGTCATCGGGGAATCCGCTGCCCCTGGCGTAGGCGAGCTTGAGCTGGTCGCCCAGATCCTCGCCGAAGCCGAATTTTGCGGCCTGCTCGGCGATGGCGTCGCGGCCTAGGTCGAGGGCAATGCTGGCGAACGGCGTATTGCAGGATTGCTGCAGGGCGAAGGCAAAGCTGGCCTTGTCCTGGGTGTAGCAGTTGCCTCCGGCGTAGTTCGGCAGTTTGTACTGGATCCCAGGGAAGGGCATCTCGGCCGGGTTGGGGAGCACGCTGTCCTTGTTGTACTTCCCTGAGGCGAGGGCCGCGGCGGTATCCACCAGCTTGAAGACTGATCCCGGAGCGAGCAACTCGCCCGTGGGTCCGCTGACATTCTGGTTCAGGTTGATGCCGGGGACCTTGACCAGCTCGTTGATGTTGGTGGTTTCGGCGTTGGGGTCCTGGGTGGCGATCAGGTTGGGGTCATAGGACGGCTTGGACACTATGGCCAGGATGGCGCCGGTCTTGGGGTTGGTGACCACAATGGATCCCCGCTGGCCGTCCGGGATGAGGTCGTAGGCGAGCTTCTGGATGGCGGGATCGATGGTGAGTTCCGCCGAGGCGCCCTTCGGCTGGTTGCCCAGGAAGAGCTGGCCGATCCGGTCGAAGAACTGCTGGTCGGAGCTGCCGGCCAACTGGGCGTTCATGGCAACTTCCAGGCCGGTGGCACCGTAGTTCTTCGAGAAGTAGCCCGTGATGCCTGCATAGAGTGCTGGCTGCGCGTAGGTCCGCTGGAACTGGCAGACCTCCGAGGTGCCTTCCACCGATTCGGCCACCGGCTCCCCGCCCACGATGATGGCGCCGCGGTCGTTGCAGTAATTCTGCAGAATGGCCCGCTGGTTCAGGGGGTTGCCCTTGAGGTCATCGGCACCGACCACCTGGACGAAGCTGATGGCGCCGAAGATCAGGGCAAACATGGCGATCGCTGCCACCCAGGAATTACGGATTGCTTGGTTCACGCTCGTTTCACCGCCTCGGTGGGAGTATCAATTCCTGCAGGTTCCGCAGCGCCGCCGGGAGGAAGTGGTGTGGTGTCCACCGGTCCCCGCGCCGTATGGGAGATCAGCAGGAGCAGGCCAACGATGATCCAGTTGGCCAGCAGCGACGAACCGCCGGCGGCAAGGAACGGCGTGGTCAAGCCGGTCAGCGGGATCAGTCGTGTGACTCCGCCGATCACCACGAAGCACTGAAGGGCGATGGCGAAGGAAAGTCCGCAGGCCAGCAGTTTCCCGAAGGCATCCCGGGTGCCCAGTGCTGCCCGGAACCCTCGCGTGAACAGCATGACGTACATCAGCACTACGGCGAACAGTCCGATCAGGCCCAGCTCCTCGCCGATGGACGCGATGATCATGTCGCTGTTGGCGAAGGGGACCAGGTCCGGCCGGCCCTGGCCCAGGCCGGTACCCACCAGGCCGCCGTTGGCCATGCCGAAGAGTCCCTCGATGACTTGCCGGCTGCCGGTCTCGTACACGTCTGGGCTGAAGGCGTTCAGCCAGCCATAGATGCGGACTTCGACATGGGAAAACACCTGGGCTGCCACGAAGCCGCCGCCCAGGATGAGGCCCAAGCCGATAACCACCCAGCTGATACGGCTGGTGGCCACGTAGATCATCACGATGAACAGGCCGAAGAACAGCACGGAAGACCCGAGGTCGCGCTGGAAGATCAACACGCCGATGCTCACCAGCCAGGCGGTGATCATGGGCCCCATGTCCTTGAACCGGGGGAACTGCAGCGGGCCGATCTTGCGGCCAGCCAGCAGAATGAGGTCGCGGTTGGAGGAAAGATAACCGGCGAAGAATATAGCCAGGGTGATCTTGGCGATCTCACCCGGCTGGAATGTCATGGGACCCACCCGGATCCAGACCCGGGCGCCCAGGATTTCGCCGGCCGAGATGCCGGGCACCAGTGGAAGAATCAGCAGGAGCGCGCTCACAGCCAGCGAGATGTAGGTGAAGCGACGGAGGACCCGGTGGTCCTTGAGGAACCAGATCACGCCGATGGCCACGGCCATGGCGATCAGGGTCCAGCGCAGCTGGTTGTTGCCGGTGTCCTCCCCGGGGGCGTCGAGGCGGTGGATCATCGCGAGACCCAGGCCGTTGAGTGCCACCACCAAGGGAAGTATCACCGGATCGGCATATTTAGCCCGGATCCGCAGGACAACGTGGAAGACCAGGGCGGCCACCGCGAGGAGGCTGGACTGGAACCAGAAATCGGAGTCGAACGCCTTCGCCTGGTCAACGCCCACCAGCATGTTGGCGCCGATGCCCACAGACAGGGCGAGGATCAGCAGCAACAGTTCCACGTTGCGCCGGGGCTTGGGGATGGTGCTGAGCTGGCTCACTGGCCCCCCTCACAGGCGGTAGTGGGGGTGGGTGAGGCGGCAGGGGCCGGCGCTGCCGCAGGAGCGGACGGGTCCGGCGACGGGACAGGTGCGGTGGGTGTTGCAGCCGGCGCAGTTGTTGGGGCCGGAGTGGGCGAGGGGGTCAGGCACTCATCCGGCGGAGCAATGGTGCCGGTGCCTTCGAGGTTCTTCACGATCCGCTGGGCGTCGTAGAGGTCACGCGCGGGAACTGTCTGCCGGACGCGCTGCTGGGAGAACTGGGGCAAGGAATCCATCCGGATCTCTGTTACGGCTTCGAGGGTTGAAAGCTGAATGGGACCAAGCCGCTGCGACACACCGTTGTAGATGGCCACGCGGGAATCGTATTCCCCGATGTAGTAGCGGGTCTGGGTCCAGGCGTAGCCGAGCCAGAGGCCCACGGTCAGCACCACCAGCACGGACGCGGCGATGGATAAAGTGACCCAGCGGCGGGGTTTGGGCTGTCCCAGGAGGTCATCCGCCTCCGCAACGGGGGCGTCGGCCTTGTGCGTCAGGACGGTGGCGGCCCGCCGGGCCACGGTGCGGCCGGCGATGGTGGGAATGGAGCCGGACTCGGCCGCAGTGGCCGCAGCACCGACGAGTTCGTGCGGGCGCGATGCGAGTTCCTGCCGCAGCACTTCGGCCGAAAGGTGCTCGCCGAGATGGGGGTCGGTGGAGGGCGGGGGTTCCTTTGCGGCTGGCTTTTCGGGGGCTTTGTCGGCGACGGGCTTTTTGTCGTCGGCCGCCTCGGGGTCCGGTGAAGCGCTGGCGGCCTCGCCGCCCGCGGCGAGGGCTTCGGTGAGCAGCTGTGAAGGGATGATGTCGACGGCGGCGGTACTGACGTCGTCGGACGTTTCCTCGGTGATTTCCACCATGACCACGGTGACGTTGTCCGGTGAGCCGGCTTCCAGCGTCAGGTTAATCAGGGTTTCGACGCACTCACGCAGATCTTTTGTCTCGCGGACGGTCTGTTCCACCACATGTCCGGCCACATAGTTGAGCCCGTCCGAGCACAGCAACCAGCGCTCCCCGGGTTTGACGTCCAGGGTGTCCAGATCCAGCTCGGGGCTGGCGTCGACGTCGCCTAGAACGCGCATGAGGACGTTTTTGTGCGGGTGGGTTTCGGCCTCTTCGGGCCGGAGCCGGCCCTCATCGATCAGCCGCTGGACGAACGTGTGGTCCACGCTGACCTGTTCAAACTCGCCATCACGCAGGCGGTACGCCCGGGAGTCGCCGATATGCGCGAAGTGCAGCTTGCCCTCGGCGAGCAGCAGGGATGTGACGGTGGTGCCCATGCCGGCGAGCTTGGGGTTGATATGCACCAGCTCGGATAGCAGGGAGTTGGCCGTCTGGATCTCGTCGGCGAGGACCGTGCCGGCGTCGCCGTCGTAGTCGCCGTGGTCCAGATGCAGCATGTCCAGCACGGTGGCGGCGGAGGCAACATCGCCGCCCGCGTGGCCACCCATGCCGTCCGCGACCACTGCCAAATGGCGGCCGACGTACGCCGAGTCATCATTCTTGGCCCGGATGCGTCCCACATCCGAGCGCGCGGCATAGCGCATGATGAGGGGCCGCTGGACGGGTGTGGCCCCGCCGGCGGGAATGTCAGCGGCCATGGCTACGGCCTCAATTCGATGACCGTCTTGCCGATCCTCACGGGTACACCAAGCTCAACGGGCAGAGCCCGGGTAAGTTGCTGGTCGGCCAAGTAGGTGCCGTTGGTGGAGCCAAGGTCCTCGATGAACCATCGACTGCCTTGCGGGAACAACCGCGCGTGGCGGCCGGAGGCGTAGTCGTCCTCAAGTACCAGTGTGGCTTCCTGAGCGCGGCCCAACAGGATGGGGCTGGCGGCCAGGGGGATGGTGGTTCCCTTGAGCGGACCTTCGGTGACCACCAGTTGGTGGGCCTGCTGCTTGAGCGGCTGCGGCGGAGCCTCGGCCAGTTCCGGGTTTTTGCGGACCTGACGGGCGGTGGGGGTGCCTGCGGCGGCTTTGCGGCCCACCATCAGGTCCCTGCGCATGGCCGAAACGATGCTGAAGACGAGGACCCAGAGCAGGATCAGGAACCCAAACCGCAGGGCAGTGATGGTCAGGTCACTCATGGGCGGCCCCCAGGGTTGGCGGGAAGCAGGCGGAAGATGATCTTTGTCCGTCCCATCGTGATGGTGGAGCCGTCGGTCAGTTCGGTGCTGCCTGCCAGTTTATGGCCGTTGACGTAGCTGCCGTTAGTGGAGCCGAGGTCCACAGCGCTGGTGACGCCGCTGGCGGTGCGGATCTCGAGGTGGCGGCGCGAGACGCCGGTGTCGTCAATCAGGATGTCGGCCTCGGAGGACCGGCCCAGGACGACGGAGGGGGCATTAAGCGAGTAGCGCTGGCCGTCGATGTCCAGGACGGGCTGCAGCCGTACGGGCGGGCGGCTGGGGGCTGCGGGCATGTTGGGCCTGGCCGAGGAGACTCCGGGGCCGGCTTTGGACTTCTCAGTGGAGGAGACGATCTCGAAGTTGCCAGCGCGAAGATCCTCGGACCGGCGGAAAGAGATCCGCACCGAGCCCTGGAGGGTGTAGCCCTGGCTCCGGACGTGGTTGATGACGACGTCGCAGAGTTCTTCGGCCAGCGGCGTGCCCCAGTCCTGAGCCCTCCTGAAGTCGTCATCACTGAGTTGGACGTCGAAGACATTGGGGGCCAGTGTGCGGCCGGCGGCGATGGTGAGGGCTTTGTTGTCCACCTCGCGGCGGAGCCGGCTGGCGATTTCCACAGGTTCAACCTGGGCGCGCGAACCGGTGGAGAAGACACCGCGGACGGCTTTTTCGATGCCGCGCTCGACCTTGTCCAGCAATCCCATGGTCCTTCTCCTTTCCCCCCGGCAGCGGGGCAGTTTTCGTTCCGGAACTCAGCCAACAATGCTGTTCAGAACCCAGCAGCCTGCCTGGCAGTGGCAGGCACTACTACATCAGATACTACTGGGCAGGCCTGTGAATGACCTTAATCCACAACGGCCAGGCCCCCGGAAAAGTTCGCTAGGGGTTCCATGCCGGCCCCCTCCCGGCGGGGAATTTGACCCCTCCCGAGGCTCAATTGGTGTTTTGCCGCCGATGTCCGTTATGCTTGATCTCGCTGCTTTTACAAGGTTGCGGATCCGGGAAAACGGCCGTAATTCATGGAAAAAGAAGTTGCGCGCGAGTGGCGGAACGGCAGACGCGCTGGCTTCAGGTGCCAGTGTCCGAAAGGGCGTGGGGGTTCAAATCCCCCCTCGCGCACGCAATCAAGGGAACCCCGGTCTTCGGACCGGGGTTCCTTTCTTTAACGCCGGGGCGGTCCTTAACGCTGGGCCCCGAATCCGGCATGCCGCGGGCGTAACTGTGGGTATAGCATGCGAGTGACACCCGCTGGATCATGCGGCCGGAGGACTGCTCATGCTGACATTGGGCGCAATTGATATGGAAATGCTGCAACTCGCCCTCGATTCCCCGTCCGACTGGGATTCCAGGTACTGGTTCGACCCCCGCACGGGAGAGACCAGCCTCTGGCTGAGGGACTCGCTTGACGAAGCCGAAGAGTCCGAGGAAGACCTCGAAGCACGCGGCGCCATCCTTGTGGAACCGATAAGACCGTATGAGGCCTACCGCGACATGGAATCGTTCATCGCGGATGTGCGGGATGAACGCGCCAAGGACCTGCTCTGGCGCGCAATAGACGGCAAGGGAGCATTCCGGCGTTTCAGGAACACGCTCGCAGAGTTCCCCGAGCTTCAGACCCTATGGTTCTCATTCCATAACCGAGCCATGCGGCGCCGCGCCATAGAGTGGTTGGCGGAATCTGGTGTGGTGGAACAGGATGAGGCTGAGAAAGCCCTGCGCCTACTCGCGTAACGCCCCGAAGCCCGCAATAAGGGCCTCAAGCCCCAGGCTGAACGCCACGTCTGCAGGTTTCTCGTGCCCCAGCGCGGCCAGGCTCCGGACGGCACCCGTAAAGCTCGGCGTCGATTCCGCCATGCTGCCGGAATCGAAAATGTCGGCTGGGGCCGTGACGTCGTAGGCGGATCCGAAGATGAAGGATTCCAGGGCCACGATGGCGGACACGATCCGCTCCTCCGGGAATCCGGCCGCCCGGAAGCCGGCACTGACGGTCTCATACATGGCGAGGGTCTGCGGTGCGTCAGTCACGGGAAGTACTGCGATGACGGGAATCAGGGGCGTGTGCTCCGCGAAGACGTCCCGGTAACTCCAGGCCCACTTCCGCACGGCGGACTCCCAAGGTTCCGCCGCGAATGCGGTCACATCCACCAGGGCAGTCAAATGGTCTTCCACGAGGAGGAGCACGTCCCGCTTGGATTCCACATGGTTATAAAGGGCCGACGGCGCCACGTGCAGTGAGCGGGCCAGTGCGGCCATGGTGAGACCGTCGTAGCCGTCCTTGCCGATGAGCCGCAGGGCTGCTGCCGTGATGCCCGCCTGGTCCAGGACAGCCGCGGCGGGCCGCCCCACGCGGCGCCGCGCCCCACCGGTTTGCGGCACGGGTTCGCGTTCCGTGGCAGTTCTTGAAGCGGCTGGTGATGCCGGCATTGCTGGCCTTTCTGCGGGCAGATGTCTCCAGCATTATTCCACCCGGCTCTTCCTTGCGGACCGCAAAACAGCTATAGTTCTAATAAATGAATGGCATTCATTTAGTGGTTCGTGTCGCTCGACCGGCCATAGAGAGGACATCATGCTGAATCTTGACCGTGACGTTGTGATCGTTGGCGCTGGACCCTCCGGGCTCACTGCTGCCCGCGAGCTGAGGAAGGCCGGCCTCAGCGTGGCAGTGCTGGAAGCACGGGACCGCGTGGGCGGCCGAACCTGGACCGACACCATTGACGGGGCCATGCTGGAAATCGGCGGCCAGTGGGTCTCCCCGGATCAGACCGTACTGCTGGAGCTCCTGGACGAGCTCGGGCTGAAGACATACTCCCGCTACCGGGAGGGCGAGTCCGTCTACGTCGGCGCCGACGGGAAGAAAACCCGCTACACCGGTGATTCCTTCCCGGTGAGCGCAGCCACCGGGGCGGAAATGGACAAGCTGATCGGCATTCTGGACGGCCTCGCCGCGGAAATCGGCGCCACCGAGCCGTGGGCCCATCCCAAGGCCCGTGAGCTGGACACCATCTCCTTCCACCACTGGCTGCGCCGGAACTCCGCCGACGAGGAGGCCTGCAACAACATTGGCCTGTTCATCGCCGGAGGCATGCTCACCAAGCCCGCGCTCGCGTTTTCGGCACTGCAGGCGGTCCTGATGGCAGCGTCCGCCGGGTCCTTCAGCCACCTCACCGACGAGGACTTCATCCTGGACAAGCGGGTCATAGGCGGGATGCAGCAGGTGTCCCTGCTGCAGGCAGCGGAACTGGGTGCCGACGTCGTACTTAACAGTCCGGTGCGCACGGTCCGCTGGGAGGATGCCGGAGAAGGCGGACACCGCGTCAGCGTTGTTTCGGAGCGCGCCACCGTGAATGCGCGTTTTGTGATCATGGCGGTGCCACCGAACCTTTACTCACGCGTCTCTTTTGACCCGCCGCTTCCGCGGCGGCAGCACCAGATGCACCAGCACCAGTCGCTGGGCCTGGTGATCAAGGTCCACGCCGTTTACAGCACGCCGTTCTGGCGTGAAGACGGACTCTCCGGAACGGGTTTCGGTGCCGGTTCGCTGGTCCAGGAGGTCTACGACAACACCAACCACGGTGATTCACGGGGAACCCTGGTGGGCTTCGTCTCGGATGAAAAGGCCGACGCCGTCTTCGAGCTGACTGCCGAGGACCGCCGCCGCGCCATCCTGGAATCGATTGCCGGGTTCCTGGGGGACAAGGCCCTGGAACCCGAGGTCTACTACGAATCCGACTGGGGCTCCGAGGAATGGACCCGGGGCGCGTACGCGGCCAGCTACGATCTGGGCGGCCTGCACCGTTACGGCAAGGACCAGCACACTCCTGTGGGCCCGATCTACTGGTGCTCCTCGGACCTCGCCGCCGAAGGCTACCAGCACGTTGACGGAGCCGTCCGCATGGGCCAGCGCACAGCGGCGCGAATCGTGGACGCGGCGGGCACTTCCCATGCGACAAACGAGGCAGCCGCCGCCGTTGGCTGAGCGCACCAGCTCCAACCCATTCAGCGTCGAATGAAAGAGAGGCACGGCCATGAGTCCCAAAGAAGTGACAGCACAGCCACCCCGCGCCCCGGGCAATGGCCTGGCCGAAAAGGGCCTGAGCGGGAAGGGCCTGAAGGCGGGCGCGGTGGGATTGCTGGGCGCCGTCGTCATCGGTGTCTCCTGCATCGCGCCGGCGTACACGCTGACCGCGGCGCTGGGGCCAACGGTTTCGGAAGTGGGGGTTCAGCTGCCGGCGATCTTCCTGGTGGGCTTTATCCCCATGATCCTGGTGGCGTTCGGCTACCGCGAACTGAACAATGCCATGCCCGACGCCGGCACCTCGTTCACGTGGGCATCGCGCGCCTTTGGTCCGTGGATCGGCTGGATGGGTGGCTGGGGGCTGATTGCGGCCACCATCATTGTGCTGTCCAACCTGGCGGCCGTCGCCGTGGACTTTTTCTACCTCATGCTGGCCCAGCTTTTCGGCAACCCGGAATTGGGCGAGCTGAGCAAGAACCTTCCGCTGAACATCGCCACCACCCTGGTGTTCATCGCCCTGGCTTGCTGGATTTCCTATCGGGGCATGGAAGCCACGAAGGGCGTGCAGTATGTATTGGTGGCGTTCCAGCTGCTGGTGCTGGGCTGGTTTGCTGTAGCTGCCTTCAGTCACGTGGCCAACGGCTCGGCGTTTGATGCGACTGCCATTTCGCCCGACTGGTTTAACCCATTCGCGGTCGGATCCTTCTCAGCCTTTGCTGCCGGGGTTTCCCTCTCCATCTTCATTTACTGGGGCTGGGACGTCACGCTGACCATGAACGAGGAAACCAAGAATCCGGAGAAGACTCCGGGACGGGCGGCAACCGTCACCGTGGTGGTGATTGTCGCGATCTACATGACCGTCGCGCTGGCCACCCTGTCCTTCGCAGGGGTGGGCGAAACCGGCCTCGGTGCCGGGAATCCGGACAACCAGTCGAGCATCTTTGCTGTTCTGTCCGGGCCGGTGATGGGACCGTTCGCCATCCTGATGTCCCTCGCCATCCTGAGCAGTTCGGCGGCCTCGCTGCAGTCCACGTTTGTGTCTCCGGCGCGGACCATGCTGTCGATGGGCCACTACAAAGCACTCCCGGGACGCTTCGGCAAGGTCAGCCCGCGCTTCAAGTCCCCGAGCTACGCCACGATCGCGGCGGGCCTTGCCGCAGCGGCCTTCTACGTCATCACCCGGACCACCTCGGAGAACGCGCTCTGGGACACCATCACGGCGCTGGGCATGATGATCTGCTTCTACTACGGCATCACAGCGCTGGCATGCGTCTGGTTCTTCCGGGCCCAGGCGTTCAGCAATGGCCGCGCCTTCTTCTTCAAGTTCCTGGCGCCGCTGCTGGGTGGAGTCATCCTGCTGGTGATGTTCTTCAAGACCGCCGCCGATTCCATGGACCCCGAGTACGGCTCCGGATCATCGGTGGGCGGGCTGGGGATGGTGTTCATCCTGGGCATGGGCGTGATCCTGCTGGGCGTGGTGATCATGCTGGTGATGTCCCGGCTGCGGCCCGAGTTCTTCAAGGGGCAGGTGCTGGCACGCGGCCGCGAGGAGTTTAGGCGGGCGGGCGTATCGAAGCCTTGAACCGCCGTCGGGAGTTTGCGAGGTGGCTGCGCATGGCGGCCGAGGCGGCGGTCTCATCGCCGTCGGCGATGGCGGCAGCGATGGACCGGTGCTCGTGCACCACCTGGTCAAAGTGGTCCCGGGCGTAATGTTCGACGCCGGTGAGCAGCCGGGTGCGTGGCATCGCGATCATCGTCTGGCCCAGGGCGGCGAGGCAATCTGAGTAGAAAGGGTTGCCGGAGGCGGCCGCGATGGCGCGGTGGAACTCGAAGTCGGCCTTCATGGCGTGGCCGGGGTGGTCAGCGCTGGCGGCGAACTGTTCCAGGGCAGCATTGACCGCCCGGAGCTGGCGGTCGGAGTGGTTGCGGGCGGCCAGGGCCGCAGCTTCGGACTCCACTCCCAGCCGGAATTCCAGCAGGTGGAGGCGGTCTTCGACGCTGGCGACGGGGCGGCTGCCCGGGACTGGCTGGGGGCCGTCGTCGGGCGGGGTCAGCGCGAAGCTGCCCCGCCCGCGTTCGGTTTCCACCAGGCCTTCGGCCTGGAGCCGCGTCAGCGCCGAGCGCACCACGGTGCGGCTGACACCGAAGTCGCCCATCAGCGTGTTTTCGCTGGGAAGCTTGTCGCCGGGCTGGATGACGCCGTCCACGATGCGGGTGCGAAGGTCGGCGGCGAGGTCCGCGGTCAGGTTCCGGCTCATGCGTTCAAGGTTACGCGCCGAACTCCACGGACTCGGTGGTCCAGGCGCGGGCCTGGTCACTGAGGGTCACGCCCAAGCCGGGACGGTCCGGGACGAGCATGCGGCCGTTCTTGGTTTCGAGGCGCTCGTTGAACAACGGATCCAGCCAGTCGAAGTGCTCCACCCACGGTTCCCGCGGGTACGCCGCGGCGAGGTGCAGGTGGATCTCCATGGCAAAGTGCGGCGCCAGGCCAAGCCCGCGTTCGTCCGCGAGGGCGGCGAGGCGCAGGAACTGGGTGATGCCGCCGACGCGCGGGGCGTCCGGCTGGATGATGTCGCAGCCGTTGGCGTTGATGAGGCCCTTGTGCTCGGCCACGGAGGCCAGCATCTCGCCGGTAGCGATGGGCGTGTCCAGGACATTGGCCAAGTGCGCGTGGCCATCAAAGTCGTAGGCATCCAGCGGCTCTTCGATCCAGATCAGGTTGAACTGCTCCAATTGGCGGCCCATGCGCAGGGCGGTGGCCCGGTCCCACTGCTGGTTGGCGTCCACCATGAGGGGAACATCCCAGCCGATGTGTTCGCGGATGCCGGCCACGCGGCGCAGGTCTTCGGCGGAATCGGGCAGGCCGACCTTGATCTTTATGCCGCCGATTCCTTCCTCCAGGAGGACGGTGGCACGGTCCTTGACCTCTTCGAGGGAGGCGTTGAGGAAGCCGCCGGAGGTGTTGTACGTCTGGACGGAGTCCCGGTAGGCGCCCAGGAATTTCGCCAGGGAGAGGCTGGCGCGTTTGGCCTTGAGGTCGTAGAGCGCGATGTCGATGGCGGCGAGGGCCTGGGTGGCCACACCTGAGCGGCCCACGGAGGCGCCGGCCCATAGGAGCTTGGTGTAGATCTTGCCGATGTCGTTGGGGTCCTCACCGATGAGCCCCTCCGCGACCTCTTTGGCGTGGGCGTACTGGGCGGGGCCGCCGGCGCGCTTGGAGTAGCTGAAGCCGATACCGCTATAACCCATTTCCGTGGTGATTTCCGCGAACAGGAACACCACGTCGGTCATTGGCTTCTGGCGGCCGGTGAACACCTTGGCGTCACTGATGGGGACGGTCAGCGGCAGCCGCGCGGTGGAAAGCTTGACGTGCCGGATGACATCGACGGTACTCATGGTTGCTCCTCAAAAGCAGGCTGTCCGGGCTGCGTTGCCCTGCTACTTACAGTACAAGTATCCAACTTGTATTACAAGTATGTCTGGTATCGCCGCTCGTCCATGGCGTGGGGTGGTGCGCCGTTCAATTTTTGGGCGTGGCGAACGTACTGGTAGACCGTTTCCCGGCGATTCCGTAATCCCGGGCGAGAGTGGACTTTGCAGCGCCTTCTGCCGCCCGCCGAACCAGCTCCGCCGCACGCTCTGGAGGAAGGGTCTTTTTGCGTCCGCGGTACACGCCCCGCTGCCGTTCCTTTATTTTGTGGTTGTTCGAATTCGGCGAAGGGGCCCGTCGCCGACAAAATGAGGTTGGCATGGGGGCATCCTCGCGGGTAAAGCCAGGCGTGCCTTTACGAACTCCACGCGCACACCCTTGTCGGTCGGCGTCTGGACGAGTGAGCGCAGGTCGTTCAGGTTTCGGGCGAGCCGGTCCCATGCTATGGACCACTACGGTGTCTCCGTCCCGGGTAAAGCGCATCAGCTCGGCAAGTTGTGGCCTGGCAATGCCCCTTCCGGATGCCGTGTCGGTGAAGGTGTCAGGATGAAATCTATGACTCACTGAGAGGTCTGTCTAGAAGGCGGCGAATCGATCCTATTCTGACAGCCCTTCCGTGGTTGCCTGACGTCAGGTTGGGGTGTGCCCTAGCTGGACGCGCCAGCCCAGTGAATAACTGGCCGGGTGCTCCCTGTGTCACAACCGACGATGACAATCACACGATATCTGGTCGCCTGTCGCCATTTTTGGAAGGGCCGGTCCTGGGCGTTCCACTTCCTAGGAACTGAGACAGTCGTCATTTATGTCCTTGGGAAGCGGCAGGCAGGACAGGGCCCTTGGTGCCGGTTGCCTTGACAACCAGCACGGCGAGGAAGGTGGTGACAGGGATAGCAAGTACCAGACCTACTGAGCCGACCAGGGTCCGAACCACCTCCTCGGACATTTCGGCACTTGTCAGCGCCTCCCCGAGGGGCCGGTCGTAGAGCATCACAAGGATCATGATGGGTAAGGCGGCCCCCGCATAAGCGAACGCGATCGTGTAGACCGTGGAGGCGATGTGATCGCGGCCGATACGCATGGCAGAGGCGAAGAGGTCGCGCGCGGACGTTTCCGGAGCGAGTTCGTAGAGTTCCCATACGGAAGAGGATTGCGCAATGGTGACGTCGTTCAGCACCCCGAGTCCGGAAATGATGAGCCCGCACAGGATGATGCCGGAGATGGAGATGTTGCCCGAAATGTTGGACAGGACCGAGGCTTCGGAGCTCCCTGCGCCCCAAAGATTCGCGGCATCCGTTGACCAGGCTGCCAGCACCGCCGTGATGCCCAGCCCGAACATGGTGCCCAGCAGAGCGGTCGATGTGCGGGCGGAGAACCCGTGTGCGAAGTACAGCATCCCGATCATGATCACTGTGGATCCCACGAGTGCCAGTAGGAGCGGGGGTTTGCCTTCCACCAAACCAGGAAGCATGAATCCGGCCAGCACGGCAAAGGCACCCAAGAGACCGATGAGTGCCCGGAGCCCGCGCCAGCGGGCAACGGCGATCACCACCACGGAATACAGGATGGCCAGCAGTAGGATCGGCACCGTACGGACGAAGTCCACGAAGATGTATTGGGGTGTCGCTTTGTTGGCTGCAGCGCCCGTGGATGAAGTCAGATCCAGGTAACTGATGTTGTCTCCGGTATTTATCCCAGGGGACTTCGCGACATCCGGGTTGATGATCACCTTGACTGGGCTGCCGCCCTTGTCCGGTTCGGTGAACGCAAACAAGCAGTCGGAACCCCTCTGACTCTGGGCGTCCTGGCTTGCTCCCGGCGTACAGCTTTCCTGAACTACGCGTTGGATCTTTCCGCTCTCAAAGGTCGCACCGGGCGCACCTGAGTACGGGCTGGTAAGGGTGATACCGTCCCTGCTGCCCGAGGGCCACATCAAGACCATGGCAGCCAACGTCAGCAGAGTCAGAGGCACCAGAACGGCCAACAGCAGCCGATTTGCCCTCCGCCGCAGGGCCATCGCCTGAGGCGACGGATCCGGCTCGCCATGGGAGTGGCTTTGTCCGTGGCCCATCAGCAGTTCAACCTCACCCGTTGAACTCTACGGTGCACGGCTACCTGGCACTGACACAACAACTGTCCCAGGACGCAAGCGGGCCGGCCATGTCCGACCCACCTGTTCCCTTTTGGTGATGCCTGCGGGAACGCCTACTCAGGGCACAGTCTGCCGGCGCCGCTCCAGTTGTTTTCGCTGCCCGTACCGGGTCATGCCACGGGGCTTGTAAATTGCCAGGATCGTCGCCAGTAGCAACACGAAGAGGCCACCGCCGGTGTGCAGGAAGGCAGAGGGAAGGTCCATCCCGGTCATTGCAGGATCCCTCAGCATCCCCGCGACAGTCTGGATCGTCTGCGTGTACAGCACAAGGACGACGGTCGCCACGAGCGTGAGCACGAGCTTAAAGAGCACCCAGTAGTGCCGGAACAGCCCCCAGACCGTGCCCAGCCCGAGAAGAACGCCCGTCAGCAGGGTCGAGAAGGCCAGGGGGACAAGCAGGGACCAGGCCGCCGCCTGCAGGGCCAGCCACAGGAGGCGTCCGAGCTGGGGGTCAGTACTCGTTAGGGCAGCAACATCGAGCACGACGAAAACAGCAACGGCTCCGGCCCAGCCCAGTGAAGATATGACATGCAGGGTCAGCAGGAATTTCCGCAGCGCAGATGTCAGGACCATTCTGGGTTTACACCTGCCCGCTGGCGGAGCTTTGCAGTGCAGCGGGAGATGAGGCGGGCGCATCCAGTCCGAATCCGTGCCGTGCCGGCCCGTGCTGGCCGCCGCTGAGCAGCATCACGGCAACAACGACCAGGAGCAGGACGCCGGCGACGATCGCGGAGACCTTCACCCAGCGGGGCGGACCAGTCAGGGTCTGCGGGGCCGGATCGCTGTTCTCCGGTTGGTTCGGCTCGTGGGCCATGTCTTCTCCATTGGTCATTTCCTGGTGCGGCGTGTTTACAAGACAGTATGTCTCCTTGGCGTCACCCTGTCCAACGTAGGACGGAGCGTATACTTCAGGAATGCCGAAGCTCTGGAATGAGACCATCGAATCGCACCGCAGCGCCGTTCGTTCGGCGATCCTGGACACCACGGCAGGCTTGGTCGCCAGTCACGGGCTGTCATCGGTGACGATGTCCCAGATCGCCCAGACCGTGGGGATCGGCCGGGCCACGCTGTACAAGTACTTTCCGGACGTGGACGAGATCCTGGCGGCTTGGCACGAACGCCAGGTCCAAGCCCATTTGGAACATCTGGCGCAGGTCCGTGACCGCGCGGCGGGCCCTGAGCGGAAACTTGAAGCCGTCCTGAAGGCCTACGCGCTGATCTCCCACTCCCACGACGGTGGTGCTGAGGCCGCACGCCTGCACCAGGGTTCACACGTGGGTCGCGCGCACCAGCATCTCCATGAATTCCTGGCGGAGATGTTGAGAGATGGTGCCGGCGCCGGGGTGTTCCGCTCCGATGTTGCCCCGGACGAGCTCTCCGGATACTGCCTTCATGCGTTGGAAGCGGCCAGTGGATTGGTGTCCCGCGATGCTGTCCTTCGCCTCGTCAAAGTCACACTGGCCGGGCTGCAGCCTCCGGCGGCATCTAACCCTGGAGCCAGCGCCCCTTCAACGCACCAGGATTCACGCCGGCACCCTCACCAGGGCTAGTGGCGGCGGGGCGCCCTTGTGCGAGGGAAGCGATCAGGACGGATTCGATGGCAAGGGCTCTGACTCCAGTCTCCGCCCCTGCCCAGGTTGGTACGTTTCTCTAGGTGCGTGAGTCGGTAGTGGTTTGACGGTTCCGCAGGTTTGCACCGTGACGGCCCAGGGGCCGGTCTCCTTTTCCTGGACAGGGTGCCGGACTCTGGGCATTTTCTCGGGAGAGCCGGGAAGGATCCGTCGGGGCGCGGTTCGGTGGTGCAGGTTCGATTCCGGGACACCATCCCCGGCTCGGTTCAGGCGGTGGCGGTGCGGTAGCTGAAGAGTTTGAGCAGGTTGTGGCAGCCGGCCATCAACTTCCACTCCCCGGATGCCTTCTCCAGCCCGCGCAACAGGACATGCTTGCCCTGCCGCGTTTTGATCTGTCCGAAGACCGGTTCCACGATGGCTTTGCGCCGGGCGTAGACCGCCCGGCCCTTCTTCGTTTTCAGTTTCCGGGCCATCCGCTCGGCCAGGGTCGCATCCGCCGGGATCCTGCCCCTGGGCGACTCCGGGACCGGGCGCCCGTGTGTCATCCGCCGGGTGGAAATGAAGAACTCCGTCGCGCCGTTGGCTTCGAGGTCTTTGACGTGTTTCAGGTTCGCCGCCGAGCAATACCCGGCATCGGCGCTCCACTTCCGGGGCATGGCGCCCAGGGTGTCCTGGGTGTTCTGGACCATCGGGACCAGTTGCCGCACGTCCACCGCAGTGTTGTTCAACTCGGCGGCAACGATGACCTGGTGATCTTTATCAACGACGCCCTGGCCGTTGTAGCAGTAGTGGTAGGAACCGTCCGCGGTCTTCATGATCCTCGCGTCGGGGTCGGTGAAGTTCCGCTGGGCCGTGGGCTTGGGGACCGCCGCGGCAGCGGCCGCTTCGCCCTTGCCGGAGACATCATCGTCATCATCCCCGCGGGCCCGGGCTTTCGCCTCGGCCTCACGGCGGGCCTTCTGGGCGGCTTCGGCTTCGATAGAGGCCCGGGCAGTCTTCATGGCCTGGGCGCGCCGGGCCCGGTTGGCCAGCTCGGCGGGCAGCTCATCACCGCGTTTGCCCGGCCCGTAGCGGGCGTCCTCGGCCGCGTCCACGGTCTTCGCCTCCGCCATCAGGTCGCTGATCTCATCGGCCAACACCTTCTGTTTCGCGGTCAGCCGGGAATAGCTCATGGCCTTATGCCGGGAGGCGTTGGCCCGGACCTTCGTCCCGTCCAGTGCGACATGGCCCAGCGAGACCATGCCCGCGGCCCGGCAGAGTTCCAGCGCCTGGAGGAACACGTTGGCCAGGGCCGCGAGGTGGCGTTCACGGAACCGCCCGATCGAGCGGAAATCCGGGGCCTGCTGGGCGCACAACCAACGGAACGCGACCACGTCCGTGCAGGCTCTTTCCAGTTCCCGCGAGGACCGCACCCCCACGCAGTACCCGTAAAGCACGATCCGCAGCATCAGCCGCGGATCATACGGCGGCTGGCCCTTGGCCTTGGCGTAGGAGGAGTAGAACCGGGTCAGATCCAGTTCATCGTCCACAAGCTCGCCAATGAACCGGGCCAGATGACCCTGCGGCAACCACTCCTCCAGCGACGGCGGGACCAGCATCACCGCATCCGGTTCGAACGCCCTAAAGCGTTTCCTGGCCCCGCCATTGGCATCCATCGACACATCCGTGGGCTGCTCGACCCGCTCGACCAGGGACTCATCGAACAAACCATCCTGCGCGGAAGAACCAGTATCCATGCCCCCGATTCTCCCAGTCACCACCACCAGGCACCGGTCAATCCGTCGGCGTTTTAAAACCCGCACCCTGGTTACTGACCCACGCACCTAGGGACATCAGAGGACCCGGGGCCTCCAAATCAGTGTCGGCGAAGGGGAATCCGAAGGCATCCGGTTCCCGCCAGCATTTAGCCTTTCGTATCGCTGTTTAGACGATATGAGGTGAGGGTGGTTGGGTTTCCTGTCCGTCCGGGGCGGCCATTGTCGCCGGGCCGGTCCCGCGGCGCCGGCTTGATGCTGGCGGGTTTCCGTCGTGTTGGTGGGCGGCGCCGCGGGGCCTATTGCCCGGCGGAAATGTCCTTGTATCCGGACGGCAGGGGCCCGACTGCCGCTGGTGAGGGCCGGGGCCTTCTGTTTCACAGCGTCCGTGGGTTGCCAGTGAACAACCTCTTGGCTTGAGGCCTTCATGAGAGTTGCATTGGTAGTGCCACATGTGAGGTTTGGGAGGTCCCGGCTATGTTTCAGCATACGTTTATTGGGCTCGATGTTCACGCGGTTTCCGTTGTCGGCTGCGCCCTGAATCCTGACACCGGAGAACTGGTCCGGATGCAGATGGACTCGGACCCGGCGGTCGTTTTGGATTGGGTCCGCCGCTTCGAGCCGCCGGTGAAGGCCGTGTACGAGTCGGGCCCGACCGGGTACGTCCTGGCCCGTTTCCTGCGGGAGGCCGGCGTTGACTGTGTGGTGGCTGCGTCCTCGAAGCTGCTGCGGGCACCGGGAGACAAGATTAAAACGGACAAGCGAGACGCCCGGCTTTTGGCGGAAATGCTCGCTCTGGGCCAGGTTACGGAAGTGCGGGTCCCGACGCGGGAGCAGGAGGACCTGCGGGATTTGTCCCGGCTGCGGGCCACCGCGGCGAAGAACCTCGCCCATGCCCGCCAGCACGTGAACGCGATCCTGCTCCGCCACGGCATCCGCTACCCGAAGGAGACGAAGTGGACCCAGGAGCACCAAGCGTGGCTGCACCGGCAGCGTTTCGACTCCCCGGTGCTGCAGTTCACTTACGAGGACAACGTGGAACAGGCCGAACTGCTGGCCGCGCATCTCAAGC
Organism: Pseudarthrobacter raffinosi; assembly: GCF_023913735.1. Taxonomy (GTDB): domain Bacteria; phylum Actinomycetota; class Actinomycetes; order Actinomycetales; family Micrococcaceae; genus Arthrobacter; species Arthrobacter raffinosi. Next base: position 81,770 of record NZ_JAMXBH010000021.1, read on the forward strand.
GCATCGACCAGCGCATCGCAGCGGTCGCCAGGGACTGCCGCTACACGCCGGTGATCGACGCGTTGATGTGCCTGCGCGGCATTCAGGTCACGACCGGGTTCGGGCTCGCCGTGGAGATCGGCGACTGGACACGCTTCACCGGGGCCACCATCGGCTCCTACGTGGGTCTCGTGCCCAGCGAGCAGTCCTCGGGTCAATCCCGGCACCAGGGCCCGATCACTAAGGCCGGGAGCAGATACGCACGCAAGCTCCTGGTGGAGGCAGCCTGGCAGCACCGGCGCCCCTATGCCAGGCCGGGGCTGCGCCTGCTGCGGCAACTGGACCTGGTCGGCCCGGCCACCCGGATCCGGGCCGAGCAGCTGGACCTGGTCGGCCCGGCCACCCGGATCCGGGCCCTGGAAGGCAACCACAGGCTCCACCACAAATGGGAAGTCTTCGATGCCCGCACGAAAAGATCCGTCACGGCCAACACCGCGATCGCCAGGGAACTCGCCGGCTGGTGCTGGTCCCTGGCCGCACCCCTCCAGCAAGGCGAACACGGGCAGGGGGAGCGCATGAACGCGGCATAAGAACGTGCCCTCCGGATGCGTGGCGGGCGTGACGTGGCAGCACTTTGGGGCTAACTCGAGACCCGACTATGAGCACACGGCCCATGGGGGCCGTTGACGCTCGATTTTAGACAGCGATACGCCCCAGCCGAACAATCGTCATGCGGTAACCCAACCCGCGAATATCAGTCTGACACTGCCAGTCGAATACAAGACTCGCCAGCACGACCGCCACACCCGGACGGCACCCCAACCAGCGGCCCCCACCAAAGAAGTTGGGAGCCGCTCATCACTGCCCCTTGACAATCCTTCCCACATATCAGACGGGGGGAGTACTCTGACGGTTATCATGGCCGGTCTGGCCGTGGCGACGAGGGTGTCGCAGCGCTGGGGTGCGCTAAAGGTATAAGCCCTGCCCCCGCCATGTCATTTGAATGGCAGGAGAACAAAAATGTTCGATCAGAAATTCATTACCAACGCAATGGCCCGGAGCGCTGAAGACAGCCTCGATCGCCGCCGGCTGTTCAGGGCAGCCGGCGCAGCAGGGATCGGCGGCGCGGTGGCGCTGCTGTCTGCCACGTCTGCAGCCGCCGATGATGATCAAAATGGTGACGGCCCTGATGGACCCAGTGACTCGGCAATCCTGAACTTCGCACTGAACCTGGAATACCTTGAGGCCGAATTTTACCTTCGGGCGGTAACGGGCGCAGGTCTGGCCGGCAACCTTACGGACGGCAAGGGCAAAAAGGGCGGAGTAACCGGCGGCAGGCAGGTCCCGTTCACAGCCGGCAGCTTGGTCCGGAAGTACGCCGTGGAGATCGCGGCCGATGAAGAGGCGCACGTCCGGTTCCTGCGCAGCGCCCTGGGTAAGGCCGCGGTGGCCCGCCCGCCGATCGACCTTGATGCAAGTTTCACCGCCGCCGCTCTCGCCGCCGGACTCATTAAGGCGGGCCAGACCTTCAGCCCGTTCACGGACGAGACCAGTTTCCTGCTCGGGGCGTTCATTTTTGAAGACGTCGGCGTCACCGCCTATAAGGGTGCTGCCCCGTTTATCGATAACAAGACCTATCTCGAGGCGGCCGCCGGCATACTTGCCGTGGAGGCCTATCATGCGGGCATCATCAGAACCACCATGTACGCCCGGGACCTGCAGGCACCGGCGCAGGCCATCTCGGACGCCCGCGACAGCCTGGACGGCACATCGGACCTTGACCAGGGAATCGGAACAGCCCAGGTCGCCAACCTCGTGCCAGCAGACGCCAACGCTCTCGCGTTCAGCCGCACCCCCGCGCAGGTCCTGAACATCGCCTACCTGACCCCGAAATCGGTCAAATCCGGCGGGTTCTTCCCCGACGGCGTCAACGGAAAACTCAACAGGAGCGGCGGCAGCTAAGGCGCATTTATCCTGAGGCGATAAGCCGCCGCGGAGGTCAAGAGCATGTTTTCAAACGGGCAGCTGACCATGGGTCGCTGAGTCCTTTTCGTGTGGACGGCGTCGGCCGGGCACATCTGATGCGTCCGTCATCGGTCTCGGCTCGGAGATGTTCGACATCCTCATGTCCGCAACAGCGAGCACTGGAACAGCCAACCTCGACGACGAACTACGATCAGCTGGGTTTTGCCGGGCCGGGTTCGGAGGCCTTGCGAGGAAGTCGGGCAGGCCCTTGCTCTCCAGGAGGAGGTCCTGGAGCTGGTCAACCAGCGGGACTTTGTCGATACCGACCATCAGGGCCTCGATTCCGGTCCGCGTTCGGCAAGTGCCTATCTGGACAGGAACTGAATGAGGGTTTGATTCCATTCGTCGGGGTGGCTGACGTTGCATCCGTGGGGAGCTCCGGCGATGACGTGCAGTTCGCTGCCGGGAAGAGCCGCGTGGGTGCGCTGACCGGATCCTTCGTAGGATACGGTGGCGTCGCCGTCTCCGTGGAGCACGAGTGCCGGAACGGTTACCTTGGGCAGGTCCTCTCGGAAGTCGGTGCCGCCGAAGGCGGCCAAGCATGCGAGGGCTGCTTTTTTGTCCGCCTGCTTGCACAGTGCGATGGCGTCCTGGCGCTGTTGTTCGCTGACTTTGAGTTCTGCGTTGACGGAGAAGAAATCGCAGGTGAATCCGTCACAGAAGTCGTCCTCGTCCTTGGTCAGGTCAGCGGCCATTTTCGCGGCCTCATCATGGGTCAGGGGCCCGTCGGGGTTGTCGCCGGTCTGCATCATGTAGGGCGGGACGGCGTGATGAACCTGCGGTCCACAAGGCCGGGCAGTCCGTAAGGGCGGGGGTGACGAATAGCGTGCAGGGTAGTTTCCTGATGGGCGCGCCGTCCGGCGGGTGGAGGACAACATCCCTTGAAGGGGATTGTCATGAGAACCATTACTCGTATTTGCTTCTTAGCCGCCGCCGTGTCGCTGGTGGGCATCACCGGGTGCGCAGCCCAGGGCGGGGACTCGTCCGCCCCGCCCGCAGCCAGTTCCGCTGCCCCGTCAGCTGAAGGATCAGCCCAGGCAGCTCAAGGGGTCATCACCATTAAGGATTTCAAGTATGAGGTTCCGGCGTCGGTGAAGCCGGGCGCGATGCTCACGGTGACGAACGCGGACAGCGCCCCGCACACCCTCACGGCCAAGGACAAGGGCGGATTCGACGTCGAAGTCCCGGGCGGCGGAACAGTGGTCTTCCAGGCACCGGATGCCCCCGGTGAGTACGAAATTGTCTGCACCTTCCATCCTCAGATGACCGGGACGCTGGTCGTGAAATGAACCGGGAAATGAGTCGGCCGGAACTGAAGCCACGGGCACGTTCTCTGTGGGTGCTGCGTGTCGGCGTCGCGGCGGCTCTGGTGGTCAGCGCCGTCATCCATGTCCAGCTCGCCCCGGGTTATCAGCAGGCCGCGCCGGGCGGCATCGGGCAGGGCACGCTGTTTCTGGTCCAGGCCGGCGCCGCGGTCCTGGCAGCGGTGTTTGTGCTGCTTAAAGGTTCCCGTATTGCTTTCGCTGCCGCCGCGGTAATTGCGTTGTCGTCCCTGGCCGCGGTCATCCTTTACCGGTATGTCCAGGTCCCCGCCATCGGGCCGCTGCCTTCGATGTATGAACCGGTCTGGTACGCGGCAAAGACCATCACGGCCGTCGCCGAAGCAGCCGCCGGTGCGTTGGCGGTGGCCGGGTACGCCCTGCTGCAGAAAAACCGGCCCGGCTCACGGGTGACGTCACGGGGCCGCCGCCGCGGAACTTCTACCGCCTGAACACGGCGGTGTCACTGCCTCCGGGAGTCCGCCGGGCGTTTCCCTCGCGTTAGCCTGCCCAAAAATATGTGGGCCGGGCCACGTTTTCACCCATCCTTGTCCGCTAGTGTTCCGAAGTACTGGTGTCCCCTCCCGGGGGCACCAACATCACACGCGCGTGTATGAGGAGATTTTTCAAATGAATAAGACACTCCGCTATATGGCAGTCCCCACCCTCGCTTTGGGCGCTCTGGTCCTCTCCGGTGCCCCCGCGATGGCCGCGGACCAGTCCTACCAGTCCATCCTGGGCCAACTCAACGGCAGCGCCGGCTCCGGCACTATCCAGCTCGATGTCACCGGCAACCAGGCCCACGTTGTCCTGAAGGTTTCGGGAATGCCCGCCACCTTCATGGACGCCCCGTACCCGCACGTCCAGCACATCCACGGCGGCAAGCAGGGCACCTGCCCGGACCCTTCCGCCGATAAGGACGGTGACCAGGTCATCTCCACCACCGAAGGCGACCCGTTCTACGGCCCCATCGTTACCACCCTCTCCACCAGTGGCGACACCAGCCCCGCAGCGGGCCTTGACCTCAAGGTAGGCGGCCAGGGTGCCGCGTACACCGTGGACCGTACGTTTGAACTCAATGCCGAGACCAAGGCCGCCCTGGAAGCAGGCACCGCGGTGGTTGTCGTCCACGGCCTTGACCCCGCCACCCTCAGCGCCAAGGGCCAGGCCGCGAAGAGCGACCTCGCACCGACCCTGCCCCTGGCCGCGACCTCCCCGGCCCTGTGCGGAACGTTGACGGCCGGTCAGATGAAGATGCCCGCAGGCGGGGCTGAGACCGGCGTCGCCGCCGAAACCGGCACCGACACCGGGGTCCTCGCCATCGGTTCGGGCCTGGCCTTGATCGCCCTCGCCGGCGGCGCCTATGTGGTCCGCCGCCGCACCGCCGGCGCAGCAGCGTAAGCCAGAGCTGACTGGATCACCACTGTGACACCCAAGAACCCCGGCCACCGCAAAGGCCCCCTGGCCGCCACGGCGGCCGGGGTTCTGCTCCTGCTCACCCTGGCCGGGTGTGCAGGGGGACCCGCCAGCACGCCGGACTCCGGACCGGCCCCTGCAACGTCCGCCTCATCCACGGCGGCGCCGAGCACTCCCGCGGCTCCGTTCACCCCGCCACCCGCTGCCCCTGCAGCGGCCCCGGCCGCACAGCAGCTTCCGCCGGTGCTGGGCGCTTCGGCTCCCGTCACCCTGGCTATTCCCTCGATCGGGGTCCGGACGGACCTTCTCCACCTGGGACTGGAGGAGAACGGCTCCCTGAAAGTACCGGAAGATACCGGCAAAGGCACACCTGGCAGCTGGTACGACGGCTCCCCCACCCCAGGGCAACGCGGCCCTTCAGTGATACTGGGCCACGTCAATGCCCTGGGCGGCAACAAGGGCGTCTTCGCCGACCTGCGCAAACTCACCCCCGGCGCAGAGATCAACGTTTCCCGGGCCGACGGCAGTACGGCCGTGTTCGCCGTTGACCGGGGCGCGCTCTACCCGAAAAACGAATTCCCCACCGTCGAGGTCTACGGCAACACCGACGGCGCCGAAATCCGGCTGATCACGTGCGACGGCTACGACCCCGCCACCGGCCTCTTCGATGACAACTACGTCATCTACGCAACACTCAAAGCCTGACAACGGCCGCACACCCCGGACGGGGGGCGGTCAGGACGGAACGAGTAATGAAACAGCACAAGCCATTGCTGGCCTCCCTGGCCCTGTCAGCCCTGCTGCTCTCCGGCTGCGCAACAGCCGCCGGATCCGTCACCGCGCCCTCGGACCTCTCAACGCCGGCCGCCACGGCAGTTTCGCCCGAGGCCGGGCACACCGACAGCCACGGCGGCGGGCACCACAACGACGGCTCAGCAACGCCCGACGCGACAGCCGACGGGCCCAGCGATGCTGCCCTGATGGTCTGTGGGGACCAGCCAAAGGACCGGCTCACCGCCATCCTGGACCTGGACTCGGAGCCGCACACCATCAACGACTGGGCCGACAGCACCTTTACCTGCACCTACCACCTGCAAGAAGGGGACCTGGAAATCTCCGTCCAGGAAGCGAAGGACCAGGCCACCGCGCTCACCTATTTCGACGCGAAGCAAGCCCTCGCAAAGGACGCCAAACCCATCGAAGGACTGGCCAGCCTCGGCTTCCCGGCCTACGAAACCGCGGACGGGTCAGCGGTGTTCCAAAAAGACAGCTTCGTGCTCCAGGTGGATGCTTCGGACCTGCCGACCACCCTCGGACCGGACAACATCACCAGAAACGCCCTGGCCTACCAGCTCTCCACCACCATTCTCGCCTGCTGGGTAGAACACCCCTGACCCGATGCTGCACAACAAAGGCACCCCACCGGCAGTTTCCATGAAAGGTTCACCCATGAAAGCAAGCACCAGAACCGGCAGCGCGCTCGGACTCGCGGCAGCAGCAGTCGTGCTGGTTTTGTCCGGCTGCGGGAACCCCGGCACCTCCGGGTCCGCCACGACAGCGGCCCCCACACAGGCGGAACAATTCCCGTCAGCTCCTGCCGCCACCGCAGAACCTGCCCCCTCAACGTCCGGCCCGGGCTCTACACCGGCGGCGGCGCCGGCGGAAATCCTGATCAAGGGCTTTAAATACGAAGGTGCGGACACCGTGAGCCCCGGAGCAGAGATCACGGTCACCAACGAAGACATCGAAGCGCACACCATCACCGCTGACACCGGCAACGAATTCGACGCCAACATCCAGGTCGGCACCGGCACCTTCACCGCCCCCACCGAACCGGGGACTTACACCTACCACTGCAACTTCCACGGCAACATGAAAGGCACCCTCACCGTCAAATAACGCCCCGACAGAAGGACGCAGTACACCGGGAACGAAGTGGGGTCTGGAACGGATGTACTCGTTTCTTCGTTACCGGCACGTGCGTCCCGAAGGTTCTGCGCTCGTCTTCCTGGATCGAGGTTTCCCTGGGCCTGGTTGGCTTCAACGCGGCAACTCACCGATGCGGGGACCGGCACATGGGAGGGTCTCGGGCATTTTCCAGGGAGTCCGCCTAGGGTTTGTTTGCCTCCGCGGTTTTGCGGTGGTGCAGGTATCCGACTGCGGCATCCATGAGAAGGAAGGCCAGGAGGCTGATTCCGAGAAGGGGCAGGAAGTACCCGACAAGGACCGCCGCTAGGGCCAGGGCTATGGCGATTCCCGGCGGGGTACGCCTCAGCACCCCGCGTTTGGGAGCCGGCCCGAAGCGCGCTAGCATGCAGGGCCGGCCCGGTGGCGGCCGAAGTGATCCTGTCATCTCACGGCAGTTCAACGCTCAATTGGATTGGCGTTTGATGAAGGACGCCATTCCTGGGACAGTGAAGGCGATGACTCCATGTTCGGGAGCGTAGACGAGCCCCTTCGCGATCAGGTTTGCGCGAATCGGGCCGAAACTTGCCGGACTGCGTCCCAGGCGCGCTGCTATTTCCCCCGATGAGCTGCCTTTGTCGCTGTCTTCGGCCATGGCCCTGAGGTAGTTCTGTTCGGCCCGGGTTGCCCGGTCCCATCGGGCGCGGAAGAATCCGCTGTCCAGGGCTGCCCGGCCGTTGGCTGCACCGACGCGGGCGTCCTCGTATGTGATGCTCGCACCGGTGGCGGCGTTCCATGTGTCCTGTCCGAATTGCTGCAGGAAGTACGGGTAGCCGGCGCTTTCATTGACGATGAGAGCCACGGCGGAGTCATCCCACTCGACCCCATCCTCGGCTGCGGGCTTCGTTAATGCTTCCGAGGCGACGGGTCCGCGGAGTTCCTCGATTTTTTCGTAGTTGAACCGTTCAGCATAGGACTTCGCTTCCGCGAGGACTCTGGGCAGGCTCGGCAGGCCGGCAAAAGCGAAAAGTACACGCCAGTCATCCTGGGCCGCGGCGTGGGCGATGGCGCAGAGCGCCACCAGTTCGGCCTGACCAAGATCCTGAGCTTCATCAATCAGGATCGCCAGGCCGACGTTCTCCTCCTCTGCAGCCAATGCCAGGTCGTGGATGAGCTTGCGGAGGTCGGTTTCGAGGACGCCAGTGTCCGCTCCCCCACCGGACGCTCCTGCAAGGTCCAGACCGAAGTTCCAGGTTCCGCTCTGGTCATAAGAGGCTTTGAAGCTGACGGCTGTCTTCAAAGCCTTGAGCAGCCGGCGCCCGGCCGACGGGCGTGCCAGATCGGCAAGAGGCGCGTGAAGGGCTTCTCCCAGCGCCTCACGCAGTGCCTTGCCGGCGCCCGCTTCGACTTGTGCGACCAGCCAGTCCCGGCCGGTCGCGGACCGGCGGAAATCCGAGAGCAGAACCGTCTTGCCCACCCCCCTCAACCCGTAAAGAACGAAAGGCTGAGCCGTCCTGCCCGCTTCAACACGTTCGATGGCAACCTGCCAATCCCGGCGGGGCTGGTCGCGTCCGACAAGGGCCGCCGGTTTACGTCCTGCTCCGGGCGAGTAGGGATTCGATACAGGGTCCACGCAGCCTCATCTATACGAATGTCTACTGAAATCTATAGAACTATAGCAAAACGATAGATATCAGTAGATGTTGCTAGTGTTGGCGTGGACCACGCCGTCCCGGAGCACTGAGGTGTACTACTGATGTGAGACACAGTTTGAAAGGATTGTGCCCATGTCTGCTCGACCAACCTATTCCGATGAGTTCAAGGCTGATGCCGTTGCGCTGGT
>NZ_JAMXBH010000032.1 GCF_023913735.1 Pseudarthrobacter raffinosi
CGGCGGCATGTACACCGCCAACACCATGGCCTGCGTCGGCGAGGCACTGGGCATGTCGCTGCCCGGCTCGGCCGCCCCGCCCTCGGCAGACCGCCGTCGTGATCAGTTTGCGCGCAAGTCCGGCGAGGCAGTGGTCAACCTGCTCCGCCTTGGCATCACCGCCCGGGACATCATGACCAAAAAGGCGTTCGAGAATGCCATTGCCGTCACTATGGCATTCGGTGGCTCCACCAACGCCGTCCTGCACCTCCTGGCCATCGCCCGCGAAGCTGAAGTCGAGCTGAACCTGGAGGACTTCAACCGCATCGGCGACAAGATCCCGCACCTGGGCGACCTGAAGCCGTTCGGCCGCTACGTCATGACCGACGTCGACAGNGGATCGGCGGCGTGCCGGTCATCATGCGTGCACTGCTCGACGCCGGCCTGCTGCACGGTGACTGCCTCACCGTCACCGGCAAGACCGTGGCCGAAAACCTGGCGGCCATCAACCCGCCGGACCTGGACGGCAAGATCCTCCGTGCGCTGGACAACCCGATCCACAAGACCGGCGGCATCACCATCCTGCACGGCTCCATGGCGCCCGAAGGTGCCGTGGTCAAGAGCGCAGGGTTCGACGCCGACGTCTTCGAGGGCACCGCCCGGGTGTTCGAGCGCGAACAGGGCGCACTGGATGCGCTGGACAACGGCGCCATCCACAAGGGCGACGTGGTGGTGATCCGCTACGAAGGCCCGAAGGGTGGGCCGGGCATGCGCGAAATGCTCGCCATCACCGGCGCCATCAAGGGTGCCGGGCTGGGCAAGGATGTCCTGCTCCTGACCGACGGCCGCTTCTCAGGCGGCACCACCGGTCTCTGCATCGGCCACGTTGCACCGGAAGCGGTCGACGGCGGACCCATTGCCTTTGTCAAGGACGGGGACCGGATCCGCGTCGACATCGCAGCACGCAGCTTCGACCTGCTGGTTGACCAGGCAGAGCTGGATGCCAGGAAGGTTGACTGGGAGCCCCTGCCGGCCAAGTTCACCAAGGGCGTGCTCGCCAAGTACGCCAAGCTGGTGCACAGCGCCTCCACCGGCGCATACTGCGGGTAAATAACAGGCACCCATTTCCAGTGCACGGACGGTGACTTCACTGAGAATCAGCCGAGGACTCGTCGGCTACTACAGAATCATTCAAGACGACCGAGAGCAGCTCGGAACTTTCCGTTCCACTCATCGCACTACGACCCACCAGCACCGTGCATCCCCAGGTCCCGTGATCCTCTGGACACCCTTCCAGTAGGTCGGGCCTTCCAACGGACAGCGAAACCTGCGGCCGCGCGGGGCGGGCACTGCCTCTGTCGGCGGCGCACGTGGATCCTCGACATTTGCCCCACTCGGAAAAGTTCTCGCTCAGCCTCCGGATTGCGCGCACGGGAACCCCAACTGGGGACGAGTGCAGGGGACTTCAGAAATTCCGTGCAGACGACTTCTGAAAATGACACAATCGTACGAGTTCGTCCGCGGCCAGCGATTCTCGTAACTATGTCTCACAACCCTCTGGTTGAATCGCTGTATCCACCGCTAGCTACGAGACACGTCGGAGCAGTCCATGACGAAACTGATCGGTTATGCACGCGTTTCGACGCGGCAGCAGTCCACCGACCGGCAGTAGGCGGATCTTCTGGCCGCCGGCGTCCGACGCGATGACCTCTACGTTGATCACGGTGTGTCCGGGAACCGGCTCTCCCGCCAGAGAGAAACGTTGCTTCCCCCTTCCGTAGAGACTTAGCCTTGGCCTGCCGTCGCAGGGCGTAACGAACGAAATATCCCTGCGGGCGCCGGTGTTGCCCCGGATATGACAACCATCGGAATCATCGGCGCAGGACACATTGGCAGCCAGGTTGCCCGCAAAGCGGTGGAACTCGGCTACGACGTGGTGATCAGCAATTCCCGCGGCCCCGAAACGCTGGCCGCACTCGTGGCGGAACTGGGACCCCGTGCCCGGGCCGCGACGCCGGCCGAAGCAGCAGCGGCGGGCGATTGCGCCGTCGTGACCATTCCTTTCAGGAGCCTCGGCAGCATCCCCGTGGAGCCGCTCACGGGGAAGATCGTGATCGATACCGGCAACTACTACTGGAAGCGCGACGGCCATGTTCCGGCCCTCGACGCCGGCGAAACCACGTCCTCCGCGCTGGTGCAGGAACACCTGCCCACGTCCAAGGTGGCGAAGGGCTTCAACCACATCCGGTACAGCGAGATCACCACGGACGGCACGCCTCCCGGCACCCCGAACCGCCGCGCTCTGGCCACCGCGAGCGACAATGCCGAGGCCAGCGAGCTCGTGACGAAGCTATATGACGAGTTCGGCTTCGACACGGTGGACCTCGGCCCGCTCTCCGAGAGCTGGCGCGCGGAGCCGGGCCGTCCGGCGAATGTGGTGCGGCAGAACGCTGCTGAACTCAGCGAGACCCTGGCCAAGGCGCCGCGGACCGTCTGACGTTTGGCGGGCGGTGCCTGGTGCCGGCCTGCCTCTGGCGCCGAAATGCCACCCCACGCCATCGGCAAGGACGTAGCCCTCGCCCTGTTGCTCGGGCTCCTGGCGGGTTGCTTGGGCTGGCCCCGTGGCTGGTCACCGGCGCGCAGCTTCCTCTGCAGAACCTTTGGGGCGCGGGAGTGTTGCCGCAGCAGATGACCGTGTCGCTCCTGCCATTGAGCCAATACGAACTCACCACGCTCGTTGCGCTGATGACCGTGGGAGGGGCAGCCGCCGGCCTGGCAGTGCGGCTCTGGTCACCCGCTCGACGGCGGCTGGTTGCCTGGTGTGTGGCCGGCGGCGTTCTCGCGGTGCAGGCCACGGTGACGGTTCAGGCGTTTTCAGTGCTCGACGCCGGCTTGGCGGACGGAGCGATGTCAGGCGTCTATTTCGCCGGGCTGCTCGCAGGGGTGCTAGCCGCTATCGTCGCGGGCCTGGTGGCGCTCCTGCTCATTGCGGCGAAGTCCAGGGCTTTGACAGCCCTGGGTGTTGGTCTCGTCGCCGTGCCCTTTGGCTCGTGGGTCGGCGAGTGGGCGGGGAACCTGGCGGCTCTGTGGGTGGTTCCGGCGTTGTTCATCTCCGTCAATTACGTCCTGGGCACACGATTGCCGGAGCGGGACCCGCAGGAGATGGCCCTGATGATCCGGCAGATCCTGACGGCCACGCTCGGACCCGACGGCGGGGCCGGCCCGACCGTCCTCCTGGCATTGGCCATCGGGCTGGCAGGCGCGGCCGTCGGGGAATTAGCCCGCCGGCGTCGGCGTCGCTGAAGGCCGGACTCAGCCGCGAGGCCGGTACCAGAACTACCTCGATCCCCCGCATTCCCGCAGATCTTTTAGGCTGCCCACCGGTCCGTGGGGGCCATTCCTTTCTACAATTTAAGTGGCGGCATAGGCGGCAATCAGCCGAACCGGCCGCACCACAAGGAGGACCGCAATGGGTTTGGGTGACAGGATCCACAACGCCGCGGAGAGGCTCCACGGCAAGGGAAAGAAGGCCGCCGGTGAGGTCAGCGGCAACGACCGCATGAGGGCCGAAGGCAAGGCCCGCGCAGTTCGGGCCGACCTCAAGCAGGCGGGCGAAAAGATCAGGCACGCCTTCAAGCGGCACTAAGTACGATCAATCGAACGGGCGGCTCTGCCAAGAGTCGCCCGTTTCTTATGCCCGGACGGGAAGAGTTTGCTGTCCCAACCCCCTCCCAACCCGCCCCCTTGACTCCCGCCCTCACCTTCCCTAAACTTTTCATAAAGCAGAATCTAAATTCCACAAAGCGGAAACTCGATAAGGGTGAAGCAGCGGAGAAGATAGATCAAAGCCCCTCCTCGGAAGGACCTACGATGACGTACACAGTGAACTGCTCCATCCTCTTGACGGAGCTTCCCCTGCTCGAGCGTCCCGCAGCCGCGAAGGCTGCCGGTTTTGACGCCGTCGAGTTCTGGTGGCCCTTCGACACCTCCGTCCCTACGGACGCCCAGGTCACCGGGTTTGAGAACGCCATCAAGGACGCCGGCGTCCAGCTCACGGGCCTGAACTTCAACGCCGGCAATATGCCCGGCGGCGACCGCGGCCTCGTTTCCTGGCCCGCCCGCTCCACCGAATTCCTGGACAACATCGATGTCGTCGCAGGCATCGGCGAGCACCTCGGCTGCAAGGCCTTCAACGCCCTCTACGGCAACCGCATGGACGGCGAATCGGCCGAGAAGCAGGACGCCATCGGCGCCGAAAACCTCGCCGCCGCAGCTGCCGGCGTCGCAGGCATCGGCGGCACCGTCCTCTTCGAACCCGTCAGCGGCGCCGCCAAGTACCCGCTCCTCACGGCAGCGGACGCCCTCAAGGTGATCTCCCGCGTCAAGGCTGAATCCGGCGCAGAGAACATCAAGCTCCTCGCGGACTTCTACCACCTGGCAGTCAACGGCGACGACGTCGCAGCCGTCATCGAAAACCATGCCAAGGACTTCGGCCACATCCAGATTGCCGACAACCCCGGCCGCGGGGCTCCCGGAACCGGCGAGCTTCCCCTCGGCGAATGGATCGCCCGCAGCCGCGCACTCGGCTACGACGGCTACATCGGCCTCGAATACAAGGAACCGGCGGAAACCGCCTTCAGCTGGGCCATCCGCCAGCGCGCCAGCCGCTAGGTTTCGACAAGCTCAACCACCGGAATCAGCAACACCAACAGACTTTCAGTAAAGGAACCACAATGAGCAACGTTGCAGTCATCGGACTCGGAATCATGGGCCTGCCCATGGCCATCAACCTCGTCAAGGCCGGCCACACCGTCACCGGCTTCAACCGCAGCCAGGACAAGATCGACAAACTCGTCTCCGAAGGCGGCCGGGGTGCCACGAGCATCGCGGACGCTGTCAAGGACGCCGACGTCGTCATCACCATGGTGCCGGACTCCCCCGACGTCGAGGGCGTAGTCAGCGGCCCCGACGGCGTCTTCGCCAACGCGAAGAAGGGCGCCTTGTGGATCGACGCGTCCAGCATCCGCCCGGATGTCGCCAAGCGCCTCGCTGACGATGCAAAGGAAGCAGGCATCCGCCCCCTCGACGCCCCGGTCTCCGGCGGCGAACAGGGCGCCATCAACGCCGTTCTCTCCATCATGGTGGGCGGCGAGGCAGCCGACTTCGAGGCAGCACAGCCCGTCCTCACCGCCGTCGGCAAGACCATCGTCCATGTGGGCCCCTCCGGCTCCGGCCAGACCGTCAAGGCAGCCAACCAGCTGATCGTGGCCGTCAACATCCAGGTCCTCGGCGAAGCCATTGCCTTCCTTGAGGCCTACGGCGTGGACACCGACGCGGCCCTCAAGGTCCTCGGCGGCGGCCTGGCCGGCTCCAAGGTCCTCGACCAGAAGGGCCAGAAGATGCTCGACCGCAACTTCGACCCCGGTTTCCGCCTGGCCCTCCACCACAAGGACCTCGGCATCGTCACGTCGGCAGCCCGCGAAGCCAACGTCGCCGTCCCCCTCGGCGCCGTCGTCGCACAGCTCGTCGCCGCAACCGTCAACCAGGGCGACGGCGGTCTCGACCACTCCGGTCTCTTCAAGCAGGTCCTGCAGCTTTCCGGCCGCAAGTAGGTTTCGACAGGCTCAACCACCGGATCCGGTGACGGGGCACTTCGACACGGACACGCCGGCCGCCGTCGTAATCTACGACGCCGGCTCGCCCAAAGTGCCCCGCGATGGTTTCGCCGGGCCTCCCTTCAGCACACCCAAAAACAGACTTTTCAAGGAGTACACAATGACTAAGATGCGCACCGTTGACGCTGCCGTCGCGATCCTGGTGAAGGAAGGCGCCATCGAGGCGTTCGGCCTGCCAGGAGCGGCAATCAACCCGTTCTACTCGGCAATGCGGAAGAATGGCGGCGTCCGCCACACGCTGGCCCGCCACGTTGAAGGCGCCAGCCACATGGCAGACGGCTACTCCCGGGCCAAGGATGGCAACATCGGCATCTGCATCGGCACCTCGGGCCCTGCCGGCACCGACATGATCACCGGCCTGTACGCGGCCTGGGCGGATTCCATCCCCATGCTCTGCATCACCGGCCAGGCACCCGTGGCCAAGCTGCACAAGGAAGACTTCCAGGCCGTGGACATCCAGACCATCGCCGCCCCCGTCACCAAGATGGCCATGACCGTGATGGAACCCGGCCAGGTTCCGGGCGCCTTCCAGAAGGCTTTCCAGCTGATGCGCTCCGGCCGTCCGGGCCCGGTCCTGCTGGACCTGCCGTTCGACGTGCAGATGGCCGAGATCGAATTCGACATCGACGCCTACGAGCCCATCGTTGTCCAGAAGCCCACGGCCAGCCGCAACCAGCTGGAAAAGGCCCTGGACATGCTGACCGCAGCCGAGCGCCCGCTGATCGTGGCCGGTGGCGGCATCATCAACGCCGGCGCCTCCGCGCAGCTGGTGGAACTGGCCGAACTGCTGAATGTTCCGGTCATCCCCACCCTGATGGGCTGGGGCACCATCCCGGACGACCACGTGCTGATGGCCGGCATGGTGGGCCTGCAGACCAGCCACCGCTACGGCAACGAGACCATGCTGGCCTCCGACTTCGTCATCGGCATCGGCAACCGCTGGGCCAACCGCCACACCGGCGGCCTGGACACCTACACGGCCGGCCGCAAGTTTGTGCACATCGACATCGAGCCCACCCAGATCGGCCGCGTGTTCTCGCCGGACCTGGGCATAGCGTCCGACGCCGGTGCGGCGCTGGACGGGCTGATTGAGCTGGCACGCGAGCGCCAGGCAGCGAAGTCCCTGCCGGACTACTCCGGCTGGGTGTTCGAATGCACCGCACGTAAGGGCTCCCTGCAGCGCAAGACGCACTTCGAGAACGTGCCGATCAAGCCGCAGCGTGTGTACGAGGAAATGAACAAAGCGTTCGGCAAGGACACCACCTATGTGTCCACCATCGGCCTGTCGCAGATCGCCGGCGCACAGCTGCTACACGTTTTCGGCCCGCGCCAGTGGATCAACGCCGGCCAGGCAGGCCCCCTGGGCTGGACCGCCCCGGCCGCCCTGGGCGTGGTCCGTGGCAAGCCGGACGAGACCGTGGTCGCCCTGTCCGGTGACTACGACTTCCAGTTCATGATCGAAGAGCTGGCCGTGGGCGCGCAGTTCAACCTGCCGTACATCCACGTGGTGGTGAACAACTCCTACCTGGGCCTGATCCGGCAGTCGCAGCGCGGCTTCGAGATGGAACAGAACGTGTCCCTGGCGTTCGAGAACATCAACTCCCCCGAGACCAACGGCTACGGCGTGGACCACGTCAAGGTGGCCGAGGGCCTGGGCTGCAAGGCCATCCGCGTGGAAAACCCGGCAGACCTGCCGGCCGCGTTCGACAAGGCCAAGGCCCTGATGGGCGAGTTCAAGGTTCCCGTGGTGGTTGAAGTGATCCTGGAAAAGGTCACCAACATCTCCATGGGCGTTGAGATCAACGCCGTGAACGAGTTCGAGGAGCTGGCCGCCCGCGGCGCGGACGCCCCCACTTCGATCATCGCCCTGCTGGACTAAGTATGAAACTGAGAGGAGGTACCGGAATGCGTGTGGTCATCGCCCCGGACAAGTTCAAGGGTTCGCTGTCCGCCCCCGACGTCGCCAGCCGCCTGAGCGCGGGACTGCAGTCAGCTGTGGCGGGCCTTGAGACCACACTCATTCCGGTGGCCGACGGCGGCGAGGGAACCCTCGACGCCGCCGTCGGCTCCGGCTTCACCCGCCGGACCGCCACCGTCATCGGCCCGACGGGACAGCCGGTCCGGGCCGACTTCGCAGTCCGCGGCCGGGAAGCCGTGATCGAAATGGCCGCGGCTTCCGGTCTCGCACTGCTGCCCGCCGTCATCCACGGCGGCGGCCCGGACTCCGGAACCGCCACCACGGCCACGAGCCTGGGCACGGGCGAACTGATCCGCGCCGCCCTGGACCTGGGCTGCCGGCAGATCATCCTCGGCGTTGGCGGCAGTGCCAATACCGACGGCGGCGCCGGCGTCCTGCAGGGCCTCGGGGCCGTGTTCCTGGACGCCGAGGGCAACGAGCTCCCGGGCGGCGGGGCCGCCCTGGCACGCCTGGACCGGATCGATTTCTCCGGCCTGGACGTCCGGCTGGAGGATGCCCGCTTCACCCTGGCATCCGACGTCGACAATCCCCTGCTGGGGCCCAGCGGCGCCGCCGCGATCTTCGGACCGCAGAAGGGCGCGACCCCGAGTGACGTCGTCGCCCTCGACGCCGCCTTGGCGAACTTCGTCTCGGTCCTCGCCGGCGAGATCGGCATCCGAGCCGAGCGGGCCGCCGTCGCACCCGGCGCGGGCGCGGCCGGGGGCGTCGGCTATATTGCCATCGCGGCGCTGGCCGCGGCACGCAGGCCAGGCATCGACGTCGTGCTCGAATTCACTGAACTGGAGCAGCGGCTGGCCGGCGCGGACCTGGTGATCACCGGCGAAGGCAGCCTGGACGAGCAGAGCCTGCTCGGCAAGACGCCCATGGGTGTGGCCCGCGCCGCGGCTCGTGCCGGAATCCCTGTGATTGCCGTCTGCGGCCGCAGTACGCTGAGCCCGGAACAGCTTGCGGAAGCCGGGTTCACGGCGGTTCACGCCCTGACCGATTTTGAGTCCAATGTAGAGAAATGTATGGCCGAAGCAGGCCCCCTGCTTGAAGAATTAGGTAAGCACATCGGAGTGCACCTGCCTAAGAGTGCAGCGCGTACCGACACCAAGGAGAACATCCATGTCTGAAGAAACCACCCCGGCGGCCGGCGCGTTTGACCTGGTCATCCGCGGCCAGCGCATCCTCACCACCGCAGGCATCACCGCCCGTGAAGTAGGCATCCGCGGCGGCGTGATCGTCGCCATCGAGCCGTTCGGCAACGGCCTCACCGGCACGCAGGTCATTGACCTGGCGGACGACGAAACCCTCATCCCCGGCCTCGTGGACACGCACGTCCACGTCAACGAGCCTGGCCGTACCGAGTGGGAGGGCTTCGCCTCCGCCACTCGTGCAGCCGCCGCCGGCGGTGTCACCACCATCATCGACATGCCGCTGAACTCCATCCCGCCCACCACCACGGTGGAAGGCCTCAAGCTCAAGCGCGAGGTGGCCGAGGACCAGGCGTTTGTGGACGTTGGATTCTGGGGCGGCGCCGTACCGGGCAACAAGAAGGACCTCCGCGGCCTGCATGACGAGGGCGTGTTCGGATTCAAGTGCTTCCTGCTGCACTCCGGCGTGGACGAGTTCCCGCACCTCGAAGCGGACGAGATGGAGGAGGACATGGCCGAGCTCAAGTCCTTCGACTCCCTCATGATCGTCCACGCCGAGGACTCCCACGCGATCGACCGCGCCCCGCACCCCGGCGGCGACCACTACGAAACGTTCCTGGCCTCCCGCCCGCGCGGCGCCGAGA
This sequence comes from Pseudarthrobacter raffinosi, assembly GCF_023913735.1. GTDB lineage: Bacteria > Actinomycetota > Actinomycetes > Actinomycetales > Micrococcaceae > Arthrobacter > Arthrobacter raffinosi. The sequence goes on from NZ_JAMXBH010000032.1 coordinate 9,413, forward strand.
ACAAGGCAATCGCCGAGGTCATCGAGCGCGCCCGCTGGACCGGCGCCCGCGCCCACATCCTGCACCTCTCGTCGTCGGACGCGTTGCCCATGATCGCGAGTGCAAAGCGCGACGGCGTCCACCTCACCGTGGAGACGTGCCCGCACTACCTCACCCTGATGGCCGAGGAAATCCCCGACGGCGCCACGGCGTACAAGTGCTGCCCGCCGATCCGTGAGGCCTCCAACCGCGAGCTGCTCTGGAAGGGCCTGCAGGACGGCACCATTGACTGCATCGTCTCGGACCATTCCCCCTCCACCCTGGACCTGAAGGACCTGGAAAACGGCGACTTCGCCGTGGCCTGGGGCGGCGTCTCCTCGCTGCAGCTGGGGCTGTCGCTGATCTGGACCGAGGCCCGGCACCGCGGCATCACCCTGGAACAGGTGGTTTCCTGGATGGCCGAGAAGCCCGCCGCTTTGGCCCGCCTGCACAACAAGGGCCAGCTGGCCCTCGGCTACGACGCTGACTTCTCCATCTTCGCGCCGGACGACGCGTTCGTTGTGGACGTCACGAAGCTCAAGCACAAGAACCCCATCACGCCCTACGACGGCAAGGCGCTCTCCGGCGTCGTCCGCAAAACGTTCCTTCGCGGCAACGAGATCGACGGCCGCACGCCCAGCGGCAAGCTGATCCGCCGCGGCGGCGTCTGAGGCGCAGCACGATGGCCGTCAACGTCCACGCCCCGTACCCGCGGCCGCGTACCGGCTCCCGGCCGGGCGCCCATCCCGGCGCCTGGCCGGGCCTCCAGCCAGGGCTTCAGCCGCGCGGCCTGGCGGTGTGGCTTCAGCCTTGTGAAGGCCAGGACATCGACCCGGCGGTCTGGGCCCAGGCGGCGAAGGCGGTCCTGGCACGTGCCCGCCGGCTTGCTCCCGAGGCCGAAGTCCACCTGTGGACCGCGGCCGGAACGTCCGGCGTCGAGGATTCGGACGCTTCCGAGGTTTCAGACGTTTCCGACGTTTCCGGCGGCGGCACTGGTGTTTCAGGAACCGCCGTTTCAGAAACGGCGCGCGACGCCGGACCCGGCCCCGCCGCCGCCGTCGACCCGCCAGTCTCCCTGGCCGGGCGGCGGAGCATCGTGGCAGTGGATCTGGCCGCGGACACCGTCCTTCTGGACGGCGCACCGGTCAGCTTCACCCACATGGAATTCAGCCTCCTGAGGTACCTCGTGGAAAACCAGTCGCGGACGATTCAACGTGAAGAACTGCAACGCGTCCTGGAATCCCTGGACTGCCCCGGCGCGGCATTCCGCTCCATCGACGTGTATGTTGGACGCGTCCGGCGCAAGCTGGGCTCGGCCCGCCACGCCATCGCCACGGTGCGCGGGGGCGGCTACCAGTTTGTGCCCGGACCGGGCAGCACGGTCCGCGGACCCGCGGAATACTGCATCTAGACAGTACGTTGCACCCATAGATTTGATCGCCGGCCACGGCGGTTGCCCCACAAGTCAAGGATCGAAACATGACCCAGAAACTCCTCGCCGGAACCCAGGCCCCCGATTTCGCCCTGCTCAACGCCGAAGGACATAAGGTCTCACTCTCGGATTACCGCGGACGCAACGTCATTGTGTACTTCTACCCGGAAGCCGCCACCCCCGGCTGCACCACCGAGGCCTGCGACTTCCGCGACAACCTCGCCAGCTTGCAGTCCTCGGGCTACGAGGTCCTGGGCATCTCCCCGGACGCGCCTGAGAAGCTGGCTGCCTTCACCGGCGACTTCGCCCTGACGTTCCCGCTGCTCTCCGACGAAGACCACGCCGTGGCGCTGGCCTACGGCGCCTGGGGCGAAAAACTCGTGAACGGCGAAGTGGTTGACGGCCTGGTCCGTTCCACCGTGGTACTCGACGCCGAAGGCAAAGTCACGCTCACCCAGTACCAGATCAAGGCCCAGGGCCACGTCGCAGCGCTCAAGGCAGAGCTCGGCCTCTAGGGACTCACCGGACATTCAGGTGAAGCGGGATTCCGCGGTGATAAAATTCAGCGTCCCCCTGACGTAGCGGACGATCCATCACATCTGCCTTCGGGGGAACACCTTCACCATGCTGCACACCCGCCACCGCGTCGGACACGAGATACTTCCGGCCACCGCCTTCCCGGCAGCCTTCTAGGATGCGCTCGGCTGTTAGTGCCGGTGCGGTTCCGCAGCTCAGATCGGCAGCACGCGTACTGGCCGCGGGCATCCCGCTGGCCGTCACCGCAGGCTTGACCCTGCCACTGCAGGCCCGGATCAACGGCGAGCTGGGGCAACGACTGCAGGATCCGCTGCTGGCAGGGTTGTTCAGCTTCGGCGGTGCCGCCCTGATCATGGCTGCCGCCACACTGGTCCTCCCCAGCGGCCGCGCCGCCTTCGTGAAACTCCTCTCCGGCACCCGTGAGGGCACCATCCCCTGGTACTTCCATGCCGCCGGCGTCATCGGCGCGTACTTTATCTTTGCCCAGACCAGCTTTGTCGCAGGCGTCGGGATCGCCATTTATACGGTGGCTGTGGTGACCGGCCAGACGGTCAGCGGGCTGGCCGTGGACCGCATCGGGCTGGGTCCCGGCGGCAAACGGGCCATTACGGCGCTGCGGGTGCTCGGTGTGCTGCTCACGGTGGGCGCGGTGTTCTGGGCGGTGTCGCCCCGGCTCTCCGGCGTGCCGGATCCCGCGGCAATGCTGGTCCCGCTCGCACTGGTTGTCCTGGCCGGGATCCTGATGACGTTCCAGCACGCGGTAAATGGCAAGATCGCCGCACAGGTTCGGTCGCCGATTCCGGGGACCCTGATTAACTATGTGGTCGGCAGTCTCGGGCTGGCGCTGATCTGGGTGCTGAAACTCGCCCTTACCGAGGGGATACCCACGCTGCCGGCCGAGCCCTGGCTCTACACCGGCGGAGCGCTGGGCTGCATTAACCTGGTCCTGAGCGCCCAGCTGATCCGGCATATCGGCGTGCTGCTGACCGGGCTGAGCATGATCGCCGGTCAGCTGATCGGCGCACTGCTCATGGACTGGCTGCTGCCAGTGGCCGGCAGCGCCATCTATCCGCAAACCGTGTTCGGCACCCTGCTCACACTCGCCGCGATCGTCGTGGCCGCACTGCCCGGATCAGCACTGCGGAAGTTCTGGCAGCCCGGATCCGGGCTGCGCCGATCCCGTCTGCGCCGATCCCGTCTGCGCCGATCCCGTCAGCGCCGCCTGCCCTAGCGATCCTTGGGCAGATCCCTGCTGCGCCCTCGCCCAAGGCCTGTCCACCGTGAGGCCTTCCAGGGGTTTATTTGTTTCGTCCGCGTGCGGCCACGTGCCAGCGGTCCACGATTTCGCCGCCGCTGATCACGGTGACGTCGTCGACGAGGTTCATGGCAATGCAGACGTGATTGGGGACCACACGCAGCCGGTCTCCGAGAGCGGGCAGCGTTGCCTCCGCTGGCCATACAACGGTGGCGTGGTGTTCTGACAGTGCGGTGATTCGGGCTTCCGGGTGGTCAAGGAGCCGCCCGAAGCCGGTGGTCCAGCCAGGCCGGTCCCCGCCGAGGATTTTACTGCCTGAGTCCAGGATGACCCTTCGCGGTATGAGGTCGGTGCCTTCATGGCGGCTGACGACTGTTGCCGCGACGGTCAGTGCGATGTCTTCGACCGCACAGCGTTCCAGTTCCAGCTGTTGGGCGTCCCCGAAAACGTACACGCCGGGCCGGACTTCCGTGGCTCCGGAGTTGCCGGCGGTGAGGGTGGCGGTGGGTGTGGAGCCGCCGCTGCGGTGGGTGATGGGGAAACCTCCCGCGGTGAGCAAATCGGCGGCTTTGCCGAGGGCCAACCGTTCCTCGTCCGCAGCCTTCAGCGGCATGCCGGGGGCATAGCTGTGCCCTGGGAACGTGAAAATGCCCGTGACGCGCAGCCCACCCCGCGCTGCGGCCTGGGCGACGCCGACGACGGCGTCGGGTGCGATCCCGCTGCGGTGATGGCCGCTGTCGATCTCCAGCACCACTTCAATCTCACCAACGGCATATCCCAGCGACGCGGCCATGGTTTCGGCTGCTTCCCGTGAGTCCAGACCTACCGCGATCCTGGCTTTTGCTGCAAGGCGCTGGAGCCGTTCAGCCTGTCGGGGACCGACCCAGAGTGGATACGCGATGAAGATATCCTTGGCTCCGTGCTCTGCAAAGACTTCGGCCTCTCCGAGGGTGGCCACAGTCAGTCCTATGGCTCCGGCTGCCAGCTGCATTTCAGCGATTTCGGGCACTTTGTGCGTCTTGACGTGTGGCCGAAGGTGCAGGCCCTTGGCCTGGACGGCCGTTGCCATGCGGTCGATATTTCGCTGGAGCACGTCCCGGTCGATGATGATCTCAGGTGTGTCGATTTCCTCTGGGATGGTCATCTTTACACTCTACGTGGAATGAGTCATCGCATACTCTATGTATACAACACGTAGTTCCACGAACCGCTCGTTGGCTGGCAGAAGACGAACGGCGACGCCGACCGCGGAATTTGGGAACAGATACTCGCTGCGGACCCGACTAGCGGAGACTCAACCCTGCTCCAACGCTATTCGCCCGGTGCCGACACCATAGCCAGCGGTGTGATCGTCCACGACTACTGGGAAGAAGTCATGATTCTCTCTGGAGAACTCACTGATGTGAGTCTCGGGAGGACTTTCACACCCGGCATGTACGCCTGCCGCCCACCTGGCATGCGTCACGGACCCTACCTCAGCGGCGCCGGCTGCAGCATGCTCGTTGTTGTTCGGCCTTCCCCGGAACCCGGCGCGAACGGACACTTGGGGCCCTAGCCGAACGGACGCACGACGGCGGGACCTCCTTGAGTTCGTCCGCTTCCGCCTGATGCCGCGTCAGGAAGGCAACGGAACAGACAGCAGACCGAGTTCAGCCGAGTGGGGTGGGTTTGCCCCCGGCCTGGAGCAGGTGATCGCCGCGGCGCGGTTAGCGTAGGCGGCGAGCGCGTGCAGTTCATCGCGGGATAGGCTCTGGAGCCCGTCCCGCGCGCGGGCCCCGAGCGCTGCGAGCTGGTCCAGACCGGAGATGAGCGCGGCCATGAAGGAGTCGCCGGCGCCCACGGTGTCTGCCACGGAGACGGGTTCGGCTGCCATTTCCGCCCTCCCCTGGCGGGCAAGAATGACCGGGCCTGATGCGCCGCGCGTCAGGGCTACGAGTGCCGGTCCGAGTTCAAGCCAGGCTGCCAGGCTTTCCTCCGGCGTCCGGTGCGGATAGAGCCAGGCGAGGTCCTCATCGCTGGCCTTGACGATGTCGCTCACGGCGACGAAACGCTCCGCCTGCGTGCGGGCCGCGGCCACATCGGGGCAAATCGCCGGCCGACAGTTGGGGTCGAAACTGGTCGTCGCCCGGTCACGGGCGGCCTCCAGCAGTCCAAGCGTGGCCTGGTCACCGGGCGCCAGGACGGCCGCGATCGATCCCGTGTGGACGTGGGTGGAACCTTGGACCGCGGCCAAGGCCGGAAGCGACGCCCCATTGATGTCCCAGCTGATGTTGAAGGCATAGATGGCCGCCCCATCCGGACCGAGCGTGGCGGTCGCCGTTGACGTGGGCGAACTGCCGCCCCGGATCACACTGACGCCATTGGCCTTCAGGTGCCCCTCGATCATGTCCCCATGCGGATCACCGGCATAGTGCGTCACAAGGTTCGTCGCCAAGCCCAGCCGTGCCACGCCCACAGCCACGTTGAGGGGACTACCTCCCGGGTGGGCCTGGACCTCCCCCGGCCGGCGGGGGTCCCTGATGATGTCCACGAGCGATTCGCCGATGACGGTGATCATGTTCAACGGCCCGGGTAGACGACGGCTTTGAGCTGGCCGGCCTGCTTGCCCGCTTTCAGGGCTTCTTCGGACTCGGCAAGGGTGAACTTTCCGGTCACGAGGATGTCCAGGTCCACTTTTCCATCCGCGATCAGTTGGATCGCCAGCGGCCAGGTGTTGGTGTAGCGGAACACGCCGGAGAGCCAGATTTCCCGGTTCTGGATGAACGAAACAGGGAGTTCGACGTCGTCCGCCCCGAGCCCCACCAGGATCACCCTGCCGGCCGGCCCAACGGCTTTGATCCCGGAACGGACTGCCTGCGGTGCGCCGGAAGCGTCAATGAACGCATCGACGTCGAGCCCTTCCACACTGTCCGTTATCGCGTTGAGCGCGTGCGTTGCGCCGTGTTCCAAAGCGAATGCGAGCCGGTCCTCGGCGATGTCCGTGATGTAGATTTCACTCGCCCCAAAGGCGCGTGCGGCCTGCGCGGCGATGATGCCGATAGGGCCGGCGCCGGCGATCAGCACCCGGCTTCCGGGCTTGATCTGGGCCCGTTCGCAGGCCCAGAGTCCAACCGACAACGGCTCAATGAGGGCGGCGGCCTCGTCGCTCACATTGTCCGGAATGTCATAGGCGAAATCGGACTGGATGGTGACGTACTCAGCAAACGCGCCATCGATCGGCGGGGTGGCGTAGAACTCGATGTCCGGGCACAGGTTGTAGCGGCCGGCTTTGCACTGCCTGCATTTACGGCAGGGGCGCTGAGGCTCAACCGCCACCCGCTGTCCGACCCGGGCGGGATCCACTTCGCTGCCGACGGCGGCGATCCTGCCGGAGAGCTCGTGGCCGAGAATCAGCGGGTGGTCCACCACGTAGTCGCCGATCCGGCCGTGCTCGTAGTAGTGGACATCGCTGCCGCAAACGCCGACGGCGGCAACCTGCACCAGGACCTGGTCGGCCTCGAGCCGGGGAACGTCCAGGGTTTCCATTGCCATGTCCCCTTTGCGCTTAAGGACGGAGGCGCGCATGGTTGCCGGCACATCCGTACCGAGCGCAGGGGACTGTGCGGTTGGTGTTGTCATGGAAAGGCATCCTTAAGAATCGGGCGGGAAGACGGTTACTTGACGGCGCCGAGTGAGAGGCCCTGGACCAGCTTGTCCTGGGCGGCGAAGCCTGCGAAGAGGACGGGCAGGGAGATTACGACGGCGGCGGCGCAGACTTTGGCGAGGAAGAGTCCTTGGCTGGAGACGAAGCCGGTGAGGAAGACCGGGGCTGTTCCGGCCATGACGCCGGTGAGGACGCGGGCCAGGAGGAGTTCGTTCCAGCTGAAGATGAAGCAGATCAGGGCTGTGGCGGCGATGCCGGGCATGGCCACGGGGGCGACGATCTTGCGGAGGGTCAGCAGCAGCCCGGCGCCGTCGATCTGTGAGGCTTCAAGCATTTCCACCGGCACTTCGGCCAGGAAGGAACGCATCATCCAGACCGCGATGGGCAGGTTCATGGAGGTGTACATCAGGACCAGGAACCAGATGTTGTCCAACGCTCCTGCCATCTTGGCGAACAGGAACAGCGGCAGGATGGCGGCCACCACGGGCATCATCTTGGTGGAGAGGAAGAAGAACATCACGTCTGTCCACTTCTTGACCGGCCGGATGGACAGCGCGTAGGCGGCCGGGATGGCGAGCACCAGGACCAGCACGGTGGAGCAGATGGAGGCTGTGGCTGAGTTGATCGGCGGCGGCCAGGGGCTGACGCCTGAGCTGGCGCCGAAGAACTCCTGGTAGGCGTCCAGCGTGATGTCGGCCGCGAGAGAGGGCGGATTGGTGGCGGCGTCGACCTCGGAGTGGAAGGAGGTCAGGATCATCCACAGGACCGGCGCGGCGAAGAGCAGGGCCAGGATCCAGGCGGCGACACCGGCGGCTGTGTTGTTGCGGGTCGGGTCCATCCGGGACTTGCCGCGGCGTCGTGATCCGGTGTTCCGGGCCGTCGGACGATGTCTTGTGTTGCGGGGTGTGTTGCGGGGTGTGTTGCGGGGTGCGGCAGGAGTGAGGGCGCTCATCGTGCTGCCTCCTTCTTGAAGAGCGAGAAAACGGTTCGCAGCGCAAAGGTGGCCACGATGATGGTGCCGATGACCACCACGACGCCGGCCGCTGATGCCAGGCCGTATTCGTTGGCGAAGTAGAACGTCTGGTAGACGGCGTAGGGCAGGTTGGCGGTGCCCAGGCCGCCGGAGGTGAGGGTGAAGACGGCGTCGAAGTTCTGCACGATGTAGATCGCGCCGAGCAGGCCGCCGAGCTCCAGGTACTGGCGCAGGTGCGGCAGTGTCAGGTGCGTAAAGATGTTCCAGGGGCTGGCGCCGTCCATCTGGGCTGCTTCCACCGTGTCCATGGGACGTGACTGCAGGCCCGCGAGCAGGATCAGCATCATAAACGGCGTCCATTGCCAGACCAGGGACAGGATGACAGCCATCAGCGGGGCCTGGGACAGGAGGTCCGGCTGGGGCGGGGTGTCGCTGCCGAACAGGGACCAGATCCAGGTGAGGATGCCGTTGATCAGGCCGTAGGTCGGGTTCAGGAGTGCGTGCTTCCAGACGAGGGCGGCTGCTACCGGCACCACGAGGAACGGTGCGATCAGCAGGGTGCGGGCCAGGCCGCGGCCGATGAACTTCTTGTCCAGCAGCAGCGCGAGTCCCAGGCCGATGACCAGGGACGCCAGGACCACCGAGACGGTCAGGACGATGGTGGTGAAGATCGCCTGGCGCAGGTCAGCGTTGGTGAGGACCTCGATGTAGTTGCTGAATCCTGCGAAGCCGGTCTGGTCCGGGCGGAGGCTGTTCCAGTTCAGGAACGAGATGAACAGGCTCACCACGAACGGCAGCTGGGTGACGATGATGAGGAAAATCAGGGCCGGCAGCAGCGGTGCTCTCCGTGCCCACGCCATGGCACGTTCGCGTGATTTGGCGTTCTTGGAAGGTTTGGCTGCACTGTTCCCGGTCCGGGAGACGCGCGCTGTTGCGGAAGTCATGATGTTCTCCTGGGGTTCCGTGGCCCGCCGGGGCGGGCCACGGAACCGGTTGGTAGGTGGTTACTTCTGGTACTTGTCGCCGATTTTCTGTGCCGCTTCCTGGCCCTTGGCCAGTGCGTCGGCCACTGAGCCCTGACCGGCGATGGCGGAGCTCACACCCTGGGAAACCGTGGTGCCCAGATCCGCGAACTCCGGAATGCCCACGAACTGGATGCCTACGACGGGCCGTTCCTGGAGGCCAGGGTTCTTCGGGTCGGCGTTCTCGATGGCGGAGCGCTCAGCCTCGAAGAACGGGGCGGCCTTCTGGAATTCGGCGTTCTCGTAGGTGGAGATGCGCTTGCCGGACGGAACCTTGGCCCAGCCAAGCTTTTCGGCGACCAGTTCCTCGTATTTCTTGGAGCTGGCCCAGGCGATGAACTTGCCCGCCGCGTCCTGCTTCTTGGAAGCAGCCTGCACGCCCCAGGACCAGGTCCACAGCCAACCCGAGGACTTTGTCTCCTTGACCGGGGCCTGCACGTAGCCGATCTTGCCCTTAACCGGGGAGGAATCGGCCTCGAGCGAACCGGCAGCCGAGGTGGCGTCGTACCACATGGCCACCTTGCTCTGGCTCATGTTGTTCAGGCATTCGGTGAACCCTGCCTGTGCGGCACCGGCCTCGCCATGCTTGCGCACCAGGTCCACGTAGAACTCGGTGGCCGCGGTGAACTCCGGAGAGTTGACCTGGGCATTCCAGTCCTTGTCGAACCAGGTGCCACCAAAGGTGTTCACGACGGTGGTCAGCGGTGCGAAGACCTGGCCCCAGCCCGGCTGACCGCGAAGGCAGATGCCTTTCATACCGGCCTCGGCGCCGTCGGCCTGGGCTGCGAGTGCCGCCACCTCATCCCACGTCGGGTTCTCCGAGATCTTCAGGCCCTTGGCCTCAAAAACATCCTTCCGGTACATCAGGAAAGAGGACTCGCCGTAGAACGGTTCACCGTACAGCTTGCCGTCCTTGCCCGTCAGGGAAGCCGTGTAGGCGGGGAGGATGTCGTCCTGGTTGAACTCGGCATCCTTGGCGACGTTGTCCAGGGGCGCCAGCCACCCGTTGGCCGAGTAGAACGGAATCTCGTAGTTGGACAGCGACGCGACATCGTACTGCCCGGCCTGGCTGGAGAACTCCTGGCTGATCTTTGCGCGGACATCGTTCTCCGGCAGGATCGTGTAGTTGACCTTGATGCCGGTGTCCTTGGTGAAGTTGTCCGCAGTCAGCTTTTGCAGGTCCTCCATCTGCGGATTGTTCACCATCAGGACGTTGATGCTGTTCTGGTCACCGGCGGTGCTTCCGCCGCCGGCGCCCGAACAGGCTGAGGCAGAAAGTGCGATACACAGGGCACCTGCGGCGAGAGTTGCGGCGCGAATTTTCGGGCGCATTAAGGACTCCTTTGTTCTTCATGGTGTGCGCAGTCGCAGCACCCCGACTGCTGTGTCGAAGTACCGGACTGGAGCGAGGCGAAAGATCGGGAATCCGACGTGCCGCGCTGTTGTTCCTCAACATTAGGCCTGTGGGACAGGGCACAACTAGCGTCGTGGTTGCTACTTTCCGATACTAATTTTCCCTAACCACCCTCCGGGATAGGCGCTAATCTGAGGGAAGGCGCCAACGGCGCTGTCCATATTTCATGAACTCGGATGCCTGGAGAACCACTATGAGCGCTGCAGATACCGGCGACGGGGCATCGGCCAGGCTTGCCGAAAGGCTGCTGGGGATGCGGGCCAGCCGGGAGGTCATCCCGGCGGACCCGCACCATTCGGTCCGGTGGCACGAGCATGACTACCCCACCGCGGCGGCCCGCTGGAATTACCACCCCGAGTACGAGATCCACCTGATCAGGAAAGGCACCGGCAAGTTCATTGTCGGGGACCACATCGGCACGTTCGAGGCCGGGCATGTGTCCCTGGTGGGATCAGGACTACCCCACGACTGGGTCAGCGACCTCGAGCCCGGGGAGGTCATTGCCGGCAGGGACGCCCTGATCCAGTTCGATGGAAAGTGGGTGGAGCAGACCGCGGCCCTCGTCCCAGAGCTGGCCGAAATCGAACCCCTGCTGGAACAGTCCGCACGCGGCATCGAGTTTCTCGGGAGCACGGCCCTGTCTGCGGCCGCATCCATCGAAGCGATGGGCACCGCCACCGGGCTGGGGCGTCTGTACCACCTGCTGGAACTCTTTGCCATCCTTGCGCGCTCACCGCAGGAGGACCGGCGCTACCTCGCTGACGAATGGTTCAGGCCGCAGCTGGACGGCCAGGCCGCGGCGGTGGTGGACATCGTCCTGGAGTACGCGTTCGGCAATCACGCCGACAGCGTCAAAATGTCCGAGGCGGCGGCCCTGGTGGGAATGTCCGAACCGACCTTCTCGAAATACTTCAAGCGCGCCACCGGTCAGAACTTCAGCGATCTGGTCCGCAAACTCCGGCTGGCCCATGCACGGCGGCTGCTCGAGCGCAGCGACAAGCCAATTTCGGACATTTGCTACGAAGTCGGGTTCTCCAACCTTTCCAACTTCAACCGGCATTTCCTGAACGACGCCGGCGAAACGCCCCGGAGCTACCGCCAACGAATGCAGGGGTGACCCACACCCAACGTGCGCTAAGCGGTGGGCGAGCTAGAGTGAAAGCCCACTTCGAGGAGGCCATACACGTCGAAATACGGGGAGCGGAAGACGGCGAACTATATCTACCTGACCGCCACGTTGGATGCGGCTACCTGGGAGCGGAGCTCGGGGTGGGCGAGGGACCAGGCAGGATCTACCGAGTCGAACCCACAGGACCCTTTGAGGATGACCCCAACCTGACGGACAAGAAGTTCCCTGGCAACCCCACGAGGTCCTACCGCACCCAAGAGCCCCTGCGCGTAGTTGACGAGATCTTGGATTGGCAGCCCCATTCCCCCCCCAGGGGCTTCAGAACAAGCGGAACCACCTTGAAGAACTCAAACGGCTGGGCATCGAGGCAATCAACTGAACTCCCGCGTAGTCCAGCGGGAGCGCAGTGAACTCCCACCACGGGACCGCAGCCTCGTCACTGTTGCCAGCTTGGTCACCGGCGGCAGCACGGAGCAGCTCCGAGGACATCTCGTCCGGGCCAAGGCCAATGGCCTCACCGAAGCCGAACTCAAGGAAATCATCATCCACCTGGCTTTCTAGCGGGGTGGCCCAAAGCCATGTCCGCCATCACGGTAGCCAAGGAAATCTTTCGCTCCTGAATCCGCGCACGTCCGCTCTCTGTTTCAGAGGGGTGCTTTGGCGGTGATGAACTGCCGGATCCACTGGATGGTTTCCGGGCGGTCCAGGTGGAGGCCGTGGCCGGCGCCGGGGACTTTGACCAGCGTGGAGCGGCGGATGTGCCGGTGCAGCTGGACGGCGTTGGGCATGGGCGTCAGGGCGTCGTGCGTGCCGTGGAGGATGAGGGTGGGCGATTCGATGGCGCCGAGCCGGCTCCACGCATCGTGGTCCCAGCTGGCGCGGAAGTGGCGTGCCTTGGCCCAGGCGGAAGCCCGGGAGTTGAAAAAGGTGTGTGTTGCATCGGGGTGGTCGGCGGCCCATTCCGGCGCGAAGAACAGAGGCTCGAGCCGCGCCATGTCGCCGCTGACCAGGGCTTCCATGGCGTCCTTGGTGGGCTCGGCTCCGGCCAGTTTGCCTCCGCTCGTGGCAGCAAGGATCAGCGCGCGAACCCTCTGCGGGTGGTCGATGGCGAGCCACTGGGCCACCCGCCCGCCCATGGAGTGGCCGTACACGTGCGCACTGTCCACGTTCGCCGCTTTGAGGACAGCAGCCGCATCGGCAGCGAGGAGCCGTGTGGTGTAGCGGCCGGCGTCGCTATTGCTGCTCCCGCCGATCCCCCGGTGGTCGAAGCGGATGACGCGGAAATGCTGTGCCAGGGCCGCCGCCGTTGGTCCCCAACCGTCCATGGCCGTTGCCTGGCCGGCGATCAGGAGCAGGGGCTCGCCCTGCCCTTCTTCGACCCACGCCAGCTCGGCGCCGTCGGGAGCCAGGGCAATCTTCACCGTGACACTCTATCTTTACCGGCGGTCAGGCCGCTGTGGTGCAGGGCACTGCGGGCATAGACGTGCCAACCCGGAACGCTGTCCCGGGGGGGGCCCTTAGTTTGCCACCACCCAGATTGCTTCGGCCGCGGAGGGGCCCAGATCAACGTCGCGGTCGCCGACCCGAATCGTGGTCACGTCCGCATACGGGCGGTGTGCCAAGACTTGGAGCCGGGTGTCCGGTCCCAGCCCGAGCTGGGTGAAGTACCGGAGCATGTCCGGGTCCGCGTCCGAGATTCTTGTGATGGTGACCGTCCGTTCCGGTTCCACGGATGTCAGGGGATCCCCTTGCGGGGGGTGCGGTAGCCCATTTCCCGAGGGGATTGGGTCGCCGTGTGGATCCCTGGTGGGGTGGCCGAGCTTCTCGTCGATGCGCTGGATCATGGTGTCGGAAACGGCGTGTTCGAGGATCTCGGCCTCGTCGTGTACCTCGTCCCAGCCGTACCCCAGAATCTGCACGAGGAATGTTTCCAGAAGCCGGTGCCTGCGCACCATTTCGACAGCGTGTGCCCGGCCGGCGGGCGTCAGTTCGATGCTGCCATAGGGGGCATGGGTGACCAGGCCCTGCTTTGCCAGCCGACGGATGCCGTCCGAAACGGTTGACGGTTTCACTGCCATCCGCTCGGCCATGGCGCCAACAGTGATGGGAGCCTCGGCCCATTCCGTTGAGGACCAGATCATCTTCAGGTAGTCCTGCGCGGAAGCTGTCAGCTCGGAGACGGTCATAACCCCATATTACCAGCCGAACATGAATGTTAGACTGGCCTAACATAAGTGTTTGACCAATGGAGATGAGATGGACGGCATGCCGAAACCTGAGGGAAAGACGATGCCGACCCGGCGTGCCATGCTCACAGGAGCGGCGGCCTTCGCCGCCGCGCCTGCGCTTGCCGGCTGGGCACCGTTGGATTCCAAGGATCCCGGGCATCACGCCGGACACGGCACGGTCTCAGGTCAGGCAGCGAAGACCTCCACGGGCGGTTCCTCAGCGGCGGGCGCTGGTTCGCCCCGCACGGACTCTGGCCACATGGCGAACCATGCCGGTCACGCAGGCTTCGCCGGCGGTTCCGTCCCGCCGGAGCGCGCCGGGATGGACCCGACCGCGATCCTGCACGATTTTGACCGAGGGACGACCAGTAAGCTTCCGGACGGCCGCACCCTCCGGGAATGGGACATCGTCGCGGTGGACAAAGATTTCGAGATCGCCCCCGGCGTGACGTTCCCGGGCTGGAGCTACAACGGCCGGATCCCCGGTCCCACTCTCTGGGCGCAGGAAGGCGACGCCCTCCGGATCCACTTCACCAACGCCGGCGCGCACCCCCACACCATCCACTTCCACGGGATCCACCGGGCCGAGATGGACGGCACCCCGGGGATCGGCGCCGGGTCCATCGCTCCGGGCCAAAGCTTCACCTACGAATTTGATGCCACACCATTCGGCACGCATCTCTACCACTGCCACCAGTCACCACTGGCGCCGCACATCGCCAAGGGCCTCTACGGCGGCTTCATCATCGAACCCAAAGAAGGCCGGCCGAAAGCCGACAACGAAATGGTCATGGTGATGAACGGGTATAACACCGACGGCGGCGACGACAACGAGTTCTACTCCGTCAACGGCCTGCCCTTCCATTTCATGGACTTCCCTGTCCAGGTCAGGCAGAACGAGCTGGTCCGGATCCACCTGATCAACGTCCTCGAATACGATCCGATCAATTCCTTCCACGTGCACGGGAACTTCTTCCACTACTACCCCACCGGGACCATGCTGACGCCCACTGAATACACCGACACCATCTCCCAGGTGCAGGGCCAGCGCGGCATTGTGGAGCTCCGCTTCCCGTACCCCGGCAAGTACATGTTCCACGCCCACAAGACCGAGTTCGCTGAACTGGGCTGGATGGGCTTCTTCGAGGTGAGCCCATTATGAGCCTTGACGAAAAGTCAGCTGCCGCTCTGGCCGCAGCACCCCACAGGCGGCCGCCGGTCCCGCGGTGGCTGCTCGGCATTGGACCGCTGGTCCTGATCGCCATCCTGCTGGGCCTATTCACCATGCTCAACGCACCCGGTCTCAACAAACTCTCCGAGGGTGTTCCGCCGAAGGAGGAGGTCGCCGTCGAAGACGTCCGCCTGACGGCCGGCCAGATCGCCATCACCGTCCGGAACGAGGGACCGGATCCGGTGTCCATCGCGCAGGTCAATGTCTCGGACTACTACGCCGTGTTCACGCAGACCCGGGAAACCATGGCGCCGCTGGAGTCCACCACCCTCACCATCATCTACAACTGGGTGGAAGGGGATCCCTACGAGGTGGCGCTGGTGACCTCGAACGGCGGCAAGATCCCGGCGGTTATAGACGCGGCCGCCCTGAGTCCGGAGCGCGGCAGCTCCTTCTTCGGACTCATGTTGCTCATGGGGATCTATGTGGGCGTGATACCCGTGGCCCTGGGAATGCTGTGGATGCCGTTCGTGCGCCGTTCGTCCGCGTCCTGGGTCCGCGTCCTCTTGGGAGTCACCGTCGGGCTGCTGGCCTTCCTGGCCATCGACGCGACCCTCGAAGCCGTGGGACTCGTGGCCGGCAGCGGCGCGTTCGGCGGCCCCATGGTCGTCTTCCTCGGCGCCGTGACCGCCTACCTCATCCTCGAGGGAACGGATGCGTGGATGCGCCGGCACCAGAACTCGACTACCGCCGGCCAACTTTCAGCCCTGCCGCCCCAGCACCTGCCGCCCCAGCGTCTGGCGCTGTTGATCGCCATCGGCATCGGCCTGCACAACTTCGGCGAAGGCCTCGCCATAGGATCCGCCTACGCGGTGGGCTCACTCGCCCTGGGCGCCTCCCTGATCGTCGGTTTCGCCATCCACAACACCACCGAGGGCCTGGCGATCGTCACCCCGCTCGCCAAACAAGCCCCCGGCCTGGGCCGCCTGGTGATCCTGGGACTCATCGCAGGAGCCCCCGCGGCCGCAGGAGCCCTGATCGGGGCGACCGTTTATCAGCCGGCCCTTGCGGCCTTCCTGCTCGGCATCGGAGCCGGAGCCGTCGCCCAGGTGGCCGTCAAACTCCTGCCAATGCTCAAGGACACCGCGGGCAAGACCCTCACCCCGCTCACCGGTGCCGGCGTCGTCCTGGGCATGGGACTGATGTTCGCCACCGGCCTGCTGGTCCAGGCCTAGGCCTAGGCCTAGGCCTAGAGACGTACGACGGCGGGACCTCCCGCCGTCGTACTCTGGCGCTTAGTCAGGCTCCCCCGATTTTTTCGGCCCACCTATTGCCCAGGGACCATCGCTTCAGGCACACTGGCTACAGATCCGTAGGAACAAACGCTTCCGCCGATCCAGCCCGCCGGACAATTCGGCCGGCCACCGCCCCATCAGAGATGCCGGGCAACCCCTCTGGAACCACCGCTTTCCGCCTCCCCGGCACGCCCGGCGCCGGAAGCCTGCGCCTCCCCAGAGTCCCGGGATCCCGCCGAGAAAGAGACCACCATGATCAAGCGCCACTCTGACCTCGTCCTGGCAATCACAGCCCACGATCCTGACACTGTCGAAAACGACCTCAACACCGCCGTGGAAATGGCCCGCGAGCACGCCATGAGGGAAAGCCGCCACGGCATCCTGGTCACCCAGCACAGCTTCACCAGCTACACGGTCGCCGTCAGCCGCGATGTCCCCTACGGGCAGACACACGAAAGGCGCGATCTCCCCGCATAGCAGTAAGGCGAGCGGACGACGGCGGAACCTCCCGCCGTCGTCCGTTTGCGTTTGGAACCGTTCCCCACTGCGCGAACGGACACTTAAGCCCCCGCGCGGCGGAGTAGTTTTGTGGCATGACGGAAACCTATCGGTACGACGTGGAGGTCCTGCACCTGCTGGTCTCGCCGGCGCACGCCTACTTCGGCCGCGCCCGCGAGGGTGCCGCGGACGTCCCCACCACGGATGCAGGGCGGGTGGAGTTCGTGGCGGGCAAGGGCATCGTCGGGGACCGGTTCTTCGGCAAGGCCGCGCACATGGACGCCGCCGTCACCGCGTTGGCCATCGAGTCACTCGAGGCCATCGCTGCGGAGCTGGGAACCGCACAGCTGGACCCGCTCCTGACCCGGCGCAACGTCGTGCTCCGAGGCGCCCACCTGGCTCCGCTCCTGGGGCACGACTTTGCTCTGGAATCCCAGGGAGACCTGGTGCGGCTCACGGCCGGGCGGCCCGCCCATCCCTGCGTCTGGATGGATGAGATGCTGGCCCCGGGGGCGCACAAAGCAATGCGCGGGCGGGGCGGTGTGCGGTGCCGGGTACTTTCCGACGGCGTCCTGCACCGCGGGCCGGCGGTGCTGGTCAGCCCCGTGCCGCTGGAGCCCGAACGGGCTGGCGAGGCAACGGTGTTGCGGGCGTCGCGGCTGCCCTAGTCAGACATGCTGATCCACGAGCACCGGATTGCCGTCCGGATCCACGACAATAAAGCTCCCCGGCCCGCTTATAGCTTCATCAGCCTCGGAAACGAACTCAGTGCCTGCGGCTTTGAGTTCCCGCTGGAGGTCGCGCACATCGGTGAAGGAATCCAGCGCTTCCGCGTTCTGGCTCCAGCCCGGGTTGAACGTCAGCATGTTCTTCTCAATCATCCCCTGGAAGAGGCCAATAACGGTCTCGCCGTTCTTGAGGATCAGCCAGTTCTGGGTGATATCCCCGCCGAAACTCGTGAAGCCCAGCTTCTCGTAGAACGCAGCCGACGCCGCGATGTCCTTAACGGTGAGGCTGATCGAAAAAGCGCCGAGCTGCATGCGTAACTCCACTCTCAAAGGGACGGGTGTTCCGATGATACCCACGGACGCAAGCGGACGACGGCGGGAGGTCCCGCCGTCGTCCGCTCCCGGTCAGCCCCGCTCGAGTCGGGCGGCTGCGGAGCTGTAGTCCCGCTGGTGCAGCCGTTCGATGCCGTCGAGGAGGAGATCCAGGGCGAACTCGAATTCAAACTGGTCGTCGCAGCCGCCGCCGACAACCGAGCCGTCATCGTGGCTGGCAGCAGTCGCCACCTGCAGGACGTTCGGGTAGCTGGCAGACATTTCCTGGAACATGGCAGCCTGGACTTCCGGCGCCACGTCAGCCGGCCCTTCGCCGGACTCGCTGGCGGCCGAGTCGAACAGTTCCTGCGTGAAGCCCCACATCCGGCTTCCGATGGCGTGCATCACGTGGTGGGTGAGATCCACCGAGAAGCCCCCGGTGAGGAACATGCCAATGAACGAGTCCATGTAGCCCAGGACGGCGGGGGTCCGGTTGGTGCGCGTTTCGAGGACGGGCCGGGCCCACTTGTGGCGCTGGAGGACGCGCCTGGCCGAGAGCACCCTCAGCCGCACGGTGCTCTTCCAGTCAACATCGGCAACGGGAGGATCAATCTCGCCGATGATCACCTCCACCATGCCGTCGAGGAGCTCGTCTTTGTTGGCCACGTGTTTGTAGAGCGCCATGGGCACCACGTCGAGTTCCTGGGCGAGCCGGCGCATGCTGAGCGGGCCGATCCCCACCTCATCAGCGAGGGAGACGGCCGCCTGCAGCACGCGATCCCGGTTCAACCGCGGCCGGCGTTCCACGGAAATCTGCTGAGCCACTGTTCCCTGCTTCCGACGGTATATACATCTTCCATTGACAAGTGTACTAAGTACACCTACAGTCATTTTCATCAGAAAGGTGTACGCCGTACACCTTGTGTAAAAGTCGGGAGTTCATCATGAATCCAACCCAGCCGGCGACTGCCACGGCCGCTGCCGGAGCCTCGCTGTGAAGGCCGCGACGTACCGCCGCTTCGGCGGCCCGGACGTCGTCAGCGTCGAGGAGATCCCCCAGCCGCCACCGCGGCCCGGAGAAGTGCTCATCAAGGTCATGGCCAGTACTCTCAGCGCCGCCGACTACCGCGCCCGCAGCCGCAAGGTACCCGCGGGGCTGGAGGCACTCACGGCGCTGGCGCTCGGCGTCTTCCGCCCCCGGACCCGGGTCCTTGGTATGGACATTGCCGGCGTAATCGACTCCGTCGGCCAGGGCGTGACCGCGTTCCGGCCCGGCGACGAGGTTATTGCGATGCTCGGCGCCAGGTTCGGCGGGCATGCCGAGTACGTCTCGGTCCCGGCTGACGGGCCCATCGCCGCCAAACCCCGGAACATGGGCTTCGAGGAGGCCGTCACGTTGATTTTCGGCGGACTCACGGCCAAGAACTTCCTGGGCCTGGCGGCCATCAAGCCCGGAGACACTGTCCTCGTCAACGGAGCATCAGGCGCGGTGGGAACGGCGGCAATACAGCTGGCCAAACACCTGGGCGCCCATGTCACCGCCGTGTGCAGCGGAGCGAACAAGGAACTGGTCGAATCACTCGGGGCGGACAGCTTCATCGACTACACCACGGATGATTTCACCGAAGCGGACACAACGTACGACGTCGTTATGGACTGCGTCGGGAACGCTCCGTTCACCAAGGTGGAGGGGTCCATCACACCGGGAGGTGCCCTGCTCCTGGTCATCGCCGACCTCAAAGGACTTCTCGGCGCACGGGGACAGAGCCGCCGAAGCGGCAAGCTGGTCACCGCCGGCAGCCTCAAGCTCACATACACCGCCGACGACGTCGCTTTCCTTGTGGGCCTCGCGGAGGAAGGAAAGTATCAGGCAGTCATCGACCGGACCTACAACCTCGCCGACGTGGTCGAGGCCCACCGCTTCGTGGACACCGGACGCAAGCGGGGCAATGTGGTCCTGCGCGTCCACCAGCTTCAGGGACAGATGCCAAACCACTGAGGCGGCTAGACGGACGGCGCACCGTAAAGCGGACGACGGTGGGAGGTCCCGCCGTCGTCCGTCCTCAGATCATCCGCCCGCCTAGGACTTTTTTGCGGACTTTGCCGGAGCCTTGGCTTTGGTCTCTTTCGGGCTGTCTGCTTCCTTGAGCTCCACCTCGGCGGTGGCCTGGATCAAGGCGAGCAGGTCGGGATCGAGCCCAGGTGAGAACTCCTCACGGCATTCGGGTGAGGTGGTCATGGGGAAGCCTTCGGGGGCGACGTCGGTGCTGAGTTCGGTGCCGTCATTGGAGGGCGAGGCTCCACGGTAGAGCTTTCCGGCCTCGCTGAGGTTATCTGCGCTGAACGTGTACTGGATGCTCTGCAGCCTCTTGTCCAGCAGCTTCTTAACCTCGGGGAACTGCTCGGCATTGGTTTTGGGGATGGGCAGCACTTTGCCCCAGTTCACGCCCAGGCTTTCCAGCGCCTTGGCGAAGGCGTTCTCGTGGGCCTGGTCCCGGACAATGAGATACGCGATCGTGGACCGCGCCGTTTTGTTCTCCGTCATCTCGTAGATCCGGCACTTCTGCAGCCGGCCGGTGGATTCCAGCATGAGGTTGTACAGCAGGTCCAGGACCAGGTTGCCGCTGTTGTAGACGTAGGATCCGCTCCAGGGGTTGCCCGCAGCGTCTACCGGCAGGGCACCCTGGGCGCCCACCAGGTAGTGGTGGATATTGCTGGTGTCCAAAGCTATTTTCAGGGGTGTGGCACCTTTGGCACCCGGCTCATCCACGGGATCAGTCTTCTTGCCCTGGTACCGCGGAGATCCGTCCAGGAGTTGGGAGATAGTGGTGCCGATGAGCTCGACGTGGCTGATCTCCTCAGTACCGACGCCCTGGAGCAAGTCCTTATAGGGCTTGGAGGCAGGATCGCCACGGAAGTTCATGCTCTGGAACAGGTACTGCATCATGGTGCGCATCTCGCCGAACTGCCCGCCAAGGCCCTCCTGCAGCGCGTTGGCTGCAGCGGGATCAGGCTCGTCGGCGGCGATTTCGTTGATCAAAAGCTGTGTATGCAGGTACATGGGCTTCCTCACTTATTGAAATGATGACGGGCTGTTGACGCGCTCCGCGGCACCACCATAAGCGTGCTTAGGGATAATTGGCAAGCATGCTTACTATTTTGGGCATGGCTGAGGGCCAGTCAGCGGCAGCTCTGCACTGCGGCGGTCAATCGTCGTCGTGGTGGACAGCGGCAACGTCCCCGCTATCCACCGGACCCGCCTCTTCGGACTCAGGCACCGCATCGTGGTGCGGATCGTCTTTGTGGAGGGCTTCCTGGAGGTGGTGCTCTAATTTCTCCTCCGCCTCTCGGCGGCGTTGACCCACGGTCCGCATTTGCTGCGTTGTCGGAGCGGCGTGGGCGTGCTGGTGTGGGCCGTGATCCTGCGGGCCGTCAGCGATCTTCTCACTCATACTGAAATCGTCCCACCGTCCGTCAGTGTCGGGAAGGCTCCACTTCAAGTGCGAAGGACGACGCCGGGACCTCCCGCCGTCGTCCGCTTGTCTCTGGCGCGCTACGGGGTTGCCGGGCTCCAGGGTTGCGATCACCGGCGGCGAAAACCCGGAGGCAGGCTAGGGCCGGCACTGCGCAGGGTGCAGGGTGCATGCGCAGGCTGCTTTTGGGCACCGTCAGGCGGTGGAGTGGAGGAACCGTTCCACGCGGTCCTCGCCCAGGGATATCCCGGTGTGAACAAAATCCGGATCGCCGTAACCTTCACGCCGAGTGGGGAGCCGGTGCCCGGTCCTGCGCCCTTCCGGTTTCGGTTCTTTTGGCCAGTGTGGTGGTTCCCAGTCCTGGTGTTCACTCTTGTAGTGCCGGCCAGTGGGCGATATCCAGCCGGGTGGTTCGTTCTTTGTGGCTGGTGTGGGTTCCCAGGCGCTGGTGTGTCTCATGCGGTGATGTTTAGGGCAGGGTTGACCCAAATTCGATACGCCGGTGGTTCCGCCCTTGTCCCAGGCGAGGATGTGGTCCGCC
>NZ_JAMXBH010000033.1 GCF_023913735.1 Pseudarthrobacter raffinosi
ACCGCCGATCAACTATGCCGACATCTCAACCCCACAAAACCCCGTTGACCAGCACCATTACCAGCATCATCGGCATAGCCCCAAGGTCGGCATAGGACATCACCAAACTCGCCGGACCGATCAAGGGCAAGTACCTTGATTGCTACGTCATGATCGACATCTATTCGCGCTACATTGTCGGCGCGTACGTCCACGCCCACGAGTCCGGGGAGCTGGCGGTGGAGATGATGAAGGAAATCTTCGGCATCCACGGCATCCCCAACGTGGTGCACGCCGATCGGGGAACGTCCATGACGTCCAAGACCGTCGCCGCGCTGCTCTCGGACCTGGAGGTCACCCGGTCCCATTCCAGGCCGCGCGTGAGCAATGACAATCCCTACAGCGAGAGCTTGTTCAAATCACTGAAATACGGTCCAACGTTCCCGGAACGCTTCGCGTCCCTCGGCGATGCCAGGTCCTTCATCAGCGGCTTCGTGGACTGGTATAACCATCACCACCAGCACTCCGGCATTGGCCTGCACACCCCCGCCAACGTCCACTACGGACTCGCCACTGGCGTCGCTAAACAACGCTCGGAAACACTCGCCGCGGCACGGGAAAAACACCCCAACCGCTTCACCAAAACCAGCGACCCCAAAATCCTGTCCCTACCCGGGCACGCATGGATCAACCAACCCAAGGAAAACACCGAAAAACTAGCAGCCTAACTCCCTTTGGTACCGACCGACTTGAAAAATTCCGGGCCCGGAAAAGCCGCTGATGGTCAGCCATGCCTCGACACCAGTCTGCTTCTGCTTGCCCAGCGGGATAGTGATCGCTTGAACCGGCGCCCCTGAGGCCTGAGCGGATGAAGTCGGACCGACAGTGGGGACGGCACTGGGCGGACTAACTTCCAGTGTGTTCGGCGTCGGATGCCCGCTGGGCACACCATCTGCGCAACCGGTCAATATCAGTAGTATTGCCGCAGCGGCGGTCCAACCGAATGCCTTCATGTTCTCCCCCATGAATTAAAGTGCTCGTGGACCACGAGGACCGGAACCCGTCTAGCACTCATGGCTGCCGGGAATAGCAGGACCCAGTACACGGACCTTAAAACACCACAGTCCCGGCCGGAACCAAAGGTTCCAGCCGGGACTGTGGTGACCACTCGCCGTCGTACGCTTCCTGCTGAAGCTTCCTTCAGAAGCTGCATCCGGAAGAGCCCGACGGCGGCGCGGGACTTAGCTGATGGCGGACTTCATCTCGTCCACGGCCTTCTTGCCGGCTTCTTCAGTGGACAGGCGGTTGAAGAGGACCTCGGAGGTGTAGCGCTTGACGATTTCCTGGATGGCGCCGGCGCCCTTCGGCGGCGGGGCCGGAGCCTCGCCGAGTTCGCCCTTGATCTGGTCGATGAACTTGATCACCTTGATATCGGCGGGGGTCAGCTTTGGCTCGATGGCTGCGCGGACGTCGGAGTTGGGGTAGACGCCGCGGTCGGCAAGCAGGGCCTCGCCTGCCTTGGTGTTGTTGGCCAGGAAGTTGATGAATTTGGCCGTTTCCTCAGGGTGCTTGGTGCGCGATGAGGCGGACCAGAACTGGGATGCCTTGTACCAGAGCTTGGCGTCGGCAGCCTTGCCGGTGGTGGACGGGAAGCGCAGGATCTGCAGGTCGGTTCCGGCAGCCTTCTCCAGCGCCGGCAGCTGGTTGGACCACCAGAAGGCGAGCCCGTTCTTGCCCGTGGCCAGGCCACTCTGGTCCAGCGCTGCGGCCTCAGCTTCCACAACTTCTGATGCCGACGGCACAGCCTTCTTCTCGCTGAGCTGCTTCAGGAAAGCCCACCAGTCGGCGATGTCCGAGGGCTCGAAGCCCAGCTTGCCGTCGGACGTGTACAGGGACTTGCCGTTCTGCCGGAGCCAGACTCCCAGCGAGGCCTCGTCCGTGCCGTAGGCGGCAGAGCCGTAAGTACCCTTCGGAGACTTCTCGGTGACTTCGGCGGAGATGCGGCCGAAGTCTTCCCAAGTCCAAGTCTTGTCGTCGGGAAGTTCAACGCCTGCAGCCTTGAAGACGGACGGGTTGGCCAGGATGGTGGCCGCGTTGATGCCGGCGGCGATGCCGGTCAGGCCGTCTTCGCTCTTGCCGGCATTGAGGGCTGCTTCGTCCAGCTTTGACGTGTCGATCTCGTACTTGGAGAGGTCCAGCAGCGCACCGCGGGTTGAGTACTCCGTGATGTATTTCTCGTCCATCTGGATGATGTCCGGGGCGTCGTTGGCGGCGACCTGGGTGGCCAGCTTGTCCCAGTATCCGCTCCAGTCGCCATACTCCGGCTTGATCTTGATGTTGGGATTCTCGGCCTCGAAGGCGGCGATGGCGGCCTGCGTCAGCTGGGCACGCTTGTCGCTGCCCCACCAGGAGAAGCGCAGCTCAACGGGTCCGCCATCGCTCTGCGGGGAGGCTCCCCCGCCGCAGGCACTCAGGGCAAGCACGACGGCGGCTGCCGCGGCAACGACGCCCGTCTTGCGGAAACGGCGCGGTGCGCCGGTGGATGGCGTCTCTGCCGTACGGTTCTTGGCATCTGACTCAGTGCGGTGAAAAAGCGCCACTGGGTACTCCGATCTTCATTGATCTGGTTATTGGGGAAAGTAAACGAGAAAGCGTTTTCTTAAGTCTCATGCTACAAGTACATGACTTGTATTACAAGATGTTTTCGTGTCCTGTTCCCTTGGGCCTTGGCGGACGTTCCACGCCAGCCCCGACACAGCGGGATACGCCATTGGCTCGCCCTTGGAGGACGGGCCATCGGCTGGAGCAAGGCGTTTCGCTGGATCTACTTGATGCCTGTGGTGGCGATGCCCTTGATGAGGAACCGCTGGCCGAAGAGGAACACCAGGAACACCGGCAGGAGGGACACGATGGACATCGCGAACAGCGATCCCCAACTCGTGGCGGACTGCGAATCCACGAAGGCGCGCAGCGCCACGGGAACGGTGAACATGTCCGGATCCGTCAGGTAGATCAGGGCCCCGAAGAAGTCGTTCCACGTCCAGATGAAGGTGAAGATGGTGGTGGTGGCCAGGGCCGGCACCATCAGTGGCAGGATGACCCGCAGGAAGATGCGCGGGTGCCCGGCGCCGTCGATCCTTGCCGCTTCATCCAGGTCCTTCGGGATGCCGCGGATGAACTGGACCATCAGGAACACGAAGAACGCATCGGTGGCCAGCAGCTTGGGCACAATGAGCGGCCAGAACGTGTTTACCCAGCCGATCTGGGAGAACAGGATGTACTGCGGCACGATCACCACGTGGAACGGGAGCATGATGGTCAGCAGCATGATGCCGAAGAACAGCTTCTTGCCCGTGAACTGGAGCCGCGCGAACGCGTAGGCGGCCATGGAGCAGGAGATCAGGTTTCCCAGGATGGAGCCGATCACCACGATGGCCGAGTTGAGCATATAGTGCCCGAAGGGGTGCGTCAGCGCGGACCAGCCGTCCGTGTAGTTGCCCATCTCCAGGCTGTTGAGCCACAGGCCAGGCTCTCGGAAGATCAGTTCATTGGCACGGAGCGAAGAGACCACCATCCACAGCAGCGGGTAGATCATAAGGCCGCCGGCGAGGATCAGGATGCCATGCTTGATCAAGGCCCTGGTGCGGGCAGCCCTGCTGAAGGCGAGCGTGCCGCGGGATTCGCGGCGCTTCGCGGGCTTGCGGTAATTCGTAGGCTTACCGGCGCCGGCGGTGTTCTTGTCCGGGGCGGGCAGCGTCTCAAGCTTAGTCGTCATAGAAAACCCAATACTTTGCAGCGATGAAGTTGATGGCGGTGAACACACCGATGATGACCAGCAGGAACCACGCCATTGCGGAGGCGTAGCCCATGTCGAACTGGCCAAAGCCCTTCTGGTACAGGTACAGCGTGAAGAACATCGTCGAATCCGAAGGGCCGCCATTGCCGCCGGAAACGATGAACGCCTGCGTGAAGGACTGGAAGGATCCAATGATCTGGAGCACCAGGTTGAAGAAAATGATGGGGCTGAGCATGGGAAGCGTGATCCGCCAGAACTGCTGGAGGGTGCTGGCGCCGTCCACCTTTGCTGCTTCGTAGTACATCACCGGAATCTGGCGGAGGCCGGCCAGGAAAATGATCATCGGGGCGCCGAAGGTCCACACGTGCAGCAGGACGATGGAGCCCAGCGCGGTGCTCGGATCGGAAATCCAGCCGGGACCCTGGATGCCAAACATGGCCAGGGCCTGGTTGACCAGGCCGGTGGTGCCGAAGATCTGCTTCCACAGGATGGCAACGGCCACGGAACCGCCCAGCAGGGACGGCAGGTAGAAGACGGAACGGTAGAACGGCAGCCCGCGCAGGCCCTTGTCCAGCACCAGCGCGATCAGCAGCGCAACACCGAGCTGCAGCGGGACGCCTACAAAGACGTAGGTGAACGTCACGCCCAGCGAGTTGTGCAGCCGGGCGTCGGCGAACATGCGGATGAAGTTGTCCAGCCCGACCCATTCCGGCGGCTGGAGCAGGTTGTAATCCGTGAAGGACAGGTACAGGGACATCAGCATCGGGCCGACGGTGATGGCAACAAGGCCCGCCAGCCACGGCAGCAAGAAGATGTAGGCGGCCTTGTTGTCCCGGCCGTTCGCTTTTTTCTCCGCTGCCGTCATGGGGCCGTTGCGGCGCTTGAGGGTGCTCAGTTCACTGATGGCACTCATTGCGGCAACTCCGTTTCACGCAGCAGGCCCGCTGCAGCCGGCATTCCTGCCGGGCACGGCGTCCTGGGTATGTGTCTAGCGGCCATGTGGCCTCCTTTGGTCATCGTGGCCCTCCACGTCTGGGTTGATCGCACTGGGCGATCCATATTTGCACCGTCTCCGGCGGCGGACTCACTTGGTGTGCAGCTGTCCGGATCCGGCCTCCGTCACGCGGGACGTTGAAAGCGGCTCCGTACCAAAGTAAACGGTTTCTTGACTCCTGTATAGCCCTTTGTTAGTTTTTGAGAAAGCGTTTTCTGCAACCGGATCACTTTACCCACAGTTCAACATCCGTCCCGATCCGCCGCGCCTTCAACCCTCCCCGTCCACCCGAACAACAGGCAGGTCAGTGAGCAAGGATTCCCGGCCGGTCCGGCCCAGCGCAATTGCAGGCTATGAGAACTGGCCTGCCTACGTCCGTGACCGGCCGCGCTACCAAGCAGCCACCCCGGCGGCGCAGGACCTGTCGGACGCCCTGGGCGTTCCGGCAGGTGTTCCCCCGGCGGGAGTCACCGTTCACTGGGAGGAAACGTACGACGGCGTCACCACCTCCCAGCTCAGCTGGCAGTTGGGTTTCGGCCCCCGCACCACCGGCTGGCTGGTCCGGCCGGCCGGGAGTTCCGGGCCGCTGCCCGGCGTGCTGGCCCTGCACTGCCACGGGGGAAACAAGTTCAGCGGAGCGGACCGGCTGGTCGCGCTTCCTGATCCCCACCCGTCCGCAGCGGAAGCCCGTGCCGGGCACTACGGAGGGCGAGCCCTGGCCACGGAGGTCGCCCGCCGGGGCTTCGCCGTCCTGGCCCACGACGCCTTCGCATGGGGCAGCCGGCGCTTCGATCTGTCCACCCCGCCGTGGCGGACGGAATCCGCGCTGGAGGCGAGGAAGTCGCAATGGCGGGAGGCCGGCGTCGTATCTTCCGATGCCGAACTGTACAACGCCGCTGCGGGAATCCATGAAGACACCGTGGCCAAGGCCGCCGGCCTGCTGGGCACCAGCCTGGCGGGGATGGTGGCCCACGATGACCTGGCCGCCCTGGAGATCCTTGCCGGCCTGCCCGGGGTGGATGCGGAGCGGCTGGGCTGCATCGGGTTCTCCGGTGGCGGCGGCCGGGCCGTGGCTTTGGCGGTCCTCAGCCCGCGGATCCGGAACTACGTGGTCACGTGCATGATGACCACGTTCCAGTCGCTGCTGCCCGCCTACCTGGATGCCCATTCCTGGCTGCTCCAGACCCCCGGCCTCTGGAAGCTGGGCGACTGGCCGGAACTAACCGGACGATCCGGCGCCGACGGACTACTGGTGCAGTACGCGCTGGCCGATGAGCTGTTCCCAGAAGAAGGGATGCGGGACGCCCACCGGATCCTGGAGTCCCTGCACTCGGCCGGCTCCTACACCGGGAGTTTCTGGCCAGGCGGGCACGACTTCACGGTCGAGATGCAGAATGAAGCCATCAGCTACCTGTCCGGGACCCTCGTCGCACCGGGTCCCGCCACCCACAGCCTTTTCGCCCCTGCCAACCCCTTAGCCACCGAGGACCCCAGATGATTCAGCAATCCGCCCCCGCGGCGCCCGCTAGCTCCGCAACGGCAGGTGACGTTCCGGCAGTCCTCCCGCGCGTAGCCCTCGTGGGTGTGCACGGCTTTGGCGAATCGCACCTGGCCAACCTCGCCAGGCTCGACGATGCCGGGGCCCTGCACCTGGTAGCAGTGGCGGACCCCACCCCCCCGGAAAAGGGCACGCTGGCCGGGTCCGTGGCCGTCTTCAACACCCTGGACCAGCTGCTGGCGGCCGGGCCGGTCCCGGACGTGGTCATCCTGGCCACCCCCATCCAGACGCACGCTCCCCTGGTCCTGGCAGCGTTGGCCGCCGGTGCCGACGTGTACGTGGAGAAGCCGCCGGTGGCATCCATGGCCCAGTTCCAGGAGGTGCTGGCCGCCGCCGAGTCCGCCGGCAGGCTCGTGCAGGTGGGGTTCCAGAGCCTGGGCTCGCTGGCCCTGCCGGAAATCCGGAACACCATCGAATCCGGTGATATCGGAGAGGTGCTGGGACTCAGCGCCACCGGCATGTGGCTGCGGACCAGGAGCTACTTTAAGCGTTCCCGGTGGGCCGGAAAGCGCAGCCTGGACGGCATCGACGTGGTGGACGGCGTGGCCACCAATGCCTTGGCGCACGCCGTGGCCACCGCCCTGAACATGGCTGGCGCCCACACGGTTGCCGACGTCGCCTCCGTGGAGACGGACCTCTACCGCGCCAACGACACTCAGAGCGATGACACCTCGGTGATCCGCGTCCGCACAGCTGCCGGCACCACACTGTTGTGTGCGCTCACGCTGTGCGCCCCCGAACAGCAGCGGCCTTCCGTCACGGTCCATGGGACTCGGGGAGACATCACATTCTTCTACACCGAAGACGAACTGGTCATCACTACGGCAGACGGCGAGCGCCGGGAGACGTTCGGCCGGACCGACCTGCTGGAGAACCTGCTCGCTGCGCGGACCGCCGGCACTCCCCTGCTCAGTGCACTGCCGGATGCCGGCGCATTCATGTGTGTGCTGGAAGCCATCCGCACCGCCCCCGCGCCCCGCGAAATCGACACGGGCCATGTCAGCTGGGAGGGCGACGGCGACGACGCCCACCCGGTGGTCCAGGGCATTGCCGCGCTGATCGAACGCGCCACCAAGGCGCAGGCCACCTTTGCCGAGCTGGGCGTCCCCTGGGTCAGCAGCCTGCCGCCGGTCCGGACCTTCGACCTTGCCGGGCATCCCGTGGCGGACTATCAGGACGGCAGCAGCATCCGCGCCGTGTCCTCGCCCCGCCCGTACCTGCACCCCGTCCGTACCCTGGCCGGGACCGTTGTGACGGACCACCAGCCGCTGGACCACGTGTGGCATCTGGGCGTGGGGGTTGCACTCCAGGATGTGGACGGCGTCAACTTCTGGGGCGGGCGCACGTATACCCGGGCGGCCGGCGAGTACGTCTGGCGCCCCGACCACGGCAGCATCGTCCGGGCTGGCGGACCGTCTCCCGGCGAACCGTCCGCCGCCGAGGGCGAGCTGACCGAGAACCTCGCCTGGAACGGCCCCGACGGCGCACCCATCCTGACCGAGCAGCGCACCTGGACGTGGGCCGCCGTCGGGCCTTCCGCCTGGCGCCTCACCCTCGACTTCGCGCTCTCCCCCTCCGGCAACCAGCCCGTGAGCCTGGGAAGTCCGGGTTCCAACGGCCGTGTTGGGGGCGGTTACGGCGGGTTCTTCTGGCGCCTTCCCGAATGTTCCGGGGCGAGCGTCTGGACGCCTGCGGGGGTGGGTGAGTCCGCCGTGCACGGGAGTGTAACGCCGTGGCTCGCCTGGTCGGGCGGTTTCACGGGTGGAACGCTCGACGGCGGCACTCGCACTGGCGCCGTTCGCGACGGCGCGGCCACGCTCGTGTTCGTCGCCGCGGCGGGTTCAACGGACCCGTGGTTCGTCCGGGTGGACGGATACGCGGGAGTTGGCCAGTCGCTGGCCTGGGACGCGCCGGTCATCGCCGAACCCGGTGTGCCGGTTCGCCGCAGCGTGACCGTGCTTATCGCCGACGGAATTTTGGGTACCGAAGACATCGAGACATTGATCAACACACAGGGGGACAGCTCGTGAGCCAGACAACCACCGCTGCTACACCGCCGTCGCAGCTGACTGCAGCCGCAACGTTTGCGGACCAGGGCCGCCGTGCGGCGCCCGCCTCCACTGCGGACCGTGCCATCAAGCGGCGCCGCGTAATGGACATTCTCGATGCCAAGGGGCAGGACTCGTTGCTTCTGACCACGCACACGGCGCTGGCCTGGTACCTGGACGGCAGCCGTGTCCACATCAGCCTGGCCGGCGACCCCATCGCCGCGCTGCTGGTGGACCGGGATGGCGACCACCTGGTGACGTTCAACAACGAGGCCGGGCGGATTGCGGCCGAGGAGCTCCCCGCCGGGGTGGCCCTCCACACCGTGCCTTGGTACGGGAACCTGCACGAGGGCGCCGCCGCCGTCGGACGTTCTTCCGGAGGGGGCGCCGGGACACCGCTGGCCGAGGCCTCCGTGGCCACTGAACTGAGAGCTGCCCGGCAGCAACTGCTGCCCGGCGAGTCCACCCGCTACGCCCATCTCAGCGCGGAGCTGGCCCGCATCATGACCGATGTACTGTCCACCGCCCGGCCGGACACCACCGAATTCGAACTGGCCTCCGCCCTGGCCGCCCGCGTGGTTGGAGCGGGCGCGGAGCCGCTGGTACTCCTGTGCAACGGCAGCTCCCGGAGCGACTTCCGCCACCCGCTGGCCACGCACGCGCCCCTCGGACGCCGCGCCATGGCCGTGGTCTGCGCCCGCCGGGACGGCCTGGTCGCGAACATCACCCGCTGGGTAAGGTTCGACGCCGGCACCCCTGAAGAGCTCGACGCAGAGTCCCGGATCGCGGCCGTTGAGGCGGACATCTTCGATGCAACGGTCCCCGGAGCACGGCTGGACCACGTCTTCAGCGAGATAAAAGCGGCCTACGTCCGCCACGGTTTCGGCGCGGAGCAGTGGGAGCAGCACCACCAGGGCGGACCGGCAGGCTATGCCGGACGGGATCCGCGCGTCACCACCGCCGCCACCGACACCGTGGTGCTCAACCAGCCGTTCACCTGGAACCCGTCGGGACCCGGAGTAAAGATCGAGGACACCGTCCAGCTCACCGAGTCCGGCATGCAAGTCCTGACTATGGATGACCGCTGGCCCGCCACCACCGTGAACGGCCTCAAGCGGCCTGTGACGCTGCAGCTGTAGGCCCTGCCGTTAGACGGATAGGGAAGCCCCGGGACGGTCGTCCCGGGGCTTCCCTAGGGTCGGTGATCGAACGGGGGGTCTTGTGGCACAGGCTGTCTTGAGCGAGACTCATTGAGCACGCGATGAACTCATCATTTGGATTGCAGGACAAAACCAGCGGGAAGGGGACGCAACGGCGCGTCCGTTTCTGCTCCGTGGCAACGACGCCGCGGGGCGGATCCCGCAGACCGGGAGGATTTGCTATGGCCGGAATGTTCGAACTGTTCATTGACGCGGAGTCGTATTTCAGGTTCCGCCTGACCGCGCCGGATGGCACCGTGATGGCAGTGTCCAAGGCCTTTGACAACAAGACCGCAGCTGTTGCCGGGATCGCCGCCGTGCGTGAGTACGCCGGCATGGGACTGATTGCCGATGTTTCCCCGACGGAGAGGCGGGCCACGCCGCCGGAGGCACGTGACGTCACTGTCCAGGTTCGTGAAGTCCGGCGCATTCCGGCTGCTGACCTTCACGCACGTTCCCGGGAAATCCATCGCGCCACCAGCGGAAGTCGATGGGCCGGCGCAGTTTAACGCACTCGACTCCAACAACGCGGCCCGGGCCCTGCGCGAAGACCCGGATCCTTTCAGGCCCGCGCCACACGCGCGCATGGTTAGAGGATGAGTGACGACTCTGTGCAGCGACCAGGCAGCTGTGTCCTGGCAGCGTCAGGACACAGCTGCCTGGTTAGTGCGCGCTCCAGCCATCGGGCTGCAAACCATCTATGTCGGTGAATCCGTACTCTCTGGCAAGTTGAGCGGAGCTGACCGACTGCTGATTCCATTTCGCGCGGTCAGGGTCCGCTGCCAGCGCAGCTACGGCCCGACCGACATAGCGGGGTGACTCCGAGAAAGCGAAACCTGCGGGGGCGCGTGGGGTTCCGCCGACCAGGCATGGGTCCAAAGCGTCGCGCCAGTTGGTTTCGGTGACTCCGAAGCTATCGAGCATCATCTCCGACCGTAGCCATCCAGGCGTGATGGCGATCGCCGTGACTCCGTGCGGTGACCTCAATGAGAAGACCCCCACGCTTGGTAATTAGCAGCGGAAGCAGATGGTGCGAGGTGATCATATGAGTGTCAATGGCTAGTCGCAGGATGCGCAGCCCTTTGTCTAGGTCGTGCTCCCAGATAGGGGTATTCCACTCGGCTGGGCCACCTTTCAGGACCTCAGCACCCCAGATGTCGTTGACCAGCACATCGAGACCGCCATATTCAGTTCGGATCCGCTGGGCCAAGCTTCGGACCTCTTCGGAGTCGAGATGATCGACCTGGATGGCGACTCCGGCGCCGCCAAGCTGCGTGACCAGATCGGCTGTCTCCTCAATGGTCTCGGGCCGGTCGTAGTCCGACCTACTTCTGCCGGCCGCGCTGCTGCGTCCAGTGCAGATTACCGTCGCCCCGGCTTCACCCAGAGCAGCGGCTATGCCGCGTCCAGCGCCTCGGGTCGCTCCTGCGACAACTGCAACTCGGCCTCGCAGGGCATCAGGATCCGGGGACCAGTGCATGGTTTCAGTGTGGCGACAGGATGCAGGGCAAGCAAGACCGCCTCGCTCATTGACGTTTCGGCGGCTGAGCGTCTTCATCGTTCCGTAAGCCCATCGGCTTGGGGCAATCGTCCCGGAACTTGTTGAGTCGAATCCCGGCTCGCCACTGGAGCTAATCGGTCCGCCTTGGTAGCTTCAACGCATGGCCATCAAATTTGTGAACGTCGGTATCGCCGTTCGCGACCTCGAAGCAACAATCGCCTTTTTCACCGACCTCGGGCTCACGGTCGTCGGCCGTGACACCGTCAGCGGCGAGTGGGCCGACACTGCCGTCGGGCTTGATGGCAACCACGCGAAAATTGCGATGCTCCAAACCCCGGATGGTCAGGGTCAACTGGAACTCTTCGAATACATCCACCCCAAAGCGATCGAGTCGAATCCAACTCGTCCCAACGACATCGGAATGCACCGCGTGGCCTTCTCGGTCGACGACATCGACAAAGCCCTTGAGATAGCTGCGAAGCACGGATGCCATCCGCTACGCGGCGTAGCGACCTACGGTGACGTCTACAAACTCACGTACCTCCGCGGTCCCAGCGGAATCCTCGTAATGCTCGCCGAGAAACTGCAGAAGGACTGACACCGCCCGTAAGCCGATCCTTGAACGCACACCAAGAATTCAAAGCACGCGGCCCGAGCGAAGTGCATGGCTCGAGGGCAGGATATGGAGGTGATCATTTCTTCTCTCGCGGCCGCCGTCCCCACGGCATCCTTTGCAGTGGAACGGATGTTCGAAGGGCCGAGCCGTAGCATTGGGCAGATGAAGGTTAGTAAGGTCCACGGACGCTCAGAGCGGAAACTGCAATGACCGGCGACAGGGATCGCGATGCTTCAAGGCGCCCGCGGCAGGCCCGGCCACGTGACGCTCTTGGACGGCCGCTGCCGTACGGAAGCGCTGGCGTGGAGCCGGTCTCCGAGGAGCCGCTGCCGCCGGCAGAGACGTTGGTCTCGGCCCGGAGCTTGGTGGAAGCGGGCCGGCCCTTCGCCGCGCATGAGGTACTTGAGGCCCGATGGAAAGCTGGGCCGGCCCAAGAACGCAACCTTTGGCAAGGTCTTGCCCAGATCTGCGTCGGGCTCACCCACGCCGCCCGGGGGAACAGCGTTGGCGCGCTCCGGCTCTTCGAGCGCGGTGCGGCCCGACTCGAGGAGTACGGTTCAGGCGACGGGCCGACCTACGGGCTCGATTTGTCCGCCGTTGTGAGTTGCGCGCGTGACCGGATGGACACCGCCCGCTGAGCTCACGACCAGCATCCTCGCGGCAGGCGGCGGAGGCACTATCTCCGGGAGACTGCTGAGAGTTTGCTTGACCATTAACTTGTCCCATAAGGGGAACCCTCGGCGGGACAGCTTCAGCGTTTTCGCGGATAAGAGTTGGTATGGCGCGTCGTAGCCGGTCCAATTAGGGTCGGCATACAGCCGGCTGCGCAGCTTCAATTGGCACGTGCACTTAATGTTCCGAAAGCCGAACCCTCTAGGGAATGGTCCGCTGGCGAATCATCGCTGCCCTGACTGAGGAGACCGCCGAATCCGCGACAAAACTGCCGCCTGAGCGGACTTGTTGACCAGGAACAGCAGGCGTGGAGCATTGGCTTATTGGCACACATAGTTCAGGATTTGAGGATCTGAACATGACGCATCAGCAGGTTTTCATTGGCGTCTTGTCGGCGTTTTGTGCTTTGGGGAAGAAGACGATGAGCGGGATAGACGATCTCATGGCTGAGTCGAACGACCGCTGGGCACATGCCATAAGAAGAGCCCAGGGCATAGAAGACAACGGCCTGGGTGAAGCCGTGAAGACCTATTTCACGCGCTACTTTCCGGCGGGACTGTTCATGGTGGCGGTCGGGACCGCAGTCGGGATCTTAGGTCTCCGTGGCACGCTGTCGGACTGGCCGACATATCTGGCGTTCGCGTTCCTCCTTGCGGTGCTGGGTGTCGTGGTTGGTGGGCTGGTCTATAACGCGAAGAAGGTGGTACCCGCGGCCAAGCCGGGGAGGGTCAACGTGCTGCTTTCCCTGGAAAGCGAGGAACAAAGCAGGTCCGGCGTCAGATTGCAGGGAAGGCACCTATAAATTCGGAGCATCTCTCGGTTATCCGGGCCGCGGCGGTGCAACTTCGAAAGGGTCTTGCCACCCAACTGGTCCTTGCACCGTTCTTTCCGCTCACGTTCATTCCTCAAGCCATCAACTTTGCCCTGCGCGGTGACACACTTGCCGCATGGCTGATGGCACTTGGCGTTGGAGTGACAGTGATCGCATTTGGGCTCCTCGTCGTGACTTCCGCCGGGCGGGACGGTTCCTGACACGGACAGCGGAGCAGACAGCGCCAGGCAACGCGCCGCTTTAATGTTCCGAAAGCCGAACCCTCTGCGGCACGGTCCGCTAGGGGATCGGTCTACGGTGCGCCTCAGTCAGACGCCAGCGGCTCTGTCCATTCATTTGCTGGCAGCCTTTCTCGCAGCAATGCGGGTTGACCTGATCCAAGAATCATCTCGGTGTCGAGATGGGCTGGGTCGACTTGTCTGATGAGCTCGCGACAGCGTCCGCAAGGAGGTAAAACGCAGCGCAAGCCGTCACCGTCTCGCCAAACGGCGACGATCTTTGGCGACCTGGTACTCGCCGCCGTGAGCTGGCCAAGTCTCACCCCCACCTCAACATCCCTGGTGGCTGCACCATTGAGTTTCACGAGGCGCAGCCAGTCCCCGGATGGTGAGCCCACGCCACGTAGCTGCAGGATGCGCCGCCGATTCGGCTCCGCCTGCACTGCAGCTACGGGGCTCGGATCCCGTCCGGATCTACGACCCACCAGAGCCCCCCGTGGGTCGAGACGTTGTGGCACTTCACCTCGCCAGGCCCCTCGTGCGCGTAGAAGTAGAGCGGATGCCCGTTGTAGGTGACCTGGGTCGTGCCGTCCCGCCGCTTCGTCGTCCCCAGCAGCGCTGAGTCGACCTCGCCGCTAGCGGTCGGCGCTCCGTCGGTCAGCACGGGTGGCCACGCTTCAGCGCAGTCGTCGTAACACTCCGGCCTGATGCTCTCCTCACTCTCCCAGATATAGATGGCCTGCTTTTTGGCATCGAAGAGCATCTGGCCGAAGTCGCTCGCGGCTGTGGTGATCGTGGTGCCCGGCTCTCGCGCGCTGGATGGCTGACTCGGCGGGGGTTGCGGACTCTCCGGTGTCGTAGTGCTCGCCCT
This sequence comes from Pseudarthrobacter raffinosi, assembly GCF_023913735.1. Classification (GTDB taxonomy): domain Bacteria; phylum Actinomycetota; class Actinomycetes; order Actinomycetales; family Micrococcaceae; genus Arthrobacter; species Arthrobacter raffinosi. Next base: position 14,285 of record NZ_JAMXBH010000033.1, read on the forward strand.
CGGAGGCGGGGTAAAGTCCGGGGCCTCGCTCGAGGTGCTGCTTGCGCAAGACGACGCGACGAGTGCGAGGACCACCGCAGCCGCCGCTCGCAGTCCGGGTCTGGACACGCTGTGCTCCTATCGGCAGGAGCGGGCGCCCCCGGCCAGGTCTTCGGGGTTGGTGATGATCAGACAGTGGGGCAGTTCGGTTCCCATCATCTCAGCCTTTGTCGAAAATCGGCGGGCGGAAGGCGGCGAGTCCGGTGGCGGGGGACTGCCACCCGACTCGCCTGGGTCAGTGAGCGGCTGTGGCCGTCAGGGTGCGGGGCGACGGCGCCCGGCAAGCAGGACGGTGCCGAGCAGCAGCTTCAGGACGACGAGGCCGAAAATCGCGCCGTACAAGGGGTCGCTTCAGAAAAAGGAAAAAATCGTACGCAAGGCCGCGTGGAGAAAAGTAACGGCTGGACCGCAGCTTGTCGATGGAAGCGGGCCAAAGTCCGTCCGTAGGGGAAACCTTGAGCGGAACGGGTTTTCATTCGCTCGCTTGGCATTGAGATCATAAGCGCCAAAGGACGCCTACCGGTTGATCAGTATACCCAGTCCATGGCCTTGTGCGAGTGGGCATGCCTCAACTGTTGGAGGCTCTGATTATTGAAGCCCAATTGCAGTCTGAATTCCCCAGGGCGGTGCACCACACAGTAACTCCTTGGCGGGTACTCAGTTGAACCTGTTATGTCGCAGGACATCGGTGACATAACAGATTTAGAAAAGAGATGTTCCATGAAAAAGCTTGTAGCCATCCTCGCAGCCATCGGCACGGCATTCTGTATCGTGTTCTCGGCCGCCGCGGCCAATGCGGCCGTCGAAGGACCATGTATTGGCGAAGTCCTCACGTCCACGAACTTGCAATGGGGCACCTGTGGCGTGACTCGGCCGGCTCATGCGTCGGCAACCATCAGCAGCGACGGTTTGACCGTCACCCTGAAGAAGGTCAATTCGGGACAAGTTGCTTCATTCTGGTCAAACAGCGAGGTGATGGAAGAGGGGTCCACCTCGGTGTGCGTCACCGTTTCGGTGGATATAACCGGCCGGGCCAGCGGGGAGCATCTGCTCACCTTGTCAGCCTATGAGTCGGTGACGTCCCAGACATTCCCCCTTTCGAGCGGGCTGCATGAGTACTGCGTCAATTCTGGCCCGGACGTAACCAATGTCCAGTGGCAGCTGCTCACCTATGTCGGCGACAAGCCGTTCGGTCGGGCAGTGGTAACTGTGACGCTGATTGGTGTCACCATCACATAATTTCTCTGCTGCACCACCCAAGGGTCCGCGTTCCTGGAACGCGGACCCTGTAAGGACTTATCCATGGGGCCAGGATGACGCCGAAGACGGCGGTTCAGGACACCAGCTGCGAGGATTCCGACGACAACGACACCCACCAGGATGGCGGCAAAGTCGAACGCTGCCTGGCCCAATGGAGCTAAACTGGCTGACCTGATACTTCGTGTCTGGTGCCGCGACTTGTGGGAACAGCGCCTTCCGCAGCTGGCGCGGCAGAGCTTACGGGGAGCTGCAGCTATGACACGGACTCATCCGGTCGCACCGCCGCCGAACTGCTGTGGGGGTTCGTAAGCCGGTCCCCCACCGGAGCAAACACTTCTCAAATTTCCGGATCGCGATCGCCACGTTTCCGCGGCCGGTCCATTCCCGTAAGACCCGCCCGCAAAAATGCCCGGTGAGGGAACCCTATACGGGACACATGAAGAAGGATGCTCGGGTGATGGCGATGTCCGGTCCCTGTATCGCTCTCCAGAGCATGCTGTGGCTCGGACTCGGCACGCGTCGCAGGAGGAAACCTAGGCAGCGTCGTATGGGGTGTCGAACAGAGTGACTCCCCATTCCGGGTTCTGCAGGACGATACCGGTCTCCCGTTGCACGAACTGGAGCGGGTCCTGGAGTTACATTGCCATCCGCTCCTGCTCCTCGTCCCACGGGAAGCCGCAGGCGCCCACAAAACTCTCCAGCGTTCCCGGATCAGGCGTGATGGCTTGGCCGACAATGGTGACTCTAAGCGCATATGAAGCGCAGGGGATCCGCACGGACATCCATGGACTGCCGCCCACGCTGGCGAACCTGATGGCGTAGTCGCCCGAGTCCACCCCCGACCGGAGGGTACGTCTGCCGGGACCATGGAGCCGGAAGTGAAGTACTGGCACACCAGCACTCCGTTGGTGAGAGCATCTTTCGGACCTTGACCTTAGCAGTCGCCGGCGCAGGCCAATGGCAGTGGCATGCCCCATCAAGGCAGAGATCAACCCTTCTAGTTGACCCCTGCCTTGATGGCCCGCGACCAGTTACGGAAGAAGCAGCTCACCGTCCACGCGGCGCGGGATGCCCAGCGGGTTGCTTTCGCGCAGCGCCGGGTGCAGCACCGTTTCCGGAGCATCCTGGTAGGCGACAGGCCGCTGGAAGCGGCGGACCGCCGTCGCGCCTACTGACGTGAACAGGGACGTGGTGGCCGGGTACGGGCCGCCGTGCTGCTGCGCCCAGTTCACTGCGACGCCGGTGGGCCAGCCGTCGAACAGGACCCTGCCGGCAAGGCCGGACAGTTGCTCCACGAGGCCGGCGACGTCCTCGCCCGGCCGGGCGAGGACAGTGGCGGTCAGGCTGCCGGGAACCTTGGCCAGGACCGCGGAGAGCTCTTCCTGGTCAGAGTATTCGATCAGCATCGTGGTGGGCCCGAAGCACTCCTCCAGCAGCTCGTCCGGGCGCTCCAGGACATTGGCGGCAGAGGTAGAGAACACCACGGGCGCGGCGCCGTCGCGGGTGGCGTCCTGGTCCGCGGTGCCGCTGACGATGGTCACGTCAGGCAGCGCGGCCACGTTGCGCAGGCCCTCCGGGTACGCGTCGGAGATCCGGGTGGTGAGCATGGCCGCCGTCGGCTTGTCCTTGCTGGCCTCAGCCAGTTCCGCAGCGAAGCCGGTGCCCGCCGGGATGAAGACCAGGCCGGGCTTGGTGCAGAACTGGCCGGCGCCCATAGTGAACGATGCTGCAAGTCCCGCCGCGAGCTGGCCGGAACGTTCGGCCAGCGCGGCCGCGGTGATGACCACCGGGTTCAGGCTGCCCAGCTCGCCGTAGAACGGGATGGGATCGGGCCGCGAAACCGCGAGGTCAAAGAGCGCCCGGCCGCCCGGGATGGACCCGGTGAAGCCCACGGCCTTGATGGCGGGATCCTGCACCAACGCGGTACCCACCTCACGGCCTGCCACAAGCGCAAACAGCCCCTCCGGCGCTCCGGCGGAACGCAGGGCTTCGGTGACCACTTCGGCCGTCCGCTCGGACAGCTTCAGGTGGCCCGAGTGGGCCTTGACGATCACCGATGAGCCCACCGCCAGGGCCGACGCGGTGTCGCCGCCGGCCACCGAGAACGCGAACGGGAAGTTGGAGGCCGAGAAGACGGCCACTGGTCCGATGGGACGCAGGATGCGGCGCAGGTCCGGCTTCGGCGGGGTGGCGGAGGGATCCGCGTGGTCAATCACGGCTTCGAGGTAGGAGCCTTCGGTGATCACGCGTGCGAACAACCGCAGCTGGCCGGAGGTGCGGGCCACCTCGCCGGTCAGCCGGACGGTGCCGAGGCTGGTCTCCGAATCGGCGATCTCCACCAGCTCGGCCACTTTGGCGTCCAAGGCGTCGGCGACGGCATTGAGCCAGCCTGCGCGCTCGGCGTCCGACGCGGCAGCCGCGATGGAGGCCGCCCGGGTGGCGGCGGCCGTGAGCTCGGAGAGGGAAAGGGTTGCAGTTGTCACTGGAAAGTCCTGTTCGTCATGTCTGCGGTCAGTCGTGATTGCGAGCTGTCAGGTCTGCGGGTTGTCCGTGAACCGGAAGCCGAGTCCCGGCTGGTCCGTAAGCGTGAGGCGGCTGTTGCTGAAGCGGACCGGTGCGGGCCCGGCCAGGATGCCCAGCTGTTCGAACGACGCGTCCTCCACGTCCTCCACCAGGGTGGGCTCCGCCAGGGTAAGGGCAAGCTGTCCGGACAGTTCCGGCAGCAGGTGCGGCATCACGCGGATGCTGTTGGTCCGGGCCAGCTCCACGATCCGCCGGAACGGCGTGATGCCGCCTACCCGGATGATGTTCGGCTGGATGATGTCCACCGCCTCCGCCTCAATGAAATCGCGGAAACGGTAGATCGTGTGCAGGTTTTCGCCCAAGGCGATGGGCACGGGTGAATGCTTCCGCAGCCTGCGGTAGGCCCAGAGGTCGTCCGCGCGGAGGGGCTCCTCGAGCCACTCCAGCCCGTACTCCGCGAGCACGTCCAGGGCCTTGAACGTGGTGGGCAGGTCCCACCGCTGGTTGGCATCGATCATAAGCTTCCGGTCCGGTCCGAGGACGGAGCGGACCGCGGCGACGCGCTCGGCGTCCTCGCGGATATCGGGCTTGCCCACCTTGATCTTGACGGCCCGGTGGCCCGCGGCAATCCAGCGCTCGGTCTGGGCCACCAGCTCCTCCAGCGTGTAGTGGAGGTTCACCCCTGAGCCGTACACCTCGGCGGACTCCTGCCGCTGGCCCAGCAGGCCCGTGACTGAAGTACCGGCACCGCGTGCCTGGAGGTCCCAGAGGGCAAGGTCGACGCCGGCCATGGCTATGGTGGTCAGTCCCCCGCCGCCGGCCTCATGCAGCCGCTTCCACAACGCGTCCCATACCGTCTCGGGATTGGCGGGCAGCCCCTCAACGAAGGGCGCGATGTCGTAGTCGAGGAGCGCTTTGACGGCCTGCGGGCCGATGGTGGGCGTCCACGAAAAACCGTGCCCCGCGCCGCCGTCGTCCGTCTGGATCTCCGTAACGATCACGTGGTTTTCCGGTGCCTCCACTCCCCAGCTGCGGCGCAGCGGGACAGTCAGGAGGCGGGTGGTCAGACCGGTAATGCGCGGAGCGGTCCGGACGGTTTCGACGGCGGGCGCACTCATCAGCGGCCGGCCAGCTCGTAGCCCTTGGCCAGGATGGACTTCAGCTGGAGCAGCTGGTCCTCGGTGGGGTCCACCAGCGGCGGCCGGACCGGGCCGACGGGAAGTCCGCCGAGCCGCAGGCCGGCCTTGACCAGCGAGACGCCGAAGCCGGGGGTCTGGTCCCGGAGCCGCACCAGCGGGGCGTAGAAACCCTCCAGCAGGGCGTTGCGGCGGTGCTCATCGCCAGAGACAAAGGCGTCGTAGTACGCCTTGGCGATCTCCGGTGCCATGGCGAACGCCGCCGAGGAGTAGAGCGGAATGCCCAGGCCCCGGTAGGCGCCCTGGGTCAGTTCGGCCGTCAGGAGCCCGTTGAAGAACGCGAAGTCCTCGCGCCCCGTGGCGCGGACCGCGGACACAATCTCCTGGGCCAGGCCCACATCGCCCAGCCCGTCCTTGAAGCCGATCACCTTGGGGTTGGCGGCGAGGCGGACCATGGAGGCGGCTGTGAACTTGGCGTTGCCGCGGTGGTACACGATCACCGGGAGGCTGCTGGCGTCCGCCACTGCCTCGATGTACGCCACCAAACCGTCGGTGGGGCCGGTGACCAGGTACGGCGGCAGGACCAGGAGTGCATCGGCTCCGGCTTCCTCGGCAACACGGGCGGCGGCGATGGCGTGCCCCAGCGGCCCGCCGGCTCCGGCCACCACTGGCACTTTACCTGCCACAACCTCGACGGCGGCGGTCACCACGGTGCGCACCTCGTCGATGCTCAGGGCGTGGAATTCGCCGGTGCCGCAGGCAGGAAACACGCCGCCGGGTCCGAACGGCAGCCTCGAACCGATGTGCTCCTTGAGGAGCTCCACATCCACGGTGCCTTCCGGCGTGAACGGGGTGACGGGAAAGAACAAAACGCCGTCGAATTTCATGATGTCTCCTTGGCATCGCTGCCGGCGCTTACCAGCGCGGCGGATGTCTCGTCGTTGAGGGTGGAATCGGTCTTCAGTTCGGTCCGCCAGCTGCGCTTGGGTTCCCAGCCGAGCAGTTGACGGGCCTTCGCGATGGAGAAGGCCGGGCTGGTGCCGGTCAGGCCGGCGGCGAGGGCCTCGCTTCCCGGCAGGAAGCGGGGCATCAGTTCGGCCAGCGATGCGGTGGCGAGGGCATCCGCGGCGCCCACAAAAAAGGTTTCGCCGTTCGGAATGGAGTCCATCTTCTGCAGGAGCACGTCCAGGAAATCGGCCACATCGCGAGCGTCCACGTAGTTGAACAGAGCGGGCGCGGACAGGGCAGGATCGGCCAGCCGTTCGGCCAGGGTATGGCCCTGCTGCGTGGGCGCGCCTTCCCATTCTTCCGGCGAGATGACGTAGCAGGGCCGGAAGGCGGCGTAGCGGATCTTCTCCCCCTGCGCCGCGGCAAACATCTGAACGGTCTGCTCGGCGATAAGTTTGGACAGCGCGTACGCGTTCCAGGGCTTTGGCGCCGTTTGCTCATCCAGCGGGAAGCTCGCGGGCAGCCAGCCCGCCGGGCAGCCGTAGCCCAGCACCGTGGGGCTGCTCGCCGTGACGATCTTGCCGATCCCCAGTTCCGTGGCCGCGCTGATGACAGCGTAGGCAAGGCGGGTGTTGGTGGCGAAGATGACGTCCTCCGGCGCGCTGAACGGAACGGCGATCGCTGCAAGGTGGATGACGGCGTCGGGCCTGGCCTCCCGGAGGAGGCGCAAAGCCTCGCCCGGGGCCAGCAGATCGCCGGTTTCCTGCACAACGCCGGCCAGCAACTGGTCCGCCGGGATGGCGTCGCGGTCCACCGAGATGACCTCGTGGCCCGCTGCCGAGAGCCCCGCCACGACGCTGCGCCCCAGACGGCCGGAGCCGCCGGTGACAAAGATCCTGCTCATGTTGGTTCCTTTAGGATTTCGGGCGGACTAGGCGTCGCGGCGAAGGTCTGCGCCGAGGTGGAGATCCTCGATGCGGACGGGAAGGGAGGACTCCAAGGAAAGGTTGCCGGCAATGCCCACGGACACGGAGCGGAGGCCGTCGAGGTATCCGGACGGACGGCCCAGCGGGTCCTCGCCGGGGCCGTTGAAGAGGTCGGAGAGGAGCAGGTCGTCGCCGCCGCCGTGGCCTCCTTCGCCGTTGACGATGGGCACCTCGTAGGCTGCTTCCCAGTGGCGCTGGACCACCAGGCGTTCGCCGTTGCGGCGGACGGCGTCCTCCTCCTCGATGGGGGTGGCGCTGGGGTCCACCACGGTCTTCTTGTCCGTGCTGTTGAGGACGGCGGCACGTTCCACCACTACAAGTTCGGCCCGGCCTTCGGTGCCGTTGACGGCCACGCGGTAGCCTTCCCACGGGCTGTGGGCGTTCAGGGAGTAGCTCAGGCGCGGGCCGCCCTGGTACTCCACCACGAGTGCCAGGTTGTCCTCGATGGTGATGCCGCCGGTGAAGACGTCCTGGTCGCGGCGGTAGCCGTCGTAGTGCTCGTTGTCCAGGAAGAGGGCCTTCAGGCGCTCATCCTCACGCAGGTCCAGCGCAAACGGATCCTTTTCGGCAGTAGCGGGCGCGCCGGCGTCGGGCGTTCCACGTTCCGGACGGGGACCCAGGCCGCGCTCGGCGGCGTTCTCATCGCCGTAGAACTTGAGCCCGCCGGAGGCGAATACGCGCTCCGGGACGTCATTGATCCACCAGTTGACCAGGTCGAAGTGGTGCGATGCCTTGTGGATCAGCAGGCCGCCGGAGTTCTTCTTTTCGCGGTGCCAGCGGCGGAAGTAGTCGGCGCCGTGGACGGTGTCCAGGACCCAGCTGAAGTCGATGGAGGTGACCTTGCCGATCACGCCGCTCTGGATGATTTCCTTGAGGGCGCTGTTGCGGGGTGAGTAGCGGTAGTTGAAGGTGACCACCACGTTGCGGCCGGTTTCTGCCACGGCCTTGGTGATGCGGCGGCAGCCTTCGGCGTCGATGGTGAGGGGCTTTTCGACGACGACGTCGGCGCCCGCCTCGAGTGCCTCCACGATGTAGTCCGCGTGCGTGTAGTCCGGCGTGGTCACCACAACGCGGTCGATGTTGTTGGCCTGAATGAAGGCAGTGAGGTCTGCGGGGTCAAAGGAAGCGACAGGTCCGGGCGCACCGAGTTCCTGGATCAGCTTCTGGTAGAACTCCACGCGGCCGGGGTTGACATCGGAGAAGGCCACCAGTTCCGCGGTATCAGCGTGCTTGCCGAAGATGGCCCGGATGTACATCTCGGAGCGGCCACCGGTGCCGATGAGGGCGATGCGGGCCCTGGTACTTGTGCCTGGCTCCGGCGCTGAAGTGAAGTCAGCGGTAGCAGAACTCGATTCGGCTGTGTTGACCATGAGGGTCCCTTTCGGAGGCTTCAATACTCGGCCGGACTGCGGCCGCTGGTGGTGCGCTGGGCTGTGGTACTGGCAAGCGAGAAAGCGTTTTCTCAGTGCTGCTACATGATTTCTATCAATAGACTCGCGGTCCCGTCAACCCTTATCCTCTCTAAGAGAAAGCGCTTTCTGACGGAAAGGCCTGTTTCTGCGGCGGCACAGCCCTCATCCGGCGCGCCGAACGAATGGAAACCGGTTTCCGAGAGCGTTGTATGCTGTCCCACGGGCGCCGGTAATCACGGGGACCGGGACTTACGAAAGGCAGGGCCATGGCCAGGAAATCGGCAACCGGCAGGATCGGCATTGCGGACGTTGCCGTGAAGGCAGGGGTTTCGCACGCCACTGTTTCGCGCGTCATGAACGGCAACTTCACCGTGGACCCGGACATCGCGGCGCGGGTGCGGGCGGCCGCCGTCGAGCTCAAATACCAACCCAATCCCGTGGGTCGCAGCCTCGCGCTGGGCAAGACGGACACCATCGGCATTGTGGTGCCCGACCTCGCCAACCCCACCTTCCAGGCGATCCTGCGCGGATTGAGCCGGGCCGCGGCGGAAGATGGCTACCGCGTGCTGATTGCCGATTCCTTCGAAGTCTCCAGCGAAGAAGCCATCCTGGCCGGCGAGGCCCGCCGGCGCTGCGACGGCCTGGTGCTCTGCGCCCCGCGTATGAGCGATGCCGAGCTCGAGGAAATCGCCCCGTCGCTGCACCCGCTCGTCCTGATCAACCGGACGACGGCGGCGGCCGGGATTCCGAGCCTCGTGGTGGACTACGGGCAGGGAGTCCAGGACCTCGCCGAGCACTTGGTGGGCCTCGGCCATACGCGCCTGGCCTTCCTGGCCGGCCCGGCAGGCAGCGCCTCCAACGGGCTCCGGCTCGAGGGCCTGGAGGCGTTCAAAACCCGGCACCCGCAGGTGGCCGTCACCATGCTCGACGGCGGCTCGGACTTCGATACCGGCCACGGGGCGGTGGACTCGGTCCTGGCCAGCGGCGCCACCGGCATCCTGGCCTTCAACGACCTCGTGGCCATGGGCCTGATGAGCGGCCTGCACGAACGCGGCGTGGACGTTCCGGGCGACATCTCCGTCACCGGCTTCGACGACATCCCGTTCGCCCGCTACACCACACCCACCCTGACCACCGCGGCGGTTCCGATTGCCGAGCTTGGCGGCCAGGCCTGGCGTGAACTGCGGGCACTCATCCGCAAGGAAGACCACGACGCCCCGGGCAGCCGGTACCAGCCGCGCCTGGAAATCCGGGCCAGCAGCGGGCCCGCCAAGGCGCCACGTACTGCGGCCCACGGCTGAGTTGCCCCGATTCCCTCCGCGAACTGCCATGTCGACGCCGGGTCAGCCCTCCGCCGGGCGCCCGACCCCGCCCTCGCGGTAGTACCCCTCGATGTGGGCAGCCACCAGTGTGGCCGCGCGCGCGCCGTCGTCGTTCCTGATGGCGGCCAGAATCTCCCGGTGCTCCGCCTGCAGGCGCGACGCTGTGGCATCCCAGTCCGGGAGATTGGCCGTAAACCGGGCGGTGTAGCCCTGGATGGATTCGCGCAGCGAGCCCATCATGGAACTGACCACGGCATTGCCGGCGGCGTCCGCGAGGGCCAGATGGAACCGGATATCCAGCGCCAGGAAGTCATCCGCCGTCCGGGCAACGCGTTCGACGGCGTCCATCTCGCCCAGGAGCGTGGCGGCCAGGTCCAGCTCCGGAGCGTCGGGCTTGGCCCGGGCAGCCGCCCAGGTCTCCAGCAGGATGCGTGTTTCCACGATGTCGGACACGGGCAGATGCTGCGTGGCAACGTGGAGCCGCAGCGCGGAGCCGAGCGCCGCCGTCGGATCCGAAATCACCACCGTTCCCGCTTCCGGGCCGGAGCCAACCCCGGCCCGGACCACGCCCATGGCCTCCAGGATCCGGATGGCCTCGCGCACCGAAGTCCTGGAAACTGCCAGCTGCTCGGCGAGCGTCCGTTCCGAGGGTAGGCGTCCGCCTACACTGAGCTGTCCGTCGGAGAGCTGCTTTTCGATCCAGGTCAGGACAAGCTGGTGCGTACGCATATCGCTATCGTAGTTGATGTGGTTGGACCACATAGCCTAGAGTGTGGTTAGACCACAGCCCGATCCCCTGCGCCAGGCCCACCAACGGAGGCAGCCATGACCCACACCATCCAGCCGAACAACCCCGAGGTCACGCCGGCCCCGGATGCCACGGACGTCCCGGCCTCCACCGCCACCGCGCCGAGTCCGGCCGCTTCAGCGGTGCCGGCTGCGCTGAAGCGCCGCATCCCCAAGTACTCGGACTTGGCCCCGCTGATGCAGTTCAAGAAGCCCGAGTTCAGCAAGGAAGCGCGGCTCAAGCGCGCCAGCACCATCTGGGACCTGCGGGACATGGCCAAGCGACGCACCCCGCAGGCCCCATTCGACTACACGGACGGCGCCGCCGAGGGCGAGATCACCCTGCGCCGCGCCCGCGAGGCCTTTTTGGACATCGAGTTCCGGCCCGGCATCCTGCGCAACGTCTCCAGCATCGACCTCAGCACCAACATCCTGGGCAAGCCGTCACGGCTCCCCGTGGGCATCGCCCCCACCGGCTTCACCCGCATGATGCAGTCCGAAGGCGAATACGCCGGCTCGCAGGCAGCAGAGGCCGCCGGCATTCCGTACACCCTTTCCACCATGGGCACGGCGTCCATCGAGGACGTGGCCGCCGCCGCCCCGAACGGCCGTAACTGGTTCCAGCTGTACCTGTGGACGGACCGCGACCGTTCGCTCGAACTGATCGAGCGCGCCGCCAAGGCCGGCAACGACACCCTGATGGTCACCGTGGACACCGCCGTCGCCGGCGCCCGCCTCCGCGACGTCCGCAACGGCATGACCATCCCACCGGCGCTGACCATCAAGACCGTCCTGGATGCGTCCTACCGCCCGGCCTGGTGGTTCAACTTCCTCACGCACGAGCCGCTGACCTTTGCCTCGCTATCCCGGTACACCGGGACCGTCGCCGACCTCATCAACTCGATGTTCGACCCCACGCTGACGTTCGAGGACCTGGACTGGCTGCGCGAAACCTGGAAGGGCAAACTCGTGGTCAAGGGCATCCAGACCGTTGAGGACGCCCGCAAGGTGGTGGACCACGGCACCGACGGCGTGGTGCTCTCCAACCACGGCGGCCGCCAGCTGGACCGCGCGCCCATCCCGTTCCACCTGCTGCCGGGCGTCAAGGAGGCCTTCACCAAGGACAACTCGGACGCGGCCATCATGCTGGACACCGGCATCATGAGCGGCGCCGACATCATCGCGGCACTGGCCCTGGGCGCCGACTTCACGCTGATCGGCCGCGCGTACCTGTACGGCCTGATGGCAGGCGGCCGGGCGGGCGTGGACCGCACCCTGCAGATCCTCGAGAAGGACATGGCCCGCACCATGGCGCTGCTGGGCGTAAGCAAGATCTCCGAGCTGACCCCGGACCACGTGCACCTGCTCAACAAGTAACGCTGCTCGCCCAACTAGGTAGCAGTAAGTGTCGTTTTGAGCCGGCAAAGTCAACTGGTGGAAGCAACGCTGGGTGGTTATGCCGCTTGTAGCAGCTGGTTCAGCCGGTTGGCTGGGGTTTCGAGGTTGAGGGTGGGCCGGGGTCGGNTTCACTTCTAACAAGGGCTGCGCCTATTCACCTGAACGCAACGCCGGGATACGGGTTGACATCACCGTGCAGACCTTAACCGAACGGCATTGGCACTAACCCCGTCCAAATGGCAGATGACGGCAGTGTTTTGAAGGCAAAGTCAACTGGTGGAAGCAACGCTGGGTGGTTATGCCGCTTGTAGCAGCTGGTTCAGCCGGTTGGCTGGGGTTTCGAGGTTGAGGGTGGGCCGGGGTCGGCGGTTGAGTTTCGCGGCGACCTTGCGGAGGTCCTCTGGGGTGTGAACGGAGAGGTCTGAGCCTTTCTCGAACCAGAACCGCAGGAGCCGGTTGGTGTTCTCGTTTGTCCCGCGCTGCCAGGGCGAGTGCGGGTCGCAAAAGTAGAGCGTGGTTTCGAGCGCGGTTTGGATCTGGGCGTACTCGGCCAGTTCCGTTCCGCGGTCCCAGGTGATCGACCGGCGCAGGTGCTCCGGAAGCTCGCCCATCTCCCGAATCATCGCCGCAGCGACGGTCTCCGCGGTGTGGTCCCCCGCGAGGTGGAGCAGGATCGTGAACCTGGTCGAGCGTTCCACGAGCGTGCCGATTGCGGTCCCGTCGCAGCCGATGATGAGGTCGCCTTCCCAGTGCCCCGGGATGGCCCGGTCCTGGACCTCGGCCGGGCGTTCGCTGATCTTGAACGCCTCCTTGTAAGGGCTGTTCTTGGTCCTGTCAGCGGTGTGCGGGACGCGTTGTTTCCGTTTCAGGCTGAGCTTCTCGGCCAGGTCTGCCCGCAGACTTCCGCGGGCCTGGACGTACAGTGCCTGGTAGATCGTCTCGTGGCTCACCTGCATAGTCTGGTCATCGCGGAAGTAAAACGCCAACATCGACGAGATCAGCTTCGGGCTCCACCCGTCATCCATCCACACCGCGATCAGCCGGCACAGATCCTCGTCCTCGACAAGCTTGAGCGGCTTGGGCCGGCGCCTGGCCTGATGCGCCTTCGTATGGGCGGCCGAGGCGTAATAAACCCCATCCGCGCTGGTGTTCCGTTTCACCTCCCGCCAAACCACTGACTTGTCCCGACCTATGGCCTTACCGATCTCGGCGTAGCTGAGCCCACATCGTCGGCCCATCTGGATCATCCCCCGCTCCACCCTTCCCAGCGTCCGGCCACCTGGGCCGTCCGTCGCCGGTGCAGGATCCGCAAGACCCCCAACGCTGCCCTTGCTCAAACTCATCATGTGGCCAGACTGGGCCCACCAGTTTCGCCCGGTCTGGTGCACAGCCCCGACACGCCGGGCGGCAGCGAAAATCGACATCCCCCCACACACAAGGTCAATGAACTCGGTGCGGGTACTCAGAGGAAATGACCTGACCATTAAACGCTCCATCAATCAGAGCGTTGCAACGACCATATGACTCTGCCG